>NZ_JBHXVK010000007.1:0-182295 GCF_042672305.1 Gordonia sp. NPDC127522
TCCGTCCCGCCATGATCCCTATCGTCCCTTCTCCGCCCTCAACAGGGCAATCAGGACTCTAGAACCACCCGGACCGGTTCACGGGGGACACGCCACGTGGGCGACGAGTGTTCGTCGGCGCAGGCGGAATGGCCCTGCGTCTGCTGCAGCGCGCTCGCCTGCCCGAGATCCGCGGGTACGCCGTGCTACCGGTCGGAGCCGCATTCTTCCGCTGCTCGACACCCGAGGTTGTCGACCGCCACGAAGCGAAGGTCTACAGCCAAGCCGGGATCGGAGCGCCACCAATGTCTGTGCCCCATCTCGACAGGCGTTTCGTCAACGGCGCCGGGCACCTGATGTTCGGGCCCTACGCAACTTTCAGCACCAAACTACTCAAGCAGGGGCGCCTCACCGACTTCTTTACCACGCTGCGCTGGCACAACCTACACGTCATCGCCGCAGCACTCATCCAGAACTTGTCACTGATGCGCTACCTTCTCGGCGAACTCGCTGCTCGACCGCGAAAGAAGTTCGCCAAGCTGCAGCACTTCTACCCCAAAGCTGACATAGACCAGTGGGAACTCATACCCGCCGGGCAGCGCGCGCAACTAGTCACCCCCGACCACCGCCGCATCGGCGTGCTCCACCAGGGAACCGAACTCGTTGTCGGCGGCGACGGGACCATTGCAGGTCTCCTCGGCGCATCCCCAGGGGCATCGACGGCCGTGCCGATCATGCTCGACTTGCTCCAACAATGCTTCCCGATCGAGTGGCAGAAATCGTGGAAAAACACCGTGAACGAGGCGATCCCCGGGCATGACCCTCACACAAACTGGGGCACCAGCACCGTCAACGAGTCGGTTTCCTCAACTGCTTCAACGCTAAACCTCGCGAGGAGGAACCACGGTCGATGACTTACGCCGGCGCTGGGCCTACCGTCGAGTCGCATACTTAAACCGAACGCCGATCCGTTCAGGTGCTGTCACCAACCCGATCGCAACAGCTAGCCCCTCGAGGTCGTCTGTGAGCCAATCCGCGACCACTGAGATCGGGTGCCTTGTTCGGGGCGGTAGACAAGTCTGTGGTTGCGGCGTAGTCGTCATCTGGACGCTGTCAGACGGGCATCAGTCACACCGCTCCGTGGTCTCGCGTTCGAGCTGCCCGCGCTCAACGCTCAGTCGCGTGCTGTGAATGAACCTGTTGATCCTGTTGTGCGTTTGGCGATCTCGCAGTGGCCTGATGATGCGCCCCGCGGGGCGGTGTCAACGTTCTGCGCCGAACACGGGATTTCCCGGAAGTCGTTCTACAAGTTACGTAAACGAGCGAAGACTGAGGGGCCGTCGGCGGTACTGGAACCTCGAACCCGTCGTCCGAAGTCGAGCCCGTCAGCGCTCGGTGATGAGGTCAAAGCACAAGCGGTAGCAGTGCGAGCCGCGCTGGAGGCGTCCGGGTTGGATCACGGACCGATCAGCGTCCACGACAAGATGCAGTCGATGGGCCTCACACAGGTGCCCTCGACCGCGTCGCTGGCGCGGATCTTCCGTGAGGCCGGTGTCGCGCGTCATGAGCCGAGGAAGAAGCCGCGCTCGGCGTGGCGGAGGTTCGTCTATCCCGCGCCGAACGCGTGCTGGCAACTCGACGGCACCGAGTACGTCCTGACCGGTGGGCGTAGGTGCGTCATCCTGCAACTGATCGACGATCATTCTCGCTACGCCGTCGGCTCCCACGTGGCCTCAGGTGAGACCGCGGAAGCGGCGATTGTCGTGTTCGACAAAGCAGTAGCCGCTCACGGAGTGCCCCAGCGACTCCTCACCGACAACGGCCCAGCTCTCAACCCGTCACGCCGCGGCCGCATCGGCCGACTCGTCGAGTATGCCCGCGTGCTCGGGGTCGAAACGATCACCGGCAAGCCATACAAGCCGACCACGCAGGGAAAGAACGAGCGGTTCCACCAGACATTGTTCCGCTACCTGGACAAACAACCGTTGGCCGACACCCTGGCCGAGCTGCAAGCCCAGGTTGACGCGTTCGATCACATCTACAACACTGAACGGCCTCACCAAGGGCTGCCCGGACGGGTCACGCCGCTAATCGCCTGGCAGGCAACCCCGAAAGCCGACGCGCCCCACCCCAAATCCGGTCGACCACTGTTTGACCGGCCCACGCCGCGCCCGTGGCCGGCGCCGCGCCCCTCAACCGATCTGCCTGAGGGTGTCCTGGTCCGAACTGTCAGCACTTCCGGCACGATCAGCGTGGACGCAGTCACCTACAAGGTCGATGTGGACCACGCCTTCGACCAGGTCCTCGTCGCCGTGGACGACAACACGATCGTCATCGCGAACACCGCCGGAGAGGTCCTTGTCGAACATCCCAGACCCGCTCCCGGAATCACCTACGTCGGCAACCGCCAACCGCGTGGTCCCCGTCCCACCAAGCCAAGACCGTCACCGAAGTCCTGATACACCGAGTGTCACCAATGTCTTGATGCAGAACTGTCACCGATGTCTCGATACATCACACGAACATGCTCACAGTTTAACCCCACGGGTCGAATGGGTGTTCGATGGTCGTGTAGTTTGTACGGGTAGGCGGGGGTGTGACCGGAAGGGAAGTCCGGAACCGTACGCACCCCCGCCGTTCCCACCGCGGGAGGTGAATCGGTGGATGCGCGACCACGGTTGCACGTGACCCAACGTGCCATCCTCACCGAGGACGACAACGGTGTCTGGACGGGCCGGTATGGCGGAGAAAACTGGTCTGTGACAGCGGATTCCGAAGAGAGCGCTCTCAAACGTCTGCGCGAAAAGCTCGAATCCCTCCTCAACGACGGCGAGCGCACCGCACGCATCATCTCCCTCGGGGAGCAGGCCGCCCAGGGCAGCTACACCGAAGAGGGTTTCGAGGCGCGTTTCATCGACCAGGAGGCCTACGAGGATCGGATGATCGAGGCGATGGAGACCTATTTCGACCAGGACTGACCCGTGACGTCTGCGCCTGACGACCCACGCCGCTGATGCAGCGGTGGACCAACACCGCAGATCTTCGACCCCGCGGTGGGTTCATCCCGTGACCTGCTGAGAGGGCGTGGCGGTCCGGCCTGTCGGACCGCTCGACAGGGGGGCTCGCGACGGGGCCCGGGGACTCAGATTGCGCCGCTGTTCGCCGCGAACAGCGCGGCGTAGAGGACTGCAACAGTCCGGGATGCTTGCTCGCGGACAGCGCTGTCGGGGTCGTAGAGGTAGGCCTCGACCGTGTCGATGAGATGGACTGGGGTCGGCCGGAACCGTCGGAGGCAGGCTATTGCTGTCGCTCGCACGCTGGGGTCGCTGATTTGGTCGGCAACCAGATGCACGTCCTCTTGCTGGCCATGCTCGGTCAGGCACTCGAGGATGCCCGATCGACGGGCGCCCAGTGTGCGGTCTGCTGCGAGTTTCGATAGTTCGTCGTGATGGTCGCGGGATGCCAACTCTCGCAGCGCTTGCGCCGCTTCGTTCAAGGCTTCAGCGCTTACTGGTGGCTGAAGGTAGAACTGGTCGATGAGGGCATCGGCGGCGCCGCAATCGCGGGTGCCGGTGCTGGCCAGCGACCGGCAGAGATCGACCCGGAGTTGATCGACCTCGCCGCTGTCGGTGAACCCGGATCGTTCCTCGACATGGCGCAACCAGTCCACGAGAACGCCCGTCAGAGACATCTGCGGCATGTCGGCTACGCCGAGGTGTTCACGCAAGTGTGGCGAGGGAGCGGCGTGTGCGAGGTCGGCGGCGAGGCGCTGGTAGACGCGCTCTCGCCTCGACGGCGCTGTCACATCGGTCCTGTCGATCGGCGGTCGACTTTTACCTGCGTGGGTAGCGCGGGAACGCAGCCTGGCATCGCGAGTCCTTACCGTCCGGAGCCGCCGCGGATCGGCTGGCTGTTCGGAGGGTCTGATGCATCTGGGCTGCTGGGATGTTCCGCTCAGACCGACCGATCGGCCAGAGAGAACTTGTCCGGATCGACTTCGGTGGGTCCGCGCGCCTCGGAGCGTCTGTTAGGGACTGGATTGTCGGACTGGCGCCTCAGGACGTGGCGCTCGACGCCGCGTTCAAGGCCGGGTTGGCGCACTTGCGTCGCTGTGTTGCTACCCATGGCACCAGCAACGCCCGCCGGCGCGACGCCATCGACGTCGACGAGTTTCGACCGGTACTAGGTCGAAACCCGCCGCGCAACATCACCGAGGGCGGCTGCCGGCCGAGCGTGTCTGGACCCTGGAGACCGAGTTCCCGGACTGGGACGGCGCGATCCGCTCTTGATTCTATGAACGGTCGCCGCGCCGACCGGATTCACGTCGGTCCAGGTCGTCTCCAGACGAGATGCATGAGACTTGGCGCGAAGGGTGCTGGCAGCTAGTTGCGGTTGAGACCGTGTCTGCGGGAGTCGAGCGCGTCCTTGAAGTGGTTCTCCGCTGCGTTGATCTCTCGGGTGGGAGTCGCGGGGTCGAACACCCGCAGCAGTGAGAACTGGAAGGTCGCTGGGTCGAGACTGCGGAGTTCGACGTTTCCGCCGTGACCGTTCGTCGCGTAGACGTTCCAGCGTTGGCGGATGCTCTCGCCTCCGTCGGCCTTGCCGACGTAGTGCCGTCCGTCTCGGGTGTCTGTGATCAGGTAGACGCCTCTGACGGCAGCAAGCGCGGTACGCCAGGCTGCGTATCGGTGCTCTCGCATCACGCCTTGCAGTTCGGTGTAGGACAGGATGAGTCGGTCGAAACCAGGGAATGGCACAGGCTCCGCGTCCGCGATCTCCAACACGGGATAACCAGCTGCCGTTGAGGCGTTGATTCTCCAGGTACGCGGCGATCTCCAACCGATGACGAGCCGGTTCCTCAGATCTGAGAGGTGCTCGGTCGCAACGAGGTCGAATATTCGGACTGCCCCATCGTCCGAGACGACACCGCGGTTTTCTAACACCGACCATAGGCGGGCTCTGTCGCCGCCCTCGCGTATGAACACCACCCAGAATCGGGGCGGATTCGGTGGGAACGTGCGTGATCGGGCGGACTGATGGCTGGTGTACTTCAGAATGTCGGCGTCGCTGGAGGTGGCCTCGAGTCCGGGCAGTCCGCTGTCGTCGCGCTCCTGGACGTATGCGTGACGGAGTACATGGGCTTGGCCGGGTTCGATACCGGCGCTCTCCAGTATCGAACCGAACGCGAGCGTGGTCATCGGCGACCACCTTTCTGCTCGATGAGCTATGCCCCGGTGGGTGGGTGTTCGATCCGCTTGCCGTCTCCCGGAAGCGTGGGTGAACGATGTCGCGCGGTTCTGCCCCGTGGAAGCACCACGACGCAACTCCACATCCAACGTTGGCATCTTCGGCAGAATCCTGTCGTTCGTTACTCGACCCGTCGTAGCGTCGATGGCATGGGCGACGAGCGAGTTTTCAGCATCGACGGAAACCAGGCCGTGCCAGCCGAACCTGTGTCACTGGCGGAGGTAGGGCTTCGAGAACGTAGGGATCTGCAGGAGTGGGTGATCGCTCATCCGGAAATTCTGGGCTCCGGAGTCAAGGTGGTCACGATGGAGTTCGATCGGTGGCAATCCGGAGCCGGTCAACGCCACGCTGACCGACTTGATGTTCTCGGTATCGACACCGAAGGGCAACTCGTCCTTGCTGAGCTCAAACGTGATCGAGCACCGGACACTGTCCAGCTGCAGGCCATCAAGTATGCGGCCATGGTGTCGCGCTTCACGCCCACCGACCTCGCGACGCACCACCAGCGCTACCTCAACAGCCGTGGCGGCGACGTCTCCGAGGAAGACGCGCGCGATCTGCTCATCGAACATGTCGGCGCGCTCGATCTGGACACCCTCAGACGACCCCGCATCGTCCTTGTGGCGGGGGATTTCGACGCCACGACAACCGCGAGTGCCGTGTGGCTCAACGAGATGGGTCTCAACGTCACGCTGCAGCAGGTGCAGGCCTACCGCATGGCTCACGGGCTGGTGATGACTGTCTCGCAGCTCTACCCCGTTCCAGACGTGGAAGATTTCACCATCTCACCCATTGAGGCTGAGGCGAGATCGTTGACGCAACGACAGCAGAAAAGCGCAAGGGAACAATCGACGGTTGTTCGTTTGGCCCAGAGCGGTCTGCTGTCTGATGGCACCGTCTTGCATCTGAGAACCACTAACGAAGTGGACACTGACGCTCGTGCGCAGATCGACACCTGGATAGACGAAGACGCTCGCCGCGGCCGAGCCGTCTGGTTCAACAGCCCGGCCGCACCGTTGAAATGGGAGTACGACCAGAAGCGCTATCGTCCTACCGCGATCGTGACCCAGATACTGCGGGAGGCTGCCGGGCTTGACCGAACCGTGCGCGGTCCGCGGTGGTGGGTCACCAGCGATGGCCGAGACCTCACGCAACACGTTGGCAGTAGTCCTGCTCCGTTCAAGTGGGACAAGTTGCACGTAGCTCTGGCTGCGATTCCTTCCGGCATGTGGACGACATATGGCGATCTCGCCGAACTGGTCGGTACAGCCCCTCAACCGTTGGGCAATCACGTCACTCAGTGTGAGGAGTGTCCGAACGCTCACCGCGTACTCGGTGCCGGCGGAACGCCATCGCCGCGGTTCCGTTGGAGCATTGATCCGCTCCGAACCGATTCTCAGCAGCAAGCACTTGAGACGGAGGGTATCGCCTTCACCAACGGTCGTGCAGACCCTGACCGCTACCTCAAAGCCGACAGAATCGCACACACAATTGGCGAGACCGAGGTGTAGTGCCGCGTCCTCGCGCCTACCGCGCCGTCCGCACCGCTAGTCGGCAGATCGAGTACCAGATCGGCGAATGTTCCACTGCCAGTCGGAGAATTCGGTTTCGAGCTGCGTGATCCGGTCGGCCGGGAGGCGACGTCGTCGATACTCGGTGCGGCGTTTGGCGGCCCAGGCGCCAATCGGGAAGCCGTCGATCGTCGCGTGGCGGGGCGGGGAGCTTGTGCCGTGTGCGGCGACATAGCGGTGCAGGTGGTCCAGGCCGACGTGAAACGGTGGTCGTGTCCGGAGAGTCCACTGCCAGTCGGGGAACTCGGCTTCGATCTGTTGGACGTGTTCGGCGGGCAACTGTCCGGCCCGGTACTCGGCGCGGCGGCTGGCGACCCAGGTACCGATGGGGAATCCGTCGATGGCGTCGTGACGGCGGGCGTTGCTAGTGCCGTGGACGGCGTGGTAGCGGCGTAGATGGGCCAGGCCGGCAGCGAAGGACGTTCGGGCGTTCGCCTTCCACTGCCAGTCGGGGAACTCGGACTCGAGTCGCGCGATCCGCTCCGCGGACAAGACGCCGCGGCGGTAGTCGGTGCGGCGTGTGTTGACCCACCGGCCTATCGGGAATCCGTCAATGAGGTCTTGCTGGCGCGGGCTGCTGGTCCCGTGCACGGCCCGATACCGATGCAGGTGAGCGATACCCTCATCGAATCGGCTGGTCACGGTGATCTAGTGTGCCTGCCGACGCGAGGAACCGGCCCTCATGACCCACCGGGCAACAGCTGGCGGCGCCCGAAGTTGATCACCGCCTGCATCAGGGCGATCCACCTCCTGTTCGATGTCAGTTGCAGGTTGCCGAGACCTCGAATTGCTTGGTGATGGGTACGGCGAGATCCCAGCTTTCCGCGGTCCCGCGAACCGTGATTCGGGAACCGTCCTCGTCGACGTCTTCGACTGAGCCTTTGCCCTGCTTGGCGGTGTACAGGACTCCATCGAGTCCGAACGACACCCTCACGAGTTTCGGCGGATTGCCTGGTTGGAGATCGGCAATGAGCCCGGGCTGCCCGTCGGTGGGGTCCTGTCCAGTGATGCTGATGGAATCGCTCTGTCGGTAGCACATGAACTCAGCCGGATCGATGCCCGGAAGTGGCTGGCCATCGACGGTGGCGCTGAGTTCGGCGTAGGGGATGTCGATCTTGGACAACTCCGGCCGCGTATCCGCGGCTTCGGAGACATCGGATTCCGAACATCCGGCTACTACGAGGCCGACCCACGATGCCACCAGCAGTGGCACCACGAAACGCTGACGGCTAGCCATAACTCTGTCTCCCCCTGGGCTGGTCGTGAGGCTCACGATCTGCTTGCTTGCTGCGGGACTGTACCGGTCGAGAGCGCGAGGGGAACGCACCGGACCCGACGCTCGGCTGACGGTCGTATGACTGACTGCAGGGCCTAGCCGATCGCGACCCCCCGGGTCGGGAACCAGTCGGGGTGGTTGCTGCAACACATCACCGTGCAGCCATTGATTCGCGCGTCACCGACAGGGATATCCCTGCCGCCGCACCCCCGAGTGCGGTCGGCTTCTGCGCACACGTCCGTGCGCACGGCGGCCCCGAGCGGCACCGTCCGAGTGCGAGACCCGCTCGCGCACAGGGGCAATACGTCACTGGCGATGTCGTCAGCCGCGAGGGAGGCCCACCGTTTCTCGGTTGCTGTGATGCAGCTGGTGTGCGAGGTGATCGGACGCCATCGAGGACCGTCTCGTCTTGGCGAGACGGTCGCTCCGACGGTCGCGGACCAGATCGCGGTACTGGTCCGTCACGACGCCTTCCATATCGCGAAGACGGTTGCGGCGACGGCAAATAGGGCCCAGAAGTCCTCGATCGGGCCATCGGTGCATCGACTCCATGTGCAGCTGTGTGACCCCTGCGGCGCCGAGATCTTCGGTTCCTTAACCACTGCCGGCCAGGTGCGGCCATTCGCCGCCCGCGTCGAGCGAAGACCATGTCGGATACGTGCCGGCGCGAGGCCGGTCAGCCGATCCACCCTTGGCCGTGTCGCCTATCGGTGGCAGCTGGTTGCCCTCGAGTTCTGCTGAGTCCACGGCTGGCGCTGAGATCTGTCATCGGCTCGGCGTGACCTATCCTTTCCCGGTGGTTGCGCAGTCGTCGGTGTTGGCTCGGAGATGGGCCGATTCTGCACCGTTGCGTGCCCAGCAGTGGGGCCTGATCACCAGCGCCCAACTCCAGCGCCTCGGCGTGAACGGGTCGAGTCAGCTTCTGCTCCGGCGCAGAGGATTGCTGGTGTCGGTGGCCAGAGGTGTGATGCGTGAATCCCGCCCGCCGGCGGACGACCTGATGGCCGCAGCCCAGCTGGCCTGGGTGTCGGCAGTCCCGGATTCGACTCCTGAGCAACGACTCTCGGCCGAGCGGCCAGACTATGTGGTCACCGCGTACACCGCGCTGGCACTGCATGGACTCGCCGATTCCCCAGTCGAGACGCTGCCGCAGCTGGCAGTCACCGGGCGCTTCCAGCACCGGCAGACCGCCACCTACGCGGTCGTTCCTCGCCGGGCGGAACTGTCGTGGGATGACGTCGACATCGTCGACGGACTGCCCGTCTTCACCCCGGCCGCGGCGATCCGCGATCTCGCCGCGCACGGTGGCGCCCGGTTCGCCGACGACCTGGCCGACTACTTCGCTGCTATCGCCGGGGCTGCGGCCGGCCGCCCCGATCGTGCCGTCATCGACGCCGCGATCGCGGCCACCGGTGTCCGCCTGGACGCCCCGTCGTCTCCCCTGCCCCCGCTGCTGGCTGGCAAATGGGCCGATACCGCGTCGCTGCGCACGGCCCAGTGGGGCCTGATCACCAGCGCCCAGCTCCAGCAGCAGGGCGTGACCCGCAGCGATCACGTGAAGCTGCGCAACGTCGGCCTGGTGGTTCCCGTCGCCAACGGAGTGATGCGTGAAGCCGACCGTCCCGGTGAGGGCCTCCTCGCCGCCGCGCAGCTGGCCTGGGTAGCGGCCGTGCGAGATTTGACCCCTGCTCAGCGGCTGGCGGCGCCCCGTCCTGACTGTGTGGTCACCGGCACGACCGCCTTGGCCATCCATGGCCTCGGCCAGCCCGGTGAGGGACTGCCGCAGCTCGCGATCACCAAGGCACCGAAGAACGGTGGACGTACGACCACGACCGCCCGATATCTGGGCCGGTCCACGGCGTTGTCGTGGGACGACGTCGACATCGTCGACGGACTGCCCGTCTTCACCCCGGCCGCGGCGATCCGCGACCTGGGCCAAGACAGCCGTGGCCGGCTCGTCGATGACCTCGCCGGCTACTTCGCCGACATCGCCATCGCTGCTGCCGGCCGCCCCGATCGCGACGCCATCGTGGCAGCGATCGCTGCCTGCGGCGCCCGCCTACGCACGGTGGTCTGCGATGCGCGCGCCATCCTCGACCGGGTCTACCGCACCGCGGGTGTCTCCGACGACCTGTTGACGGCCACCATCTGGGGCGGCCAGTGGCAGCGGCGCTTCACCGCCGACCGGGTCCAGCACATCGTGGCTACTGCGCTGTCGGTCGCCCTCGACACCATCGCCGGCCGCCCCGGAGACGATCTGTCCGCCGCACTTGTTCGCCTGTTAGAACGCAACGGCCAGGCACGTAAATGTGTTGTGCCCGAATGTGAATGGTGGGCGGTGGAACAAGACCGCTGCTATGAACACTCGATCCAGCGGCGACGCGATCGTGTGCTACTGGACCCCTCAGGCGTCGATTGCTCCACCACGCCGACTCCTCGCCGGTCAGGACATGGCTGGTGGGGCCACATCGACGACGACGGCGAGACAATTGCCTGCCATGAATGCGGTGAGCGTTTCCGTGCGCTGACCCGCACCCACCTGGAAACCCACGGCCTGACCGCCCGCGAGTACAAACAGCGCCACGGCATCGAACAGCGCATCGGCTTGGTCTCCACCGAGATTCGCGAGCGGCAGCAGCACCAGGTCGCCACCAACCCCCGATACTCGGAACGGTTCCGCCGAAACCCGAATGCGCCACGCCTGACCGATCTACCGTCAGCCCTCCTCGACAAGGGCCAGTCTCGCTGATCGACCTCGTCCACGACTACTGCGCCATCAAGGAACTGCGCGCCGCGTGCAGGTAGCGATAATGCTGCCATGGCCGTTGTCCGCACGATACCGCCCTAGGATGATGGACGAAGAGGAGGAGCGGTGAACCTTCCTGCGGCAGTAGCGAAACGGGTGGCAAACAAGGCGGCACAGCCTCCCGCGTGCCACGACGTCACCGTGTTGGCCGCGTGGGCCGTCGGGGACTGCGTGTGCGTAGTGTTTCGTTCCCGCCTGGTCGACGACCCGATGAAGGTGCTCGGCCTGGTCTACGACCTCGACTTCCATCCGCCGGAGGCGGGACCCGTCACCGACATTGAGGCTGCGGCCTACCACATCCTCGCGTTCGAGGTCATCGAACCGCACCCCTACCCCGATGTGTACACCGCCGGGGCGGAGTCGATTCGCTGGCGGGTGATGTCGGCGCGAGATCACGACCTACTGGCCGTCATATCGCAGCTGCCCGACGTCGACGCGCTGGTCAACGGGGGCACACAACTGTCCCTGAGTAACGTTGATTCAGGCTCTTACACAGGTGCCGAGACTCAAGGTGGTGAGACGGACATAGCTCGGGCCAGTTCGGCCTTACCCAGCAACGAGGGCCTGTGGTCACTTGATCGAGTCGTGCAGGTGATCCCTGCCGCGCTATCCGGACTAGCGGTCACTGACTGCGAGGCCTCCACCATCGACTCGCAGACGGTGTTGTGCGCGCGCCTGGGAGTTCCCGGTGATGGGGCGGGCTGGATACGGGCCACCCGCACCGACAGCGCCGCAACCCTGGACGAGTTCGAGAACGATGAGGACATCTACCGCGAGCCTATGTTCGTGGTGTCCCGTCTGGGCGACACCGACCGCCAGAAATTCGGCGAGTACGCCTATGTGACGCACAAACACGATGCGACCGAGGTGTGGACACTGCACGCCGACACCGTCACCATCCAGGCCGGGTTCCCCCGCGGCGCGGTCAGCGAAGACGACCTACTGGTGATGGCCCGACAGATCCTGCACGAGATCTAGTCGGATGAGCCACGAGATGTTCAATGCCGGAACGATTCTTCGAGAAGCAGTGTGGCGACGCCGCTCATCATGCGGGCGGCGCCTTGCGGCGGTGGTGCTCACCGTGGCCGCTGTAGGGACCATAGTGTCCGCGTGCGACGCCCCGAGCGACCGCAACGATCTCATGGGTGAGGCATACGCAACCGAAACCGACATCCGCGCCACGGCTGTCCGGTTGTTCGAAGCGATGTCACACAACGACTGGGGCGAGTACAACCGGCTGCAGTGCGGTCGTCAGCGCTCAAGCGCACCCGTGGATGATCCCGAGTTCGCGAGGAAAGTGTCGGGCTTGGGGGTCGTCGGCGTCGAAGTGATGGCGCAATCGGATATCTCCGCGCAGGTCGTCGTTGAGTTTCGCCACTCCGACGACCGCACCGGCACACACACCGAAGAGATCACCATCATCCGAGAAGACCACGAGTGGCGAGCCTGCTGACACCGCGGCCCCGGTCTACGCCGGCCAGCCCGGTTACAGCCGCAAGCTCGACCGCCACGGTGACGGCGTGAGCTCCGAATAGCGCTGACCTACACTGCGAGAACATGGCTCAATTAAAAGTCGACCTGTACACGACGGCCCCGGTGGCCGACCGGCTGGCGGCCGCTCTGACGTCGGTGATTGACCGACCGATAGAACCTCCCACCATCACGAGGTCGAGGGCGGTAGCGGCAGACACCTTGGTCGCGCAGTGGGAGGCCGAGAATGCGGACAGCGCACCGGACGGATCGCGACATGCACTCGAACTGAGCTGGCTGCTCGTTTCAGAGACCGACGCAGCCGCCGCTGAGGCCGCTGTCCGAGAGCATCTGACAGCCCTCGACGAAGGTCAGCAACGCAGCGAGACTCCCTGGATGACCACAGTCCTCAGCGATTAGACCGCGCTGCCAGCCCCGGCGGCCATTGCAGTGCCACCGGCGTCGCTACCGAGGCACCACAACCCCTGGCGGTAGTTCGTACTCGGCAAGGACCACCTCGTCGCCGTAGACGGGTGGGAAGTCATCGCCGGGGATCTGCGGGACGGCGAACATGAGTTTGAGGAACAGGCCGGGGTCGGCTCCGTCAAAGGCGCGCAGGGAGATCCACGGCCGTGCACCGAACGGGTCGTCGATGTAGCCGTCCCATCCGCCGAGCTGATCGAGATAGTCGGCGAGGGTGCGGCCGGGGTAGCCGAATCGGGCGGCGTAGTTGATCGCGGTGGTCTCTGCGGTGATGCGTACGCGTTCGATCACGGCCTGAGGATAGACACCACCCGGTCGGTGAGCGAGGACGATGAGATCTCTGATGCACCGGGAATGTCCCACCTGTCTGGACGAGAGGTGAGAGTCTGTCCACATCAGCCGGGGGGGCGGACTACTGCCCCATGTCGAAATGCGCAGACGCACACGAGAAAGGGCCCAACCCGATGACAGGAGCACACATTCTTGGGTAGGCACTCCTCGGGACGGACCGCCCCGGGTCGTGGGGGTTCCCATCTTCTGAGCACTCGTCTTCTTCTCGCCGTCCCGATATGCCTGTGCATGGGCGTATTCGCCCTCTGGTGGGGAATCTCGCTGGTGGCCAACCCCGAAACCTGCAATCTCCAAGCGATGACCTCAGCCGATCTCTGCAAGCCCGGAAGCAGGGGCTCCGAGACCCTCGTTCGAAGTTCAGAGCTCGACTATCCGGTTGGCGACTTCGCGGGATACCGAAGCCTGAATGAGCAGGTCAGCCACAACAAAAGGTTCCTCTTCGTCTACATCAGCTCTGGCCTGTTCTTCGTCGGCATCTCCCTCTGGCTCGGCTTTCAGCAGCTCGTCCTATTCCTGGAGCGCCGCATCCACTAGCCACACCCACCGAGACAGAAATCTGTCCCGCACTCGATCGTCATGGCCTGACGCTCCGGGAAGCTCGCTACTGTCCCGTCGCTGCGGCGGTGTCGCGCAGGAGGTCGGCGAGTTGGGTGCGGGCTCGGTTGAGTCGGGATTTGACTGTCTGAACACCGACGCCCTGGTGGGCGGCGATGTCGGCGTAGGTGAGATCGCCGAATTCACGCAGCACCACGGCTTCTCGGAAGTCCTCGGGCAGTTGTGCCAGTGCGTCGCGTACCGCGTCGCGCAGCGCGATCTGGTCGTCGAACGCTGACTGGTGGGTGTCGTCGACGAGTTGGATCGGCTGGTCGGGGTCGGTGAAGTCGGTGATGGTGGTGTTGGCTTTGCGGCGCCGCACGACCATCAGGGCGTTGTTCGCGGCCACCCGGTGCAGCCAGGTGCTGAACTTCGACTCACCGCGGAACTTGTGCAGGTTCTGCCACGCCGCGACGAGGGTGTTCTGCAGGGCATCCTCGGCGTCGTGGGGGTTGGAACAGATGTTGAGGCACACCGCCCACACGTGCGTGCGGTGAGCGCCGACGAGCTCGGCGAAGGCATGCTGGTCGCCGTTACGTGCTTGCAGCAGCAGACGTGCTTCGTCCATCAACTCCCCCAACCCGATTCTCAGATGTCGTCGTGCGTGTCGTGGGCACCGGGGTGCGGGTCCTCGTCACCGGCGTCGGCGAGATCGACACTCGCACTGCCCTCCTCGGCGGGCGGGAGCTGTCCCTCCGCGGCGGCGTCTTGGGCGGCGTGAGCGATCGGCGGATCAGCCGGCGCCTCGGGCGGGCCGTCGGGGTTGTCGCCGCCCAGGTCGATGTCCTCATCGACGTTGGCCGGCGGGGTGTCGTCCATGTCGGGGACGGTGTCGGGGTCGGCGACGGCGGCCGGGTCGAAGGCGGCCTGCAGCGCGTTGTCCCATACTCCCGGCGGGAGATCAGCGGCGAGGGTGGCGGGGTCGATGCCGAGTGACGCCAGAACCGGCGACGGTTCGTCCTCCTGCATGTGTTGACCTCCGTTTCTGGTGAGGTGGTCGCCGACGAAGGTCGCCGTCGGCCCGGTCACCAGGTGAGATGTTACGGCCCACCCCTGGTGTTCCCGACCTGGTCCCGACAGCTGTGATGTAATCCTCCTCGCCAGATAGACGCGGATTCGGGGTCGCGGCGATCGTGGGCGGGAACATTCCTCATTCCTGGTGGCAACAGATTCCCGACACGCTCACAGACCGAGTTCGAAAGAGGACCCACCATGTCCGGTACCCCCAGCAGCGACGCCCCCATCATCAGCCCCGACGAGCCCTACAACCCCGACGCTGCCCCCGCCGATGCGCCCGCCCCCGCCCCGGAAGCCGCCGACGGCCCGGCCGGCGAGGTGGTGCACACCACCGACGACGCCGGCAACGCCATCGACGTGCACTACGACGAAGCCGGCGAGGTGGTCCTGGTCGAGGCCGACACCGATGGTGACGGCCGCATCGACACCGCCGCGGCCCCGACCGCTGACGGCGGCGCCGTCATCGCCAGCGACCTCGACAGCGACGGCGTCGTTGACGAGGTCGCCCACCTCGACGCCGATGGGGACCTCACCCAGGTCGATTCCTACGAAGACGGGCAGCTGGTCACCCAGACCCTCGACACCGACGCCGACGGCGCACCCGACACCGTGCTGACTGACACCGACCGCGACGGCGCACCCGACACCCTGCTCGTCGACACCAACGCCGACGGGGCCATCGACGCCGTCGCTGTCGACACTGACGGCGACGGGCAGTTCGACGCTGTCGCGCTCGACACCGACTTCGACGGCCAGGCCGATGTCTACGGCCAGGACACCGACGGTGACGGCGAACTCGACCTCTACACCGACGACACCGGCACCTACAGCGACACCCCGGACGCCCCCGAAGACACCACCCCCGGCGGCCACGACAGCGACGCCCTGGTCTGAGCCCTGCCTAGCCGTCGAGTCACCCATCGCCGATGCCCGACCCTCCGACCAGGGGGGTCGGGCATCGTTGTATCGCCGGGCAGTGGCTGCATCGCAGGGCCCGTGACCCGTATTCATCCGTTCGAGCAACCCACTAGGAGAGGGATTCCATGACCACCAACTCCGAATTCCGGGATCTTCACGACGCCGCACTCGAAGGCGACGTCGAACGGGTCCGGCAGCTGTTGGACCAGGGCGCTGACCCCGACCGGAAGAACGCCACCGGATACACCCCGCTGCAGCTCGCCGCCCGAAGTGGACGTTCGGCATCTGTGGAAGCGCTCCTTGACGCCGGAGCCGAACTCGACGTTCGCGATTCGCACGGCAATACCCCGCTGGGCATGGCCATGTTCTCCACGACGGGCGACGCTGTCGCGACGGTGGGCCTGTTGCTCGAGCGGGGTGCAGACCCCGATTCGAAGAACAATGCGGGCGAGACTCCCCGGCACCTATCGACTCTGCTGATGAATCAGCACTTCAAGGACCTCTTCGCCAGGTACTGAGGGGAACGAACTCGCCGCCCCTGTGGTGGCGTCCGGCGACATCCCCCGTGGCGACGAACAGCTGGTCACCCAGAATCGGGATCCCGGTTCACGGCCTCAGGGGTCTGTGGACGGGGACGCCCCGCATGAACTCTGGCTTGGGCGGTAGCTCGGTGAACCGGCTGAACAGCTCGATCTCCGGCTCCAGCCCCATGCGTGCAATGTAGTCCGCAGCCGAGAGACCACCGACATCCCCGCTGATCGTGGGATCGGCGCCACCCTCGAGAAGAACACGGTAGACACTCAGCGACCTGGCCTTGCCGACCGCCACCCGAAGAGGCGTGAGCCCGTTGCCGTCCAGTGCGTTCGGGTCGGCGCCAGCCTTCAACAGCACCGCGATGATGTCAGCGGATTTCGGCATTTGCGCCGCCATATGCAGAGGTGTCCTGCCATCGTCGTCGCGGGCATTCGGGTTGGCGCCGGCGGCGAGTAGCGCCTCGACCGTGTCGAGCTTGCGGCCGTTGCTGGCCGCGGCGTAGTGGAGTTCGGTCCGTCCGGCACGATCTCGACTATTGACGGAGTCCATCACTCCCCCTCCCTGGACCTCACATCGGCGTTTCGGTAGCTGCTGCGTTCGATCTCGATGGGGCTCAGAGTCGACTGCGGCTGTGGCCAGCCTAGGTCCGTCGGGACGATCGCGACGACCGGCATCCACATCTATCGTGCGGCCGGGAACATTCTCGGTGCCGCAGGGCAACCAATCCTCAGTTGCTCACGCAGAGCACATTTCTCGCCCCGATGAACGAGGCGGGACTGACAAGGGCGCGGCGATGCGCTGCGACAGGACCAGAGGACACTCCGATGAACAAGACCGTCATGACCATTGCCGTTGCCGCCGTGTCGGTGGGCGCCGTCGCGAGCGGGTTCGCCGCCGGTACCGCCGAGGCCCAGCCGGGGCATCAGCGCAGCTGGGTCACCGACGATGGCTGGAAGGCCTCGATCGCCTCCACCAACGAGAAGGTGCAGAAGGTCGCACCGTTGTCTTCGGTGCCGACGTCGCGGGAAGCGTTCATGTCGATGCGGGCGGTGTCCATGCTGACGCCGCCGGCCGGGCAGGCCGGTGCAGCGATCACCGGTGAACTCGAGGCCGGGTACATGATCGGGTGCGCGGTGCAGCTGGAATCGGTGACCGGCAGTGTCGGGGCGAGCTTGGGCATCGGTGGCAGCGGCGGCGGCGGTGTCAGCGCGGCCGGACCCAGCGGCAGCCTGTCGATCAGTCCGCAGGCCCTGCTGCAGCCGAGTCTGTCGGTGACGATGTCACCGGGCAAGATCACCACCGTCACCTTCGACAAGAAGGCCGTCGGCGCCGGACGTGCGTCGACCACCACCCGCGAAGGTCACATCAGCATCGACGGGTGTGCGGGCCCGGTCGCGGTCCGCTCCTACGCCATCCTCAAGACCAGCACCCCGAAAGCCAACGACGGCAACGCCGTCTACGGCCGCGTCGTCTACCTGTGAACCACAACGACCCGGAATGTGCTGCCCGACGGGAACATTCCCGCACTCTCGGGGCAACTCATCTGTGGATGCATCACCCCGGTGGTGCGCCGCGCACGGTCTGCGATCGCAGACGTGCAGACACATCGAAGTCCAGTCGAGTGGCTGGCATGACGAAAGGAACACTCAGATGCGAGTAGGTAAGACGCGAGTGCGTAAGACGATCGGTTCCACCGTGGCGGCCGTCGCGGCGGCCGGTGCACTGTCGCTGCTGGGCGGCGGGCTGGCCTCGGCCGCCCCGATCGAGCTGCAGCACGGCGACGACGGGCTGACGACCTACGACTTCGGTGTCGACGGCCAGGACGTCATCGTCGGCGGCATGCACATTCTCGAGTTCTGACCCAGCTCGGTGGAGCTGAAATGACTGCGGGTGGACGTTCAACGTCCACCCGCAGTCTTCGTTTAGTCGGTCGTCACCGACCAGTGTCCGGCATCCGGGTGCCGGGACGGCAGCGCCGAACCGAGACGGGCTGCAGCGTCGGCGAGGATCGGCCACGGCTCGTCGAGCTCGCCCTGCCAGCATGACCACGGCACCGGCCCGGGCCCGAGAACATCGCCGAGCAGCGGGTGGCGGCTACGCGCAATGCTGTCGGCGGCCTTCTCCACCGCGGCCACCAGGTCCCATCTGGTCACCTCGGCGACGTAACTGGGCAGCTCGGCGACCGCTTCTGCGACGGCGTCGACCGAGCTGGGCTCGGTGGCCACAAGGTCGGCGGCACGCGCAGCAATCACCTGCGGGCGCGGCTCAATGGCCGCACCGTCAGGGTGGATTGTTGGGTAGCTCAGCGGCGTCGGATGTTGATCGTGCGGACCCACGCCAGAAGAGTATCGACTAGCGACGACGCACAGGGCGCTCTGCTAGTCGAGGATCTTGCGGAGGGTCGCGGCCGCTTGTTTGCGGACCTCGCTGTCGGGGTCCTCGAGGTAGTGCTCGATGACTGGACGCAGGCCGGCCGGGAGTGGTGTGTACTGCCGGATGAATTTGATTCCCAGTGCCCGAACGGTGTCGTCGTCGATCTGATCGACAACGATCTGCAGCCCGTCGGGGGTGCCCTGGATGATCAGCCATTCCAGTAGCGCGGCCCGGCCCGAGCCCAACGACCGATCGGATGCCAGTGCGGCGATGCGGTCGAAGTCGCTGGGCACCGCGAGGTAGCGCAGTGCGTTCGCCGCCGCATGCAGGGTTCCCGGGCTTTGCTGCGGCTCGCGATAGAACTCGCTCATGAGCAGCGGCACGGCCTCGGTTCCCATCGCGTCGATCGTGGTCAGTGCCCGATAGATGCTGCTGCGGAACCGATCAAGGTCGAAGGGGTCGGTCAGCGGTACGCGGCGCTCGGCGTGCTTGAGCCAGTCGATGAGCACAGGTATGACGCTGGGGTACCGCCGGCTGGTGTTGACCAGTCCCGACACGCTGGTGATCGTGAGGCCGTCCCGCCGGGCAGCCTTGGCGATGTCCTTGCCGAGGATGTCGTGGGCGGCCCGCCACTGCGGCGTAACAGGCATCGCTAGTCAGCTCCCATCCGTGTCAGTCGCAGGACGCCTCAGACAGGCAAATCCCCTATGTGCCGCCCAGATTCATCGGGTACCGCGCAGCCGCGTACTGACGCCCGCCCGCAGGGAACTTTCCGACCAGTCGCCGGCATCTCATTGCAGTCCCTTTCAGGACCAGGACTGGACGTGGTCGCAGTACGCCACACGCGGCCTGTCCGAAATCAGCAACAGCGATGGAAGGTTACAAATGTCAGGACAACAACGCCACCGCAGCCGCCGGCTCACAATCGCCGCTTTCACCGTTCTCGCGGCCGGAGCGGTGGCAGCCTCTGCCTTCGCGTCCGGCGGTGCGAGCGCTGGGGGCGGCCCGAACGGTTACGTCTACACCCCACCCACCCACGCCAAACCGTCCGTGCCGCACCAGGGTGGTACGTCCCCCTACGACGTCGCGCCGCACCAGGGGGGCACGCTCCCCCACGACGTCGCGCCCGGCCCCTCGCCCAAGAAGATTCCGCACCAGGGCGGCACGTCCCCCTACGACATAGCGCCGCACTGAACTTCGCTCCGCTAGGTCTCGACGGCCCGTACGCCACCATGGGGTACGGGCCGTCGGTCTAGCTTTAGAGGTGTCCGAACGAGATCGGCCGCGAGCCTACGTTGCCGTTTCCAATGTCCAAGCCAGGCGTAATCGGTTTGAGACAGCTGGGGAGAGCGACTCACCAAACTCCGTCGAATACCACGACCGCCCAGATGCACTCGACCGCCAGGCCGCCGGTCAGCCCCGACCAGAACGCGATCTTCTCTGCCGGTTTAGCACCAGCCATAGCAGCAACGAGGATGCCGAAAGCGACTAGTCCCACGGGAAATACGATTAGGAAGAGGTAGTCCGGAAGCAGGAGCGCGCAGGCGGCAAGAACCAGTCCGGCGGTCGCGTAGACGGCGTACGTGGCCCGTCATCGAGCTGGGCGATCCGAGTGGTGATCGCACGGGCGATCGCGCGCTCGAGCGACTTCGTCATGCCAGTCCTTCACGGTGGGCTTGCCCGATCACGTCGACACCTCTGCGCATTCAGTTGATGAGACCTGAGCGCGTAAGGAAGGTACGGGCATTCTCTACCGACGACAGTCGGTAAGCCCAAAGAACCAGCCCGGTACCGGTGTTGGCGTACAAGACGGTGTGTTCGTTATTGCTCGCGCTCGACGAGGTGATCTCGGCGGCTGCCTGGCGGTTGGTGTCTTCGACGACGGTGCCCTTGCCGGCGCTGTAGACCCCGTTACGCAGCTTGCGGATCTCGCGGGCGGCTTCGTTGTCGTCGACGTTGATGTCGATCCGCAATGAGTCCGACGGGCCGCTTGAGTTCTTGAGGCCACCCAGGGTGCCGGCGTCGTTGAGGGTGCATTTCAGTGTGAGGGAGCCGTTGTCGGTGAAGCTGCCTTTGCTGCAGTCGGTGATCTGGGATTGCAGGGCGCCGGGGAGTTGCTGGCGGATCTGGTCGGGGTCGGTGAGGATCGGCCCGCCGTCTTCACCGGTGGGTCCGGCGGCGGTGGTGTCGGTGTCCAGGGTTTCGGTGGCCTGGGGTGCGTCATTGGGGTCGTCGTCGCTGCCGCTGGCGGTGGTGACGATGGTGGTCACGATCGCGGCGGCGGCGATGACGGCGGCCGCGGCGGCGCCGATGCGCAGCCAGCGTCGCCGCGTCGAGGCGGGCTGGGCTGGTGAGCCAAAGGTGCGGGGTTGGGTGTGCCAGGTCGGCATGAGGTCGGCGGCTTCGGGGATGCCGCGGGGCTGGGTGGGCGCCGAGTCCGCCAACACGGTGAGCAGCGCACCTTGGGCGACAACGGTTTTGGGGTCGTCGAGGGTGGCGACGGGGCCGAGTTCGCCCAGGCGTTGCTGGATGAGGGGGATGCGGGAGGACCCGCCGGTGAGGTAGAGGGCGGTGAGTTGGTCGGGGTGGGTGAGTCCGGCGTCGGCGAGGGTGGTTTGGGTGAGGTGGACGGCGGCGTCGACGGCGGGGGTGATGAGTTCGTCGAACTCGTCGCGGGTGATCTGCAGGGTGGTGCGTTCGCTCGGGCCGGGCACGGTGATGGTGGCCGACGGCGTTTCGGACAGTAGCTCTTTGGCCTGCTGGATGGAGTCTTGCAGGGACTGGATGGCGTCGATGGGGGCGGTGCGGCGCAGCCAGGCGGCGTGGTCGGGGTCGCGGTCGGCGAGGCGGTCCTCGACCCAGCGTTGCAGCAGGGCGTCGAAGTTCTTGCCGCCCAGGCCGTTGTCGCCGCGGGCGGCGATGACTTGGAAGGTGTTGGTGGGGGTGACCTCGAGGACGGCGATGTCGAGGGTGCCGCCTCCGAAGTCGAACACCGCGATCCTGGTGCCGTGTTGCAGGGCGTGGGAGCGGGAGTAGTGCCCGGCCGCGGCGCGGGGTTCGGAGATTGTGGTGATCCGCTCGGCTGGGATGCCGGCGGCCCTGGCGGCGTCGGTGAGGACCTGGATCTGTTGGGGCGCCCACGCTTCGGGGTGGGTGAGCACGACCCGGTCGGGCATGGTGCCGGCGTGTGCGGCGACCCCGCGGCCGATGATGGTGCGCATCACGGCGGCGACGAGCGCGTAGATCGGCAGGGTGTGCCCGTTGGCTGCGACGGCCGGTTGCGCACCGATGAGGCGTTTGGGTGAGGCGATGAACCCGGCTGGGTTCTGTGCGGCGGAGTTGAGGGCGGCACCCCCGACGAGGACGGTGCCTGCGGTGTCGACGAACACCGCCGAGGGCATCAGGTTGCTGGTGTGGGTCAGCGAGAGCGCTTCGATGCTGCGGCTGGTGGCGCCCGAGTGCGCGGCCGCGGAGTTTGAGGTGCCGAAGTCGATGGCCAGGGACCAGGCGTGGGGGGCAGATGTATGGCTGGCAGATGTCATGGTGTCGGATCGTCCTGTGCGGGAGGGGTGTCAGTGGCCGTCGGTCAGAGCGGTGTAGGTGCGGATGAGGGTGACCAGGGCGGCGTCCTCGGCCGCCGAGCGGGTGGCCAGGGTGCGTTGCTGGGCGGCGGCCAGGAGGCGGTGGGCTTCGGCGGTGACGGCGGCCGGTGGTGGGTGGCCGTCGAGGCCGACGCGGCCGGCGGGGGTGGTGGCGGTGAGGATGGTGCGCAGTTCGTCGGTGACCGCGGCGTCGGGGTCGACGTCGAGCATGCGTTGGTAGTCCTCGAGCACGGTCACCGCGGCCAGGGCCGGGTCGGCGCGTAATCCGGCGGTCAGGGTGCGGATGTGGTCGCGGGCGGGATGGGTGAAGGCCAGTTGATCGAGGCGGGCCAGGATGCGGTGGGCGCGGTGCAGCACGGCGAACCGTCCGGTGGCCGCGGTCAGGGCGTGGCGCAGGGCGGCGATCCCGGATCGTTCGGCCAGCCAGGCGTTGAGCGCTGCGGCGCCGTCGGCGGCGACCCGGCGGCCGTTGAGGACGCCGTACTCGCCGAGCAGGGCGAGGAGTTCACGCCGTTCGGCCGGCGGTACTCCCCCGCTGGTGGGGTCCTCGGAGTCGAAGATCCGCAGCACCTCCAGTGGCGGGACGTCGCGGAGCTGGGCGAGCAGCGCGGCGTGGCGTTCGGTCAGCATGCCGGTGTGGCTGGTTTGCGCCATCAACCCCGACACCGGGACGATCGCGTGGACGATCCCGGCCAGCGGGCCGGCCATGGCGGTGGCGTGGGCGGCGGCGTGGGTGAGCGGGTCGCGGCGGCCGAAGGCGCCTTCGCCGAAGGAGTCGGCGCGCGAGAGCACCCCGAGCATGGTCAACGGGGTGAACGGCAGCCGGTGCAGGAACTCGATCTCATCGACGCGGGGTGCGGCGTCGAAGAGGAACACCGCGGCGTCGGCGTCGATGGAGGCGGTGCGGGTTTGTTCGAAGCCGTCGATCATCACCCGGCGGGTGGCGGCGTCGTTGGCGGCGGTCAGCGTCGACAGGCCGGGGGTGTCGATGAGGGTGAGTTCGCGCAGCGCCGCTGAGGGCAGCCATCGGTCGACGTAGGCGACCTCGGCTGACGGGATCGGTAACTCGATCCCGGCGCCGGGGCGCAGCGCGGCGCGGTGGCGGGTGCTGTCGAGGGCGAGGACCTCGGCCCGCGACGGGGACCCGTCGCGGTAGACGGTGACGACGTTGGTGGCCTCCAGGGCTGCGGTCTCGGCGACCGGGGCGCCGATCAGCGCATTGACCAGCGTGGATTTGCCCGCTTTGAGTCGGCCGACGACCACGACGCGCGGCGGCGACCACAAGATGGTGCCGATCGCGTTGGCGTGGTCGATGCAGTCCCCGCCGAGCGCGGCCAGCTGGTGCAGCCCGCGGTCGAGCGTGGTGTGTACCGAATCTGGTGTCGCGCTACTCATGTCGGGTCTCCGTCGAGCAGTGCTTGGGCGGCGGTGATGCGTTTGTCGACGATGGCCAGGTTCGAGGTGAGACGTTGGGTGGATTTCTCGCGGGTGGCGGCGTCGGCGGCCGCGGCCTCCTGGACGTGGGTGATGGTGGTTTGAAGCTGGTCGATGGTGGTGCGCAGGTGATCTCGGTAGCGGATGACGATGTCGGGGCGGGCTTGGGCGACGGCGCTGTCGAGGAGTCGGCCGGTGGCGGTCTTGGTGGCGGCCAGGGTTTCTCGCAGCCAGGCCAGCAGGTTCGTTTTGCCGGCGCGGATCGCCCGGAAGCTCAAGTTCACTCCGACCCACACCGCGCCGATGACGGCGCCGACACCCATCAGCGCCGAGAGCCCGACAAGCCCACCGAGGGTGGAGGACCCGACCACACCCATGGTCAGCAAGGTCGGGTCGAGCAGTCCTTGGCGTTTGCTGGTGACCTGGTGGGTTTCGATCTTCTTGTCCTGCATCGAGGCGACGATGCGGTCGCTGATCTGTTCCCACACCGCGGGGTCGTCGGCGAAGCGTGGGGTGATGATCGTGTCGTGCAGCTCGTGCAGGAACCCGGCGAGGGTTTCGGCCATCGCCATCTGCAGATCGACCTGCATGTCGGCGGTGAACTTCTGTTCGCTGCGTCGCAGCACCTGCATGCCGTTGCTGTTGATGTAGGTGGTCCACTTCTCGCGCACCCCATCGAGGCGGCGTTCGAGGTCATCGACCGCCGATTGCCGCAGCAGGGTCAGGTCCCGGGCGAGGTATTGCTCCCATTGGCGTGATTGGGCTTGCAGGTCGGTGAGCCGGTCGCGTTCGGCGGTCAGGTCCGGCAACGCTTTCGCCCCAGCGGTCAGCGCGGCGAGCTCGTCGGCGATGGTCGTGCGCACGGTGCGCAGCCCATCCAGACAGGTGCGGACCGCATCCAGGTGTGGGGCGGCCGCGGCGGCGTCGAGTCGGTCGGTGATCGCCGCGCGCAGGGCGGCGATCCCGGAGTCGGCCTCGAGGCGGTGACGCGCCTGCGGGTCGGGGGTCTCGGCGGCCAGGACGGCGAGCAGGCTCGACACCCCGATCACCGGCACCGTGCGCCCCAGGTGCTCGGCGATCAGGCGCTGGTTCTCGGCGACGATCGCCCGCCAGCGTCCCAGGTGTTTGTCGGTTTTGGTCACGGCCACGACGACGGCGTCGACACCGGCGCTGGCCTCGCGGACGAAGGCCATCTCCGGGGCCGTGACCGGGGCGGAGGCATCACAGACCAGCACCAGCACGCACGCCTGCTGGGTGGAGTGCGCGGCCAGTTTCGCCAAACCGGGGTCCAGGCCGCCGACACCGGGGGTGTCGATGAGGGTCATATCGCCCACCGCCGCCTCACGCAGCGCGATCGCCGCCGCGGTGGGCAGCTCCTCAACGCTGCGATCACACACCATGCGCCCGCCAGTGGTCACCCAGTCGGCCAGCTCGCCGATCTCAGCCGGCCGCGGGCCGGAGGGAAAGAACAACTCGGCGGCATTGGCGACGGGCAGATCACCGGTGGTGACCGACACCGCAACCGAGGAGGTGACATCAACCCCCACCGGGCACAGGTCGCGGTAGCCGACCAGGGCGTTGACCAGCGAACTTTTGCCGCGCTGCACCTCGCCGGCCACCACCACGGTGCGCTGCGGCGCCCGATGCAGTTTCGTCTCGGCGAGGTCGGCGACGACGTCGTGTTTGTAGGCGCGCAGCACCTTTCCCGCCTCAGCCACGACCGCCGCCGCGGCCGCATCGACCCCTGTCTGGGGTGCTGCGGGCGCGTTCACGCCGACCATCGTCTCGTAGCGGTGCCGCCGTTCCCCCGACCGGTCATGGAAAGCATGCTGGTCGAAGCGGCAGGGCAACGCAAAACGCTGGGCGTCAGGCGCCGGCGGTGCAGGCCCAGATGATCGTGCGGGACCCCGGCCCGGACTCATTCGCCGCGGCTACCTCAGCGGAGCGTCGGGTCGGGGCGTAGGCCCACCCCCACCGCAGGGTGCGGGGCTGCTGGGTAACCGCACCGCAGTTGCGGGCCATCTGCACCACCCACCGGCAATCCGAGGCCCGGCACTTCGCTTCGGCGGCCCGTTTGGCCGCCGACGCGGTGGCGTAGTTGATCGCATAGGCAGTGTTGCCGGTGCGCTGGGAGATCGCGATTGCCCCGTAGACATGCTCGGCGGCCTGCGCTGGTGCCGGCGCCACCAGCAGCCCAGCACCAGCAGTCACCACGGCCAGAGCGGTCACCGCTGCGCGCACACCGCGAGTCGAAGTAGGCATCAAGGGGCTCCTCATCCGATGGTCGAGAACGTCTCGACCCTAGATCGCACCTCCTGCGACCTGAGGGGCGAGACGGGTGGTTTCGACCGTTCGAATGGGGCACCGCCCACCCGAAGGCCGACCCGCTGTGCCGGCACGACGGTGGGCGCACTATTCTGCAGCCGAACAAGAGGATCGTGCAGATCCGGGTTTCGGGGGAACCGTTCGGGGTTCGCGCAGCAACTCACTGAGCAACACCAGTGTGTGCGGCGCTGGCCCGGGTGAGGTTGTTGGTCCTCCGCGGCAGGGGCTGCAGGAGAGAATCGAGACCCTGATGAAGCGTTGGTACCCCCTCGCGGCCGCGGCCGCGGTCACCGCGGGCATGCTGGCCGCATGCTCCACCGGCGGCGAACCCGCCCCCGAATCCTCGACGACCGGTAGCGCCGAGCCGACGGTCGATCTGACCGCGCTCGATCCGGGCGCCTACCCCACCGAACCGCGCCCACCGTTCGGTGTTGCCGACGACTCGCAACTGGTGCAGGTCGAAAGCCAGCGGATGGCGCAGTTCATCGTGGTGCCCTTCGAGGTCGACCCGGACCTGACCGCCCCGGACAAATCCAACGCACCGATCACCAGCCGCCGCAACCTGGTGCCACACATCAACGCCGACGCGGCGGCGATTCCGGCCAACGACGCACTGCTCGGCGGGTTCTCGTCCCTGTTCACCACCGCGCCGACCGAACGGGACAACCCGCGTGGCCTGCACAACATGGTGCTGCGATACGAAACCGCCGCTGATGCCCGCGCCGCCGCGCAGCAACTCGCCCAGGTCAGCGCCCGCCAGCAGAACAGCCCGGTCAACAGCCTGCCGGGCGTGGAGGGCACCTACGCCATCGAGACCACCCGCAACGACAAGAGCTACTTCACGACCTACACCCCGCACGGGGTGTACGTGATCTACGAGTTCGCCTCCTCCCTGGCGGCCCACTCCGACCAACTCGAGCCGATGGCCCGCAAGGCAATCACGTTGCAGTCGGCGTTGATCGACCAATTCCCGCGCACCCCCACGGCTGCGGAGAACGCCGCCCGCGGCAACGGCGAAGGTTTTCAGCCGCCGAAGATGGATGAGAACAGCATCCTCATCTATGCCCTGCCCTACACCGACACCGAGATGGAAAACGGCATCACCGGACGTCCGCAGCAGAGCATGCGCGCGGTGTACGGGCCGCGTGGCTTGTCGCACTTCTCCACCGACCCGGCCAGCACCTTCAACGACCTGCGGGCGGCTGGTTCGACCGCGAACGCGCTCGAACGCTCCATCGTCCACCGCGCCGACACCGAGGAACAGGCCGCCACACTGGTCGTCACCAGCGACGCCGACGATCAGAAGATCGACCCACCGCCCGGGCTTCCGACCGCGAACTGTTCGGCAGAATCCAGCGCCGACGGCCGCTACACGATCTATCACTGCATGGTGCAGGTCGGCCGCTACGTCGGACATGTGCAGTCGCCCAACAAGACTGACGTCTACCAACAGGCCGCGGCGCAGTACCTGATCCTCACCAAGGCCGACCAGAACGCGAAGTAAAAGGGACAAGGGTCGACGATGACGCGCAGCTACCTCAGGTGCTCGCTCGCCACGGCCGCGGCGGTGACCGTACTGCTGGCCGGCTGCTCTGTCGACGGACAGCCCAGCTCAGCCACATTCACCGACCCGGCCGTGCAGGTTGATGCCCTCGACACCGGCGACTACCCCACCCGGGCGCGAGCGGCGTTCGGACGTGCGGTTACCGACCCCGAGCGGGTCGAAGCGTCTCGGATGGCCCAATTCGTGCTGGCACCGTTCGAAGTCAATCCCGATCTCACCAACGGGCAATGGCCTGTCGGCGAATTCGACGACGCTGCCGGGATCGGCAGGGCGGTCGTCCCGACCGCGGCCGACGTCCCGGCCAACGCAGAGTTCATCACCGGGTTCGTCACCACCGCCGACAACGGTGAGGCCAACGTCGGCGCCACCCGTCAGTCGCTGCAACATGCAGTCCTGCACTATCGCAGCTCGGCGGCCGCCACGGCGGCCGCCGAGCAAATGAGTGCGGCTTGGGCCCGGCTCGACAACGAACCGATCGTGCCTCTCGACGGGGCGCCGGGCACCAGAACTTTCTTCCAGGACTTCAGGCCATCCACAGCAATCCTGGCGTTCACCGCTCACAACTCGTATGTGCTCGTCGATCGCTACTACGTTCCCGCGACGCAGGTCCGCAGCGGAAAAGCGTTACGGCAGTTGGCCGATGCCATCGCCCGGCAGAAGAGCCTCATCGACGAGTTCACGCCCACTCCCGACGGCGAAACGCCGCTGATCGATCCCGACGCCATCCTCATCTACGCGATGCCGTTCACCGCGGCCTACCTCCGCGCGAACCCCACCTCACCTGACCGCGGAGCGGTGTACGGCCCCCGCGGCATCGCCCACACCAGCAACGACCCCGTCACCGACTTCGAGGTGCTGACCAAGATCGGCTCGGATGCCACCGCAGTCGAAAACTCGGCGGTCTTTCGCGCCGACACCGCCGAGGGCGCGCGCACCTACATCGACAGCTTCCTCGGCTCCAGCCGCGCCCACGGCTGGACCGACGCCAATAGCCCACCAGGCTTGCCCACCGCCACCTGCCAAAAGCACCCGACAAGCCAGGCACACAGCTGCGCACTGACTGTCGGGCGATACGGCGCCCAGGTCATCGGCGACACCAAAACCGATGCTCACCAACAAGCCTCGGCCCAATACTTGATCCTGACGACCGCCGACCAACGAGCACACTGACCAACGACATCGCGCACGTCGTCGTCTTCTCCCCGCAGACAGTGGTGCCCGGACCCGCCTCTGCGGGTCCGGACACCGAACTCACCCCGGATGTCAGGGGCGGAAAACCTTCAGCTGCCCGGCGTCACCGATCGGATCGCCGTAGCCACGACGGGTGAAGTCGTCGTTGTCAACTGGATCGCCGTACTCCGCACCGAATTTGAAGGTGAAGGGCTCCTGACTTTCGGTGGCACCGCCGTGCACTTGGTGGATCCCGAACTTCGGGACGAACGGGTCCGTCGCCGCGGTCGCCACACCCGCTCCGAGGCCGGCCAGTCCCGCGGCGAGCACAGCGCCGGCGATCAGACGAGTCGAGGTTGTTGCCATGAGGACGTTCTCCATTCAGGTATGAGGTGGTCGCTCCAGCGACCCTTACACCCATCAGTTGCTGTGGAGTCATCGATAAGTTCCGGAAACCTCCGCTTTGTTTAGAACCGCAGCCCAGGGTCGATTCCTGTTCCGGGACGTCCAGCACGCCGAGATCGGTGATCACACGACTCACCACGGACGGTCAGCGGGAGAGCGCAACCCTCAAGGACCTCGGGCTGGTGGGGCCAGACGTCGACCGCAGGGTGTGCAGGGTGTGTCTACGAAGTTGCGGCTGTCCGTTGTCCAGTACGGGAGAATGCTCGTGTCATTCTGTTTGCGGATCAGGGTCGATTCTCGCGTTGCTTGCGCTGCCCAAAAGGTTGTAGTCGCCCCCCGATCTCGGACCTCATCGACGCATCTCGCCGATGAGGTGGCCAACACGGCAGAAGCACTCAACCATTCTTGATACTCCAGCACACAGCCTTGACGCGCCACCGAAAGCGACCATCGTGCCCAACAACGACGCCACTAAGAATTCAGCCAACCACTTCGACTTGATCCCCCCGGACCGGGCTCCCGGCTTGGTAAGGAGGATGCTTTCCCGCTTCGCGGAAGGCCTACCCGAGCCAATGATCATCGGCGAGAAAGACCAGCCGGTGGCAGCCTTGATCCCAGTCCAGGACTTCCTTCGATTGCGCGAGTACGACCGCCGAGCGCGCGATCCGGAAGACTCGTTTTACTCAGAACTCGACTTGCGGCTGCACCACTACGAGACTGAGTCCGGGGTGATGATTGACTTCGACATGCTCACCAGGCGTCCCCAGCCCCCCAAGGCGTAGCACAAGTCTCCCCGCCCCGCGGTGACGTCACATAGGTCCTTCGGATCAGACGAGTCCAACCTGGCCGCGCGGACAAGAATGTCGCCGTACTAGGCGCGGGTTCGCACTGCCCGTCAGACGGGGCGTTATGCGGACCAACAAGCTCGAGGACGGATCCGGCGGCGGCCGCAGGCGACCGCCAGGCGATCCAACGAGACGGCTTGGGTGTCAGATCATTCGGCGCACGCGCAGCGGCTGATTGCGGAAGGAAGCTAGACCGGAGAGCCCTCCTGCCGCCTGGCGCCTCGTTTGGCAACGGAGCAGTGCTTCGACCCGGGCCGACCGAGTCCCCACCTGTCGCAGACATGCGCGCCCCGGGGCGCGACCCAGGCCGCCGGACGCCGCGCACCAGGAGGCGGCGAGCGAGCGAGCAACTGACCCGCAGCGGGGCACAGGCGCGCCAGCGCCGAGTAGCGCCGCAGCGGACCAGGGCACCCCGCAGGGGGCGCCGAGAGGTGAGCGCAGGGAGGTCGCGCAGCGACCGGACGAAGCGAGCCGAAGGCGATAAGGACCCTCGCGCAGCGAGGGCGACGAGGCGCCAGCCGAGGAGGTCGTCCCGGCTCTGCCGGGCTAGCAAGGGTGCAGGGAGCGCAGCGACCGAAACCCGCAGTGACGTCACGACTCCTTATGCCCTTTTTCGTGTAGCGCCACAGCATGCGGCAACGAGCGTCAGCGAGTGAAGCTTGCGCCCGTGCGAACAGGGGAAACATCGAAGAATGGCCATCCTTGCGCCCCGGCGCAAAGACGTGAGATCGCCTCGAAACGAGGGGGCGCAAGGATGGCTCCGCTTGCGGGTTTCCCCTGTTGAGAGCGGGTGCGCCTTGCGCCCTATGAGCTAGATCACTGACGCAGGTGACGCAAGGCCGCTTTTTGGCCTTGTGGCAGCTCAGAACCGCCGGCGAGCGCCAGCGAGTGGCGGGGCTGCATCGATCGATGGCGTCAGTGTTGCGGGTCGCGCCAGCGGCACGCCCCAGCACGGCGTGACCGTCCCGTGGCGCCAGCCGCGGGCGCCTGGTTGGGACCGCCGGTGTGTGTCAGCAGGCGGTGTCAGCCGGCTGCCCCAACCTCCGTGGAGGTGTAGCGGTGTCGTGGGTCCGATGCCCGCGCGTGAGCGCGCTCGACGAGAAGCAGGCATCGGTGAGGGCCCCACGACACCGCGGAACCGCAGCGGCCCCGGCGCGAGGTCGATTCGGCGCCGAAAGGCGCATCAGGTATTAGCCGGGGTGTCGAGGTCTGTTCGCCTCGTGCCCCCGATGTCGGGTAGTAAGTCCGGTCGCGACAGCGGCCGGCAGGAGTCGCGGCCGCCGGTGCCAACCGGCCCCCGATACCCGGGTCGAGGCCGCGTTGATGCGATCGCAGGTGTCGGTGGCGGACCCTCCCGATGGAGGCAGTCCGGCTCGTCGAGGCGTGTCACAGGCTCGGCTTCAGACCTCGATCCGAGGCGGTTCAGGGCCGTCGCAGACGGCTCGACAGGGCCCGCCGCGAGACCGGGTGACGTCACAACAGTGGCGTCTCGAAGCGGTCGCTGAGGGTGGGCGGCGGGCCGCCGCGTCCGGGTCGCCGATCCCCTGTCGCCGGCCAGCTTCACCGGCCGGCGACAGGGCCCGTATCCGCGAGAAGCGGCGACCCGGCACCTCGAGCTCGGCTACGAGCTCACGCAGCCGTCAGACTGCCATCTCGGCTGCCGTCGTGTGGCAGCAGAGTCGACACAGGACTGACTCATTCGCCCGCCCGTGGGTGGCGGCCGCAGCGGGTTTCCGCGGCCGCCGGCGGACCATCGGGACGCCGGCCAGGTCACCAGAGTGGGTAGCTCACCTGGTCCACGGGCGGGCGGAGGAGGCTGTTCCATCGGGTGCAGGAGTATTTTTGCGACGGGTATTTTCGGCGCCAGAGAAAAAATTTTCGCGCCGCTGACGCGGCGATTGTTGAGCAGCTCGACAGTCCTCGCCCAACCCAATTCCTACGGAAGCCAAGAATCGCTATCGATAACCATTCCGAGATTCTTGGAGAATGGTCACCACATCACAGACAGATGCGTTCATAGCTTGATTACGCCGGGCCAGAAAGCGATCAGCGCAGGCTTCTGCAGTCGGACAACGGCCGCATAACAGACGGATCAACTGTCATCGGGAAGGCTGTACTTCCGGCTCCAACAGCGGCTGAGTGCTGTTCACATCGGCTTGCGAGGCGGTTATACGAGCTACTGAGAGACCGTCCAGTCGTCTCTATCTCGCGCGCCCTCGACGGTCGGGCGCACCAGACGTACACAACTAGGACGGTATAACTGGCTCCCTACTATTCAATGGGCACACTACAGGCTCTAGTACAGCCACTGATCTGACTATTGCGCGACCGTACCTATCACTGTGGCGCACGAGAGTGACGGCATAAGAGTCACTTCGGTGGCGCTTGATTTGACACACAGATGGAGAGCGTTGTTCATTCAGGCCGGCGAAAGAAGGATCCGTCCCCGCCTGGAAGGCCAGTGCGGATCCGGGTGGGACCGCGGCTCGGGAGCCCTCAGTCCTGTTTGGCTAGGTACTCCCGGTACTCGTAATCACCGGTGGTGCACCACTCCAGGTAATGCACCAGGGTGGGGAACATCAGGTTGTCGGCGCCGTGGGTGTCAAAGAGGCGCTCGGTGGGCTCGGACTCCCCGGGTCGCTGGGCCACGGCATAGAGGGTGTCGATGGCGCCGTCGTTGAAGGAGATGGGGTAGAGGTAGCGCCAGTCCCCCAGGCCGCCCTTGGGGCGCTGGTAGGGCCCGCACTCCCAGTAGGCATCCCGGATGTCGATGCGCCAGAGCCAGGTGAAGAGTTCGGGATTGGGACGTGTTCCGTCCTCCAGGAACACACTGTTGCCGGGCACCCACACCCCGTCGCCCAGCTTCTCCGTGTCCAGGAGGCTGTGGCTGTCCGTGTGGTTGGTCCAGCCGTTGGTCACGCCCAGCAGCTCCCGATACTGTCCCGGAAGACGGGTGCCCAGACGCTCCTCAGCCCCAGCAATCTGCTCCTCGGTGGCGGGGTCGTGGAGCTGCGGAGGGTCGTAGAGGTCGTCGTCCTCGCGCAGCAGGCGCGAGGACTCCGTCTTCGCCTCGATGAGAGTCTTCCAGTTCACCATGTCTCCTACTTCCGATCGCTACACGGACTTCTTGTCGGTGCTGGTCTTCATGTGATGACGTAGCCCAACTGGTGGGCTGCGGTGTCGATCTGCCCGGCGAGCGCGGGGTGCGCGAGCGGAAGCGACACAGCCGGGTGAGCCGGTAGGGCGCCGTCGGCGCGCTCGACGAGGGCGACACATACGCTGCCGGCGAACCGGCCCCGGTAGATGATGCCGTCGAGGTCGTTGTGGGCGCGGTGAATCGTGCGCGCCCAGTGCTGGGACCGGCTGTGCGCGGCCGAGTCGAGAGCATGAGTGCCGCCGACTCGGGTCGCCCACGCACCGCCACCGATTCCGGATACGTCGAGCAGTCGCAGTGGTCGCTGGGCGTAGAGCCCGGTCAGGTACGGATCGCCGCGGTCACGATCGATGACTCGCGCCGACTGGAAGGCCTCGGCCAAGGCGCCACGGGGACTCGATGCGCCGTACCAGATCCCGTAGTTCGGGTGTTCGGCCCGCGGGAGCGGGTGATGATCGAAACGCAGGATCGGTCCGAACGTCCGCATCCCATTCCAGGGCAGAACATGATCGCCGGCGGTGCGGTGTACCCGCCACAGCAGTTCCGCAGGCCGCCAGATGTGCAGTTCGCCGACGAGGATTCCCGCATCGCGAAGAGCGGGGATCGGCGGCGGGGGCGGAAGGGTTGGCGCCATCTACGCCGATTCCCACGTTGCGGCGGTGAGAACGTCGACGACCTGCTCGATGTCATGCTCGGTGCCCGCGCCGCCGGTCAGCCACTGCACGATCGACACCGGACGCCCCTCCACGACCAGGGACGGTTGCGGCCTGGTGAGCAGCGACTGCACGGTGAGCGGGTGCAGATCCTTCGCCAGCAGCGGCATCACCTTCTCCAGATGAGGTACCGCACCCGTGGCGGTGAACTGAGCCGGCGGTAGCAGCCGGCGCGGGCCTGCACTGAAGGCCCACAGCGTCCCCTCCCCTAGACGTTGACGAATCCTGGCGGTGCTCACCCCGAGGCGCTCGGCAGCGTCGGTCACCGACAGGGAGCGCACGACCAGGTCCTGCATGCGGAGGTCCCGGCTCAGCCGCGCGGCCGCCGCCGCTTCGGAATCGGCAACAAACCCGGCCTCGGCCAGCAGCGCGGCGTCGTGCTCGGAGAGCGCTGGTCCAGCCGCATCACGTGCTGCAAGACTGCCCACGACCCGTGCGAAGAACTCGCGGTCGACGTCAGCGCCGATCGCAGCTCGCACCGCATTCTCAAAGTCCAGGTCACCACGCAAGTAGCGGTCCTCGACGCTTCGTGCTGCTTCCCTCATGACCCTCATGCCCCTTACGCGGATTGACAGGTGTAAGTCAATGATAGGTGAGTAGCCTTCGCACCGCGAGGATCGTCCTCTGAAACCGAGACCGGCTTCACCAGTTTCCTGGTCGAATACAAAGAACCCGCACCCTGCCAGGACGGCAGAGCACGGGCTCGGAGTGGGGTTGCGATGCGAGCCGACCGTCGATGGTCCTAAGCATCACCAGTGAGGTGATGGTGTCGTCCGGCTACTGAGCTGCGGTGTCGCGTCCGTTTAGGTAGCGCAGGCCGTCCGCGATGTCGACCCACTCGTCGATCGCGCCCGCGGCGACGTCGTTAACGAACACCTCGGCGCGATCGACGTCAAGATCCCGGTCGGCATGATGCCGTTGATGTGCAGGACACGTTGGCGCTCGCCCAAGACGTGCTCTTGTTGCCATCGACGAACGGGCGATTACGCGCGAGCGACTGCATCAGGATGACGTCCTCTCGAACCAGAAAGTCTGTCATCGCAGCCTTTCGTTGAGCTCCGACGACCAGTCCGCAACCGATTCCGCGGCTTGCAGGACCCGGCGCCGGTGCTCGCTCGCTCGGTCGACTGCTGCGTCGTGGACGAACGGCTGGATCGAGACGCTGGCACTCTCGGCGGCGGCCTTGATCTGGGCGTACTCTTCCTCGGTGAACTCGATGTTCAGTGACGGCATAGCAACACCTCTCGTTGGATTCGAAGGTACCTGAAGCGGTGCCACTCACCGGAGTGCCTCTGATGACTCCCTGGCGGCAGCCGATTGCAGTGTGGCCGACAGGCATGTCGGCAGGGCCGGCCCTGCTTGGCTCTGCCAGTTCCCTTGTGATCGCGCAGCGTCCTTCCGAGTGAAACGAAGAACCCGCAACCGTGCGTCGGTAGGGCTGTTCGCGGGTGATCGCAGCAATGACTGGGACGAGTGCGTCGCCCTTGCTGTGAGTGGAGCACCTTCTCTCGCCGCTACTTTGCAGGATCGCGCCCTCTTCGGCCTTCTTGGCCAGAGTGAGTACCAGCCAACGAGGTACAGACGTATGGGGCGACGCGAGTCGTCGACAACGACCACGCCATCACCCGCCTTGGGGGACTATCGTTGGGCACGCGCCACCTCGACGAAGCGGACACTGGCGGCGACTGTCCGAAGCAGAACATGTGTCTCGACCGCGATGCGGGTCGATTCCCAGTCGCTGCCGGTCACCGCCGCGTTCACGCCAGAGTCGCGAGATCGGAGTCGCGGGGCCCAGGGTTGTCGCGCCTTGGGAAGAGGATCGCGGTCGAGCCCTCTCCGAGTCCATGGCTCAACACAACGGTGGGAGTGACCTCTGAGTCGTCGAGTCTCATCGAGATTGGGGTGGACGGAACCCGAAGATCGAGGTAGATGTTCCATAGCGTCCTACAGTGCCTATGCCAACCGATCTCCCCGAACTCATGCGTCTGCCTTGTCGACAGGCATCGAAAGACCGACACCTGCCATGAAGACATAGTGCGGGTCCTGCGGCGGTGGTCGGTCAGCCTGTAGTCGTCGGCGGCGTGTCGTGTGTCGCTGTTGCTATCGCGCGGAGCCAGTCTGGGACATCGCGGCCGTCGTACTCGCGGATATCGATGGCGGCGCGGGCCGCGGCAGCGGCGACTCGAGGGCGTGGCCGACGTTGTACGGCCTCCTTTTCGGTGCTGGCCATCCCTCGCCCTCCTCGATATCTCCGGTTCCAGTGTCCCCTGGCTCGGTGATGCGCGCCAATTCTTGTGTGGCGGCGATCCTCTCGCCCAGAGGCGATCGCCAGACGCGCCTTTATGCCGAGCGTAGGCTGCGCCAACTTGTCCTTCTCGCTGATCAGCGAGCCAGTTCGACAGCAAGCAAGTATACCGTTAATGCCAGCATTACTGGCGAGACACAGCTATGTCGGATCGCAGCCGCAGGCCTTAGCGACCGCCTCTCCGGGAACGGCTATATTTGCCAGTAATACTGGTATAGCTGTCAAGAAGCAGCCGTTGGGGTCAAGAGATCTCTGAGCTGCACAAAAGCAATACCTGCATTGCTTGTAGCAATTTGATTACAAGCAAAGTGCCGTCAAAACAAGTATTAGTTGCATTCACAGGAATGACAGTGACCACTTCCTTAGTACAACCGGTCGCCATTTATCGAGTAACTTTGCGGCTGCAATACCAGCATTGCTGGCGAATGAGCGTGCACTGCTACGTCAGGTAGACCTGACATGCAAGTTATCGTCGGTCGGTTTAACCGGGCAGGTCATCGGCGAGTAGTGCCATGAGCGCGCCCGGCCGGGCGGTCGCCGTCTGGGTCGAGCGCGGCGTGCCAGTCCCGGCGGCCGCGCTGTTCTCAATCCCGCAGTGGAGTACTCATCGTCGATCGTGAGATCCAGTTCCTGTGGTGGCCGGCTGGGACGCTCGCGAAGACCATCGAGCACATGATGAAGCGCGCGTTGCGCCTTGCGGAACTCGGTGCGGGTCTCCGCATGCCAACTCGACCGTTCGGCGTTGATGCGGGTTCGAACCGCTTTGAGCCGGTCGCGCGCCCCGGTAATCACTTCCGCTGCACGAACTGCTTCGCCACCGACAGCTAACCACCGAGTCGCCCGACCCTGGCCAGTTCGTTTGACCAGTTGTGCCTGGACCAGGACGTCGAGCAGGCGTAGGCAGCCGGAGCGGCGGGTACCTACCTTCAGGCCGACTTCCTCCGCGAGTGTCGCCGACGTAGTAGGGGCGGCACTCCCCAGTAGGTGAGAGTAGATGCGCCAGCAGGCTGCCCCTAGGAGCCCCCAGACAGGGGAGAGTGGTTCGCCTTCGGTCAGGGGTAGAGGGGGAGATTTGGCCCCCCGCATTGTGACGTCATGTTCCAGATGTGTACGGGATGAGCTGCCCTGGGGATCGAGGAGTGTGTATCGGGAGGCTTCCCGCGGAGCTGACCGACCGTAGGGGGTGGACAGCTCGAGGGCTCTATTCGCGACAAGATCGTCGAGCAGACTCTTCGCGGTGCCGAGGGAAGCCAGGTTGAGCCACGACATCAGATCGCGCACTGCAATCGGCCTATCGACGAGACCGTGGCCGTCGGTGAACCGATGCTCGAGGACGGCGAGCATCGCAATAGCCTGAGCGGGTCTATCGGTCCAGGTGGTGATTCGGTTACGTACTCGAGCGACAACAGCGTTGTCAGTGCTGTTCGGTGGCGGCCGGTGTGCCCGCGCTCGTGCCACGATGGCGTCCCAGTGGGCGCGACTACTGCCGGGCTTCTTCTTGTCTCGGACGCTGAACTTCTCGAAGACGTCGCAGTTGCGGTAGTACCAGCTGGCCATCGACCAGTCGCGAATACCGGACTGCCACAGCCGCCACGCAGCCTCGGTCGCGCGATCCGAGCGCTGACCGACTGCGGGCCGACTCGTGAGCAGTCTCCAGTCGGCCGCGGTGAATCGAGCCCGCCTGCGCCACGCACGCGGGGCGACGTCGGTGACGACGATCCGCGATTCTTCTGCAGAAGCTGTGCGGACCATGCGAACGGTGTCAGATGCGACGGGGATGCTGCTCGGCTGCTGAGGGTTTGTGTCGACGTAGTCCGTGGTTGTTTCAGGAACTCCAAGGCTGTCGAGGGCGGACTGGGCGCGGATCGCGGCCGCCGCCGGGGACAGTGGTGAACCATCGACGTCGATCGGGTAACACAGGCCGCCATCGGGTTTCAGTGATGCAGAGCCAGGCAGACGCAGGTATCGAGTGGGGGTGAGAATGTCGACGGCTCGGCTGTCGTGGCCGGCCCACATGCGGATCTCGTCGATCGCTCGGGTCAAATTCGACCGCGCCCACGAAGAGCGCGGGGCAAAGATCATGTGCACTGAGTCCGGGGACCCGGAGGCAGCCATGTGCACCAACGGCGCGTCGACCAGATCTGCGGCGTCGAGGACGTGCGACGTGACGACGTCGGCGCATCCGTCGAGGTCAAGAACGAGGAGGCCTGGCCGAATGCGGGACACCACGGCATGTGCAGCAGCTTCACCGCCGAGCGTCTCAGCTCCGGCTATGAGGGCGATCGGGTTGCCGACCTTCACCGACTGCGCACCGTCGTCTGATCTCGTCAGAACACGGCCGGGGACGGTGAAGTCAACGATTAGCGCATAGAGCTCGCTCCATCTCGGTGGCGAAGCATCGGCATCGCGTGCGTGTGAGTACGGAACACGCGAGGTCAAGGATGTTGAAACTTGATCAGGGTGCGAGGTACCTTGAGACCTGTCGCCCAAGACAGTCCCTTCGGGAATAGTGCAGCACCTGAGAATCGAGTTTTGGCACTCAGTTCTCATCAACTTCGAGAGCCCTCGCATCCTGTTGGCGCAGGAGCGGGGGTTTCTTCTGTTCAGAAGTCGAAGTTGGCTGCGGGTGTGTTCAGTTGAGCTGGCGGAGCGGGGCCCCCGCGCTAGGACGCCGTACGCAGAACCTCTTAAGGCAGAGCCTTGGAGTCGAGTTCCCGAATCAGGTCGGTGCGACCGGAGTAGCTCGCCAAGAGATCTGCTATGAACTGGCTCAGAGAGCCCACGCCGGCTTCCACACGCCGACGCTCGAGAATCTCGTACACGTCCGTGGGAACGCGGGATGTGACGGTCGTGCGCGGACCTTTACTCGTCATCGCCATTTGCTCACTCCTACTTGGGTGTTGACGTGTCCGCCTGTTGATGTCTCGGCCGTCAGCTTCCAAGGCTCAAAGGCAAAGTGCAACAGCATGGCTCACGGTTCAACGGCTCGCGGACCCGTGGCGACTTAGCACCGAGATCGGTCGAGAATATCGGTTGAGTTTTTGCGGAGTTCCGCCGTGGCGCGCATCAGTCCACGTAGACGCACATTCAGAGATTCCGACGAATAATCTCTGCCAAATTCGCACTAGCAGCGAGAAGACCGAACCTCGCCGCGTCGTTTGTGATCTCCCTCACACTTGCGACGCGGGCGTGTCGGCGCAGCTGCTGCCCTTAACCGAGAAGGTTCGCCAGCGCGTCCACTTCTGACGCGTCGGTGTGCGCGTATGTCTTGAGTACGAGTGTGCCCCCGTCCGCATGACCGAGCCACGCCGCGACTGCGGACGGAGTCGCTCCCGCAGCGATCAGACGGGATGCCGCGGTGTGCCGAGCAGCGTGGAGTCTGCGATGAGGCACCCTCGCGTACCTCAGCGCTTCCTTCCACCAGTCGTCCAAGGTCCTCGGCGCCACCGGGCGACCGTCCCAGTGCGTGAGCACATGAAGGTCTCGGGCCCCGACCCAATCGTCGCCAGCCCTTTTTCTGGCGATCTGCTGCCGTTCGTGCGTGCCCCGCAAGACGGCCAGTACCGGCGCTGGCAGCTTTAGCGATCGCCGCGCTCGGGCGGTCTTGCCGTTCGTCTGGTCAATGGTTTGTCCGGTGACGCGAACCCGGGTTCGCGCGGCCACGGTGATCCGACCATTATCTAAATCGATTGCACTCCAACGCAGGCCAGCAAGTTCACCACGGCGAAGGCCGATCAGTGCCAAGTGCACCATTGGAGCATGGACCACGGCCATGTACTCAGCCGACCGTGGTCCACCAAACAACGGCAGATCCACGTTCGAGTGCGTCGCCACCAGTCTCGCGACCTCGTCCTCACTGAGCCGGTCCGACAGATCGAGTGCGCCTTCGTACGTATCGGCGTCGTCCTTCTTTCGCAGTGGCCTCACATACTGGATGACATTCTCGCTCAATACATTCCGCCGCTCCAGGTCCTTCCAAACCGCTTTGACGCGCGCGAGCATCGGATTGATCGAGGTTCGCTTCCACTTCCGGCCGCCCGGCCCAGTGCCACCAACGAGGTCTTGAATCAGCTGTTCCACTTCGCTGTCGCTGATAGTGCGCACGTCCCGGCTACCAAAACGTTCGACCATTGGCTGCAACGCGGCCGTGTAGGCCGCGAGGGTCGTCGGATTGATCCGCTGCGCGGCCAGCCAGCGCTCGACCGCCCCAGCGACCGTGACGACTCCGGCCTCCTCGGCGGCAGCTACCGCGGCTTCAGCAGTCGCGGCCTCCTGCAGTTTGTCGATGTACTGCCCCGCCAAAGCCGCAGTGACGAACCGCCGTCGTGCTTGACGTCGCGCGCCATCCGGGCTCGAAAGGCGAACCCGCACCTCGTACCGGATAGCTCCGCTCGGGAGCTCTACTTTTTCAACGCCTTTTCGCAACGCCACATGCGCGATCTTATTGCGATGTGTCACATCCGTGTCACATCGACGCACTATTCGACATTCTGACGTCACGGGCGGTTTATCCAGAACGCCCCTGACCTGCTGCGGAAGCGGAGGGATTTGAACCCCCGGTGGTTTTACCCACGCTCGCTTTCAAGGCGAGTGCATTCGGCCGCTCTGCCACGCTTCCCTGACGAGCAAGGTTACACACGAACGCCGGACCGGACCTCGCCTGGCACCGCGGTGCGCTGTGACACCATCGAAGAGGTGAAAGCCATCGTCGTCGAATCAGAGAACCTGTCCCTGTCCGATGTGCCCGACCCGACTCCCGCGTCCGGCGAGGTCGTGATCGATGTGGTCGCGGCCGGCGTGAATCGCGCCGACATCCTGCAGCGGGCGGGCAACTATCCCCCGCCACCCGGTGCGTCGGACACCCTCGGACTCGAGGTCTCGGGGCGGATCTCGGCCCTCGGCGACGGGGTCAGCGGCTGGTCGGAGGGCGACGAGGTGTGCGCGCTGCTCGCCGACGGCGGTTACGCCGAGAAGGTGGCGGTCCCGGTCGAGCAGATCCTCGCGGTGCCCAAGGGCGTCGACCTGGTGTCCGCGGCGGCGCTGCCCGAGGTGGCGTGCACCGTGTCGTCGAACATCTTCGACACCGCGCATCTGACCACCGGCGAGCTCCTGCTGATCCACGGCGGGTCCAGCGGCATCGGCACCCACGCCACCCAGATCGCCCACGCGATGGGCGCTCGCGTCGCGGTGACCGCCCGCACGCAGGACAAGCTAGAGCGCTGCCGCGAGTTCGGCGCCGACATCCTCATCGACTACTCGAGCCAGGACTTCGCCGAGATCCTCCAGGACGCCGGCGGCGCCGACGTGATCCTCGACATCATCGGCGCGAAGTACCTGAAGTCGAACCTGAAAGCACTGCGCACTGATGGACGCCTCGTGATCATCGGCATGCAGGGCGGCACCACGACCGAGATCAATCTCGGACATCTACTGGCCAAGCGGTTGTCGGTGATGGGTACGACGCTGCGCGCCCGGCCCGTGCACGGTCCCGGCGGCAAGGCCGAGGTCGTGGCGTCGACCCTGACCCGGACCTGGCCGCTGATCGAAGCGGGGACGGTCGTACCCGTCGTTGATCGCGTGTTCCCGCTCGCCGACGCCGACGCTGCGCACGACCATCTCAACAGCGGCGACGTGGTCGGGAAGGTGCTGCTGAGCGTCGCGGGCTGAGTGGGGGCTCAGTCGGAGGCCGCGGGCTCCGCGGCGTCGACGGCCTCCCGGATCTTGCGGAACGCGACGCCAAGGGCGGTGAACTCCTCCGGGGTCATCGCGTCGACGACGAATTGCCGGATCACCTGATCTCTGACGTTCACGTGGATGGCAAGGGTGCGCCGACCGTGATCGGTCAGACGCACGAGTCGGTGTCGGCCGTCGGCTTTCGACTCGAACCGGTGGATGTTGCCGTCGTCGCTGAGCCGGCCGATCATGCGCGACACCGTGCTGATCCGCATGTGCACGGCGTCGGCGACCTCGCTGACGCTCAACTGCCGGTTGGTACAGACCGCTTCGAGAATGCGCAGATCGGATACGGACAGACCGCGTTTCGCGAACTCGTCGTTGACGCGGGCGAAGAGCGCCCAGCCGCCGTCGACGAGGTTCATCCAGCTCTCGGCCTCCGCAGCGGTGAGCGACCGGGGCGGGCCCTTTTCTGGACCATCAATCGTTTTTGCCGACACAGCATGACAACATACATTGTCGTTAACCCAAACAACACCATAGTGAATTTCGGAAGGGTTGCCGGTCGCTTCAGGCCAATGAACCCAGCGTTCGCACCAGGTGATCGACCTCGTACGGCGTCGAGTACGGGGCCAGCCCGACCGTGACAGCACCGCCGAAGTCGGGTGCGCCCATCCGTGCGAGTGCGCGGTTGGGAAGGTCGGCGAGTGCGCAGACACCGTTGTCGGCCAGGCGCCGGACGACCTTGTCGGCACCCACCGACTCCACGGTGAAGCTCGCCAGGGGTATCCGGTTCTCCTCGGTCCCCACGAGGTTCACATGGTTGAGCTGGGACAGCGTCGTGACCAGGTAATAGTTGAGGCGCTGCAGATACTCGTAGACACCGTCCATCGACGTGACGAGACGCCGCCGACGCTTGCCGATGCCGGCCTCGTCGAGTCCGGCGAGGTGTTCCACCGAAGCGACCAATCCGGCGAGCATCGCGCCCTGATGCGGTTCGGGTTCGAGCCGGGCGGGTCCGCGCGCGGACGGGTCCATCGACATCAGCTTCAGCCGGTCGATCAGGTGGGGTTCGCGGAAGGCCATGGCCGCCATGCGGGGACCACCCCACCGCTCAGCAGACACGACGAGGACGTCGGCACCCAGGTCGTGGATGTCCAGGCTGATGTACGGCGCCGCGTTGGTGGCGTCGACGACCAGCAGCGCGCCGGCTTCGCGGACCAGCGGCGCGATCTCGCTGATGTCGGTGACGGCCCCCGTCGTGGACGACGCCAACGTCACCGCGACGACCTCTGTATCCGGAGTGACGAGATCGCCGAACTGCCAGGCCGGCAGTCCGCCGGTCTCGACGTCGACCTCGGCCCAGCGAACCCGGCCACCATAACGATCCGCCGCGCGCAGCCACGGCACGATGTTCGGCTCGTCGTCCTGACGCGTGACGACGACGTCACCCCGCAGCCACGCATGCGGCGCGAGCGCCTCCGCCAGACCGGCCAGCAGCACGTACCGCGACGGTCCGAGCACCACACCCGCGGCGTCTCCGCCGACGAGATCGGCGATCGCGCGCCGGGCACCGTCGACCACCTCCGCGCTTGCGCGAGCCGACGGGTAGACCCCGCCCGGGGCGGCGGACAGAGAACGGAAACTGGTGGTCACAGCGGTCGCGACCGAATCGGGGATCTGCATCCCCGCCTGCGGGTCGAGATGGATCCAGCCGTCGCCGAGCGATGGAATCAATCCACGCACATAGGCGACGTCGAAAGCCATGGGCACGAGGATAGACGTCGGCCATCTGCCGTTTCGCGGTGTCCGGGCACAATGGGACGCATGGCTATCGAAGGCACTCCAGGACCCGGCCCCACCCCAGGACCGTTCGGCTCGGCCGGCGACTCCGACAACGTGATCGTCGTCGGCGCGGGCACGGATGGACAGACGGATGGCGAGTCGTCAGAATCGACCAGCGTCGCCGACATGGTCGAGCAACCCGCCAAGGTCATGCGCATCGGCACGATGATCAAGCAGCTGCTCGAAGAGGTCCGTGCGGCTCCTCTCGACGACGCGTCGCGCAATCGCCTGCGTGAGATCCACCAGTCGTCGGTGCGTGAACTCGAAGAAGGCCTCGCCCCGGAGTTGCGCGAGGAACTCGAACGTCTCGCGCTCCCCTTCTCCGACGAGGGCACCCCGTCGGACGCCGAGCTCCGCATCGCCCAGGCCCAGCTCGTGGGCTGGCTCGAGGGACTCTTCCACGGCATCCAGACCGCACTGTTCGCCCAGCAGATGGCCGCCCGCGCCCAGCTCGAGCAGATGCGTCAGGGCGCGCTTCCGCCCGGCATGCCCGCCCCCGGTGGTGCCGGCGGACCCGGCCACAGCACGGGGCAGTACCTCTAAGTCGCCACACCGGCTCAACCGGCTGAGGGTCACCCGCTCAACCGGCAGCGGGCAGCGGATGGGCCGAGGGGTACGCTGACTCCTCGTGTCAGCGGTAGTAGACGACGACGCGATCCCCGCGCGTCCCCAGGGCTCTGATTCGCGCAGCTTCGCGCGCGCGGTCAAGGACCTCCGCGACGGTTTCGCCAGCCGCGAGCTGTGGTTCCACCTCGGCTGGCAGGACATCAAGCAGCGCTACCGACGTTCGGTCCTGGGACCGCTGTGGATCGTGATTGCGACCGGTGTGACCGCGATCGCCATGGGCCTGCTCTACGGCGAGCTCTTCGGCATGGACATCAGGGTGTTCCTGCCGTACGTCGCGCTCGGCTTCATCTTCTGGAACTTCATCTCGAGCTCGATCCTCGAGGGCTCCGAGGTCTTCTCGAAAAACGAGGGGCTGATCAAACAGCTTCCGGCCCCGGTGAGCGTGCACGTCTACCGAGTGGTGTGGCGTGCGCTGATCATCTTCGCGCACAACGTCGTCATCATCGTCATCCTGTTCCTGATCTTCCCGCCCCCGCTCAACTGGACCGTCACGCTGATCGTCCCGGCCCTCGCGCTGTATGTGGTCAATTCGATCTGGGTGACGATCGTGTTCGGCATCCTGTCGACCCGATTCCGCGACATCGGCCAGCTCCTCACCACCGCGGTGCAGCTGGTCTTCTTCATGACGCCGATCATCTGGACGACGCAGAGCCTCGGCAATGCGACCGGCGAGGCGTCGTCGAGGTTGAAGCTCGTCGAGCTGAACCCGATGTTCCACTATCTGGAGATCGCACGCGGACCGCTGCTGGGCGAGCCGGTCGAGTTCTACCACTGGGCCGTCGTCCTGGGCTGCACCGCCGTGGGCTGGGTGCTGGCCATGATGGTGTTGCGCAACTACCGGGCCCGCGTGGCGTACTGGGTGTAGGGACGGATTCGATGGCCAAGAACAACGATCTCGGCGACACCCGCGTCCGCGTGGACACGTGGGACGCGTGTGTGGACTTCCCGATCTTCGACGCCAAGACGCGGTCGCTCAAGAAGTCGGTGATCGGCGCGGCGGGCGGCGTCATCGGCTCCACCGAGTCGAACGTGGTGGTCGTCGAGGCGCTCAAGGACATCAACCTGCACCTCAAGCACGGCGACCGGATCGGGCTGGTCGGCCACAACGGCGCCGGCAAGTCGACGCTTCTGCGTCTGCTGTCGGGCATCTACGAACCCACGCGCGGCGCCTGCCGGGTGCACGGCCGGGTCGCGCCCGTCTTCGACCTCGGCGTCGGCATGGACCCCGAGATCTCCGGCTACGAGAACATCATCATCCGCGGCATGTTCCTGGGCATGACGCGCAAGGAGATGCTCAAGAAGATCGACGACATCGCGGAGTTCACCGAGCTCGGCGACTACCTGCAGATGCCGCTGCGCACCTACTCCACCGGTATGCGGGTGCGCATCGCACTCGGCGTGGTGACCTCCATCGACCCGGAGATCCTCATCCTCGACGAGGGCATCGGCGCCGTCGACGCCGACTTCATGCGCAAGGCGCGGGGTCGGCTCCAGGCGCTCGTCGAGCGGTCGGGAATCCTGGTGTTCGCCAGCCATTCCAATGAGTTCCTGGCCCAGTTGTGCGACCGCGCCCTGTGGATCGATCACGGACAGGTCCGCATGGAAGGCGGCATCGAAGAGGTCGTCGAAGCCTATGAGGGCCCCGATGCCGCGGCACACGTCCGCAGGGTGATCGCCGACCTGGAGAAGGCGGACAAGAAGGGGACTCCGGAGTGACCGAGGGCGCCGTCGCTCCGAAGGTCATCGCGGTCGTGGTCACGCACCGTCGCGCGGAGTTGCTCGCCGAGTCGCTGGCCGTGGTGTCGGGCCAGGACCGGCCCGTCGACCATCTGATCGTCGTCGACAACGCCGACGAGCCCGAAGTCGCCGAACTCGTTGCGGCGCAGCCCGTTCCGACGACGTACCTGGGATCGGAGCGCAATCTCGGCGGTGCCGGCGGATTCGCCTTGGGCATGCTGCATGCGCTCGCCCTCGGCGCCGACTGGGTCTGGTGCGCCGACGACGACGGCCGACCCGACGGTCCGATGGTTCTCTCGACGCTGCTCGACTGCGCCGCACGGCATGACCTCGACGAGGTGTCACCGGTGGTCGCCAACCTCGATGACCCGGACACCCTCGCCTTTCCGCTTCGACGCGGACTCGTGTGGCGCCGTAAACGGTCGGAACTCTTTGCCGACGCCGGGAGCGAAGCGAGCGGGTCAGATGTCACCGGTGAGACCCAGGACGACGATCTGCTGCCCGGTATCGCGTCGCTGTTCAACGGCGCTCTGTTCTCCGCACGGTGCCTCGAGCAGGTGGGCGTGCCGGACCTGCGATTGTTCTTCCGCGGCGACGAGGTGGAGGTGCACCGTCGGCTGGTCCGCTCGGGCGTGCGGTTCGGTACCTGCCTGCGCGCGGGATACCTCCACCCCGACGGCTCGGCGGAATTCCGACCGATCCTGGGCGGTCGCATGCACACCCAGTACCCCGACAACGACACCAAGCGGTTCTTCACCTACCGCAACCGCGGCTACCTGATGAGCCAGCCCGGACTCCGAAAGCTGTTGCCGCAGGAGTATGCCCGCTTCGGTTGGTTCTTCCTTGTGCAGCAACGTGATCCGAAGGGGTTCGCCGAGTGGGTGCGGCTCCGCGGCCTCGGTCGTCGGGAGCGGTTCACGCGTCCCTGAGCACTTGCTCTCTCACTGCCAAATCCGTGTGAGCCGCAGGACTTCTGCTCCCTGAGGAGACCCGGAGCCTGCGGAGGGTCGTCAACCACAACGCTCCCTGAGGAGACCCGGAGCCTGCGGAGGGTCGTCAACCACAACGCTCCCTGAGGAGACCCGGAGCCTGCGGAGGGTCGTCAACCACAACGCTCCCTGAGGAGACCCGGAGCCTGCGGAGGGTCGTCACGAAGGGTCGCCGCAACCCTTCGTGACGCGTTCTCCGCAAGCTCCGAACGCTCCTCAGGGAACAGGAGGAGCCGCCTGCGTTCTCCGCAAGCTCCGAACGCTCCTCAGGGAACAGGAGGAGCCGCCTGCGTTCTCCGCAAGCTCCGAACGCTCCTCAGGGAGCGGAATTCGGCACCGCTCGCGGGGTCATCCCCAACGCCGAGATCGCGCCCAGCGCAGCGATTCCCGCGAGTACCCACCAGGCGGTCAGGAACGAGTCGTGCACATCGGCGTACACCGCCGAGGTGCCGATGATCGCGACCAGCAAGCTGACACCCAGCGACATGCCGATCTGACGACTCATGTTGACCACCGCGCTTCCGGTGGCGGCCTGATCTGCGGGGAGGTCGGCGGTCGCCGAGGAGAGGATCGACGGCAACGCGAAGCCCACTCCGACACCGCCGATCAGCCAGCCCGGCAGGAACTCGGTGGCGAAATCCGGTGTGGCGTCGACCGACAGCGCGATGAGGGCGGACCCGAGACCGAAGAGCACACAACCGAACGCAACGAGCCGCCCCACCGGGACCCGCGCACTGAGGCGGTGCGACACGGCCGCGAAGATCGGGACCATCAGCGGTCCGGTTGACACCGCGAGACCCGTCACGATCGGCGAGAAGCCCCAGACCTGCTGCAACCACAGGATGTTCGCGAGAAGTGCGCCCGCGAACGGGATGGAGAACAGCAGCATCGTCACGTTCGCGACCGAGAAGGCCCGGATCCGCAGCAGTGCAGGCGAGATCACCGGTTCGGGATGACGCGCCGAACTGAGGACGAAGCCGACGAGCCCTACCCCGGCGACGATCCACGCACCGGTGATCCGCGCATCCGTCCAACCCCACTCACTCCCCTGGACCAGACCGAGTGTCAAGGCCCCCACCGAGACGACCAGGAGAAGCGCGCCCAACGCGTCCGGAAAGCCACTGGCCGAGACGTTTTGGGGGCGGGACAGTACGATCGCCCCGGCGACGATCGCCGCCACGCCGACGGGCACGTTGACCAGGAACACCCAGCGCCACGACGCCTCGACGAGAAGACCGCCGACGGCCGGCCCGAAGGCCGCGGCCAGGGCGCCGGTGGCCGCCCAGATGCGCACCGACCGGGCCCGACGTTCCGGCGGCAACGTCGCCACGACCAGACCCAGGCTCGCCGGGGTCAGAATCGCCGCGCCGAGTGCCTGCAGTGCGCGGAATGCCACCAGCCACCAGACGCCCTGCGCCGCGGCACATGCCGCACTCGCCGCGGTGAAGATCGCGAGACCGAGCAGGAAGCCGCCCTTGCGGCCGTACCGATCGACGATCCGGCCCGCCGGAACAAGGAGCGCCGCATACAGGATGGCGTACGCGTTGAGGATCCAGGACATCTGGGACAGGGTCGCGCCGGTGAAGTCGGCACCGATGTCGTCGAAGGCGACGTTGACGATGAAGACGTCGAGGCTGGCCATGAACGCCGCCCCAGACAGGATGAGCAGGACGAGGCCGGGCCGCGCGACAGTCGGCGCCGGCGTCGCCGGGCCGCTTCGAGTGACCGTCATCGGACCGGCCATCCGAGAACCCGGCGGCTCTGGCGCGCGGAGGCGAGGAGCCGTCCGCCGCGGTCGCGCAGCGTGGTGTCGTCGACCGACCAGCCGCCGGACGTCGAGGTGTTACGCGTATGGACGAGAACCGGCGCCGGAGTGGCGTCGTCCAGCGGCGCCGTCACGTGCATGGAGAATGCCACCGTCGGGAGTGCGAGCGGCGCGGTCAGAGTCGGGAAGACGGCGGGCGGTAGGCAGTCCGCCAGCAGGGCCAGGTAACCGGCGTCGACGGCCATCGGGGTTCGGGTGGTGATCCATGCCCGCATCCAGGCCTCGTCGGCTCCGGTGAGCGCGAGCGGACCGTCGACCGGTCGCACATCGAGCTGCGCGCCCATCGGCACGATCTCCGGGGGAATCATGAAGGGGTCGAGCCCTTCCGGGCCGGGAACGCCCGCGACCCGGTCGATGACATCGGTGGGTGCGGATTCCCCGACCCGCCCGGTCGTGACTGATGCCGACGCGATGTCGACACCCGCCTGGGTGACCGTGACGTCGACGACCCTCGTGTGCCGACCGACCTCCCGGACCGTCGGCGTCAGGAGCAACTCCCCGCCGTCGGGCTTGCCGACGAATCGCAGATCGAGAGCGCGCACCGTCGTACCCGGCGCTGCATCGGCGCCGACCCGGACGGCCAGCGCCGCGATGGCACCACCGTGCGGGCCCGACCATCCCCACCAGGAACGGTCGATGGTCGCCGACCATCGACCGTCTCCGGTCGGGGTCGCTCCGAAACTGTCCAACAATCCGTCATCAACGGCTTCTTGCCTGCTGAGTTGCTTCACGCAACTCATGCAAGCAGGTTGAGTTGCATCACGCAACCCACTACTCTCGATCTCATGCGCCGCGCCTCGTTCGCCGAGATGAACTGCTCGATCGCCCAAACACTGGAGATCGTCGGCGAATGGTGGACGCTGCTGATCGTCCGGGACGCGATGTTCGGCGTGACGCGATTCGACGAGTTCTCGTCGCGGCTCGGCATCGCGCGGAACGTGTTGACCCAGCGACTGGACACCCTCGTCGAACACGGAGTCCTGGCGAAGGAGCCCTACCAGGACAACCCGGTGCGCTACGACTACCGCCTCACCGAGAAGGGCCGGGACCTCTGGACGGTCCTGGCCGCGTTACGTCAGTGGGGTGACCGGTGGACCGCCGAGGACGGCGCACCGGTGGTGTCGACGCACTCCTGCGGCCAGACGATGACGGTCGAGCCGACGTGCTCCGCGTGCGGCGAGCGAATCGGCACCGGCGAACTACGCGTACACCCGGGCCCCGGCGCGACTTCGGACAATCCCCTCACGGGGCTTCGCTGACCCTGGGCCGCCACCAGCCAACAATCGCCGCCCCCTGCGCGCTGGAGACCTGCGACGATGACGAAGTCCATGTCGCATAACTAGAACGTGTTCTACTGTGGACGGAGTTTCACTGCCGTCCCGAGGAGCATGATGCGGTTCACGTATGCCGAGGCCATGACCGATCCGTCGTACTACGCGCCGCTCGCGCAGGCCGCCGAAGCCGCGGGGTACGCCGGCTTCACCATTCCCGACTCGCTGGCCTATCCGGAGGAATCGGACGCGAAGTATCCGTACACCCCGGACGGCAATCGCGAGTTCCTCGACGGCAAGGCGTTCATCGAGACGTTCATCCAGGCCGCAGCGCTCGGCGCGGTCACCTCGACCATCCGTTTCACGCCCTTCGTGGTGAAGCTGCCGGTCCGCCCGCCCGCGCTGGTCGCCAAGCAGGCCAGCTCGGTGGCGTACCTGACGAACAACCGCTTCGCGATGGGCGTCGGCACGAGTCCGTGGCCCGAGGACTACGACTTCATGGGCGTGGACTTCAAGCGCCGCGGCAAGCGGATGGACGAATGCATGGACATCATCCGCGGTCTGACGACCGGCGAGTACTTCGAGTTCCACGGCGAGTTCTACGACATCCCCAAGATCAAGATGACGCCCGCGCCCACCGAACCGATCCCGCTGCTGGTGGGCGGTCACGCCGACGCCGCGCTGCGTCGTGCGGTCATCCGCGGTGACGGCTGGATGCACGGTGGCGGTCCGCCCGAGGAGCTCGAGACGCTGCTGGACCGGATCAACGAGATCCGCAAGGCCGAGGGAAAGACCAACGATCCGTTCGAGATCCACGTGATCTCCATGGACGCCTACACCGTCGACGGATGTAAGCGGCTGGAAGACAAGGGGATCACCGACGTGATCGTCGGTTTCCGGCTGCCGTATGTCATGGGCGACGACACCGAGCCGCTGCAGACCAAGATCGACCATCTGAACTGGTACGCCGACAACGTGATCGCGAAGGTCAACAGCTGATCCTGTCCTCCTGCCGCAACTTCTCCGTCCGCGGAGGTATGGCACGGTTGCACCACCTGTACCCCTGGGGCACACTGCACAGCAGGGCGCCTCACGCATGCCGTGGCGCGGCCGACGTGCGGTGAGACTCCGAGGCGAACACTCGCCGGGCGGGAGGACAGTGATGACCGATTCGCCGAGCGGGTCGGTGTATTCATCTGTGCGCGAGCAGCTTCCGCCGCCCAGACCCGACGTACTCGATCGCCGCGGGTTCCTTCGCGTCGCCGGTGTCGCCGGAACCGCCTTGCTGGGCACGTCCGTGCTGGCCGCATGCGGTGGCGGGTCGTCGGACACCGTCAACACCATCAAGGCCGCCATCGCCGGTGAACCCGACCAGCTCGACCCGCAGAAGTCCAGTTCCTACTTCACCTTCGAAGTACTCGAGAACGTCTTCGACACCCTCGTCGAACCCGACGAGCAACTCCAGATGCGGCCGGCACTGGCCGAGAGCTGGGAGGTCAGCCCGGACGGCCTGCAATGGACGTTCACGCTGCGCGACGGGGTCACGTTCCACAACGGCGACCCGCTGACCGCAGCCGATGTCGAATACTCCTTCCGTCGGATCATCGACGAAGAACTGTCCAACGCATACAAACTCGAGGCCATCGCGTCGATCACCGCCCTCGACGACCGTCGGGTCCGGTTCACCGTCAGCGCGCCGCCCCCCAATCTGCTGACCAGCATCGGCGGATTCAAGGGACTGGCCATCGTCAACCGCCGCAACGTCGAATCCGGTGAGATCACAACGAGGCCGATCGGGACTGGGCCGTTCTCGTTCGTCTCCCGGTCGCCGGGCGCATCCATCGTGCTGGCGTCCAATCCCGCTTACTGGGGCGGCGCACCCGCCGTCGACGGAGTCCGTTACAGCTTCATCTCACAGGGCACCACCGCAGTGTCCGCGCTCCGATCCCGCGAGATCGACTGGACCGACGCCATTCCCGCCCAGCAGCTCAGCATCCTGCGCCGCGACGACACAGTCGATGTCGGAACCGTGGTCGCCAACGACTACTGGTACGTCACGATGAACTTCGACGCCCCGCCGTTCGACGACACCCGGGTCCGCCAGGCGGTCGCGTATGCGATCGACCGGGACTCGATCGCGCAGGTCGTCGGGTACGGGACCGCGACGCCCAACGAGCTCGCGATCCCCGCGACCAGTCCCTGGTTCGCACCCTACGACCGCTATACCGCCGGACTCGACCGCGACGCCGCCGTCGCGAAGGCCAGAGACCTGCTCCGGCAGGCCGGCATCCGCGGACTCGACATGCGCCTGATGGTGACCACCGAGTATCCCGAGACGGTGACGGCGGCGCAGGTGATCGCGTCGAACCTCGCCGACGTCGGGATCGACGTGCGGATCGAACAACTCGACTTCGGCGCGTGGCTCGACCGCCAGGCCGCCGGCGACTTCGACGCCCTGCTGCTCGGTTGGCTGGGCAACATCGACCCAGACGACTTCTACTACGCCCAACACCATTCCGAGGGCACGTCGAACTCGCAGAAGTACTCGAACCCCGAGGTCGACGCCTTGTTGGACCGGGGTCGAACCGAACTCGACGTCGAGGCCCGCAAGCGGATCTACGCCGAGGCCGCGAGCATCATCGCCGACGACGTGAGCTACCTCTACCTCTACAACCCGTCGTCGACCCAGGCTTTTGTGACGCAGCTCCAGGGGTATGTCGTTCGTCCCGACAAGGCCATTCGATTCCGCGACGCCCGGCTGGAGAGGAGCTGAGATGACCGCGTTGCACTCACCGTTGGTGCGCTTCATCGTCGTGCGCCTGCTCTACACCGTCGCGGTGTTGCTCGGCGTGATCGTCGCGGTGTTCTTCCTGATGCAGGTCGTGCCGGGCGATCCCGTCCGCATCGCGCTCGGCACCCGCTACACCCCGGAATCGTATGAGGCGCTGCGCAGCGCCTCCGGGCTCGACCAACCGCTCGCGTCACAGCTGGTGAATTACGTCGGCAGTGCCTTCACCGGCGACCTCGGCGTCAGCTTCCGCAACAGCGAACCGGTCACGACGATGCTCTTCGATCGGCTTCCCGCCACCATCACACTCGCGACCGCGGCGATCGTCGTCGCGTTGCTCATCGCCGTGCCACTCGGTTTCTGGGCCGCGCTACGTGAAGGTCGGCTGGCCGACAACGTCATTCGCGTGGTGAGCCAGTTCGGGATCTCCGTGCCCGACTTCTGGATGGGCATCCTGCTGATCGGCCTCTTCTCCACCGCGCTCGGCTGGTTACCGTCAGCCGGGTACCAACCCTTCGCCGACGACCCACTCGGTTGGCTCGAACACCTCGTGCTGCCGGCGATCACGGTCGGGGTCGTGACGGGGGCGATCATGACGCGCTACGTGCGCTCGTCGGTGCTCGACGTGGTGAACGCACCGTTCGTGACGACGGCCGAATCGAAAGGGCTGAGCACCAAGCGTGTTCTCCTCGATCACGTCGGACGCAACGCGCTCGTACCCGTGCTGACCATCTCCGGTATCCAGTTCGCAGGTCTGCTCGGCGGTGTCATCGTCGTAGAGGTCGTGTTCGCTTGGCCCGGACTGGGTCTGCTGGTCTACGACTCGGTCGCCGCGCGCGACTACCCGGTCCTACAGGGTGCGATCCTGCTCATCGCGGTGATCTTCCTTGTCGTCAACCTCGTCGTCGACATCCTCTACGCCGTCATCGATCCCAGGATTCGGCTGTCATGACCCTCACCTCACCCGACCCGCCGGAACCCGGTACCGGAGTCGACGACGAACCGGCCGGCACCGAGCTCAACAGCGACGCGTCGACCGATTCGGCCTGGCGATTGCTGCTACGCAACCGCACCTCGGTGATCGGGTTGATCATCATCGCGGTCGTCCTCGTGTGCGCGGTGTTCGGTCCACTCATCGCTCCGTACGGCGCCAACGAGATCGACGTCCCGAATGCGCTGCAGGCGCCCAGCTGGTCCCACCTCTTCGGGACCGACGACCTGGGTCGCGACGTCTTCTCCCGGGTGGTGCTCGCCGCGTCGGTGAGCATGCGCGTGGCGGTCATCGCAGTGGCGATCTCCCTCACCGTGGGCGTGGTCCTCGGCATGGTCGCGGGTTTCGCGGGCGGGGTCCTCGACACCGCGCTCATGCGGATCGTCGACGTGGTGTTCTCGTTCCCGGTGCTGCTGCTGGCGCTGGCCATCGTGGCCATCCTGGGTCCGGGCGTCACCTCGGCGATGATCGCGATCGGCGTGGTGTACATCCCGATCTTCGCCCGGGTGGCGCGCGCCGACACCCTGCGGGTACGGCAGACCCAGTACGTCCAGGCGTCACGAACCATGGGCGTACGAACACCCGCCATCCTCCTGCGGCATGTGCTGCCGAACATCTCGGGTCCGGTCATCGTCCAGACCTCCATCTCGCTCGCGTTCGCGATCCTGTCGGAGGCGGCGCTGTCGTTCCTCGGTCTCGGCGTCCAGCCACCGGACCCGTCCTGGGGCCGGATGCTCTTCGACGCACAGGGGTTCATCACCACCGCCTGGTGGATGGGGGTGTTCCCCGGGCTGGCGATCCTCGTGACGGTCTTCGCGTTCAACCTCGTCGGCGACGGCGTACGCGATGTGCTCGACCCGCGCCAGCGCACGCTGCTGCGCAACCGCGGGTACGAACGCAAGTCGCCGACGGTGACCACACCGTCGACCGCGAAACACGGCGATCCCGACGGATCGGTGCTGCGCGTGGAGGACCTCGTCGTCGGTGTCGGTCCGCGAGAGATCGTGCACGGCATCAGTTTCTCGGTCGCGCCGGGTGAGACGCTCGGGATCGTCGGGGAGAGCGGTTCAGGCAAGTCACTGAGCGTGTTGTCGGCCACCGGTCTCTTCGACGCGCCCAGCGCCTACGTCCGCGGGTCGGCCCGCCTCGGCGACACCGAAATCGTCGGCGCCACACCGGCGAAACTCCGGGCCCTCCACGGTTCGCGAGTCGGCTTCGTTTTCCAGGACCCGTCGTCGAGCCTCAATCCCCTGCTCACCGTCGAACAACAACTGACCGAGGGTCCGCGCCGGCATCTCGGTCTCTCGCGGGGCGAGGCGCGCGAACGGGCCCTTACCCTGCTGCGCGACGTGAACCTGCCCGACCCCGAAAGCCGTTTGCGCGCATACCCGCATCAGTTGTCCGGCGGCCAACGGCAGCGCGTCATGATCGCGATCGCGTTGGCCTGCGATCCGGAACTCCTCATCGCCGACGAGGCCACCACCGCACTCGACGTGACCACGCAGGCACAGATCATCGACCTGGTCGCGAAACTACAGCGCGAGCGCGGTATGGCGGTGGTGTGGATCAGCCACGACCTCGGCGTCATCGGGCGGATCGCCGACCGGGTGATGGTGCTGCGATCCGGCCGGATCGTCGAGAGCAATGACGTCACAACGCTGTTCGACGACCCGCAGGACGAGTACAGCCGCACACTGCTGGACTCACGTCCGCTGTTGAGCAAGGTCACCGAACGTGGTGGCGCGTCGCCTCTTCAGAAGCGGGTCGACGAGCCTCTCTTGAGTGTCACCGGGCTGGGGGTCGACTACGTGGTCCGCGGCCCGTCGGGGCGCCGGGTGGTGCACGCCGCCGACGGGGTCGACCTGCAGGTCGCTCGTGGCCGGACGCTCGGGATCGTCGGCGAATCGGGATCGGGGAAGTCGACCGTGGCCGGCGTCATCACCGGCCTCATCACGTCCGCCCAGGGTACGACGGTGCGGGGCAGCGTGACCGTCACCCTCGACGGCCGGAGGGTCGAGGCCATCGGGGCGCGCGGTGCCGACGAAGCCCTGCTCCGACGCCGCGTCGCCATGGTGTTCCAGGACCCGGCCGCCTCGCTCGATCCGCGGATGACGGTGGCGGCGGCGATCGCCGAGCCGCTGCGGACGCACGGCCTCACCGACGGCCGGGACGGCACGCGGAGTCGTGCCGAAGAGTTGCTCGCCGACGTCAGCCTCGACGCGTCATACCTCGACCGCTATCCGCACGAGATGTCCGGCGGTCAGCGGCAGCGGGTGAGCATCGCCCGGGCGCTGGCGTCGGACCCGGAGGTCCTGATCCTGGACGAGTCGACGGCGTCGCTCGACGTGTCGGTGCAGGCCAGCGTCCTCGACCTGCTCGCCGAGCTCCAGCGTCAGAAGGGTCTGACGTACCTGTTCATCGCGCACGACCTGGCCGTCGTCGAGCAGATCAGCGACACCGTCGCGGTGATGCAGGACGGGAAGGTCGTCGAGAGCGGACCGGCGTCGACCATCCTCCACGACCCCGCGACCGACTACACCCGCGCGTTGCTTGCGGCCATCCCGCCGGAGGTCCCGCAGCGGGCCTGACCCGTCGACTGTGCGTCCGATCTCGTCGACTGCGCGCTGGTTTTCGTCGACTGTGCGTCGAAACCCCGCAACGCCCGTCGGCACGGTAGCCAAGACATCGTCGGCTAGGGTGTCAGCGTGTCTCGACCCGACCCTGGTGACCACGTCCGCGATGACGAAGAACCGAGCCACGAGGACTTCGCCACGCGCCATGCGCCGATGCCGATCGAGCTGCCCCTCGACGACGAAGAGGCGTCGACGAATGTCGGCCTGAAGACCCAGCTGGTGCGCTTCGTCATCACCGGCGGGTTCTCCGGGCTGCTGGACTTCGGGCTGACGATCCTCCTGCAATACGGTCTGGACGTCCCGTTCTGGCCCGCGAAATCCGCCGGGTTCATCCTCGGCACCACCGTCGCGTACCTACTGAACCGTCGATGGACATTCCGAGCCGAACCGAGCATGGCGCGGTTCGTGTCGGTCGTCGCGCTCTACGTGGTGACCTACTTCGTCAACGTCGGCATCTACACGCTTCTGTCGCATGCCTGGCAGGAAACGCTGCTGTACAGCTTCGCGGCGTACGTTGTCGCCCAAGGCACGGCGACGGTCATCAACTTCGTCGTCCAGCGGATGGTCATCTTCAAGATCCGCTGACCCGAGAACGCACGGTCAACGAAAGCGGACGCCCAGTCGACGGGCGGGGTCAGAACTCCTCGTCGACGTCGGAGTCACGGGCGGCGCGCTCACCGCGGTCGAGGGTGGCGAGTTCGGCCAGGTCGGCGGGGTCGAGAGCGAAGTCGAACAGGTCGGCGTTCTCCACCTGGCGGCCGGTGTGCGACGACTTCGGGACGACGCTGATGCCGTTCTGCACCGACCAACGCAATGCGATCTGCGTCGGCGACTTGCCGTATTTGCGCGCGATCCGGAGGATGACCGGGTCGGCGAGCAGGCCTTCCTTGCGGCCGGTCGGATGCCACGCCTGAGCATGAATGCCCTTGTCGGACATGAACTCCCGCAACTCGGTTCGCGGCAGCGACGGTGAGCACTGGATCTGATTCAGAACCGGCCAGCGTCCCGTCTCGTCGAAGAGCATCTGCAGGTGGTGCTGTTTGAAGTTCGAGACGCCGGGTGTGCGGACGTATCCCTCGTCGGCGAGCGTGAGCAGCGCTTTCCAGGAATCGACGGTGCGGCCCAGGCTCGGGCACGGCCAGTGGATGAGGTACACGTCGATATGCGCGACACCGAGCCGGCGAGCGCTCTCCTTGGCGGCGTTGATCGCCTCGTCGAAACCCTGGTCACCGCCGCTCAGCTTGGTCTGCACGACGATCTCCTCGCGCGGGACGCCGGTCCCGTGCAGCCCCATCCCGACACTCAGCTCATTGCTGTACCGGGGCGCGGTGTCGAGCAGGCGGTAACCGGACTTGATCGCCGAGCTGACGGCACTGACGGCCGGCCGGCCGAGCATGTTGTAGGTGCCGAGCCCCACCAGGGGGATCGAGGTGCCGTTGCTGAGCTCGACCGAGGGGATGTCCACCGCATCAGGATATGTCGACAACCACATCCTGCGCCGCCGGTCGATCTGGAACGCTTGACCGATGAGCACCGGAGACGACGCGTCGTACGACGACATCGTGGTGGGCGCGGGACACAACGGACTGACCGCTGCCGCCTACCTCGCTCGTGCCGGCCGACGTGTGCTCGTCCTCGAGAAGGCCGACCACGTCGGCGGCGCCACGGTGTCGGCGACGCCGTTCGCCGGTCTCTCCGCGCGGTTGTCGCGGTACTCGTACCTGGTCTCGCTGATGCCGAGCCAGATCATCACCGACCTCGGCCTCGACGTCACACTCATCCGACGCCGCTATTCGTCGTACACGCCCCTGCCGTCGGATCCGGCGCGCGGCATCCTCGTCGACAACCTCGACGACGATGCGACGGCCGCGTCGTTCCGGCGGGTGACCGGCTCCGACCTCGGCTTCACCGCGTGGCAGTCGTTCTACCGTCGGCTCGGTGTGGTCGCCGACCGCGTCTTCCCGACCATGACCCAGCCGTTGCGGACCGCCGCCAACATGCATGACCTCGTCGTCGGCCCAGACAAGTCCACCACCGACACGTCGACCGCCGAACTGTGGGAGGCGCTCACCACGCTGCCGCTGGGCACGCTGCTCCGTCAGTACTTCGACGACGACCTGATCCGCGGGATCGCCGCCACCGACGGACTCATCGGCACCTTCGCCGACCTCGACGATCCGTCCCTGCGCCAGAACATCTGCTTCCTGTACCACGTGATCGGCGGCGGAACCGGCGACTGGTACGTCCCGGTCGGCGGGATGGGCGCGGTGTCGGGTGCGCTCTACCAGGCGGCGACCTCGGCGGGAGCCGAGATCAGAACGGGCGTCGAGATCACCGGCGTCGATCCCGGCGACGGGACCGTCGAGACGACGAGCGGCACCTTCCGCGGTTCGATGCTCTATGCCGCGTGCGCGCCGCAGGTGTTCAACACGTTCCTCGACGGGACGCCGATCCCCTGCGAGCCGGACGCCCGCGGGTCGCAACTCAAGATCAACCTGCTACTCGACCGGTTACCGCGACTCCGCGACGGGTCGACCCCGCCGGCGGCGGCATTCGCCGGGACCTTCCACATCAACCAGACCGGCACCCAACTGCACGACGCGTGGCGGCAAGCGAATCGTGGTGAGGTGCCGCAGGTCCCGCCGTGTGAGATCTACTGCCACACGCTCACCGACCCGTCGATCCTGGGCCCGGAGCTCACCGGCAAACACACACTGACCCTTTTCGGCCTGCACATGCCGCCGGAGGTGTTCGACGAACCCGGTGCCGTCGAGCACGCCGTCGGCGCGACCTTCGCCTCGCTGAATTCGGTATTGGGAGAACCGATCCAGTCGGTGATCGCGCACGATGCGAACGGCCGGCCGTGCATCGAGGCGAAGACCCCGCAGGACCTCGAGGACGCCGTCGGACTGCCCGGCGGGCACATCTTCCACCGGCCGTTGCGATGGCCGTGGGCCGAGACCGTGTCCGAGGTCGGCGGGTGGGGCGTGGAGACCCCGCATCCGCGACTTCTGTTGTGCGGCGCGGGCGCTCGCCGCGGCGGCGGGGTCAGCGGCATCCCGGGCCGCAACGCCGCGGCCGCGGTCCTGGGTGCGCGCTCACCGGTTCGTCGAGAACACTGAACCTCGCGACCGCGACCCGATCGAGCGGTCTGATCCGTTCCGGAACAGGGTTCCTACCCGCTGAGGGCGACGTACTTCGTCGTCAGGTACTCGTGGATGCCCTCACGGCCACCCTCGCGACCCAGACCCGACTGCTTCACCCCGCCGAACGGCGCCGCGACGTCGGAGATGACTCCGCGATTGACCCCGACCATGCCGACGTCGAGCTTCTCCGCGACGCGCATGCACCGATCCAGGTCACGGCTGTAGAAGTAGGCGGCGAGTCCGTATTCGGTGGCATTGGCTGCCGTGATGCCCTGTTCCTCGGTGTCGAACGTGCTGATGACGGCGACAGGCCCGAAGATCTCTTCTCGAGTGATGTCAGCGTCGGCGGGAACGTTGTCGACGACCGTGGCGGGGTAGTAGAAGCCGACACCCTCGGGGACCTCCCCGCCCAGGCGCACCCGGCCTCCGGCGTTCACGGCGCGAACGACGAAGTCCGCGACGCTGTCTCGCTGGGCGCGGCTCACGAGTGGACCGAGTGTGGTCGACGCCTCGTAGCCCGGCCCCGATCGCAGGACCCGCAGGCGCTCGACGAGTTTGTCGGTGAACTCGGCAGCCACCGAGTCGTGGACGAGGAAGCGATTGGCGGCGGTGCACGCTTCACCGCCGTTGCGCATCTTCGCCGCGACCGCGCCGTCGACCGCGGCGCCGAGATCGGCATCGGCGAACACGATGAAAGGCGCGTTGCCACCCAGCTCCATCGACGTGCGTTGGACACGCTCGGCGGACTGGCCGATGAGTGCGCGTCCCACCGGGGTCGAACCGGTGAAGCTGATCTTGCGGATGCGCTCGTCCTCGATGAGGGCGGTTGACACCTCTCGGGCTCTGGACGTCGGCAGCACCGACAGCACGCCCGGCGGCAGACCTGCCTCGGCGAACACTGATGCCAAGGCCAGCATGGTCAGTGGTGTCTCGCGCGCCGGCTTGACGACCATGACGTTGCCGGCGGCGAGAGCGGGGGCGATCTTCCGAGTGCCCATCGCCAGGGGGAAGTTCCACGGCGTGATGGCCAGGCACGCACCGAGAGGCTGGTGGGTCACCAGGATACGGCCGTTTCCGGACGGCGACTCGGTGATCCGTCCCTCGATCCGGACGGCTTCCTCGGCGAACCAGCGGAGGAATTCCGCTCCGTACCTGGCCTCGGCGAGGCTGTCCGGCAGTGCACGACCGAGTTCCATCGTCATCAACATGGCAAGCTCGTCGACCCGTTCGGAGACGACACGGAAAGTGTCGTGCAGGATCTCGCTACGCGCACGGGGTGCGGTGGCGGCCCACTCGTCGGCGACCGCCGCCGCCTGGTCGAGTGCCGATTCGGCGTCAGCGGGTGTGGCGTCCGCGACCTGGGCGAGCACTGTCTCGGTGGCCGGGTCGAGGACGCCGAAGGTGCCGCCGTCCGAGGCCGGTACCGATCGGCCGCCGATCCACAGACCGGTCGGTACGTCATGCGGCACCGACGGGATGGAAGTCTTGAGGCCGTGCGAGACGGAGGTCGTCATTCGGTTCCTGTTCTGCCGTGTGGTTCCGCCGGATCGGGCTTCGGCCCAACGGCGGCCGACGCGCTCGGGAGTGTCCGGCCGAGTGTTGAGGGACTCTAACTCTCTCCGAACAGGAGCTATCCTGTCCAAGATCTGTATGCGATCTTTTTGATGCCTAGGAGGCATGGTGGAGTTGCGGCACATCAGCTACTTCCTCGCAATCGCCGACACCGGTTCGGTGACGGCCGCCGCGCGACGCGTACATGTCGCACAGCCGTCGGTCTCCCGGCAGATTCGCCAACTGGAGGCCGACCTCGGTGTCGCCCTGTTCGAACGGGATCACAATCGGCTCACCCTGACGCCGACCGGACGGTCACTGTTGCCGTCGGCGCGTGCTCTGGCGCGCCAGGCAGAGGAACTCGTCGCCGCAGCCGAGTTTCATGCATCGGGTGGTCTGCGGCGGATGACCATCGTCGCACCGGCGGTCACCCTCACCGATGTGGTGGCGCCATACGTCGCCACCTTGTCGGGCGTCGACGACCACCCCACCGTGGACGTCATGGCCTCCGACGGTATGTCGGCCCACGAGATGGCGATCCGCGGTGATCTGGTGATCACGACCGAGGTGCCCGGCCGGGAGTTCACCTCCGTGCAGTTCAGTCCCCTACCGGTCTGGGCGTACGTCGCGCCGACTCATCGATGGACGGGACTCACGAGCATCACATTCGACGAGCTGCTGACGGAGCATCTGATCCTCCTACCGCCCGGGTACTCGTCGCGACAGGTCTTCGACACGGCCCTTCGTCTGGCGGGTCGACACCTCGGCGGGTCGACCGAAGCGGCCAACGGCACGATTGCCCAGGCTCTGGCGGCGGCCGGGCGAGGGGTGGCCGTCGTCAGCGACGACCCGCGGTTCGAGCTCTACCCGGTGGCCATCGACTCCGGCCCGACCCGTCTCTCGATCTCCCTGTCAGCATTCTGGGACGTGCATCACCTGGGCGAGCGAACACTCGCGGAGGTGGCCCATCGGCTTGCGACGTTCGTCTACGAGCGATTCGGAACCACTCAGCCCGGCGCCGATACGACCGGCTGGACCGCAGGATTGTAAACTCGTATGACAGAGCACTCGCCGGTTGTCGAATCTCAGGGGAACGCATGTCCATCGCCAGGCCAGCATCGACGAATTGGTCCGCCGGTCCGGTGGGCAGGGTGGCTGCTCCGCTGCGCGAACAGGTGATCGACGCACTTCGTGAGGCCATTCTGAACTTCGAACTGGCCCCCGGGCAGCGACTCGTCGAGCGGGAACTCATCGAGCGACTGGGGGTGTCTCGTACAACGGTTCGGGAGGCACTCCGCGAACTCACCTCAGAAGGACTGGTCACCGTGGTGCCACAGAAGGGCGCGATGGTCAGCTCGCCGTCGATCGAGGAAGCCGAGGAGTTGTACGAGGCGAGGATTCGTCTCGAGGGTCTCGTCGTGCGCCGGTTCGTCGACCGCGCCGCCAAGTCCCAGATCATCCGATTGGCGGCGGCTGCCGAGGAGTTCGCCGAGATAGCGGATGGCAGCGACGATCCGATGGAAATACTTCGAGCCAAAGACGACTACTACACCGTACTGGTCGATGGCGCGAAAAGCCCCGCCCTTCAGCAATTGGTCGACAATCTCCAAGCACGGTTGAGAGTGCTGCGCGCCCAAGGCATGCCGGGCGACCACAGCGGCACCATCATCGAACTCCGCGGCGTCGTCGAAGCGGCGCGCGCCGGAGACGCCGACGAGGCCGAGCGGCTCTACGACGCGCATCTGCGACATTCGGCCGAGAACGCGCTCGAAGCGCTGCGCACCATCTCCGACTGACCTCGAATGGCCTTGGCGTAGTTCTCGAAGACTGGGCGATGTTCGCTCGAGGTGAACCGCTCGGCGCCGCGCACGTATCCACCAGGCACGTACACAACATCTTTCAGGGCACCACGGAGGTGCCGTCTCCCATGGCAGACGCCGAGCAGATCGCGGGGCCCGGAAGGACCTGGTGAATCCCGCCCAGGAGTCGGTACCCCTGCCGGGATAGCGGCGCGGTGGGGATTCAGCAGGGCCTCGCACGTCTCGCATCTCGGCCATCTGTTGCAGCCCGCTGTCGGTTGCACTCCGGCCGCGTATCGCGAGGTCGTGCTCGGATCATCGTGGTGCCCCGGGTCCCCTGACGCCCACGGCCACTCGACAGCGCGGCAGTGTTTCCGGATCAGGTTGTCTGGCATGGGATCTGCCCATCCCTTCCAGGTGCCGCACTCAGCCAGATCCCATCCGGGACGGCAGCCCGGGAGCACCGGCGCTCACCGCCGACGAGCTCGTCCCGAACGTTGCACCCGCGTGCGACAGAGCCCCGAGGACTTGAACCGATCATAATACTGTCATACATTCTTACCGTGACCCGGAGCACACAGGTGCGAGGCGCCGTCGTCCCTCACTTCCTGCTCGACACATTCCCGAGAGGAGCCCATGAGGTGACCGCACGATGAAGGCAGCGATCCTGCGCACTCTGGCGCAACCGTTCGTGGTCGAGGAGCTGGACTACCTGCCCCCTGCGCCCGGCCGCGTGCTGGTGAAAACGCACGCGACTCCGTTCTGTTCGACCGACTGCACGAACTGGGCCGGCAAGTTCGGCAAGGTACCGCCCGTCATCTTGGGCCACGCTTCGATCGGCGAGGTGATCGAGACCGGTCCCGGCGTCGACTCGGTGTCGGTCGGTCAGCGCGTGCTGGTGCCGGGAACCCCGGAATGCGGGCGGTGCTACTACTGCGCGGTCGGCCGTCCGGATCAGTGCTCCGAACTCTTCGACAACCCCGACGGGTACCCGGTCGTCGCGATGGACGCAGAGGGGAACAACATACGCGCGTCCGGCAACGTGGGTGGTTACGCCGAACTCATGAACGTCTCGCAGAATCAGGTCTTCGAACTCGACACCGACCTGCCCTCGGAGGTTCTCTCACTCCTGGGATGCGGCATCACGACCGGCCTCGGTATGGTCTTCAATTCCGCGCAGGTCCAACCTGGGGAGACCGTCTCGGTGGTCGGCTGTGGACATCTCGGCCTCTGGGCGATCCAGGCGGCCAAAGTCGCTGGGGCAGGCCAGATCTTCGCGATCGAACGGCACCAGGGTCGTCGCGAACTCGCTCTGGAGCTGGGTGCCACCCGGGCGATCGACCCACAGACCGAGGACGCCCTCGAGGTCGTCCGATCGATGACCGGTGGGCGAGGCAGCGATCACTCGCTTGAAGCGGCAGGCCCGGCCGATGCCCAGGAACTGTCGGTGATGTTGGCCCGGCGTGCGGGCACCGTGGTCTTCAGCGGAGTGAAGGAACTCGGCACCACGATCAATCTGCTCCAGACATCGGTGGCCGTCCAGGGCCGCACCATCATGAGTACGCAGAACGGCAATGTCCGGATGCGACGCGACATCCCGCGCTACGTCGGTCTCCTGGAGAGTGGGGCCATCGACGCAGCGCCGATCATCACCAACCGCTACCCGCTCGAACAGGTCAACGAGGCCATGGATGCCTCACGCGCACTTCGCGACCTGAGCGGGCTCCTCGTCTTCGGCAACTCCCGCTAGCCCACACGGAAGAGACGGTCACCTTGACAACGAAATCACCACCCCCGGCGTCCCCGACCCGAGTGGGGCTCGCCAGCTTCGTCGGCACCACGGTCGAATACTACGACTTCGCCATCTACGGATTGGCCGCGGCTCTTGTGTTTCCGGAGGTGTTCTTCACCGGCAACGACCCGTTCATCGGAACCATCCTGGCGCTCGGTACTTTCGCGATCGGCTTCATCGCGCGCCCCCTGGGCGGCATCTTCTTCGGTCACTACGGAGACCGGATCGGCCGCAAGCGGATGCTGGTGTTGTCGCTGGTGCTGATGGGCGTGGTAACCGTCGCGATCGGACTGCTCCCGGGTTACGCCAGCATCGGCGTGGCGGCACCACTCCTCCTGACCCTCCTGCGCTTCGCGCAGGGATTCGCCTTCGGCGGTGAATGGGGCGGCGCGATCCTCATCGCCTTCGAATCGGCACCGGCATCACGCCGTGGATTGTTCGCCGCTCTTCCGCAGACCGGCCCGCCGGCCGGCATCCTGCTCGGCAACATCGCCTTTCTCGCCGTCGCCCAGATGCCTGACGACGACCTCTACTCCTGGGGTTGGCGGATACCGTTCGTGGCCAGTGCGTTGCTGGTGATAGTCGGTCTGGTCATCCGCGCCGGTGTTGCCGAGTCGTTGGACTTCGAAAAAGTCAAGGAAGCAGGCGAACTCGCGTCCGCGCCGATCAAGCGCGTATTCAAGACCAGTTGGAAGAGCATCCTACTCGTCGCCGGAGCATTCCTCGGGTTCGGCAGCCTCTCGCTGATCGCCATCAACTATCTCGTCAGCTACGGCACGAGCGACGCCGTCGGTTTCACGCGGTCGGAGATGCTGACCGCGATTCTCATCGCGAACGCCGCTCAGTTGCTCACCACTCCCTTGGCGGGATACCTGGTCGACAGGTACGGGCTGCGGATCGTCATGAGCGTGAGCGTCGTCGGCTGTACGTTCGGCTCCATCCTGCTGCTCTCGTCGGTGACCAGTGGCGACTTCGGGTTCATGGTGCTCGGTTACCTGGTCTCCATGAGTATCTTCTTCTCGCTCGGTTACGGCGCCCAGGGTTCCCTCTTCGCAGGTGCGTTCACCGCCGACGTCCGCTACACCGGAATGTCACTGGGCTTCCAGGTCGGGAACGTAGCCGGTAGCGCGATCAGCCTGCTGGTGGCAACGCTACTCGTCCGCGAGACGGAATCGATCTACTCTGTCATGGGTTACCTCGTTGTGGCATTGGGGATCTCCGCCTTGTGCACGTTCCGACTCCTCGCCGATCGCAAACGGAACCCGGCGATCGTCGAGCCGGTTCGGCGGACGCCCGCTGTGCAGAACTGAGCACCAGTTCCCGCGGCGCCTTCGATCTCGCCGAAATACTCTGCATCGCCGACGATGCCGTCCGATGCGCATGCACATCGTTGCGCTGCATAGCGCATACAGATAACCACCGGGTGGATTCCGTGCGGGATGCCGGGCACCTCGACATGCGGCTGAGAACGCACCCGGCGATGATGCGCCGTCGACCCGCTGACACCCGTTTGTGGTGACCGGCCTCCCGGTGTCGGTGCAGCTCGCCGGAAATGCGCACCTCTCGGTGACCAGTTCCGGGCCAATCGCATTGTCCACCAACAACTTCGTCATAGGCGCCTTGCCGATGACGGCAGTACTCGCCGTCGAAGGAGCGCCCGACCTTCCGCCGCCGGTCAACTGCCACCGTGGTTCATGCGTGCGGGCATCACCGATGTGGGCATCGCGCTCGCGATGGCAGCCGTATCGGCTACGACTCGCACGCCCCCGCGCACCGTACCGTACGCGCCGCAGCGCAACGACGACTCGATCGTGCGAAGGGTGACGTACGGGATCAAATGTACTATCGTATGACGAAATAACCGAGGAGGGCTCCATGACCGACAGCCTGTACCCCCGATCGCCGATCGCGCCCGCGGAATGCTCGAATCGCGAAGCGGCTGATCACCTGCTCCGCATCGCGCGAGAAATGCGCCCGAAGCTCCGCAAGATGCAGGCCGAACACGAGCAACTCGGCGGCTACTCCGAGGAAGTCCACCGTGAGCTCTACGACGCCGGTTTTTATCATGCTCTGATGCCGAAGCGATTCGGCGGGCTCGAGCTCGAATTGGACGACTTCTTTCGGATCGGAGTGGAGATCTCCCGCGGCGACCCCGGTGTCGGATGGTCGTTCATTCTCGGTGCGGGCCACTCTTTCCACGTCGGCTCCTTCTTCTCCGAAGAGGGCCAGAACGAATTGTTCGGCAACGGTCCGTTCATCGCACCGGGGCGTACCGTCCCGTCGGGTAAGGCGACCACCGCGGACGGCGGCTTCCGGTTGTCCGGGCGCTGGGATTACTGCTCGGGATCGATGTGGTCGACACACGTACTGGTGGTGGCCCCCGCGGTCGACGACAGTGGCAACGGGCTCGGTATGAAAATGTTCGTGCTCCCGCGCGAGTCGTACGCGATCCTCGACGATTGGGGCGGTGACCGCACGATCGGGATGCGGGCATCGAGCTCCAACTCCGTGGAGATCAATGATGCGTTCGTACCCTCACATCTCACCGCCGATTACGACGTGCGGGAGCATGTGCTGGGGACCGAGGGCACTGTCGGATATCAGCTGCACGGCAACCCGCTCTATCTCGGCCGGTCGATGTTGTACTTCAACGCAGAACTCGTGGCCACCCAGATCGGAGCTGCATGGGCCGCCCTCGATGAGTTCGAGGAACTGATGAAGAACCGAGCCGCCAGCTTCCCGCCCCGCATTCCGCGCACCGAGGCTCCGGAGTACCACCGTTGGTTCGGCCAGTTGCTCGCACTCACCGATGGCGCCGAAGCGATGTACATGGCGGGCATCCGGCAGTACGTCGAGCTCGGCCGCCTCTGGAAGGAGACCGGCCGGGACTTCACCACCGAGGACGACGCCCGCCTTCGCGCAGTGGTACAGCAGGCGGCCCGAATGGCAAATGAGGCGGTCGAACTCGCCTTCACCACGGCCGGCAGCTCATCGGCCAAGAAGGGCTCGGCGATGGAGAAGTACTATCGAGACGTCGCGATGTACAAGACGCACATCGCGGCACAGTGGGACGTCACCTACGGCTCGGCCGCACGGTACCACTTCGGCTTGCCACTCACCTTCTGATGTCGCACCCGGCACTTCTTCTGAACGACGCCGGCTGCTGCTACGAAGGGCCACGATCTTCAACGCCACGACACTCGAGGACGCCCGGAATGCGCGGCCCATCCAGCACCCCCTGACGATCGATCTCGAGCAATGGTCAACGCCCTCAGCGACGCGAACGCCGAATGAGGTTCCCCTGCACAAGTGGACACCGTCAGCTTGGATGCTGACTTCTGTGCGATCTGACCTCAAAGCCGATAGGCGAGATCATCCCCAGCGAGCCGTGCCGGCGCGCATGGTTGTACGGCGGAGAGCTCTCGGCCCGGCGGCGCCGTGCGCGTCGTCGGCGGCACCATCGCGAAGCCGTTCGGAGCGAACAGGCGTGAACGACCGGCGAACTCTGGGCATGTGAACATCCTTCCAGCAGAACTCCGGGTCCCACCATCTCGGTGTCCACTCAAACCGGGGAGACTCAGAAATCTCCGCGTACGAGCGGTTTCCGGCGAAGGCTCCCAGTCGTTCGACCGGCGGGTTCGGGAGGCTACGACTCGAGGGCCTGAACGAGTATGGGGACCAACCGAGAGCTCTCGGTTGGTCCCCATACTCATCTGATCAGTCCTCGATCGGCTCCAGCTTCGAGAAGATCTCCTCGCGGCGCGCCTCGAACTGCGACGGAACCTGGAACCGGGTACCGAGTTCCTGCGGCGACTCGTCGCAATCCCAACCGCCGTCGGCGTGGGTCACGGCGATCTCGAAGAGCGCCCCACCAGGCGAACGGACGTAGACCGACTTGAAGTACTTGCGGTCCTTGAGCTCGGAGATGTCGGTGTAACCACGGCCCTCGATCTCGAACTTCAGCTCATCCTGGTTCTCCAGAGTCGAAGCGTTCCAAGCGAAGTGGTGGTAGGTGCCGGCCCCGTAAGTCCATGTGCCCTGGTCATCGGTGCGGTTGCCGATGAGCTCGATGTGGTTACCGATCTTGTCGTTGCCGACCTGGAAAGCGGCGCGATCGCCGTCTTCGGTGATGTCACCCTGTGAGTAGAAGACGTCGGTCGCGAAGTCGACCATACGCTCAGGGGTCGTCACATGGATACCGACGCCGTGGATACCGTGCACCGCGAATTCCTGTGGTACGCCGTTTCCGGTGTAACCCTCGCGACCGTCGTTGTCATTGGTCACGAACACGTACTCGATTCCCGAAGGGTGGCGGAACGCCAGTCTCCGCTGTCCGAAGACCTCGATGTTCTCGACGTCCTGGACCCCGTGCTCGGTGAGACGCTTCTGCCAGTAGTCGAGCGATCCGGTGGGAACCGAGAGCAGAACTTCGCGTGCCTGGTTGGTGCCCGGCTTGCCGAATTGTCCTTGCTGCGCCCAGGGGAACGTCGTGACCACGCTGGAGGGGTCACCGTTGGCGTTGGAGTAGTACAGGTGGTAGATCGGGATCGAGCCGTCGAACAGCACGGTGCGCTTGATGAAGCGCATGCCGAGTGTCTTGACGTGGAAGTCGACGTCTTCCTGCGCGCCCGCAACAGACAGGGTGACGTGGTGGGAGCCTTCGACAAAGGCCATGATTCATTCCTTTCGTGGGGTGAAACTCATCTGAGTCAGGGAGTGGTGAGCAGGCCGGCGGCGTACGCCGGTGCGGTGATGTCTTGCACGATGGTGTTCTGATGACTGTGCAACATGCTGAAATCTCGCCAGATACGTTCCATCCGTGAGCCGTTGACCATCACACCGGAACCCGAAGCCTTCATGAGGATGCCTTCGAGGACTCGCCACGCGGTCTGCTGACCCGCGAAGGCCAGTCGGCCGACACCGACGTCGTCCAAGAAGGAAAAGGAACCATTTCCCTTCGCGGCTCTCGTCGCCAGATCCAGATACTTCCGGGCTGCTGCGTCGAGCAATGCCTCAGCGGCTTCCAACTGAGTGACAGCGTCGGCATACCACAGTTGATAAGTGGGGTTCTCCGAACGGAGTGTGATCGGTGGTAGCGCCGTCCGCTTGGTGGTTATCAGACCCTCGTAGGTGTCAAGCGCCCCGAGGGCACCGCCGACACCGAGGGTGGCGAGTTCGAGGGTGAAGGTCGACAGGCACCGACCGTTGTACATCGGATTTCGATGCAGAGCGAACCCGGGCGTACCGCTGCCGACCTCCATGTCCGTGATCGCTCGCCCCTCGAGGACATGGGAATCCGGGATGAAGCCGCCGGAGATCTCCACGGTATGAGAGCCAGAGCCTCTGAGGCCCAGTGTGTTCCCCCAGTCATCGCGAACATTCCAGATCGAGCGCGGTGCGATGAACGCGGTGAGTCGTCCCTGCTCGCCGTTCTCGGAAATGGGGAACACGTGCCCGAGGAAGTGGGTCGCGTAGGGGCCGCCCGAGGCATAGGGGAACACACCGTTGACGATCCAGCCGCCGTCCACCTTGCGCATCGTGCCGCCGGGAGCCGACGTGCCGCTCGCAGCCGTGTGCGGTGTTGCGAAGAAGTCGCGCTGGGCTTCGTCGGACCACCACGATGCCATCCACAGCACGTGGGCCGAGGCCAGGCAGAAACACCACGCGGTGCTCATGTCGGCACGGGCGAGCTCGCGGATGATCTTGAGGTAGTCCTCGAACGAGAACTCATAACCCCCGAAGGTTCTGGGGCGCAGCATGTTGTACAGACCGGCGCGCATGAAATCGAGGTGGAGTTCCTCGGAGTAGTAGGTACGGGCCTCGGTTTCCGGGGCCTGCTCGAGGATCTTCGGAGCGAGCTCCCGGACGGCGGCGAGCGCTTCGACGAACGTCAGGTCGGCCGGGGGCGCGACCTGGGGGAAGTCCGCGGGTGGAACGGGCATGATGACCTTCTTTCTTCTGGGAACCGATCGGGAGCGGCGCCTACTGCGCGACATATCCTCCGTCGCAGGAGACTTCGGCTCCCGTGACATACGACGCATCCTCGCTGGCCAGGAACGCGATGGTCGCGGCCACCTCGGCGGGTCGCCCGACACGCGCCATCGGGATCATCGGCGCGAAGACGGAATCCTCCGCGCCGCCGAGCATCGCTGTGTCGATGAAACCCGGGTACACCGAGTTGACCCGGACACCGTCGGGAGCCCACGCGACCGCGGTGCCCCTGGTCATGCTGCGCACCGCACCCTTGGCCGCGTGATAGGCCGGCGAAACATTGTCCGCGCCAACGAAACCGAACATCGAGCTGACGTTGACGACGGCTCCCCGAGACTCTTTGAGAGCCGGGCCCGCAGCCTTCATACCGAGAAACACCCCGGTCTGCAGGATGGAGATCACGTGATCGTAAGTGACCCTGGTGCTGTCTTCGATGGTTCGCAGATCACCGATACCAGCGTTGTTCACCAGGGCGTCGATGCGTTCGTGCTCTGCGAGTACCCCCTCGACCACCTGGTTCCAGGAGCTCTCGTCGGCGACGTCGAGTCGGCGGAAAGAACCACGTCCGTGTGGCCGGCGTAGCTCCTTGACCATCAGTTCCGCATCGGCGTCGTCGATGTCAGTGGCGATGACGAACGCACCCTCGTCGGCGAGACGCTGCGCGGTCGCGCGGCCGATTCCGCGTGCGGCGCCTGTGACGATCGCTACCTTGCCGTCGAACCTGCTCATGTGAGTTCCCCTGATTCGGGTGCGTTCAGACGCACGATTCCGGTGATGCCCTTGCGATTTCGCAAATCCTCGAATGCGGTGGCGATATCGTCGAGGTCGTAGACGTCGGTGACCATCGCGGCGGGGTCGAGACGCCCGTCGTCCATCAGCCGAGCAAAACGCGGGATCATGTCGATGATGTCGCCGCCACCGGTCTGCGAGCTGAGGATCCGTTTGGAGCCGATGGCGAACTCGTATCCGTGCAGGGTCACCGTGGCGGTCGGGCTCTCCATACCGGTGGGGACCATGGTGCCGCCACCCCGCGTCATGGCGAAGGCCTGCTCCATCGCCGCGGTGCGGCCGGCGGCTTCCAGTGCCACATCCGTCCCGCGCCCCTCGGTCAGAGCCCGAACTGCCTCGACGGGGTCACCGTCAGCAGGGTCGACGAGGTCGGTGGCGCCGAACCGGGCGGCGAGCATGCGCCGCTCTTCGATCGGTTCGACAGCTATGATCTGACCGGCGCCGACGAGCCGGGCGGCCTGGATCATCCACAGTCCGAGGTGACCGCACCCGACGACGGTGACGGAGTCCCCGGGTTCCATCTGTGCAACGTCGAGGACTGCGCCGAGACCGGACACGATCCCGCAGCCGAGCATCGCCAGGTGGCGCGGGTCAGCGGAGCTGTCCACGACGACAACATTGCTCTCGCGATAGATCATCGCCTCGGCGAGTGTGGCGACACCGCCGTCGGCGTGGATCGTGTTGCCATCGCGGTCGACGCCGATCTCGCGATTCATCCCTCCGTAGATCTGCTCGCAGGCGCCAGGAGATCCGTGGGAGCAGTAGTAGCACCTCCGGCACTGGACGGATCCGACGATCACGACCCGGTCGCCGACGCTCACTCGCTCGGTGCCCGAGCCGGCCTCCACGACCAGCCCGGTGGCACTGTGGCCGGGGATCAGCGGAAACGGTGTCAAACCGCTGCCGTCGAGGCTCAGCGTGTCGGTGATGCACATGGCGGCTGCATCGAGCCGGACCAAGACCTCGTCGGCTTGGATCGCGCGGAGCGATACGGTCGCGACTTCGAGTCGACCGGTGTCGGGGACGACTGCAGCCCTCATGGCTCTCCTTCAGGGATTGATCGACGATCCGTTCATCCGGTAGCTCAGCGGGTGAGTGACAGCACCTGGGCTTCCGTGTCACACTCGACGGTATTCGTGATGGCGCTCACTGCCATCCCGGATGAGTGCACAGCAATGTTGTGGAAGCGAACGCCGCCGGTTTGCGCCACAGCGGGAAGAACGAAGCGTGTGAATGGCCACCAAACGGAATGACGCCTCTACCGCAGTCCGCATCCGCGACGGCTCGCGGCTGTGGAGTGGGGACAAAGATCTCGGTGTTGACGAGTGGGCACCCGCCATCACGGCGTTGACCACTCGTTTCGACATTGCCACGACGGCCAGTTCGGGGTTTCACGGCAGGCTTCGAGCACACGTGGCCGGCGGTATCGGTCTGTGCGATCTGAGCACCGGCGAGCACAAGGCTGTCCACGAGCCATCGAGTCACGGGTCCGACGCTCAGTTGCACATGCTGTCAGTGCAGTTGAGCGGCCGCGCGATCATGGAGGTCGACGGCCGGACGTGCGTCTTCGAACCCGGCGACATGGGCTTCTACGGTGCGGACCAGATCGGCGTGGTGTCCAGTGGTGACGACTACCGCAGTTTGTGTCTCACTCTGCCGCCGAGCAGTTTCGACATACCGCGCGACTACCTCCGCCATGTCCAGGCCAAGGTGCTGGGGCCCGATCGCGGTCTGACCTCGACAGTGTCTTCGCTGCTGGTGTCACTCAACGACTCGCTCCCGCGTCTGACCGAGAGGCAGCAGGCCCGGGCACTCCGAAGCGCAGTCGACCTGGTGATCACGCTCGTCCTGAACGAGGTCGGTGAGAGCCAGGTGGAAGCCGACCCGGCGGTCGTTCTGCGAGACCAGATGTTCGCCTACATCGAGGACAACCTCCACGATCCAGAACTGGATGTGAAGCAGCTCGCGCAGCGACACTTCGTGTCGGTCCGTCACGTACACAACCTCTTTCGCGGCACCGGTCAGACCGCCGCGGAGCGGATACGGTCGCGTCGGTTGGAGATGGCGCGCAAGGAGCTGTCGGATGTCAGGCGACTCGACACACCGGTCGCGGCGATCGCATTTCAATGCGGGTTCACCAATCCGTCGCACTTCGGCAATCTGTTCAAGGACAGGTTCGGGGTGACGCCGGCGGCGTTCCGCCAAGGGGCCCGACCGGACGCGTGAGGCTGCGCGAATCCGCATACCCAGTGCGCAGATCCGGCATCGTCGGGTTGCGACTACCCGATAGCCTTCTCGAGAGATGTCTCTACCGTTCCCCAGGAGGCCCGACTGTGCACTCGACCAATCCCCACCTCGATGGCGCCGTGTTCGAATGGGGTGGGGACGGCGACTCGACGCTGGCTGTCCTCGCGGTACATGGCCGCACCCAGACCCCCGACTTCATGCGTGAGCAGGCGGACCGCCTCGACGTATCTCACGCACGCTTCTTCGCGCCGAGGGCGTGGGAGAACACCTGGTACCCCAAACCGTTCCTGGAACCCATCCACGAGAACCAACCGGCTCTGGGTTACGCACTCGACGCCGTCGATGCGCGGATCGACGATCTCCTCGCACATGGATTTCAGACAGATCGTGTTGTCTTATGGGGGTTTTCGCAAGGAGCATGCCTCCTGGCCCACCACTGTTTGACTCGGCCGCGGCCGATTGGCGGCCTCATCCTGTACACAGGCGGGTTCATCGGGCCCGGCCGGGTCGACCCCATCCCTCGCTCGCTCACCGGTGTGCCGACGGTGATGCGGAGCATCGAGAACGACCCGTTCGTTCCGGCCCATCGGGTCCGTGAGACCGCGGATGCGCTGCGTGTGGCCGGCAGCGACGTCGATGTCCTGGTGGCACCGGGCGACGAGCACATCATCACCGAAGAGGCGATCGACGCCGGACGCACGCTGCTGGCCCGCCTCGCGTGACGTCGCCTTCATCACCCGGCCCCACACCACTTCGGTGAGATGGCCCCGGTTGACGTGTCTACTGGCGACGGCCGCATGATGATCTTCGAGTCACGCTCCCGAACAACAGGTTTCGTTCTCGAAGTATGACCTGGTCGACATGTTCGACGATAGGTACCAAGACCGCCGCGAGAAGGCCCGGGCACCGTCATCTGGTTCGCGGAAGAACTCGGGTCGAGGCGGCCGTTCCAGGTCAGCCGGATACCTGCGCACCTCCGTGACGACGCAGCAGAGCCTCGTCGGTCACCGAGATGTCCCAGAGGCCGGCTCCGCCGGCGTTCCGGTTGGTGTTCTGGATACTCGCGCCACCGTCCACCGACAGGATCTCGCCGGTGACGTAAGTGGCGTCGTCGCTGAGGAGGTAGGCCACCGCACCCGCGATCTCCTCCGGCGTGCCCGCACGACGAAGAGGCGACGTGCCGGCCCGACGGATCATGTCCTCCTGTCCCGCCGGACCGAAGATCGCGGTCGGAACGATGCCCGGCGCAATACCGTTGACACGCACGCCGATCGGGCCGCCATAGACGGCTGCGCCGTGGATCAATCCGATCACGCCGTGCTTCGAGGTGGTGTAAGCGAGCAGATCATCACTGCCGCGCAGTCCGGCGATCGACGACGTGATCACCAGGGCGCCGCGTGAGCCCGTCTCATGAAAACGGCGGAACGCGGCCCGAACGCCGAGGAACGGTCCACGGAGGTTCACAGCCATGACCGAGTCCCACTCGGCGGCCGACACCTCGACCACAGGCGCCACCGACCCGGCGATGCCCGCGTTGAGGAAGTGGAAGTCGACGTCAGAGAAGCGATCGACGGCCGCGTTCATGTAGGTGTCCACACCCACCTCGGTCGTGACATCCGCTCCGACACCGATCGAGGGCGTCGACAGTTCGGCGGCGACGCCACGTGCGGCCTGGTCGTTCAGGTCGACCGCGACCACGTGGACACCTTCGTCGGCCAGACGGTGCGCGGCGGCGCGCCCCAAGCCACCGGCTGCGCCGGTGACGACGGCGACCTTGCCGCCCAGTCCTCTCATGCTCATGACGGTTGACCTTTCGACGTGATGTTCCGGTCCCGAACGCCGGCGCGGCGTTCCAACTCCTCGGCGAGGATCGGGAACGCCGTGGTGGCCGCCTGGAAGCCCATGGTGCTGGAGATCTCCATGACTTCGAGGATCTCTTCCCTGGTGGCCCCGTATCCGATCGCGTTGCGGATGTGCAGCTTCCACCCCGGCACGTAGAGATGGGTCGCCGCCGAGTCGAATGCGATGTAGATCAGTTCCTTGACCTTGGGGGAAAGCGACCCGGTCCGCCACGGCAGCGCGGAGAACTCGGTGTAGGCCTCGAACATCTCGGGGTCGAGTTCCAGCATCTCGTCCCAGAACGGGTGCCAGTAACCCCTTTCGGTGGTGAACCGCTGCTGCAGCCTTCGCTGGTACTCGGTCAACTCGCCGGGTTGATCGCGTAACCCCTCTTCCTCCAGCACCTCCACCAGGAGGGGTACGCCGATATTCATCGCGTGAATCCCCAACGTGGTGGTGAGCTCGATGGTCTCCATGATCTCGTCAGGCGTGGCACCGTGGTCGAGTGCTGCCCGAACATGTTGCCGCACACCAGGGCTGTACAGGTGAGTGGCCGCAGCGTCGACGGCGAGGTAGATCAGCTCCTTGGTCTTGGCATCGAGATGGTTCTTACGCCACGGAACCGAAGCGAGGTCGGCGTAGGCACTCAGCAGTGCCGGTCGCAGATCGGCTATGCTCTGCCAGCTCTCGTCCCACGTGCCGTGGATGTCGACGATGGACTGCTCGAGCGCGTCGGCAACCGCGACGGGAGCAGAGGTCGACGGGCCGCCCGCCGACGCCGAACGGTGTACCCAGCGTGCGATCTCGGTGTGGTCGGCGTCCGCGTCGAGTTCGGCCGAGGCCTTCTCCCAGAGGGAGACGGCATACTCACCCAACTGCGCAGGAACCCCGAGATTCTCGGCGAGATCGGTGGCGATCTTCATGTCCTTGAGCATCAGCCCGAGCGCGAAGCCCGAGTCGTACGTTCCGGGCAGGATGAAGTTGGGAAACTTGTTGTCGGTGGACCCACTCCGGCCACTCGAGGAGTTGATCATCTCCACCAGCACCTGCGGATCGAGCCCGAACTGCTCGGCAGCGACGACTGCTTCGGCGGTGGCCAGCAAGTGGGTGGCCGAGAGCAGATTGTTGATGGCTTTGACCGCGTGGCCGGCCCCGACGTCGCCGCCGAGGCGAGGAGTGCCCAGTCTGGCGAGGATCGGTTTCACCGCATCGAAGGCTTGCGTCGAACCGCCCACCATGATGGTGAGCCGGCCGGTCTCGGCACCCTGGACGCCTCCGGACACCGGAGCGTCCACCAGACAGACGCCATCGGCGGCAAGACGTGTCGCCAGTGCCCGCGTCGAGGTGGGGTCCGAGGAGCTCATGTCGACGACGACGTCACCCTCGGCCAACGCGTTCGCGTCGATCAGGTCGTCGAGAACGGCCTCGACGATGGCCGAACTGGGCAGCATCAGAATGATCACGCTCGCGTCCGTTGCTGCCTCGGCGGCATCCTCCGCAGCCCTGCCACCGTGGGCGACCAAGGCGTTGCGGGCGGCGACGTCGATGTCGAACCCGACCACCGGATACCCGGCATCGACGAGGTTCGCGGACATGGGTGCGCCCATGTTGCCCAGCCCCAGAAAGGCGATGGTCGGCGGGGAGAGCGATACGGTTGTCACTTGTGGAACTCCGCCCCCGCACCGGCAGCCGCAATGCGGCCGGCTGTGGCGTAGTTGTCGTCCGCGACAGGTTCGGCCCATGCGGTACTCCCCAGCGAAATGGCGGTGTGGGTCATGAAAGAACCCACTCCTGCACCATGCCAGTGTCTTTCGCCGGCCGGGCACCATACGGTGTCGCCCGCCTTGAGTACACGCACCTCGGTTTCGGTGCCGATGAGCCCCTCACCGGCGAGGACCTGGAGGATCTGCCCGTGCTCGTGGTGGTGCCAGAATGTGCGCGCTCCGGGGGCGAAGTTGACGTTGTTGATGGTGACTCCGTCCGTCGATGGCATGGTCAGATAGCTGTGCACCGTACCGCTGAACCGCGAACCGGTCTTGCCTGCAGTGCCGGACTGGTCGATGCCGTGGATGAGTTTCATGAGTCGTCCTCGCTGCTGGAGTCGTCGACGGTGCTGACTTCGTGAAGGCGGACCCGACCGGAGACATCGCCGATGGCGTCCACCACAGTGTTGCTGATTCGGTCTGCGTAGCCGAGCTGGTTCGCCAGGCCGAAGGAGGCCAGCGGGGCGGCCGAGTTGGGACTCGTCACCCCCAGAGCAGCCACCAGGTCGACGTACGCGACAACGTCTTTCATCATCAACGAGTTGGTGAGTCCACCTTCGAGGTAGTCGCCGTGGATGATCGACGGGAATCGGTTGAGAGTGGCGAAGTTGACGCCGGAACTGCTGTTGAGAACGTCGAGGAGGACTTGGAGATCCAGGCCTGCCTTCTTCCCGGCCACCATCACCTCCGCGGTCGCCGACAGCGCGATCGCATTGAGGAAGTTGTTGAGCAGCTTCGCGGTGTGACCCGTGCCGATGTCGCCGCAGTGGAAGATGCTGTTGGAGAACGCATCCAAGACGGAGCGAACCTGCTCGAGGGTATCGCTCGAGCCGCCCACCATCAGCGTCAGAGTGCCCTTGGCAGCCGCAGCGGCACCACCGGAGACACCCGCGTCTAGCAGCGTGACTCCGCGGTCGGCGAGTTCGGCGGCCAGTTTCACGGTCGACCGGGGTTCTGAGGTACTCAGATCCACGACGACCTGGCCGGGCCGGCAGCCGGCGAGGATGCCGTCGTCACCGCGCATCACGCTTTCCACCACCCGACTGTGGGGGAGTGACAGCAAGACGATGTCACTCGCGTCAACGGTTTCCGCCACGGAACCGGCAGCACGGGATCCCGAGTCTGCGATGTTCTCCGACCGGGTGTCGAAGCCCAGGACATCGTGCCCTGCCGACACCAGGCAGCGAGCCATGCGGCCGCCCATGTTGCCGAGACCGATGAAGCCTATCGGCCTTCTGATCGCACCCGGCGATCCGTCTCGTGACGTTGCGTCACTCATGAACCATTCCCTTCGAAGTGACTGTCGCGTTACCTGATGTGGCTGTCGCGTCATCTGATGCTTGGTGACCGCGACCGACGACAACCGCGAACTCGGCGTCGGGGTGCCGCCTGAATCGGGTCATCACCTCGGGGTCGTGTCCAGGCACGAGGATCGCGTCGCGTTCAACCACCAAACGTTTCATCTCGTCGAACCCCTCATACATCGCGGCGAGATCGGCGACGACGAGGAACGGCATGTCCCGTTCGATCTCCTCGTAGTAATGCGTGGCGTCGGACGCCAACAGCACTGTGCCGTCTGCAGTTTCGACGAGAAGGATAGCTTGACCCGGCGAGTGGCCACCGAGCTCGATCATCTCGACACCCGGTGCGATCGGCGCGTGACCCGTGTGGAACTCCAGACGTCGCTCGTCGGCGATGGATCGCAGGTGATCGATGTCGGCGGACTCCGCCGAGTGGTGAAACTGGAGCCTCTTCGCGAGATCTCCTGTCCAGAAGTCGAATTCGACCCTCGGCGTGATCACGAGAGAGTCTGGGAAGAGGTCGAGATTTCCCGCGTGGTCGTAGTGCGCGTGCGTCAGGACGACAGTGGCGGCTCCTCGATCGACCCCGAGGACGTCGAGAGCGTCCGAGGGATGGATCAGGTGTCCACGGTCACGATTACGGCCGCCTTCGACGCTGTAGCCGGTGTCGACGACCAGGGTGCGGTGGGTGTTCCGCACGATCCAGAAGTAGTAGTCCATGCCGATCGGGCCGTCCGGCTCGCCGTAGAGGTGGTAGTTGAGGTAGACGAGGCTACGTCGTGTCTCGCGCGTGGCGTAGCGGACCGCCAGCACCTCGTAGAGGCCGTCGGGTTGGCCGTTCATGACGTCAACTCCCGTCGTTAAAGTTTGTCATACGCTACTACAATCCTTCCGCAGCGCCTGGGAATGGCCGCGAAGGCTCTGTCGAATTCCTCTATGTACCTGGTCAGGGGCACGCCAGGTGCAGTTTTCGCCCCGCCTGGGCAAGCGGGTATGGACCGCCCACCGCGACGATTGATAGCCTTGTCAGACAATTCTGCATCTTTGGAGGAATCATGACAACCAGCAGCACCCATGACGAGACCTACCGTGCCGGGATCGAGATGCGTAAGGCCGTCCTCGGTGCCGCGCATGTCGAGAGGTCCCTGAGCAACGTGACCGAGTTCTCGCGCCCGATCCAAGAGCTGGTCACCGAATACTGTTGGGGGGCGGTGTGGACGCGTGACGGACTGGACCGAAAGACCCGCAGCCTGCTCAACCTCGCCATGCTCACCACGCTCAATCGTGGGCACGAACTCGCCGTGCACGTACGCGGTGCGGTCACCAACGGCTGCACCGACCAGGAGATACAGGAAGTGCTCATCCAGACTGCGATCTATGCGGGAGTGCCGGCCGCGCTCGAGTCGTTTCGGATCGCCGAAGCGACTCTCACCGAGCTTCGCGAGAACGCCTGAGCGCGTAGGCGTCACCTGCGGTGCCGGCCGGTCGCGGTCGGCACCGCAACTGTCGGTCCGATGCCGACGAGCCGACTCGTCATGAGCGGCCGACAAAGCCTGGTCAGCATCCGGCTTCCGCGCGTGCCCGTGGTCCTCGTGCGCCCGGACAACAGTGTCGTGCACGTTCACGGTATGTCGTTCCGGTCAGCGGCCATTAGATTCCTGTGTGAACCAGTCGATAGAACTCATCTGAAGTGATACATCTCACTTACGGTTGTATGATCATCCGACAACTTGGCGCCGCCTTCGGAACGCTCGCGCACTCCTGCTGACGAAAGGAATCTGACCAATGCACAACTTTCCCCGGCCTACGCAGACGAGGTTGTATGCCGAACGCACAGCGATCGACGTGAGCTGTCCGTTCTGCGGGTCGTCGACGTCAGTGGCGTCCTATCCGGTACTGAGCGAAGGCGGCTGGTGGGACGCCGTCAAGTGTCAGGACTGCCTGTACACGCTCGAGCGCACCCGCAGCTCCCGCCTCGGCCTGTTCAGTCCGAAGGTCGCGGTCGGCACCTACTCCAACGCCACCCCGAAAGGCAGGTGACGCAACGATGTTCGGAGTTGATGTAGGCGGCACATTCACCGACGTCGTCGCGGTTCGCGACGGGGTCATCTCGGTCACCAAGGTACCCAGTAGCCGGTCCAATCCGCCTGCGCCTGTGGTCGAAGGCGCACGTCGACTCGGTGTCGAGGGCAGTACGATGTTCAATCACGCCAGCACGATGGGTCTGAACGCGGTCATCGAGCGGCGCCTGCCCAAGGTCGCCTACCTCACCACCGACGGTTTCCGAGACGTCCTCGATCGCGGCAACGTCCATCGTCCACTCGACGCACAGACCGACCCAGAGTGGCGGCGTTCCTTCGGGGACGTCAACCGCCCTCTGATTCCACGCTACTTGCGTCGAGGCGTCGCGGAGCGGATCGCCGCCGACGGCGCTGTTCTCATCGAGCTCGACGAAGACGGTGCTCGCCGTCAGCTGGAGGTGTTCGGCAAGTGCGACGTCGAAGGTGTCGCGATCTGCACCATCAACAGCTACGTCAACCCCGCACACGAGGTCCGGCTGCGTGAACTCGTACACGAGGTCCTCGGGCCAGACATCACGGTGTCGATCTCATCGGAGACCTCGCCGCTGGCCAAGGAGTACACCCGGGCCTCGACCACCGTCATCGACGTGTTCATGAAGCTGATCTTCACCGACTACTCCCACCACATCGACACCGAACTGCGCAGACTGGGCTTCGACGGCGAGCTCAACTTCGCCGACTGTGCAGCGACGCTCCTACCATGGCGCGAGGCGTTGCACCGCCCATTCCGCATCCTGTTCGCCGGACCGGCGGCGGGCACCATCTCGAGCGCACGCCTGGGTGCAGCGATCGGTGAGAACAACCTGCTGTGTGCGGACGTGGGTGGCACCTCCACCGACGTCTCGTTGATCGTCGACGGTAAACCGTTCATCCAGAACACCTTCGAACTCGAACACGACCTGGTGATCAATGCGCTCTCGACCGAGGTGTCCAGCGTCGGGGCAGGCGGCGGCAGCCTGGTGAGTGTGGCACCGTCGGGCGGTATCCAGGTTGGGCCCGGTTCGGCCGGCGCCGAGCCGGGACCCGCCTGCTACGGGCGTGGCGGGACGGTTCCCGCGGTCACAGATGCCTGCCTGCTCATGGGTATCCTGGATGGCCAGGCCTTTGCCGGTGGCGAGATGACGCTGGACAAGGACGCCGCACGACGTGCGTTCGAGGCGCTGGACGCCCCTGTCCCCTTCTCCGAACGGGTGAGTTCTGCGTACCGCCTGGCAGTGGCCAACATCGCCGAAGAGGTGCTCAACGTGGCGATCCGCCACGGTGTGGACATCCGTGACTTCTCCCTGATGTCCTACGGTGCGGCAGGCCCGATGCTCCTTCCGGCAGTACTGGAACTGCTGCCCATGAAGAACGCGGTGATTCCGCCATACCCCGGCCTCTTCTCGGCGCTGGGTCTCCTGTCCACCGATCAGGTCTTCTACGAATCTCGAAGCGCCTACATGGTTCTGAGTCCGGACAATGCCGACGCAATCGCGGAGATGTTCGCGGACATGGAGAGGGCACTGCGCAACCACGTGGGCGACGTCGCCGAGGGACTCGAGGTGCGTCGCAGCTTCGATGGCCGACTTCTCGGGCAGAGCTGGGAGACACCGTTCATCGAGATGGCCGACGGTGACATCACCGTCGACACCGTCAGCGACATGATCGCTGCATTTCACCGCGCGTACGACGACCGCAACGGCCACCGGTTCGAGATGATCCCGGTGGAAGGTGTCACTTATCGCGTGGAGTTGATCGTGCCGTCCGAGAAGGTCGAGTACATCCCGGTCGAAGCGCATCGTCCGTTCACAGTCGAGCCCGAGCGCAGGATCACCCTGGAGTTCCTGACCGACGAGCCGGTGCAGGCGGGTGAATACCGACGCGAGACGCTCTCCGTCGGCGCCAGCGTTCTCGGTCCCGCCGTCATCCGCGAAGACCTCTCCACCACGATCGTGCTCCCGTCCCAGACCGCCACCGTCGGACGTTGCGGTGAACTCGTCATCGAAAGGACCACCAAATGACCGTCACAGACCGTCCGGCACCCATTGCAGACGAGCAGATCCGCGATCTCGATCAGGCGGGCTTCGTCGCGCGATACGGTTGCGACCGACATACCGCCACCGTGCTGAGCAACCGGTTCGACTATCTGGTCGAGCACATGAGTGTTCGCCTGCTCAACGGCGCTTTCTCCCCGGTGCTGCGCGACTTCTACGACCTCGCCTGCACCATCAGTGGGCCTCCCGAACTCGACTACCAGGTGGCCGCGGCGAGCAACGGCATCGTGCTGATGGCCGGTACCGCACTCGACGGGGTGGCCAACACCGTGGAGGAGTTCGGTGTCGACAACCTCCGCCGCGGCGACATCGTGGTGTGCAATGACCCGTACCGGACGGGCAACCACAACAACGATCTCAATTTCATCCGTCCGGTCTTCTCGGACGGAGTGATCGCCGGTTTCGTGAACCTCAACGCCCACCAACTCGACATGGGCGGCGTGGCGCCCGGCGGATTCAGTGCGACCAAGCACAACGTGTACGAGAACGGTCTGGTCATCTCGCCTCGACTCTTCGTGCGCGACGGTGAGATGGTCGCCGAGACATGGAATCTCATCTTCGACAACGTTCGGATGGCCGACATCCTCTATCCCGACCTGCTGACCATCTGCTCGAGTCTGGATCTGGGAGAACAACTCCTCGTCGAGTCGATCGAACGGTACGGCCTGGCGGCGGTACACGGCACGATCCGCTACGCGTGCGATCTCGGTGCCGAAGCGATGGCTGCAGCGTTGGATCGAGTTCCCGACGGCGACTGGTCGGGCAGCGAGCAGATCGACTGCGACGGCGTCGACGACACCGAGCAGTACTCGCTGAACGTCGCGATCCGCAAACGCGGTCCGCGCATCGAGATCGACTTCTCCGGCACCTCTCGCCAGGCTCGAAGCTCCGTCAACGCGACCGCGTGGGACACGAAGACCTCCGTCGGTGTCGCATTGAAGTATCTGTTTCTTCCGCGCGGCCGGTTCAATTCCGGTCTCTACCGCAACGTCGACATCGTGTTGCCCGAGGGCACAATGCTGTCCGCACTGCCGCCCGACGGTTGTGTCTTCATGTACTGGGAGCAGGGCCAGATCGTTCTCACCGCCATGCTTCGCGCACTGTCGGCCGCGCTGGGGGATGCGGCAATCGCCGGCGACAGCGGCAGTGCCGACCTCCACACTGCCTTCGGTGTCAATCCGGACGGGACTCCGTGGGTCTCCGCACTTCAGTGCGGCGGCGAGGTGGGACCATATGGCGCAAACCAGTTCGGCGACGCGGACTCACAGTGTATGACCTACCAGGCCAACGGCGTCGCTCCGGCGGTCGAAGCCATCGAGAAGAGCACTCCCGCGGTCGTGCTTCGCCACGAGGTGAAGATCGACTCAGGCGGCCCGGGGCGTTTCCGGGGTGGCGCGGGGATGATCCGAGATACGTTATGGACCGTCGATGCCGGATATTCGCTGACCTCGCTGCGTTACAAGCAGGCCGCCGGTTTCGGCGCCAACGGCGGCGACGACGGTGCACGAGGCGGAATCTGGCTCTATCCGCCCGCCGAGAACGGCGTGGTCGGGGCCCCAGGGGTCGGTGACGACGACTTCCGCGCTGCCACGCCGTGGGCGGGCGTGATCGATCCCGCGACCCACCTGCCTGCAACCGAGGGCGGCGAGTTCATCTACCCGTTCTCGGCGGGCGGGAACAACTCGGTGGCGAACTCGGTCATCCGCTATCTGACCAACGCCGGTGGCGGCTGGGGAGATCCGTTCACGCGCGATCCGCACAAGGTTCTCACCGACGTGCGGGACGGCTTCGTGTCGATCAACGGAGCGGCCCGCGACTACGGCGTCATCGTGCTCGGCGATCCAGATCTCGATCCCGAAGGACTCAGTCTCGATCTCGTTGCGACGCAATCGCTTCGGGAGTCCCGGAGTGACCGCCGATAGCGGAGGGCACGCAGGCGTACCGAGCCGACCCGGTGCGCCACGACGGGTGGGTGGACCTCACATGCACTCGGCATGCCCGGCCCGGGCGGTCGTGCAACAGGCAGCTCGGCCCGCCACCGGACGGCCGCCCGCCCGGCCGTCAGCCACCAAGGTGTGCGATTCGAGGGTGCAAACCTCTTCCCCACCCGGCACGAGCTGCTGTTGTCGTCATACGATCTCGAACTCAACTCGGCGCAGTCCCGCGGGATCACCGAGTCTTCACGATATCGACAGGACTGTGCGCGCATCATCCATGCGAGTGACGAGCCTCACCTCATAGCCTCGAACATGTTCGGATCTACCCCGAGCCGCACCCGCCTTCATCCCGAGGAGCACCATGATGACTACCAACCATGTTGGCCCCCAACAGATTACGGTGAGCCCGGAGGACTACCGCACCGTCTTCGGTGACCACCCCGCAGGGGTTGCGGTGATCACGGCAGATGCCGGTGACGGGCCGGCCGGACTCACGGCGACCTCTGTCGCCTCGGTATCGGCGACCCCACCGATGATCGTGTTCTCGTTGTCGACCAGCTCTTCCGCGGCGCCCACCATCGCTGCCGCGGAGACTGTGGTCGTGCACATGGTCTCGACCGCACAGATGCCGGTGGCATTGACCTTCGCGACAAGTGGCATCGACCGCTTCGCCGACGAGAGCTCGTGGACCCGGCTCGATACCGGTGAGCCGCTTCTCCTCGCCGCCACACGCTGGATGCGGGGCCGGATCGTCAGCAGGGTCGACGCGGGTGCCGCGACAGTGGTCACCGTCGAAGTGCTGGAGGTCCACCTCGACGCGAGCGCCGAACCGTCGGCCCCGCTCGTCTATCACGCCCGCGCCTGGCACACGCTCGGCGACCACTCCCGAGTGAACTGACAAGATCTCAGGAATCAGGAGACAGGAAGATGATCGCAGTTGCCGACCGCCGGAACACGGCTGAACACTACGACGCACGGCGACTCCGGCGGTCGTTCATCAACTCGACGACTTGCCTGAACCATGTGCACCACGCACGCGAAGAACTGCTCGCGGGCAAGCCTGTCCTCTTGGTCGACGAGACCACCGACGGCGTCCCAGGACATCTGGTGGTCGATGCCCACGGTGCTCGCACCGGTGCGGTGGGCTTCATGGTGCGCCATTCCACGGGATACCTCTGCGTGGCGATGGAGTCGACTCGCTGCGATCAGCTTGCACTTCCGCGGGTGTGGGCCTCGAAAGAGTCGGGCGAACTCGACTACCGGGTGGCCGTCGACGCCGCGGTCGGAATCGGGACCGGCATATCGGCCGCCGACCGGGCGCGGACCGCGCACGTCTTGGCCGACGGCGCCACCGCCGCCGCCGACCTGACCAGGCCCGGTCACGTCATTCCGGTGGCGGCCAGTACGGCGGGGGTGTTCGGCGAAGGCGCGGCCGCTCCCGAAGCGGTGATCGAACTGATCCGCGCCACAGGTCACACCCCCGTCGGACTGTACGGCGCTGTTGTCGGTGAGTCGGATCCGACGGGCCTGCCCGACACCCAGGAGCTGGTTCGGTTCGCCGCACAGCACTCACTGGTGGTGGTGACACACAACGACCTGCGGATGGCGGCCGCGCACCGAGCGCGCGAGTCGGCCATGCGCTCGCACGTCGCCGTCGACTACGGCTCGCGTCTGCTGCACGAAGTCATCGGCGGCCCGTTGTCCAAGCCCTTCCATGTGCTGACCGGTAAGGACATGGCACCCAGCACCGAAGTCACGGTGTCGGTTCGTCGAACCGACGGCCCGACCGCATTGATGGCATGTGTCGCCGCCGACGTCACCGACACCGTCTCGGAAGGTGAGATCACCATCTATCTCGACGCCTCACCGGACATCGCGCGTGTGGTGACACCGACGATCGTGGTCAGCACTCTGAACATGCTGGGCGTGACCGCGGCGAGCACGACGGATACGAGTTCTGAGCGCACTCTCCGTCCCGGCCGATTGTCATGGGCGATGAATGAGGGCGCGATCTCGGTCTGAACGACCCACCCAACTCAGTACCGACCTGTGCCGGCATATCAGAAAGTGGCAACCACGATGGCGTTCAGTCCGACCACACTCGCACGATGTGTGCTCCTCGGCATGAGCAATCCCACTCCAGTCGCGGACGGGGCCCTGAGGCCCGTGCTCACCGACTCACTGCGCGACCCCCGGAAGGGCGTGCACAGATGAGTACCGCTCTTGCCCCGGCGCCCGGAATTCCCGTCGCCGACGACATCACCATCCCGCAGATCGAGCAAGATCCCCACGGGGTGTTCGGGCGCCTGCGTGAGGCGGCGCCGGTGCACTGGGTGCCTGCCATCGACCGTTATGTGATCACGCGGTTCGAGGACTGCCGCTTCGTCGAGGTCAGCCCCGACATCTTCACTGCCGAACAGGAGGGTCACCGGGTCGATCCGACCATCGGCCGATCCATGATCCGCAAGGACGACCCGGCACACCGGACACGGTGATCCCACGTCTGTCGGTAGCGAAGCACCTCACCTCGCCGAGTGGATCGCGCGGGGCCACTGAACTGTCGGACTGGAGCGCGGAGGCTGACAACCATGCCGACGTCGGCCACACGGCTCGTTGCGGTCAGCGACTCTTCGTCGGTGCCGGTCAGGTGGTACATCGGTCCGACAAGTTGTCGTCCCGGTTGGAGCGGCGTCGGCCGATGGCGACCGATCGAGAGGCAACAGTAATAGTCCTGCGAGCGAACAGCGCTCCAAGATTTCTTAGTGAAGGGAACAGAAATGACCACGGACGATTCACGCGTAGTCATCGTGACCGGCGCCGCCGGTGGGGTGGGCGCGAGCACCGTCGCCGCGTTCCGTGACCTGGGAGCCAAAGTCGTAGCAGTCGACATCGACACCACCCTGCCCGGTCTGCATGCTGCGGACGACGGTGTCCAGACGATCGTCGGTGACGTATCCGACCCGCAGGTGGCCGACAGCGCGGTTTCGGCAGCTGTCGACGGTTTCGGGCGACTCGACGTCTTGGTCAACAACGCGGCGAAGTTCCTGTTCAAGCCCGTCCTGGAGACCTCGCTCCAGGAATGGGACGATCTCAACCGCATCAACGTTCGCAGCACCTTCCTCTTCTCCCGCGCAGCGGCGCGCGTCATGGTCGAGCAAGGATCGGGTTCCATCGTCAATCTGGCATCCATCGCCGGCCTGGCGGGTGCGGTCGGCCAGGCTTCTTACGGTGCGACGAAGGGGGCATCCATCGCCTTCACCCGTGCCCTCGCAATCGAACTCGCACCCCACAACGTTCGGGTGAACGCATTGGCGCCGGGGGCGATCAACACCAATTTCGTTCGCGACGCCACGGGCGACGATCTGGAGTCGTACAACACCCTGCTGGAGCAGATCGCGGCCCAGCATCCTCTCGGGCGAATCGCGCGTCCGTCGGAGATCGCGGACGCGGTCGTATACCTCTCGTCGGATGCCGCGGCGTTCATCACCGGCACGGTCCTGCCCATCGACGGTGGCTGGACCGCCCAATAGCGTCGGGCCCCCAGGAACCCGGGCACCACGGATCGACCTCTCTCCAACCGGCACGCTGCAGGTCGGACTCGGACCGTCCGTGTCCGGCCGGGCGGCGTCCGTGTCGGGTCCACCGAAGTAGATCAGAAAGTTGATATGACGATGCAGTTCACACACATCACGCTCGGTCAGCGAGTTCTGTTCGGTGCCGGGCAGGCGGCGGTGTTCGTCTCCGGCGAGCTGTCCCGGTTGCAGCGGCGGCGGCCGATGGTGATCGCCAGCTCCCGCCACCAGGTCGAGGCCGCGCACGTGGTGCAAGCGGCCGACCCGGTGCAGGTGTGGGGTGATGTCGTCCAACACGTACCGGCGGGCACCGCCGACGCCGCCACCACCGCCGCGACCGATGCCGACGTCGATGTCGTGATCTGTATCGGCGGGGGTTCGGCCACCGGACTGGCCAAGGCCGTGGCCTTGAACACCGGACTCCCGGTGATCGCGGTCCCGACCACCTACTCCGGCTCCGAGGCCACGAACGTGTGGGGCACCACCACCGACCGCACCAAGACGACCGGCATCGACGACGTGGTACTGCCCACCACGGTGATCTATGACGCAGAACTGTCGATCAGCCTACCGGTGGATGTGTCGATCGCCTCCGGCCTCAACGCCCTGGCACATTCCGTGGATTCCCTGTGGGCACCGCGAGCCGACCCGATCAACGAAGCGCTGGCCCTCGAAGCCGCCCGAGCACTCAACGTGGCCCTGCGTGGAATCGTCGCCGATTCCGGTGATCTCGCCAGCCGCGAGATGGCTCTCTACGGTTGCTATCTGTCGGCGGTCGCGTTCGCCGGCGCCGGCTCGGGTCTGCACCACAAGATCTGCCACGTACTCGGCGGCACCTTCGATCTGCCCCATGCCCAGACACACGCCGTCGTACTCCCACATGTCCTGCAGTTGAACGAACCAGGCGCCCGCGACGTGGTCGACCGCCTGGCCACAGCCCTCGCCACCGGCGACACCCCACACCACCCGAAGAGCACGGGCACCGCCCGACTACTCGATCTGTATGACGCCGTCGACGCCCCGGTCCGACTGTCCGACTACGGTTTCGACGAGAACGGCATCCCCGACGCCACGCAGCGGATCCTTGATGTGGCTCCTGCGTCGAACCCCGTCCCCGTCACCGCCGACAACATCAGTGAACTGCTGGCCGCCGCGCGAGCGGGCAGACCGGCCCCAGCCCTGAGCAACTGACCGGTCGACAACCGTCACTCCCGACCTCGACAGACGAAACCGCAACGGACACTCATGGGCCCGAGCGCGGTTCGACATCGTCCTCGCACCACTCCACTGAGCAACGACCGCATGCCGCCCATCCCGCATCCCTGGAGCTGATCACATCGCGCACACGCCCGCGCCGCGTCTTGACATCGACGAGCATGATCTGGTCGTCACCGACGCGAAGAACCACGCCGCCGGTGTCAAAGCCGTTCTGGTGTCGCTTCAGCGCGGTGTGGAACAGATGGGTGTGGTGCGCACAGCTCGCACACTGATGAAGTTGAACCAGCGCGAGGGATTCGACTGTCCGGCTGCGCCTGGCCGGAAACTCCCGGGCACCGCAAGCACGCCGAGTTCTGTGAGAACGGAGCCAAGGCCGTCGCAGAAGAAGCCACACGCCGAGTGGTCGACCCGGCGTTCTTCGCCACGCACAGCGTGGAGGAGCTCGCGGAGCGTAGTGAATTCTGGCTAGGTCAGCAGGGCCGCATCACCCATCCGATGGTGCTGCTGCCCGGGGCAACGCACTACGCCCCCATCAGCTGGAACCACGCCTTCTCCATCATCGCTCATGAACTCCGCGCCCTCGACACCCCCGATCAGGCGGTGTTCTACACGTCCGGGCGTACGAGCAACGAAGCAGCGTTCGTCTACCAGCTGATGATTCGCGCGTTCCGGACCAACAACCTGCCCGATTGCTCGAACATGTGCCAAGAGTCCTCCGGATCCGCACTGACCGAGACCATCGGCATCGGCAAAGGGTCGGTCACGGTCCCCGACATCGAAAACGCCGACCTCATCCTCATCGCCGGCCAGAACCCCGGCACCAACCACCCCCGCATGCTTCTCCACCCTGGAGAAGGCAAAAGCCAACGGCGCCCGCGTCATCGCGATCAACCCGCTTCCCGAAGCCGGACTCCTGCGGTTCAAAGACCCGCAGAAAGTCCACGGCGTCATAGGCCACGGAGTCGCCATCGCCGACGACTTCCTCCAGATCCGCATCGGCGGCGACCAAGCACTCTTCCAAGGCCTGGCCAAATTGGTGCTAGAGGCCGAAGACGCCGCACCGGGCACCGTCCTCGACCACACCTTCCTCGCCGACCACTGCACCGGCTGGGAGGCCTACGCCGACCACATCCGCGACGTCGACCTCGACACGGTCGTCGAGGCAACCGGCCTCACACTAGAACAGATCCGCAGCACCGCAGACGCACTCATCGGTTCTCGAGCGACGATCATTTGCTGGGCCATGGGCCTGACCCAGCAGACCCACGGGGTGGCCACCATCCAGGATGCCGTCGCCCTGCTGTTGATGCGCGGCATGATCGGTAAGCCCGGTGCGGGGGTGTGCCCGGTCCGTGGACACTCCAACGTGCAAGGCGACCGCACCATCGGCATCTGGGAAAAGATGCCCGAGTCCTTCCTCGCCGCCCTCGACACCGAGTTCGGCATCACCAGCCCCCGCCACCAAGGACTCGACGCCGTCGACTCCATCCGCGCAATGCGCGACGGTAAAGCGTCGGTCTTCATGGCCATGGGCGGCAACTTCGTCGCCGCCCATGGCCACACCGCCGTCACCGAAGCCGCCCTGCGCAATTGCTCTCTGACGGCGCAGGTGTCGACGAAACTCAACCGCTCGCATCTGGTGACCGGACGCACCGCGCTGATCCTGCCGTCACTGGGCCGCACCGACAAAGACCTCCGCGGCGGGCGCAAACAACTCGTCACCGTCGAAGACTCCATGTCGGTCGTCCACCTCTCCCGCGGCGGACTCACCCCCGTCAGTGAGCACCTACTCAGCGAAGTCGCCATCGTCTGCGACCTGGCGCACGAACTCTTCGGAACCAACCACCCGGTGCCCTGGCAACAATTCGCTGACGACTACGACGCCATCCGCGACTCCATCGCCCGCACCGTGCCCGGTTTCGACGACTTCAACGCCCGCGTCCGCCAACCCGACGGCCTCGCCCTACCCCACACGCCCCGCGACGAACGCCGAGTCGACACCCACTCCGGCAAAGCCACATTCGTCGTCAACGACCTGCGCTGGGTACCGGTACCGACGGGCCGGTTGATTTTGCAGACCATGCGCAGCCATGACCAGTACAACACCACCATCTACGGACTCGACGACCGCTACCGCGGCGTCAAGAACGGCCGGCGGGTCGTCTTCGTCAACCCCCAGGACATCGCCGCACTCGGCTTCTCCGACGGTGACCGCGTGGATGTCGTCTCGGGGTGGGTCGATGCCGAGGGCAGGACGCAAGAACGCCGAACGGACGACTTCCGACTCGTCTCCTACTCCACCCCCGTCGGGAACGCGGCCGCCTATTATCCGGAGACCAATCCGCTGGTCCCGCTGGATCATGCTGCCGACAAGTCGAACACACCAGTATCGAAAGGCGATTGTCGTCCGGCTCATCGCCCTCGACTCCTGATCGATCCGCCGTCCCGGCTCGACCCGGTCAGTCACCCTCGACCTTCTGCGCATTCGCCCACCGGCGTCCCGGGTCACCGCCCCACGCATCCCAGGCCACGCGTCCCGCTGTCGGGAAACCGTCCTCGCCGTTGTTGAACCCGGTCGCGTTCTTGTCCACCTCGTGGCGAGAGAAGTAGTTGCGCATCTTCTTGATCTGGTCGTCGTCGACGTCCTTGCCGTCGGCCAACTGGTGGGCCCGATGACGGCCGGTGTCGGTGAACCCCTTACCCGCCTTGCCGTCGTCGATCCATCGCACCGCGCGCTGGGCAGCCTCCTGGACGTCCTTGGGTGGCTTGTGACTCATCTGCCGCGCTCCTGTCGTCGGGTCGTGAGATATCTGCGTGCCCGACGGCGCCTGGCGTCAAACCCGTCGACGGGGCCCTACGAGCGCATCTCGGCGAGGGGACGGTCATCGGCGATCGTCGTCGTCGCCCGATCCGCTACTCGCGCAGGTAGCGACACGAACGGCGTCGGCCACCAGAACCAGCGACCGGACAGCCGCGCGATCGCCGGCATCACCAACGTGCGTACGAGAAGGGTGTCGATCAGCAGTCCGATCGCCACGGTCGTGCCGATCTGCGCGACGTTGTGGGCGTAGCTGGCGAGCATGGCCAGCATCGTGATCCCGAAGGTGAGTCCGGCCTGGGTGACCACGCTGCCCGTACCGACCATCGCGCGTATCAGGCCGGTGCCGCCACCCGCCCCGTACTCCTCTCGAAAACGACTGACCAACAGCATGTTGTAGTCGGCGCCCACCGCCACCAGGAAGGTGAACGCGATGGGTGCGACCGACCAGTGCAGTGGATTGCCGATGAGGCCCTGCCACAGAAACACCGAGACACCCATCGCGGACAGATAGGAAAGCCCGACGGTCCCGATCACGGCGAGTGCCGCGACGAGGCTGCGCAACAGGAACAGGACGACACAGAACACGAAAGCGAAGGCGGCGACGACGATCGCGATGAAGTCCTCGTGCGCGAACGACTCGATGTTGAGGAGCGTGCCGCCCGGCCCGCCGATGCTGACGGTCGATCCCGCGAGCGATGTGTCCTTGATCGCCGCGAGTGACGTCGGGATCACCTCCGCGCTCACGTCCATCGCGTCGCGGCTGAAACCTTCGCGCTGCGGCGTGACGATCATCCGCGTCGCCTTGCCGTCGTCGGAGAAGTAGTACGGGATGCCGCTCTGGAAGAGCGGACTCTCCAGCACCTGGCTGGGTAGGAAGAACCCGCCGGCCGCGGGACTGCCCGCCGAGTACGCCCCGCTGACCTCGTCGAGGAAGTCGGTGATCTCGCCGACCTGCGGGAGCAGCGCTCCCAGTGTCGTGCGCAAGGGGCCGATCAGCTCGCGGATGTCGGTGACCGTGGCGCGTAGCGTCGGGATCTGCGCGGCGGCGGTGGGCAACGCGCCACTCAGGGAGCGGGTGCCGCCGGCGAGATCCCGGACCGATTCGCGAAGTGCCGGAACGTCATCGAGAACAGACAGCCCGCTCAGTGCGGTGCGGCATGCGTCGACGTCCCGGCACTGCGGGACCGACTCGACGAGCCCGCGCACCGGTGCGATCCCCGCCGACAGTTCGTCGACCTTGGTGAGCGTCGACTCGCTCGTTCGCTGCAATTGCGCAGTGGCATCGGACAAGGAGCCCGCGCCGGCCGCCCCCTGCTGCAGCGCGGCGTCGACGCCGTCGATGGCGGTGTCCAGACGATCGACCATTACGCCGATCGCGTCGAGATCGGTGATCCGATCGCGCAGAAGCGATGTCATCTGACCGAAGCGGCTACCGATGTACCCGGCCTGGGAGGTGAGGGTGCCCTGGTCGAGGGTCTGCCCGAGGGGGCGGGTGATCCCTTGGACCGCGTTCACGCCGTCGATCGAGGCGACGGCATCAGTCATCTGCGCAAGGGCGATCAGATCCGCCGCATTGCGCATGTCATGGTCGGACTCGACGATGAGCACGCTCGGCGCCATGATGTTGGGCGGCAGGTGCCTGTCTGCCGCAGCGAATCCCACGTTCGCCGGCGAGTCCGCCGGCTGGGCACGACGTTCGTTGTAGCTCGGGGCGTACATGGCGAGCGGGATGATCATGACCGCGAGCACCGCGAGTGCGGCCGCGAGTACCGGGCCCGGCCAGCGTGCGACGGTGGTGCCGATCCGGCGCCAGCGTCGCGGTGACGCCGACTCCCGCGGCTCCACGAAACCCAGTCGCGTGGCCACGGCCAGGACCGCGGGACCGAGGGTGAGTGCAGCGGCGAGGGTGATGAGAATTGCTATGGTGCAGGGCAATCCCGAGGTGCTGAACATCGCGAGCCGGGTTGCGGCCAGGCAGGCCATCGCCCCCGCGACGGTCAGCGCCGAAGCGATGACGATGTGCTGCACGCCGGCCAGTGCGTCGTAGTAGGCGTCTTCTCGGTCGCGTCCCTTCCGACGGGCCTCTTGGTAGCGGCCCACCAGGAAGATCCCGTAGTTGGTGCCTGCGCCGAGGACGATCACCGCCGACAGCGCTGCCGCGAAGATCGAGACCTTGATGATCTCGTTCTCCGCCAGGAACGAGATGGTGGCGCGGGCCACGGCCAACGCCAGGCCCACCCCGAGTAGTGGCACCATCGCGGTGACCACGGACCGGTAGACGAGCAGCAGCACGGCACCGACCAGCAACGCGCACACCGAGACCAGCAGGATGATGGAGTCGTTGATCGCCACCATCTCGTCGTTGACGACCGCCGACGGACCGGTGACGTGCACGTCGACGCCGGGTGGCGGCGTCGACGCGGCGATCGTGTCCCGCGCGGACTGGGTCGACTCCATGGCCAGCGCCGTGCCCATGTTCCCGGCGAGATTCACCAGGACATAGGCGACGTGACCGTCGGAACTCTGTGCAGCCGGAGCGAGATCGGGATTCGACCACAGGTCCATCGCGGAATTGACGTGTTCGGTGTCCGCGGTCAGCGCAGCCAGCAGGTCGTTGTAGTAGGCGCGGGCGTCGGGCCCCAGCGGTTCGTCACCCTCCATGAGTACGTAGACGAAGTTGTTGCTGCCCCCACCGCCGAAGTACTCCCCCATCTTGACCAGCGCCTGCACCGACGACGCCTCGTCGGGCAGGAACGACTGCGCATGTTCGGTGACCGTCGATTCCAGCTGGGGCACAACGATGTTGAGACCTCCGGCGATGAGCAACCAGAGGGCGATGACCGGAATCGAACAGGCATAGAGAAACCTCGCGAATCGGGGCCGCTTCGACGGTTCCGCTCGCATCACCTCGAGGCGCACCGGGCGCCGAATCTCCGCGGAAAGGCCCTCTCTCAATCGAGCGAACCGCTCACGTGCGTTCGTCATCGATCGCTCCACCGTCTCGTTCACCTACGCCACCGGGACCAGACAATTGGCGACCGTGCTGCCATCGGCGCCCGAGCCGGTCTGCCTCGCTCGCTCGAACCCGTTGACCCGCACCGCACATGACACCGCGCCACGGCCCGAGGACTGGGTCAGTACACCGACCGACGTCGTCAGTTCCCGTGTTCGGAGCACCATGCGCCACGGAACGGAGACCTTGTCGTCGACGACCCGTCCCCCGGGCTCGATGTAGGACACCCGCGCTGACGAGCCCGCCGGGCCGGTCACCACGTACTCGATCGACTTGTCGCGTACGACGCCCGCCTCAGGCGCCGCCGGCGAGTGGCCGATCGCCCGGTCGGGGATCTCACTCAGGCGCAGCTTGCCGACGTAGAACGCCGACACGGACATCACCGCGATGACCACCACCACGATCCACCACGAGCCCGCGTACGCAACGAACTTCTTCATCGGACCCCCATCGACATCGAACACCAGCGGCTCGAGCTGGCCTTTTGTCTGCCGAGCCGCGTTCAGACTGCCAGTGGCAGGGACTCTATATGTGACATCGCGCGTTGGCAAGGTCCACCGAACGCCCGCGTCTTGTCTCGAAGCCATCCGACGCGGACCTCCGCCATGAACTCCATGCGTGATCGCCGTGACCCCTTCTTCAGGGGGTGGTGAGTCACGTCGCGAGGCGCGACCATGGGCTCCTCGCGAAGCGAGCAGGGTGCGCCCCTGTGACGGAAGGCCTTGCCATGACCACGAGCCGATTCCCCTTGACCGAACTCGCCGACCTACCGGCTGACCTCCGTGAACGCATCGAACCCATTGCGGAGAAGTCGGGCTTCGTCCCCAACATCTTTCGCGCGCTGGGTCATCGCCCGAACGAGCTGCGAGCGTTCCTCGATTATCACGACGTGTTGATGGAGGAACCCGGTCCGCTGTCGAAAGCCGAACGCGAGTTGGTCGTCGTCGCCTCGTCCGGAGCGAACCGCTGCATCTACTGCGTCGTCGCCCACGGCGCCATCCTGCGCGTGCGGTCCAAGGACTTACACCTCTCCGATCACGTGGCAACCAACCCTGCCGGAGCGGTCCTGGACGAGCGTCAGCGCGCGATCGTCGATCTCACCCTCGCCCTGACCAGGACCCCAGAACTGTTCGCGGACAGCGACATGGCTCGCGCCCGGCAAGCGGGGCTCACCGATGACGAGATCTGGGACGTCGGGGCGATCACGGCGTTCTTCGCCGCGTCGAACCGACTCGCACACCTGACGGCGGTGGCACCCAATCACGAGTTCTATTCCATGGGTCGGTGACTCAAGCCAGCGGGTGTGACCACACGGGCCTAGGGGGAGCTCAGTGCCGAAACGAGCGCCGACACGAGCCTGGGTATGGCGGTTCGATCTGCCGACGCATGCGCCGGGTCGAGCTGCCCAATCGACATTCCCCAGCAGTCGGGGTCTTGTAGCAGCGTGCCGAGCGCCTGTTCGAGGATCGCGATGGTCGGTCCGCTGTTTCGGCCGTTCACGTTCTCGGCGATCGGCGCGTCCAGAAAGTCGAGTACGTCGACGTCGAGATGCACGACGAACGGTCCGGACGCCAGTATCCGGCGAGCGTCGGCGGCGGCACCTCGGGGGTCGTCGCACAGCGCGGTCCGATTGACGATCGGGATTCCGTGTTCGGCAGCCTGCGCGCGTTCCCAATCGGTCGTTTCCCGAGTCAGATCCACCCCGAGGTAGACCAGGTCCGACGGCTGCAGCAACGGTGTGCGGTACATCGAGTCGACCAACTCCGGCGCGGCCCCCTCGAGACCCAACGCGTGTGCCATCCCCATCCAGCTCAGTGAACCCTCCGAGGTCGAGCGGGGGGTGTTGAGATCCAGATGCCGGTCGATGTAGACGAGCCTGGGCCGTTCTCCGGCACGTGCCATCGCGTCACAGAGTCCGACGGCGACCGTGCAGCTTCCGCCGAGCACGAGCAGGCGTTGCTCCGCTGCGAGCAGGCTCGCCGCAGCGGTAGAAAGCTCGACGAGTGCATCCGCCTCGTCGCCGAGGTTCTGCGCGAACGGTCGCTCACGGTCGGGAAACCACAGCCGCGTCGTCAGATCGCCGGCATCGACGACGTCCGTGCCCGACGCCCGCAGCTGTTCGACGAGGCCGGCAGCTCGCAACGCGCCGGGCGCTCGTTCTACGCCCACGCAGTACGCGCCCGCACTGCTGGGCACGCCCAGCACCGTCGTTCTCATCGAGTGCCGTCGACCGGACTGCCGTGGGTTGGCTCCATGGCCCCATCGTCGCAGAATGAATCGCCTGCTGGACGCCCAGATCGAAAGACAGGCGACGAAGATCCGAAGCCGGCGTCCCCTCGCCGGCCCGCCGCCGGGTTCGTACAAGAGGGCGAGGTCGTGCCACGTCACGGACGCGGTGGGCCATAATCGCGAGCATGCAGAAGCCGGCTTGCCCGATCCGACGCCGGACCGCGCCCGAGGTCCGGGAAGCGCTGCTCGTCGCGGCTGTCGCCGAACTCGACGAGGCCGGTCCCGAGAACGCGAGCCTGCGCGCCATCGCCCGCCGGGTGGGCATCACGCACCAGTCGGTGGCCCATCACTTCGCGGACCGCCGGGCGCTGTTCACCGCGGTCGCGGTCCGCGGTTTCGACAACCTCCACACCGAACACATGCGTGCGCTCGAGCAGCTGCCGGACGATGCCCCGCTCGGCGAGGCCGTCGCCACGCTGGGGCAGGTCTACGTCCGATTCGCGCGCGACAACCGCGCCACGGTCACGCTGATGATGGGCTCACGACTCGTCGACAACAAGGCGCCCGACCTGGTCGCGGCACGGGCGCGCGGATGGGAGTTGCACACGCGCACCGTCTCCGACGCCGCCGACCACGGTTGGGGCGGCGGCGTGCCCGGCAACCTCATCGCCGTCGCAACCTTCGCCATGGCGCACGGCCTGGCCGCACTGGAGACCGACTTCGCCGACCAATTGCCCGACGGCACCGGCATCGAGGACCTGCTCTCGTTGGTCAACGCCGCGATCATCACTCCCCCGCACCAGGATTCGTGATCACCGGGGACGTTCGGTGGCGGCCGGTCAGAGCATGTGCACCTTGCGGTAGATGCGCGCCGCGGGCCGGGTGAGCAGACCCACCTCGTCGAGGAAGCCCATCAAGTGCGCGCAACCCGAGCGGACCATCGACTGGAAATGGTGGTTGCGGCGCATCTCTCCGACCGCCCGACGGTGGTCCAGACCGGCGTCGGCGTAGGCCTTCGGGCGGACGAGGCTGACGAGGATGTAGGACACGGCCATCGCGGTGATCATCGAACTGAGCTGTCGCCGAATCCAACTGGCTTCCGCCATGGACTGGCGCACCTCCTCTCGCGCGAACCGCATGTGGCGAGATTCCTCGAGGACGTGGATCTCGTTGACGGTGCGCACGAGCGGCAGCACCCGATCGTCGCGCATGCAGCCACGCTGCAGCACGTCCAGGACTTCCTCGGCGGCAAGGATTCCGGCGTAGGCGACTTCGCTGCCCGCGACGCGCATGAACAACTTGCCGAAGCGACCCAGGCGCGGGTGCGGCGTGTAGCTGGTCCCGGTCAGCTTGTACGACGTCTTGGCGAACATCAGCGAGTGCCGACACTCGTCAGCGACCTCGGTCAGGGCGAACTGGAACTCCGGGCGGTGGTAGTCGCCGAGGTACTGGTCGCGGATCACCATCTCCTGCAGCATCATCTCGAACCAGATGCCGATGCTCATGATCGACGCCGTCTCGTGCCGGGTGAGGGCGATCCGCTGCTGCTCGGTCATCTCATCCCAGTAGGCCGTTCCATACAGAGTCGACCACTCCGGGCTGCAGCCGTACTTGTCCTTCTCGAGCGGCGCATCCCAGTCGATCTCGGTCAGAGCATTGCGCGACAACCGCGCGGCAGATGCCAGCAGGCGCTGCGACACCTCGTCGATTCCGTCGTCGGAACGGGTCACATCTCTGAGCGCTTCCATGCCGGGCTCCTCGTCGTGCGCGGTATTACGTCTGCGATGCATGCCACCACGGATCGTGCCATCAGTCAATGGTGCGTTTCTCAATGGCATCGACGAGCGCTCGGAGGTCATGGGTACGACTCCGCGTCCCCGGCATGACGGTCGGTCTGTGAACCCCGCCCAGGTAACCTCTCTAGCGATGTCTACTGAAGAGTTGCTGCCGATCACGACCCGCAAGCTGGTGGGCTGGTCTCGCACCACCCCGATCGAGGGTCACGTCCTGTCCACGCCGTACCCCGAGGTCATCGCCGAGGCGGTCGCCCGCGTGGCTGACGACAACGCGGACAAGCCGGACTACCTCAAGCGCGGCGTCATCGCCCGCGGGCTGGGCCGCTCGTACAACGAATCGGGCCAGAACAGTGGCGGCCTCACGATCGACATGACCCCACTGACCAGGATCTACGCGATCGATGACGAGTCGGCCACGGTCGACGTCGACGCCGGCGTCTCCCTGGACACGCTCATGCAGGCAGCGCTCCCCCACGGCTTGTGGGTCCCGGTGCTCCCGGGTACCCGACAGGTGACGGTGGGCGGCGCGATCGCGCACGACATCCACGGGAAGAACCACCACAGCCAGGGCAGCTTCGGCAACCACGTCGTCGAGATGCAGCTACTCGTCGCCGACGGCCGCATCCTCACCCTCACCCCGGGCGGCTCGGCCGACGACCCGAACGGCGAACTCTTCTGGGCGACCATCGGCGGCATCGGACTGACGGGCATCGTGTTGCGCGCCAAGATCCAGATGAAGCGGACCGAGAGCGCCTACTTCATCGCCGACACCGCGCGCACCGGTTCGCTGCAGGAGACCCTCGACCTGCATCTCCAGGACGGATTCGAGGACGGATACGAGTACGCCTCGGGCTGGTTCGACACCATCAGCGCGCCGCCGAAGCTCGGTCGCGGCACGTTCTCCCGGGGAAACCTCGCCCGCGTCGACGAACTGCCGGAGAAGTACCGCGACAGCCCGCTCTCGTTCAACAACAAGCCGCTGGTCCGGTTCCCCGACATCTTCCCCCGGGGACTGGCCAACAAGCTCAGCTTCTCCGCGGTCGGCGAGGCCTACTACCGGATCGGACCGCCCAGTGAGGGCAAGGTCAAGAATCTCGCGCAGTTCTACCACATGCTCGACGTGTTCGGTGACTGGAACAACGCCTACGGACGCGGCGGTGGTTTCTGCCAATACCAGTTCATCGTGCCGACCGGCAACGAGGGCGAGTTCACCGCACTCATCGAGGACATCCAGGCGTCTGGCCATGTCAGCTTCCTCAACGTCATCAAGCTCTTCGGCGAGGGCAACCGGGCGCCGCTGAGCTTCCCGTTCAAGGGCTGGAACGTCTGCCTCGACTTCCCGGTCAAGGCCGGCCTCGCCGAGTTCCTCAACGAGCTCGACCGCCGCGTCATGGCGATGGGCGGCCGCCTCTACACCGCCAAGGACTCGCGCACCTCGGCCGAGAACTTCCACGCCATGTACCCGGAGATCGACGACTGGATCGCGACGCGTCGTCGCATCGACCCCAACCGGGTGTTCATGTCGGACATGGGTCGGCGACTCGAACTCGCCTGACCGACTGCCCTTTTCGACGCGCCGCACGCGCACCCGACCTGTACGTCACCGAAAGCGAGTACACAATGATCAACGCCGTGGGCGTCCCACAGTCCATCCTGGTCCTGGGCGGCAGCTCCGAGATCGGGCTCGCCATCACCGCGGAGTACCTCAGCAAGGGCCCCGCGCGGGTCATCCTCGCCACCCTGCCGGGTGACCCCACCGCCGCCGCGGCGGTGGAGAAGGCCAAGAACGCCGGCGCCACCGAGGTCACGCAGATCGACTTCGACGCCCGCGCCACCGACACCCACCGTGCGGTCATCGACAAGGCGTTCGCCGACGGTGACGTCGACGTCGCGATCGTCGCCTTCGGCATCCAGGGCGACGACGAGCAGGCCTGGCAGGACCACGGCCTCGCGGTCGCCGAAGCCGAGATCAACTACACCGCAGCCGTTTCCGTCGGAGTCCTGCTGGGCGAGAAGTTCAAGGCGCAGGGCCACGGACAGATCATCGCCATGAGCTCCGTCGCCGGCGAGCGCGTCCGTCGCAGCAACTTCGTGTACGGCTCCACCAAGGCCGGACTCGACGGCTTCTACCTCGGGCTCGGAGAGGCGCTGCGCCCCTTCGGTGCTCGCGTCCTCGTCATCCGTCCCGGCCAGGTGCGCACCCGGCTGTCGGCGCATGTCAAGGAGGCCCCGCTCACGGTCGAAAAGGAGGACGTCGGGCGCCTCGCCGTGGCCGCGGCCACCAAGGGCAAAGAGATCGTCTGGGTGCCCGGACCGTTCCGCTACATCATGATGGTGCTCCGCCACATCCCGCGGCCGATCTTCCGCAAGCTGCCGATCTGATCGCTGAATCGCCCAATCGCTGAACAGCAGAGTCTGAGTGGACGTGATGAACCGACCTGACCCTTCGAGACGTCCCTCCGCAAGCTCCGGGACTCCTCAGGGAGCGGAAGGGGACTCGCCCCCCACAAGCTCCGGGACTCCTCAGGGAGCGGAAGAGGACTCGCCCCCCACAAGCTCCGGGACTCCCCAGGGAGCAGAAGAGGACTCGCCCCCCACAAGCTCCGGGACTCCCCAGGGAGCAGAAGAGGACTCGCCCCCCACAAGCTCCGGGACTCCCCAGGGAGCAGAAGAGGACTCGCCCCCCACAAGCTCCGGGACTCCTCAGGGAGCGGAAGAGGGCACCGCCGGCCTCGGGCGCGCCGTCCTGTCGCTGCTGATCGCCGTGGTGGTCGGCGGGTTGGTGTCGATGGCGGGACTGACGGCCATCGGGACCGTCGAGTGGCCGGCATTCAACTCCTCCAACGTGACCCGGTCGCTGACGACCGCCGGACAGGTGCTGGCGATCGCCATCCTGGTGGTCGCCGCACTGCTCTATCGCTACGGCAAGGGCCGACTGCTGGTGCCGGTGCTGTCGGCGGCCGCGATGTCGGGCTTCGTCACGGTGACCATCGGAATGCCGCTGGGCGCGACACGTCTCTACCTCTTCGGACTCTCGGTCGACCAGGAGTTCCGCACCGAATACCTCACCCGCATGACGTCGAGCCCGCACCTCGCGGACATGACCTACACCGATCTGCCGCCCTACTACCCGGCCGGCTGGTTCTGGTGGGGCGGCCGGTTCGCGAACCTGCTCGGCCAACCCGGCTGGGAGGCCTACAAGACCTGGGCGATCGTGTCGATGGCGGTGGCCGCGGCCGTCGGCGTCATCCTGTTCATCCGCATGTTCGGCGCCGATCGTGGTGTCGCGCTGGGCCTCGCGGTCACCACCGTCACGTTGCTGTACGCCTCGCCGGAACCGTATGCGGCCATTCTGGTGCTGATCGGCGTACCCATGCTGATCACGCTGACCTACGCGCTGCGCGGACGAACCCGTGCCGCCGACGGACCCGTGGGTCCGCTCTTCGGCGCGACGAGTTGGCCTGCGGTGGCGGCGTCCGGTGTGTTCCTGGGGATCTCGGCCGCTACCTACACGCTCTACACCGGACTGTTCGCCCTCACAGCTGTCCTGCTGGCCGGTTACTTCGCCGTCCAAGGCTGGCTGAGCGCGTCGAACAAGGCCACTCCGTCGGCCACGGTGACCAGCCGCCGGCGCGGTGTCGTGCTCGCGGTGATCGGTCGTCTGGTCGCCGTCGGGGTCATCTCCGGCCTGATCGCCCTGCTGGTGTGGGCGCCCTACCTGTGGGCACGCCTGACCAACACGCCCGCCAGCGGCGGTACCGCCGAACACTATCTGCCCGAACGCGGTTCGGTGCTGCCGCTGCCGATGTTCGGGCTGAACCTCGTGGGCGCGATCACGATGATCGGCCTCCTCTGGATTCTGCTGCGCTTCCGTACCCGCACCGTCGCACTGGCCATGGGCGTCACGGTGGTGACGGTCTATCTTTTCTGCCTGCTGTCGATGCTGATGACCGCCCTGGGCACGACCCTGCTCTCGTTCCGTCTCGAGCCGATCCTGGTGGCCACACTGAGCGCGGCGGGCGTCTTCGGTGTCGTCGACCTCGCGCATGCGGCGGTACGGCGCTTCGGCGACGTTCGTGTGGTCGTCGGTGCACTCGCCGTCCTCTCGGCAATCGCGATGGCACAGAGCATCCCGGGTCATCTCGCCACCGAGATCACCACCGCCTACACCGACACCGACGGATACGGCGAACGCGCCGACGCCCGCCCGGCGGGTGCCGAATCCTATTTCGCGGAGCTGGACAAGCTGATCGGTGAACAGACCGGCCGGCCGCGCACCGAAAACGTCGTCCTCACCGCCGACTTCGGTTTCCTGTCAATCTACCCGTATTGGGGATTCCAGGGACTCACCTCGCACTACGCGAACCCTCTGGCCGAGTTCGACAAGCGCGCAGCCGCGATCGAGCGTTGGGCGAAGAGCGAGAACGCCGACCAGCTCGTCGACGCGCTCGACCGATCCCCCTGGACCCCGCCGAATGTCTTCCTGTTCCGGTACAGCGCAGACGGTTACACGCTCCGCCTCGCCGAGGACGTCTATCCCAACGATCCGAACGTGAAGCGCTATACGGTCACCTTCGACCCGGCGGTGTTCGACGACCCGCGTTTCGAGGTCACCGAGCGCGGCCCGTTCGTGCTCGTCGTCCGGAAGTGATGATGATGCGACTCCCGTTCCGTACCGCGCGACCGATGACGATCACCCGGGTCGACGGCGATTCGTCGACAACGCATTTCGTCTCCACCGACGTCGTGAACTGGGTGCTGCTCGAGCAGGACGGCGAGCTGACGCTCATCGACGGCGGTTATCCGGGCCAGGCCGCCCAGGTCGTCGAGTCCATCGAACGGATCGGCCGCAAGCCCGAGGACGTACGTGGCGCGCTCCTCACCCATGCTCACGTCGACCACCTGGGTGGTCTCGTCAAGCTGCAGGCGAAGTACGGGTTCGACGTCTACATGGACCCGGTCGAGGTGGATCACGCGCTGCGCCATCACCTCCAGCAGGCGAACGCGCTCGATCTCGCCCCGCAGGTGGCGAACCCCCGCCTGTGGGCGTGGCTGGCCAAGACCACTCCGCTCGGCGTCCTCAGCCGTGCGGGTCTCGCCCAGGCGTCGGGGTTCTCCACCGGTGGGCACCGACCGCTCGACCTCCCGGGCGCACCGATCCCCGTGGCGAGCCCCGGCCACACCGACGGCCACAGCGCCTATCTCGTCGCCGACGGCCGTGCCCTGGTGTCCGGCGACGCATTGGTGAGCGGACACGAGATCTCGTCGATCACCGGCCCGCAGTGCATCCCGTCGCTCTTCCAGCACGACGAACCCACCGCGCGACGCAGCGTCGAACGGTTCACCGAGCTCGACGCCGACATCCTGCTCCCGGGCCACGGCCCGGTTCATCGCGGCGGCGTGGCCGCGGCCGCACGTGCGGCGCTGTCGCGCTGAGCTCCGGCAGGACCGGTCCCACCGCTACTCGAAACCGACGAACGTCGCGGCCTCGGCGACCGACTTGCGTTCGGAGACCACCGCATTGGCCGGGAAGGTCTCATCCGGCCAGCCGAGCGCGATGCTCTTCATGATCACCTGATCGTCGGGGATGCCGGCGTGCTCGCGAACCACGGGCGACTGCATGATGCCCTGGCTGTTGATGACCGCGCCGAGACCGCGCGACCAGGCGGCGTTGACCAGCGCATTCGAGACCGCGCCGCAATCGAACGGGGTGTCGTCGCTGCCGTCGAGGATGCGGTCGTAGGTCACGATCACACAGACCGGCGCGTCGAACTGACGGAACCCCCGCAGCACCCAGTCCTGCCGCATCTCCATGTCCTCGCGGGCGATGCCCATCGCGCCGAACAGTTGCTTCGCAACCTGGACCTGACGGTCGCGGTGCGTCCCGGTGAACTTCTCCGCGCCCGTCCGGAACTCTCGCGAATGGGGAACGCCGGCCAGGTTGCGCTCGGTGTTGCCCGCGCGGATGCGATCCAACGGTTCACCCGTGATCACGTGGAAGTTCCACGGTTGTGTGTTCATCGACGACGGGGCTCGCATGGCGAGGGTGAGGATCTCCTCGATGAGCTCCCGAGGCACGGGGTCGGAGGTGAACCCGCGGGTGCTGCGACGTCCCAGAACCACTTCGTCGTACTGCATCGTCGATCTCTCCTCGTACGCCTCGAACAACCCCGTCGTCGCGGACGGCGATGCAGGGACCACACCGTCCGACGACCGGTGAACACGTTACCGCCGACCGGCCGGATGTCTCCGCTTCCGGTGTCATGCCCGGCCGACCAGGCCGCTTCCCTACTCCCACCCGCTCCGATCGTGCTCCTTCGCGCAACTAAGGGTAGGTTTGCCAGGCAAGCTGTCGGGACCGGAGGAGGGGCCGAGTCCCGCGCGGCGTGGCACCGTTGCCCGGGCTCGAGTTCGCCTGGCCCGTCCATGACCGTCGACGTTTCCCGCCTCCGCGGAAGTTTGAGGACATGAACAGCCATAACCCTCCCGAAGCCCGGGTTACTCCCACCGGCACTACGGCAGTCACCGACCTTCCGGGCGTCGACGCCGCCGACACCGCCGCGGCCCGATGGCGAGCCGTCGCCGCGGTACGTGGTGAGGCCGTCGCACTCCAGACCCCCGAGCAGTCGATCACGTTCGCCGACGCCGCCTCCCGGGTCGACGACATCGCGCGCACGATCGTCGCCACCACCGATCCGGACCGACCCGTCGCGGTGGAGATCGAATCCGACATCGACTCGGTGATCGGGATGCTGGCGGTGCTGTGTTCGGGACGCCCCCTCGTCCTTCTCGACCCGTTCCTGCCGCCGGACCGACGCGAGGTCGTGCTGGAACGGTCCGGTGCCCATCTACTGCAAACCGCGGCCGATGCCCGAGAACCAGGTCAGACGCGTATCGCGGACCAGCCCGGCCCTGACGATCCGGCGGTCCTGCTGTTCACCTCGGGCTCGACCGGCACCCCCAAAGGCGTGGTGCTGGCGCAGAAGATGCCGGTCAATCACGCCCGGGACGGCCGTCGCTTCCTCGGCATGCGACCCGACGACCGCGCCGTCGTCCTGCTGCCCCTCAGTTTCGGCGGCGGCCTCGACGCGCTCGCGATGAGCTTGCTCAACGGGTCGACCATGCTGCTCTGGGATGTCCGCCGCCGCACCACGACCGGGCTTCGGGACTGGCTCGTCGCGCAGGAGGCGACGACCGCGCACTGCACCCCGTCGCTGTTGCGATCCTGGCTGGGTGAACTGTCGGCCGGCGACGCCGTCGACTCCCTGCGACTGCTGTCCACCTGCGGTGAGCCGACCCACCGCGCCGACATCCAGCTGGCCCGCGACACGATCCTGACCGACGGAGTGTTCTGTTGCTGGGCAGGCGCATCGGAGGTCGGCAACCTGGCCTTCAACCTGTTCCCGCCCGAGCGGGAAGTAGAGCCTGGCGCCATCCCTGTGGGCGTGCCGGCGTCGGACAAGCACGTCCGAATCGTCGACGCGGACGGGAACGACCTGCCGGTCGGCAGCACGGGCGAGGTCATCGTCGAATCCACACATGTAGCGTCCGGTTACCACCAGGATCCGGAGCTGACGGCGACGCGCTTCATCGGGTTGCACGACGGCCGGACACGTTATCGCACCGGCGATCTCGGACGCTTCGACGAGTCCGGCGAACTCGCGCTTCTCGGACGCAGTGATGACGCGATCAAGATCCGCGGGTACCTCGTCGAACCGCTCGAGGTGGAAGCCGCCATCCGCGCGCTGGCCTGGACCACCGACGCGGTCGTCACCGCCAACCGCGACGAGGCACGGCTCACCGCCCACGTCGCCGTGGACCCCGAGAAGTGGTCACCCTCCCCGGCCGAGATACGGCAGGAGCTCGGGAAGACGTTGACCCCGTGGATGATTCCGCGCGACATCATCGTGCTCGCCGAACTCCCGCGCAACGAGCGCGGCAAGGTGGACCGGGCGGCCCTGCCTTCGCCGCCCGCACGTCCGGATCACGAACCGCCCCGTGGGATGACCGAGATGGCGCTGCACCGGTTCTGGTGCCAGATCCTCGGCCTCGAATCCATCGGCCGGAACGAGGATTTCGTCGAACTCGGCGGCGACTCGCTGGCCGCCGCGAAGATGCTGGCCGAGGTGCAGCATCACCTCCAACTGGACGTCAACACCGCGATGCTCGCCGAGGCGCCGACCATCGCGCTGTTCGCCCAGCGCATCGAGTCGGCTGCGAAGGAGCGGTCGGCGAATGCGTCGGGGGCCACCCTCATCCCGCTGCGACAGGGCACGGGCCGGCCGATCTTCCTGGTGGCCGGCGCCGGTAGCCTGGCGACCAGCCTCACCCCGGTCGTCCGAGCACTGCAGACCGACCGGCCGGTCTACGCGATCCAGTCGCGTGGCGTCGAAAAGCGCGGCCGCGCTGATCATTCCGTGCGCGCCGCGGCACGACGCGCGATCGCCGACATGCGATCGGTCCAGCCCGGCGGCCCGTATCAGGTCGGTGGATACTCGCTCGGCGGGTTCGTCGCGATGGAGGTCGCGGCACAGCTGACCAAGGCCGGCGAGAGATGCGATCCGGTAGTCGTTCTGGACTCGCTCTTCGACCCGGCACTCGCCAAGCGTGTTCGTGGTGAGAAGGTCGGGATCGTCGGACGCCTGCGTGCGCTGCGAGGAGGTGCCCGCGACACCGCCCTGCCCGACCGCACCGGGGACGACCCCACGCCCGCCCGCGAACCACTCCCACAGCGAATCGTGAAAGAGCTCGCGCTGGCCGTCCTCGTCCCCACTGCCGGGATGGTCGAGCTCCCGACGCCGGTTCAGTGGATCGTGTTCTTCCGGTTGGGCACCAGGATGATCCGCCGGTACCGCCCCCGGGAGTACAGCGGCCCGGTCGGTGTCATCCGCGCCCGCACCAATCCCGATGACCCGAACCTGTGGCAGCGGATGTCGACCGGTGCCGTGACCTTTCACGACGTCTCCGGCGACCACATCTCGATGATCCGCGCACCCCACGCCGCCGACACCGCCAGGGCGATCGACGAGGTGATCAGCTCCGCCGCTCCCTCCGCTACGGCCGCCCCCTGATCCGAAAGAACCACAGAACCGCTGGACTGTGGGTCCGAGCGATGCCCTGCCCCTGCTCCCTGAGGTGCGAGCTTGCGAGCGTCACCCCCTGCTCCCTGAGGAGCGAGCTTGCTAGCGTCACCCCCTGCTCCCTGAGGAGCGAGCTTGCGAGCGTCACGAAGGGTCTGGCGAGTCGTCTCACCAAGACCCTTCGAGGCTCGTCGCTATCGCTCCTCGCACCTCAGGGAGCAGGGGAAGGCGTCGCTATCGCTCCTCGCACCTCAGGGAGCAGGCGAAGGCGTCGCTTGCGCTACTCGCACCTCAGGGAGCAGGCGAAGGCGTCGCTTGCGCTACTCGCACCTCAGGGACCAGTGTTCTTGAGGCTTTTTCGGAAGAGGGAGCACGGGTCACGCCCCTCACACCCCAGGGAGCGTTGTCGTGCGTTCAGCCCTCTTCGGCGCGGAGTTTGATGTCGGCCAGACGGCGATCCCAACCACGGCCGATGGTGTCGAGCCGACGCGCAACCCGCGACAACTGTGCCCCCACGGCTTCGTAGCGGATCTCGCGGCCGACACGTGAGGACGTCACCAGTCCCGCCTCGGTGAGGACCCCAAGGTGTTTCGCGATCGCCTGCCTGCTGATCGGGAGTTCGGCCGCGAGATGTGACGCGGACGCGGGTTCCGAACCCAGTCGCGTGAGGATATGCCATCGGCTCTCGTCGGACAGCGCGGCGAAGACCTCGACGGGAGCGACGTCAGGCATGCACGCCGCCGAGATGAGTTCGGGCCAGCTCGAGTTCGATGGTCCATCCCTCGTTGTTGCCGTCGAACCGTGCGCGTCGCTCCGCTTCCGTTCCCGGCAGCGACGCGAAACCGGACTCCACGACCTTGAGGAGCACCCCGGAGTCCGAGGGCGTGATCCAGAACTCGACGAGCGTCGAATCCGATTGCGGGTCAGCGGCATCAGCAAGCCATCGAAATGCCGCGTATCGCGGCTCGTCGAGTTCGACGGTGCGGAAGGTGAAGGCGCCGTGGACCGGGTCGTGGATGGTCGACAGGTCGCCGTCGCGTTCGATCCGGTGTTCGGTGATCGCCTTGTCATTGATGAACCATCCTGGTTCGCTGACCAGAGACCAGACCCGGTCGGCGGGTGCGTCGATCGAGATCTCGCGCTCGATCCGGTCGAACTCGGCTGTCGCCGAGGCGGTCACGTCGTGGGTTTTCGTGTTGTCACTCATCGTTGCTCCCTATGCTGCGGGTTTCTTACTGCAACCTAATGGTTGCACTAATGCCTCCCTGGCGCAACGATTCGGAGCGAACGAAGCGACCTCTCCGCGGATACGAGAGGCGCAGACCGGACTAACTTCCCGTCGACGCCGTTTGCTGCACAGGCTCGGGCGCGAGGTGTCGAACCGGGCAACCACCCGCGAACGTGCCCAGCCTCTCGATGTCGAAACCGTTCGGGTAGCTGCGAATTCGCTGCATCTCGGATACGTACTGCGGTGTGCGACGGGCCGGCAGTGCCGCCACGACCCGGGCACGCGCCTTGAGTCCACCGATCGACAGCAACCGCGCGGCACGTCCAGGCCGCCGGTAGCGGAACGACTCGAGCAACGCGTCATCCATCAGCGATCGGCTGAAGACATCGATCGCCGGCGCGAGCGGCTTGGGATAGAACGACGCGAGCAGACTCTTGGTGGCATCGGCAACACGGCGACCGCCCTCGTCGAAAGCGAAATGCTCACGTTCGTAGCCGTCCATCAGGGCCTCGAAAGCACGGTAGTTCTCCGGAATCTCTTTGATCCCCATGTGACGGCCCAGCGCCCGGTAGTAGTTCACCGAGGCGGTCACCTCGTCGTCGGTCAACTTCCGCCAGCCGTACTCGTCGATCCACCGCTTCGGGACGACCACGAACGTCGACAGGACGTAGCGCATGTCGTCGTTGGAGATGTCGTACATGCGATGCATCTGGTTGATGCGCCGAATCGCGGACTTGCCCCGACTGCTGTCGAATCCTTCCAGGAGCGGCACCTCCAATAGGAGCGAGGTGTCGTCGTAGCGCTTCTGGGTCTCGGCCGTGAACGCACGCGTCTCATCGAGCAACCGGCCGATGCTCGGTACTGCGTACGTGCGGAACAGCGCGAAGCTCAGCGCTTGGTTGATGTCCCATGGGAAGTCGAAGGTCGACAGGTTCCGGTAGATCTCGTGAAACCGTGTCTCCGGATCCAGCCCCCGGTTACGTGTCGCCTTACCCATCACATGTCCTCCTCGGTGAGTGCCACGTCACTGTAAGTCGACTTATAGAAATGTGCAAGGGGTCACATTCCGATGATGAGAGCCGCAAGCTGGCGTACACCCGGACGTCGATCTCGAGATTCGTGCAGCACACTGGACCGATGGTCACCGGCAAGAAAGCGAAGCCGTCGGAGTACACGCAACGGCGCTACCTCGACGCCGGCCTGGGCATCCTCACCGATCACGGCCATGCCGGGTTGAAGCTGGCGGCGATCTGCGAAGCGACCGGCACGACCACCGGGAGCTTCTATCACGCATTCGGCAACTGGGCCGAGTATCGATCCGCTCTCATCCGTCACTGGCGCGACGAACAGAGCCAGCGACTGATCGCCGGTGCTCGAGACATCGCCGACCCACGGGAGCGACTCGACGCCCTCACCGAGATCGGCCTGCGGCTACCGCACGCGACCGAGGCCGCGATCCGCGTGTGGGCCGCGCACGATCCCGAGGTGCTCGCCATTCAGCACACCGTCGACCGAGAGCGTCGAGACATCATCGCGGCCACCTACGACGAGGTGCTCCACAATCGCGAGGAGGCCGAGGAGTTCGCCACTGCGGCAATGTATCTACTGATCGGCTTCGAGAGCGGCACGCTTCATTCCCACCAGGCACTGGTCAGGGGTTTCCGCACGATCCTCGACCGCGCTCTCGAATCATCCGCCGAATCATCGTGACTCGACTCGCCTAGGCCCCACCCGCGATCAGTACGCGCACAGTCGACGAAATGCAGCGCACAGTCAACGAAGACGGCGCACAGTCGACGAGAAACGGCGCCCAGTCGACGACGCGCTCGGTGGGTCAGCCGATCAGATCGACGAGTCGGCGAATCGCGAATTCGTAACCGCGGATGCCGAAACCGGCGATCACCCCGGCGGCGATCGGCGACACATAGGAGTGGTGGCGGAATGACTCGCGCCGATGGACGTTGCTGATGTGCACCTCGAGCACGGGAACGTCGGGGACGACCAGCGCGTCCGCAAGCGCGACCGACGTGTGGGTCCATCCCCCGGGATTGATGACGATGCCGCTGATCTCACCGACGGATTCGTGGATCCAGTCGAGCATCTGCCCCTCGTGATTGGTCTGCGCGGCGCGCACCCCGAAACCGAGCTCGGCCGCGGTGCGCTCGGCCAGGTCGACCACGTCGGCGAGGGTGTCCGAGCCGTAGACGGCGGGCTCGCGGGTACCGAGGGTGTTCAGGTTGGGGCCGTTGAGCAGCAGGATCGGTAGACGGTCGGGCACCTCGGCGTCGGACATGGCGTTCACCATACTGGCCCTGACCTGGCGATCGGCGTTCCTGCGTCGCCGCGGCGCGGCCGTTGACATCCGCCCGTCGTGCCCGGACCGCCGCCGAGGGGGGGCGAGACATCCCAACGGCTACCATCTCTCTTTGTGCCAGCGCAGACCGTTCGACGAGCGAGGATCGTAGCCATCGTCACCGGTCTACTCGGATTCCTGCTCGCACTCGCGACTCCACTCATGCCGGTGTCGCAGCGAACGGCCGAGATCGACTGGCCGCAGAACGGTCAGATCGGTTCGGTGTCGGCCCCGCTGATCGGCTACACGCCCGTCGACCTCGACGTCTCGATTCCCTGCACTGCCGTGAACGACCTTCCGCCCGGCGGGTCGGTACTGCTGTCGACGACTCCCAAACAGGCACCGAAGTCCGGTGAGCGCGGCCTGTTCATCCGCAAGACCGGTGCTGCCGATGCGCCCCTGGACCGGCAGGGCGTCGAGGTGGTCATCCGCAACGTCTCGCTGGTGTCGGCGACGCTGCAGGACATGCGCGACCAGGGGTGCCGAGAGATCGTCGTGCACGCCGACTCCGACGCGGTGACCGCCGAATTCGTCGGCATGACGAGCGGCACCCAGAACGAGGACGGTGAGGACGAGCCCCTCGCCGGCACGACGGAAGACAAAGAAGCCTTCAAGTACTCGTCCGACCAGCGCCCCCAGGTGACCGGCCTCTTCACCGATCTCGCCGGGCCGGCGGCCGACATCGCGGGACTCGACGCCCACGTCACCATCGATTCGCGTTACAACACCGCGCCGACCATCTCGAAGTGGCTGGTCGTGATCGTCGGAGTGGCGTCGACGCTACTGGCTCTGTCCGCTCTGGCAGCACTGGACTCGACCGACGGCCGACGGCATCGTCGGATCTTCCCGGCACGGTGGTGGCGGCTCAATGCGCGCGACTATGTGGTGATCGGGGCGCTGATCGTGTGGCACATGATCGGGCCCAACACCTCCGACGACGGTTACCTCCTGACCATGTCGAGGGTGGCCCAGGACAGCGACTACACCGCGAACTACTTCCGCTGGTACGGCGCGCCCGAGGCGCCGTTCGGCTGGTACTACCAGGTCTTCGGACTGCTCAGCCACGTCTCGGTGGCCAGTCCGTGGATGCGTCTGCCAGCACTGTTGTGCGGAATCCTGGTGTGGCTCATCGTCAGTCACGAGGTTCTTCCCCGCCTGGGACGTGCCGCGCTGACCCGCCCGATGGTCGCCTGGACGGCGGCGTTCGCGTTCCTCGCGTGCTGGTTCCCCTTCAACAACGGCCTGCGGCCCGAACCGATCATCTGCCTGGGTGCCCTGCTGACCTGGTGTTCGGTCGAACGGGCCATCGCCACCGGTCGCATGTTGCCGGCCGCCGTCGCGTGCCTGATCGGAGCGTTCAGCATCGCCGCCGGCCCGACGGGCCTGCTCGCGGTGGCGGCACTGATCGCCGGCGCACGCCCGATGATCATGGCGCTCATCAAGCGAGCCCGCGTCGTCGCCGAACTGTCGTCCGCTGACACCGAATCCGCAGGATCGGCATCCGGCGATCCCGAGACCGCCGACCGCGATCGCAAGCGCTCGCTGCGATGGTCGTTCGTGGCGCTCATCGCGCCGATCCTCGCCGCCGGCACCTTCGTCGTCTTCGTCGTGTTCTCGAACCTGACCCTGCGGTCGTTCGTCGAGGCGTCGAGCATGAAGTCGGCGCTCGGGCCGTCGATGAGTTGGTACAACGAGATCGGTCGCTACTCGGCGCTCTTCGCCTTCTCCGCCGACGGTTCCATCGCCCGGCGGTTCGCGGTACTGGCCATGATCCTGGGCCTGGTCGTCTCGGCGGCGGTGCTGGTCCGCAAGAACCGCATCCCCGGCACCGCCATCGGCCCGACCCGCCGCATCGTCGCGATCACCTTCGCATCGCTGGTGTTCCTCATGTTCACGCCCACCAAGTGGACCCACCACTTCGGCGTCTTCGCCGGTATCGCGGCCGCCCTGGCCGCGATCGCGGCCATCGCCGCAAGCCAGCAGTCCATGCACTCGAGGCGAAACCGCACCCTGTTCTGCGCGCTCGTCCTGTTCATCGGCGGTCTCGCCTTCACCGCGCCGAACTCGTACTACTACTACTCCGCGTGGGGCATGCCGTGGGGCGTCGAGCAGGTCAGGATCGGTGGCATCATGCTCGGCAGCGTGCTGCTCTACGCCGCACTCGCCCTGCTGCTGGTAGCGCTGTGGTTCCATTTCCGCGAGCCGTTCACCGGGACCGATCCGCACGTCGAGGAATCCACCGGCGCCGACGCCGCGCATCAGCGGTGGTACCGACGACTGGTCGTCTCGATGGCGGCCGCCCCGCTGGCCTATCTGGCGATGGCGGTGGTCGTCTTCCAGATCGTCACCGCGATCTTCGCCGGAATCCACCAGAGCTCGTCGTACTCGGTACCCCGGTCCAACTTCGCCGCTGTCGCCGGCAACCCGTGCGGGATGGCCGACAAGGTCTGGGTGGAGTCCGACCCCGACCGCGACATGCTCCGCCCGGTCGACCCGACGCTGCCCAACCCTCTCGGCGGACCACCGCCCGCACCGGGCAGCGCGCCGTCCACCTCGGGATTCTTCCCCAACGGTGTGCCGACAGCACTCGAGTCGACGGCCAGCGAGGGGTCGCTGGGTGTCCTGTCCGGCGACGTCTGGCAGTCCCCCGACATCGTCAACTCCAACCCCGGCGGTACCGGCGGCGGTGAGATCGCCGAACCCGGGATCAACGGCAGCACCGCGGCTCTCCCGTTCTTCCTCGATCCCGCCTCGACGCCGGTCATGGGCAGCTACTCCAAGCTCGACCAGGTCCCGGCCCGCCTCACCTCCGGGTGGTACGCGCTACCGCCGGATTGGCGTGACCGTCCGCTGCTCACGATGTCGGTGGCCGGTGAGTACGACAACCCGAACGTGATGCTCGAGTACACCGCGGACCCGATCGGTCCCGACACCCGCGATGCGGACCTCGAGGCCGCCGGCGACACCGAGCTGATCGATCCCGGTCCACGGCCGTCGTGGCGCAACCTGCGCTACAACACCGACGAGTTGCCGTCCGACACCACCGCCGTGCGGATCGTCGCGACCGACGACAACCTCGCCGAGGACCGGTTCATCGTGCTCACCCCGCCGCGCATCCCGCAGATGGACACCCTGCAGGACGTCGTCGGCAGCACCGATCCGGTCCACATCGACTGGACCTCGGGTCTGGCGTTCCCGTGCCAGCGCCCGTTCACCCACGACGTCGGGGTCGCGGAGATCCCGAGGTGGCGCATCAAGCCGGGCTCGGATCTGGCAGCCGCGGTGTCGGCGTGGCAGAACCGCTTCGGCGGCGGTCCGCTCGGCTGGCTCGAGGTCTCCCAGCAGGCGACGGCGCTACCTACCTATCTGATGGCCGACATCGGACGCGACTGGGGCGCCCTCGAACGCTACGAACCGTACGGCGACGTCGGCACGCTTGCTGAGATCGAGACCGGCACCGCCACGCGGAGCGGACTGTGGAGTCCCGCGCCGCTGCGGCACTGACGGTTCGACGGCGCGCTGACGATTCGCGCACTGACGGTCCGCTCGTCTTGGTAGCGGTCGGCCCGGCGAGCTTGCTTTGCCGTCACCGATGGTCAGCGAGTATGCGTGCGAGTGCTGCTTCGACCGGGGTCAGCGGTGGGGTGGTGAGGTGCTCCGGCGGTGTTCGCGGATGGACGAGTTCTCGGTAGGCGAGTTCGAGACGGAGGCCGCGGTCGCCGTAGCCGACGGCGTCGGGGCGCGACCGGTTCGGGCGCGACTCATCGCCGGACCTGGTGGCAGGTCCGTGGATCTCGTTGCGCACGGTGTTGAGATGTTCTGCGAACCGCCGGGGTATGTCGGGTCGGCGGTTGAGGTGTTCGGGGTTGGGTGGCGCGCCGGGTTCGGCGTTGAGTCGCCAGAGGCAGCGGCCTTCGTCGGGGCCGGATCGGGCGATGCGGGTGGTGTATTGGCCGGGCTGGTCACCGACCATGCGGTTATGCCGCTGGCAGGCGGGGGCGAGGTCGTCGATGTCGGTGAGACCGCCCTTGGCCCAATCCTTCTGGGCGTGATGGAGTTCGACGTGGGTGGCGGGCTGATCACACCCGGGAGCCGAGCACACTTCACCGTCGGGTCGGGCGAAGGACACGAGTCGTTGTTCGCGGGTGGCGAGCCGTTTGCCGCGCCCGAAGTGCAGGGGGACGGCGGTGTGGTCTTTGAAGATCGCCAACCACGGCTGGACCTCACCGGCGAATCTGATGACGTCCTTGATGGGGAGCAGGGTTCCGGTGGCGGTGGTGGCGAGTCCGGCTTCGCGGACCAGGTCGGCGAGGTCGGCTTTGATGATCAGCTGCACGGGCAGCCCGCGGTGCGACGTGCCGAGTGCACCGTCGGCGAAACCCGCGGCCAGTGCGGCGTCGAGCGCGTCGTGATTGGTCTGGGCGAGGGTGCGGCCGTCGCGGTCGGCGGCGGTGGCCAGGGCGTCGGGGTCGGCGGCACCGGCCGGCCCGCTGGGCGAGGCGGGGTCGTCGGGGTTGTTGAGCCCGGGTTTGCCCCACACGGCGAACATCATCGTCAGCCGGGCGGCAAGTGCGGGGGTCAGCGTGCCGGAGATCTTGGCGGTGCCATCGGCTCGTTGTCGGCCGATCCACAGGCCGCGGCGTCGTTTCTGGTCGGTGTCGTCGGACAGTGTGCCGTCGGGATCGAGGTGTGCGAGCAGCCGCGCGCCGAGTTGGGTGATCTCGGCAGGGGTGTGGTCGGTGGCGATCTCGGCCATCTGTCGTTCGGCGGCGACCTTGATGTCGTGGTCGATGGTGCCGGGGATGCGGTCGAGGACGTCGAGGGCGGCTTGGACGTGGGCGGTGCCGACCTTGCCGTGTGCGAAAGCCTCGGCGAGGCAGGGGTGTTCGGGTGGGAGGAGTTCGCCGCCGAGGCTGGTTCGGTGGGTGGTGGCGTCCATTTGCTTACGGCGGCGCATCGGGTTCGAGACTCGTAGCCGGTGGGTCATGAATTGCATGAGGGTGCGGCAGCCGGCCTTGCGGGGCAGATCACGAGTCTCGACCTGATCGATCTGCCGGTCACCGGCGACGGTCAACCGCGCGATGGCGCGTTCGGTCTCCGCGGCCACCTCAGCGAGTTCGGCATCGGTACACGGCGACAGATCCACCGACTGCATTTCGTCGAGGATCGCGTGAAGCTCGGTCGCCAATTCGACGGCACGCGGTTGCGGCGTCGCGGACTCGTCAGGCATGGTCACCTCCCCCGAGAACCGTTGCTGCGAATGTACGTTCGAGTGTACACGAAAGACCGGCGGTCGGCAGCTCGAAATACGTTGTCCGACAGGATTTTTGCTACGCAGGGTCGCCACCGTCGATTGTCGGTGGTTGCTGGTAGTGTCCGCCCGCGGGCGAGAACTGTGCGGTCTTTGCAGTGCGGGACCCTTCGTGACGCGCCCTCCGCAAGCTCCGGCCGCTCCTCAGGGAACCGGGGCTGGCCTCGCCCTCCGCAAGCTCCGGCCGCTCCTCAGGAAACCGGGGCTGGCCTCGCCCTCCGCAAGCTCCGGACACTCCTCAGGGAGCAGGGGGTCGCCTCCGCAAGCTCCGGCCTTACGGCCGTCGTGGACCGAAAGAACTCGCTGTGCTCGGAGCGGACCAACCACTGCTCCCTGAGGAGGCCGGAGCCTGCGGAGGCCGTCACGAAGGGTCTTCGTGAGATGCGTCGCCAAACCCTTCGTGGCAGTGAGAATGGGTGTGGCTCGTCGACCTCGACGCGCTCCTTCTTCGCTTGCTCGGCCCGGCGGCTTGCGCTCCTCGCACCTCAGGGAGCAATGGTTGTGTCGTTCTTTCGGATCAGGGAGCAGGGGTACCGACGTTCACGCACCTCAACCTTCAGAGCCGCGGGGTGTGCCCTAGGTACCCCGGGGGACGTCGCTTACGATGAGGCACCGTGCCTGTGACAGCCCCGACCTCGCCTGAGGATTCCGTCGAACCGTCCTCGTCGGGGCCGGCATCGTCGGGACAAGGGACCAGGATTTCCGCGGGCACCGCCCGGTGGATCGCGATCGTGGCGGGGATCGCCGGCGTCGTGCTGTGTGCCCTCATCCCACTGCTTCCGGTCAAGGCCGTCGACGCCGGTTTCGAGTGGCCGGCCGGGCAGGACCTGAACGCCGACACCTCGTCGGTGATGGCGCCGCTCATCGCGCAGACCCCGCAGACCCTCGACGCGAGCTTCCCGTGCGCGACGCTGGCGTCGGCACCGAACGGCGTGGTCCTCGCCACGATGCCGACCAATGCGCCGCGCTCGAAGTCGTCGTCGCTGTGGGTCACCGCCACCGACGCCGCGGTCACCGTGACCTTCCGGAACAGTCTCGCTGCGACCGCGTCCCGCGCCGACCTGAGCCGATGCTCGGAACTGCGCGTCTTCTCCGCCCCCACCGGCCCGGGTGCGCAGTTCCTCGGGCTCGGCGAGTCGACGACCCTGCCGCCGGACCGGCGCCCGCAGGTCGACGGTATCTTCAGCAACCTGAGCCCGGCGCAGGCACGCACCGCCGCTGCTGACGGCCTGCGCGTGCAGGTGGCCATCGACAACCGGTACGAGTCGTCCCCTTCGATCCTCAAGATCATCGTGATGGTGCTCGCCGCGCTGTCGGTACTCGTCGCCGTCGTCGCGCTGGGACTGCTCGACCGCATCGGCGGGTACCACCGGCGGATCGGCGCGCGCACCCGCTCGTGGTGGCATTCACTGAAACCCCGGGCCAGCGACCTGGTCGTCACCGCAATCCTGCTGGTCTGGAGCGTCCTCGGGGCCGGTTCACCCGACGACGGTTACATCCTCAACATGGGCCGTACCGCCGACGGTTTCGGCTACCTCGCCAACTACTACCGCTTCTACGGCATCCCCGAAGCACCGTTCGACTGGTACTACAGCTTCCTCGCGGCGTGGTCGTCGGTCTCGCCGTCGGTGCTGTGGATGCACATCCCGCAACTCGTCGCCGGGCTCGTGTCATGGTTCGTCCTGAGCCGGGTGCTGCTGCCACGCCTCGGCCCCGCGGTGCGGCGCAGTTCGTGGGCGATCTGGGCGGGCGCCCTGACGTTCACCGCGTTCTGGTTGCCGTTCTGCAGCGGCCTGCGCAGCGAGGGGATCATCGTCCTCGGTTCGCTGCTGACCTGGTGGGCAGCGGAATACGCCATCGCGACCCGGCGGCTCCTGCCGGCAGCACTGGCCGCCCTCGTCGCGGGCTTCACCCTGGCGCTCGCCCCGCACGGCGTCGTCGGCGTGGCCATCCTGCTGGTGGCAGCCCGCTCACTGCTGCACATCCTCATCGATCGACGGAACCGGATGGACGGATCCCGCTGGGCGGCAACACTCGCCCTCCTCGCGCCGATCGCCGCCGCCGGCATGCTGGTCCTGATCGTGGTGTTCCGCGATCAAACCCTGGCCACCGTCCTCGAAGCGATCAAGCTGCGCTACTCGGTCGGGCCGGTCATCTCCTGGCACCAGGAGTTCCTGCGGTACTACTTCATCTCGGTCGTGACCGACGACGGCGCCCTCACCCGTCGCGTACCACTGCTCCTGCTGCTCGCCGGCCTGTTCGTCACGGTCGCGGTCATGTTGCGGCGCACGAGGATTCGCGGAGTAGACCCGGGTCCCGTCTGGCGTCTCATCGGCGCCGTCGGGGTCACCCTCCTCCTGTTCGCGTTCACGCCCACCAAGTGGACCATCCAGTTCGGCGTGCTCGCCGGGCTGGCGGCGGCGATCGCGGCGGCGGCCACCGTCGCCGTGGCCCAGTCGGCGGCCCGCTCGGCGCGAAACCTCACGGTCTTCGTCTCCGGACTGTTGTTCGCGATGGCCGCCGCGATGGCCGGTTACAACTCGTGGCCGTTCCTCTACGAATACGGCATCTCCTGGTTCGACCGTGCGCCCGTCATCGCCGGCTACCAGGCGTCGACGCTGTTCCTCATCCTCGCCGTGCTCGCGGCCGCGGTCGCGGTCTGGCAGCACCTGCGGCTGGACTACGTGACCAATCGGGGCCTCGCACATGCCGACACCGGCCCCGGCGAGACCCGAGCCGATCGCCGACGGCTCTTTCTCGCCTCCTCACCACTGGCGGTGATCGCCGGTCTGCTGGTGATCGTCGAGTTGCTGCTGTTCGCCAAAGCAGCGGTGACCCGGTACCCGGCGTCGACTGCACTCGCCGAGAACCTGAACACGCTGCGCGGCAACAGCTGTGGCCTCGCCGACGATGTCCTCGTCGAACTCGACCCCAACGCCGGCATGCTGACCCCGGCCGGCGGCGCCACCACGACGCAGGCACTGCGCGGCGACAACCCGGTCGGCTTCTCGCCGAACGGGATCCCCGACGACCTCCAGCCCGAGCCGGGTAGCCAGCGCCCCGGTCAGATGAACGTGTCGGCGAGTATGGCCCGCCCGTTCGCGATCACCGGCGGGCTGGGCGCCGGGACCACCGGCGGGCGCGGACCGGAAACCGTGAACGGTTCCACCGCCAAGTTGCCGTACGGGCTCGACCCCGCCACCACGCCGGTCCTGGGCAGCTACGGATATCCGGGCGAGGCGCGCCTCACGACCGGGTGGTACGACCTGCCCGCCGACCGCGCCGCGTCGCCGCTGCTGGTGTTCAGCACCGCGGGCGCCGTCTCGACCATCGACACCTTCGGCGTACGCAACTTCGGGCAGAAGATGGTGGTGCAGTTCGGCCGCCCGGGTGCGGACGGGAACTTCGAACAGGTCGGCCCCGACATCCTGCCCATCGACCCCGGTCCCGTGATCCTGAACATGCCCTGGCGCAACATGCGCATACCGATGTCGGCCGCCCCGCCGCGTGCGACCGTGATGCGATTGTCGCTGCAGGACAACAACCTCGGCGAAAAGCAGTTCATCGGGATCACCCCGCCGCGCGCGCCGCAGTTGCAGACGCTGCAGGCGGTCGTCGGCTCGACGGCACCCACCCTCATCGACTTCGGGGTGGCGTCGCACTTCCCGTGCCAGCGGCCGATGGGTGTGTCCCACGGCGTCGCCCAGGTCCCGCAGTGGCGCATCCTGGGTGACTATCCGCTGACCAATTCCCAGTCCAAGACGTGGCAGGCCGGCGTGGACGGCGGGTTGCTGGGGATCTCGGAGGCCACCACGTCCGCGTCGGCGGTCTCGACGTACCTGCAGGACGACTGGGTGCGCGACTGGGGCGCACTGGAGAAGCTGACCCCGCTCGTGTCCGACGCACCGGATGCGCGGATCGACACGGCACAGACGACGCAATGGGGCTGGTCACGAGCCGGCTCGATCAGGGTGGAGCCCCAATCCGATGAGTGAGTCCCGTACGCCTCGTACGTCCCGTCTGGCGACCACGGTCAACCCGAAGATCGTCGCGACCGTCACCGGTCTGCTCGGATTCCTGCTGGCGATCCTCACCCCGCTGTTGCCGGTGAACCAGTCGACCGCCGAACTGCAGTGGCCGCAGGGCGGCGACGTCTCCGATGTCGCGGCCCCGCTGGTCTCCTTCGTGCCGATCGACATGGAGACGTCGGTGCCATGTTCACTCGCCACCCGCCTGCCCGACCAGGGCGGAGTACTGCTGTCGACGATCCCCGAAGGCGGCCAGGACGCCGGCGCCCGCGGGCTCTTCGTCCGGGCGACGTCCGACGCACTGACCCTCACCGACCGCAACGTCGCGCTGCTGAACACCGATCGAGCGGCCGCGCAATCGAATCCGAACTGTCGCATCGTGTTCCGGGCCGACGGCGAGGGAGTGAGCGGACGATTCGACGGCCTGCCCGAACCGGCCGCGGACTCCGGCGCCGCGCACGGCTTCGCGCTGGCCGACCACGAGATGCGTCCCCAGATCGTCGGCGTCTACAGCGATCTGCCCGCCGATGTCTCTCGTGACGGGCTGTCGCTGCGCGCCACCATCGACACCCGCTACGTCAGCACCCCGACCCTGCTGAAGCTCACCGCGATCGTGCTCGGCGTCCTGATGACGATCGTCTCGCTGATCGCGCTCGGCATCCTGGACCGTCGGGACGGCCGCAGCCACAAGCGTTTCCTGCCGTCGGGCTGGTTCACCATCCGGCCGCCCGATGTCGCGGTGTTCGCGATTCTCGCCTTCTGGTGGTTCGCGGGCGCCAACACCTCCGACGACGGCTACAACTTCATCGTCGGCCGGATCACCGGAGACGCCGGGTACGCCGACAACTACTTCCGCTACTTCGGTGTGCCGCAGGACCCGTTCGGCTGGCACTTCCAGGTCATCTCGGCCATGACGGACGTGAGCGTCGCGGCACCGTTCATGCGACTGCCGGCCTTCCTCCTCGGGTTGCTGGGCTGGTGGCTCATCAGCCGAGAGGTGATCCCGCGCCTGGGCCGCGCGGTGCGGCACAGCACGCCGGCGGTGTGGTCGGCCGCGTTCGTCTTCCTCGCGATCTGGTTGCCGTTCAACAACGGTCTGCGTCCGGAACCGGCCGAGGCCGTCGGCGCTCTGCTCACCTGGTGCTGCGTGGAACGCGCGATCGCGACCCGCCGACTGCTCCCCTATGCCGTCGCGGTGGTCACCGCCGCCTTCACCCTCGCGCTCGCGCCCGGCGGTCTGATGGCGGTCGCCGCACTGCTGGCCGGGATCCGACCGATCGTGAAGACCCTGGTGTCGCGCCGGTCCCGGGACGGCCTGCTGCCGATGCTCGCGCCCATCCTGGCGGCCGGCACCGCAGTGCTGTTCCAGATCTTCGCCGATCAGCCGCTCGCGCCGCTCATCGCGGGAAACAAGGTCGCCTCCGACGTCGGCCCGACGCTGGAGTGGTGGCAGGAACCGATCCGGTACTACTACCTGATCCTGCCGACCGCCGACGGCACACTCGCACGACGCTTCGGCGTGCTGGCGATGATCCTGTGCCTGTTCGTCGTATTGCTCCGCCTACTTCGGCGGGAGCATCCCAACGGCATTGCGCGCGCACCGATCTGGCGACTGGTTGCCGTCACCCTCGGCACGATGTTCTTCATCGCCTTCACGCCGACCAAGTGGACCCACCACTTCGGTGTGTACGCGGGCATCGCCGCGGGCCTCGCCGCCGCGGCGGGCGCCATGATGGCGCCGGCCGTGCTGCGGTCGCGACGCAATCGCAGCTTCTTCGCCGCCGCGGTGCTCGCGATCACGGGGATCTCGTTCGCCGGCACCAACGGCTGGTGGTTCGTCGGCAGCTACGGCGTCCCGTGGTGGGATCGCCCACCCACGGCGGGCGGCATCAACATCGCCTGGTTCATCCTCGCCGCCGCGGTCGCCACCGCACTTGCCGGCCTGTGGTTCCACTTCCGCGACGACTTCGTCGACGACCAGACCCGTACGCGCGGAGCCGACAAGTGGTATTCGAAGCTCAAGTTCTCGCCGCTGCCGGTCATCTCCGGGCTGATGGTGCTGTTCATGGTCGCCTCGTTCGCGAAAGGCGCCTACGAGCAACGTGATTCGTGGTCGTGGATGAAGTCCAACGCGCGCGCTCTCACCGGGAACTCGTGCGGGCTGGCCAACGACGTCCTCGTCGAAGCCGATCCGACCGCCGGACTGCTGCAGCCCGCGGCCGTCGACGGTCGGCCCGCCCCCGGCATCGCCGCGGCGCTGGCCGGACCGGACACGACGGGCTTCTCCCCGAACGGCGTACCCGATCGCCTGTCCGTCGACGCCACCGAGGACACCGAGTCGTCGACCACCTCCGGCGCGCAGAACAGCGCCCAGACCGGCGCCGGCTCAGACGAATCCGGCGACAGCTCGTCCGCGCAGGGCGGCACCGAAGGCGGTCAGGGTGCACGAGGCGTCAACGGGTCGACGGTGCGTCTGCCGTTCGGCCTGAACCCCGCCGAGACCCCCGTCCTGGGCAGCTACGGCTCGCCGTCGGGCACCGGCTCGCTGACCTCGGACTGGTACCGGCTGCCCGAACGTTCCGACGACACACCGCTGCTGACGATGGCGGTCGCCGGATCGGTCGAGGCGGTCGACGGCATCGGGGTCGTGCACGCCGGCCAGAAGGTCACGATGCAGTTCGGCCGCGTGGAGGCCGACGGGCGGGTGAGCGCGCTCGGCCGGATGTTCCCGATCGACATCGGCGAGACCCCGACCTGGCGCAACCTGCGATTCCCACTGGCCGACGCACCGCCGCGGGCGACCGTCGTGCGGGTCGAGGTCGCCGACACCGCGGCCGCACCGTCGGAATGGGTCGCGGTGACGCCACCGCGGGTCAGCACCCTGGCCACCCTCAACGACGTCGTGGGCCAGACCGACCCGGTCTTCATCGATTGGCTGCCCGGAATGGTCTTCCCGTGCCAGCAGCCGATGAAGGTGCGCAACGGCGTCCTCGAGGTACCGCAATGGCGGATCATGCCCGACGCCGAGGCCACCCGGAAGAACAGCCAGACCTGGATGTCGGGCACCGCGGGCGGTCCGCTCGGCATCACCGAGGCGATGCTGCGCCCCACCCTGCTGCCGACGTACCTCCGGAACAACTGGGGACGTGACTGGGGCGGCCTGCAGAAGTTCACCGAGATCATCCCGGCGCCGGCTGCGGAACTGGACCTCGGGACCGCTCGCCGTTCAGGGTTGTACGACCCCGCGCCGATGCGCTCCAGCGGGTATTGACCTGGTGTCTGACACCGCGCCGACCTGGGTTTTTCGTTTCCCCACGGTCGGTGCGGCAAACACGCTCGAGGCCTTCGTTATCTCACTGTGATGTGCTGTCTCGGTTCCGTCACTCATGGCCGGCAGTCCTCGTCACGCCGCCGATACCGGCCTAGCGTCGAGTCATGCCTTCATTCACCGCACCTGGACTCAGCAACGAAGCCGCCAACGAGGTCGTGGGCATCCTGCAGGAGCGCCTCAGCGCGCTGAACGACCTGCACCTCACCCTCAAGCACATCCACTGGAACGTGGTCGGTGCGAACTTCATCGGCGTGCACGAGATGATCGACCCGCAGGTCGAACTCGTCCGCGGCTACGCGGACACCATCGCCGAACGTATCGCCACGCTCGGGGCATCGCCGAAGGGCACCGCCAAGGCGATCGAGAACGACCGATCGTGGAGCGACTACTCCATCGGCCGGGACACCGCGCAGGCCCACCTAGGCGCGCTCGACCTGGTCTATGACGGGTTCATCACCTCGCACCGCGACGGCATCAAGAAGATCGGCGACATCGATCCGATCACCGAGGACATCCTCATCGGACAAACCGCCGAACTGGAGAAGTTCCAGTGGTTCGTCCGCGCACACCTCGAGAGCTACACCGGTGAACTCACCCACGCCGGCGCCAGCGGCGAAAAGGAAGCGGCCGACGCAGCCCGCTGATCTGGCGCAACAGACCGTGTAGCGGGTCACCACACCCCCGGACCCGCCCCGGAGCCGCGGTCGCGACCTTCTGCCCCGTTGGTCGCGGCCGCGGTAACACCCTTCTGTACCCACCAACTACGAACAGGCACTGACACCCGCACCCGGATTCACAGCCGAACACCTTGCGCCACTTGGGACCTCAGGGACCAAGGGCTTCTGGACCATGCTCACGGTTCGTGGTTTGTTACGCTGACCACAGGCTAATGCCGCGAACAGGATGTGAAGCAAACCGCGTCCACCAGATCGATCGGGGCGCTTTTCCGCTCTGACGGGGAGGCACGTGTGTCCGAAACGCGATCATTCACCCTGTTCGATGATCTGGAGCTCCACATGCAGTTCGCGCCGGTCTGCCGGCTGTCCGATGGCGCTCTCGCCGCCGTCGAACTGCAGCTCCGGGGGCCGGCCGGTACCCGGCTCGCCACCGCCGCCGCCCTCAAACGCGCAGCCCGTCTCGTCGAAGAACACCCTGTACTCGACGAGCGGAAGCGCAAGATGGCCGCGTCCCAACGTGCGCAGTCGCTGGCCAAGATCCTGCCGTTGCTGGTCTCCCTCGATCTCGACCTGATCGACAACCTCGACCACGCGACGGCGCGCAGCCTCGAACGTCACGTCATGGTCATCCTCCCCGACGCCGTCGAACGCAGCCCGCAGCGGACACTCGCCCGCGTCGCCCGCGCCCGGGCGGCCGGCAAGATCATCTGCGTCGACGGGCTCGTCCGCAGCGAACACGCGGCCACGCTGCTCTCCCTGGTCGAGCCCGACATCATCGTCACGGGTGCCGAACTGCTCACGTCGCAGACCAGCTCCGACGCCGCGCACCTCGCCCACGCGCTGGCCGCGCACACCGAACGCAGCCATGCCGTGGTCATCGCCGAGGGCGTCGACGACGAGGCCACCCGGATCACCGCCCAGACGATGGGGGCGGCCTTCGGTATCGGCGACCTGTACCCCGCCGTGACCGACCCGTCCGTCCTCGCCACCCGGACCGTCGTGCCGCTGCCCGAGATGCCGGTCTGGACCACTCCCGGCCCGGACAAGTCGACGCCGTACCGCATCGCGTCGACGTCGATTCCGCCGCGTATGGGCAACAAACGCCTGCTCATCGAGATGAGCAAGGCACTCGAGGAGCAGGCGGCGATCGGCGGCGCCGCGATCGTGCTGGGCACCTTCCAGTTCGCCGAACACTTCACCTCGCGAACCGCCAAGCGGTGGCGGGAGATGTCGGAGAAGACCGGTCTGGCCGGGGTCTACGGTGTCGGGTTGCCCGACATCCGGGACGGGAACGTCCACCGCGCGCCGCTCGACGCGGAGGACGACCTGATCAACGAGTGGAATGTCGCCGTCCTCGGGCCACATTTCGCGGCGCTGCTCTCGGCGCGCGACCAGCACGACGCCGGTCCCGATCTCGAGCGCACCTTCGAGTTCGTGCAGACCTACGACCGCATGACCGTCACCCAGGCCGTGCACTCGATCCTCATGCGGTTCTCCTGATCCGAGTCGCGCGCGGCAAGTGACCTCGACGGACGCGGCGGCCTCGCTGCGCTCGGACGACGCTGCTCGGCCAGCGGGCGGGGAGCCGGCGGCCTCGCTGCGCTCGGACGACGCTGCTGCGGGGAGCCGGCAGCCTCGCCTCTCCCGCTGGTTGAGCAGGTGACGAGCGCAGCGAGGAGCCGTGTCGAAGCCACCCAAGCAACGTCGAGCTATCCGGTCAGGGGATTTGGGTTTGTCACAGCATGGCTGACTACGATGCGCCTGTGCCGAAGTCGCCTGAAGTGTCCGCTGGCAACGCCGACACCACCGTTGGAGCTGCTGCCCAGCGTGCGTCCGGCGCACCGCAGTCCCGCACCGTCGCGCTCGTCGCCGCGGTCGCCGGGGTCATCGCCGTCGTCGCCGGCATCCTGACCCCGTTCCTTCCCGTCAGCACCTCGACGGCGTCGATCACGTGGCCACAACAGACCGGCACTTCGGCATCGGTCACGGCTCCGCTGGTGGCGCAGACCGCCCGGAGCGTCGACATCTCGATCCCGTGTCGCGTGCTGTCGACGACCCCCGCCGACACGTCGACCGTCGTGCTGTCGACGATGCCCGCGGCCGCGGTGAAAGCGCGGGACAACGGGCTGTTCGTCGTCGCCGACGCGAACGGCGTGTCCGTCACCAACCGCAACAAGACGCTTGCCTCAGCGCCGCGGGACACGCTGGCCGGTTGTACCGAACTCCGCATCTTCTCCGACGCCACGACGACCAGCGCGCAGTTCGTCGGTCTGCCCCCGGGACCGGCGATCGCGGGCGGCGGCGCCATCGGCCTCGCCGAAGTGGCGTCGAACCCGCAGATCGCCGGCATCTTCACCGACCTCACGCCCGAGCAGCTCCGGGCCGCACCGGGTGTCGACGTCCGCCTCGAGATCGACGATCGCTTCGACTCGTCGCCGTCGATCCTCAAGTGGGTGGTGATGGTCGTCGGCGTCGGAGCCGCACTCGTCGCGCTTGTGTCCGTCGGACGCCTCGACCGCATCCACGGCTATCACCGACGAGTCGGCCGACGCCTCCGGTGGCGCCGGGTCCTGCGCCCCGGCCCCACCGACATCGGCGTGACGGTGACGCTGGTGGTCTGGCACTTCCTCGGGGCGGGGTCACCCGACGACGGTTACATCCTCAACATGGGGCGCAACGCCGCCGACGCCGGATACCTCGCGAACTACTACCGCTTCTACGGCATCCCCGAGGCGCCGTTCGACTGGTACTACAACTTCCTGGCGTACTGGTCGACCATCTCGACGACCGGCCTGTGGATGCGGCTCCCGTCGCTGTTCGCGGGTCTGGCCGCCTGGTTCATCCTCAGCCGAGTCCTCCTGCCCCGCCTGGGTGGCGCCGTGCGGCGGTCGCAGTGGGCGATGCTCACCGGCGCGGCGGTCTTCCTCGCGTTCTGGCTCCCGATGTGTTCGGGGCTGCGCAGCGAGGGCATCATCGTCCTCGGCACCCTGGCGACCTGGTGGGCGGTGGAGGTCACGGTCTCGACGCGACGGATGCTGCCGGCCGTCATCGCCGCATTCACTGCCGCGCTGACGCTCGCCCTGGCCCCGCATGGTCTCGTCGCGCTCGCCCTGCTCATCGCGAGCGCCCGGCCCATGCTCCGCATCCTGGTCCGACGCCGCGCCGAAGACGGACTCCTGCCGCTGCTCGCCCCGCTTCTCTCGGGTGTGGCGCTGGTCGTCATCATCGTCTTCCGCGACCAGACCCTGGCGACCGTCTTCGAGGCCCTGTGGATCCGTTACTCGGTCGGTCCGACGCTGGCGTGGTATCAGGAACTCCTGCGCTACTACTTCCTCGCGGTGAACACCACCGACGGCGCCCTGGCCCGCCGCATCCCGGTGCTCCTGTTCGCCGTGTCCATGTTCGTCGTCCTGGCGATCATGTTGCGCCGCAAGAGGATCGACGGTCTCGATCCGGGCGCGGTGTGGCGGGCACTGGGCGCCTCCCTGCTGACGATCCTGTTCCTGTCGTTCACGCCGACGAAGTGGACCATCCAGTTCGGCATCTTCGCCGGCCTCGGCGCGGCGTTGGCCGCCGTCGCCTGCGTGGCGATCGGGCAGGCGGCACGCCGCACGCTCCGCAATCTGTCGATCCTGGTCGCCGGGCTGCTGGTGGCGTGCGCGGCCGCAGCCGCGGGCAAGAACGCCTGGCCGTGGCCCTACAACTTCGGCATCGCCTGGTTCGACAAGGCACCTGTCGTCGCCGGGATCCAGGTGTCGACCGTGCTCCTCGCGCTCGCGGTGGTGGCATTGCTGTTCGCCATCTGGCAACACCTCCGGATGGACTTCGTCGACGAGACCGGCCTCGCCCATGACCGCGGTGCCGCGCCCGCCGGCTGGCGCATCGGGGTGGCGTCCGCGCCGATCGCGGTGATCGCCGTCCTCATCGTCGTCAGTGAACTCGCGGTGTTCGCGAAGGCCGCGACCAGCCGCGCGGACACCTTCACGATGCTGTCCGCCAATCTCGACTCCGCGCGCGGAAACACCTGCGCGATGGCCGATTCCGTGCTCGTCGAACCCGATCCCAATCGCGGCATGCTGACGCCGGCGGACGGCGGCACGGCGTCGTCGACGCTGCAGGGTCAGTCCCGGGGATTCCGTCCTGACGGGGTGAAGCCCGATCTGACGCCGCAGGCCGGAGCCCAGAAACCCGGCGCGATGAACACCTCGGCGGACCTGTCGAAGACGTTCATCGTCTACGGCAGCAACCCGGGAACCACCGGCGGCGTCGGGCCTCGCGGCGTCAACGGCAGCACTGCGGCACTGCCGTTCGGCCTCGATCCGGCGACCACACCCGTGCTGGGCAGCCACGAGACCAACAGCGGCCAGGCCACTCTGACCACCGGTTGGTATCGCTTGCCCGCCCGCGACTCCTCGCCGCTGATCGTCATCACCGCCGCCGGCGCGGTCTTCACGCTCGACCGGGACGGCGTCCCGAACTTCGGGCAGGCGTTGGAGGTTCAGTTCGGCACCGAAGCCGGCGCCGGGAGCGAAGCGAGCGGGCCGAATGTTCCTGCCAACGGACAGTTCGAGCAGGTCGGCGCGCCCGCGATCCCGATCGACCCGGAGCGGACCAACCGTCCGTGGCGAAACCTGCGCATCCCGATGGATCGCGTTCCCGCTGATGCGACCGTGATGCGAATCGTCGCCCGGGACAACAACCTCGACCCGGACCAGTGGCTCGCGGTCACCCCGCCGCGGGCCCCGGTGCTGCAGACCCTGCAGACCGTCGTCGGCTCCACCGATCCCGTGCTCATCGACTTCGCCGCCGGCGCGGTGTTCCCGTGCCAGCGTCCGATGACCGCCCACCACGGCGTCTTCGACCTCCCGCAGTGGCGCATCCTGCCCGAGTCGTGGATCGCCAACTCGCAGTCCAAGACCTGGATGGCCGCCGAGGACGGCGGACTGCTGGCGCCGGTGGAGGCGCTCACGCGGCCGTCGACCCTCGCCACCTACCTCGACGACGACTGGTACCGCGAGTGGGGCAACCTGCAGCGACTGACCCCGCTGGTGCCGCAGGCGCGACCCGCGGACGTGCAGACGGGAACGTCGACCACCTGGGGATGGTCGCGCCCCGGCCCGATCAGGGTGGTGCCCGAAGATGACTGACCCCGACCACTCGCACGCCGAACCGGCGACGCGGCACACCGGAGAGAACCAGGCAGACGTGGCAGACACCGACACTTCTTCCCGAAGTCCCGCCGGCACCGCGCCATTCGTGAGTGACCGCCGCCCGGGCTTCGCCGAACGCCACGCCGGCACCGCGCGTATCGTCGCGATGGCCGCGGGCATCATGGGCATCCTGCTCGCACTGCTCAGCCCGTTCCTGCCGGTCGACTACACCAAGGCCGAATTGACCTGGCCGCAACAGGGTTCGGTGGCAAACGTCGCCGCACCGAACGTGTCGTTCGTCCCGATCTCCATGGACGTCACGGTTCCGTGTGCACTCGGCGCATCTTTGCCCGCGTCCGGCGGAGTGCTGTTGTCGACGGTGCCCGAGGGCGGCGCGGAGGCGGGCAAGGTCGGTCTCTTCGTCCGGGCCACCGCCGACTCGCTCCAAGTCGTGCAACGAAACGTCGTGCTGCTCAACACTCCTCGCGCGGCCGCACAGTCGGCGCCGGACTGTCGGATCGTCGTCGAATCCGACACCGAAGGCACGCGGGGGTCCATCCAAGGCCTGCCGGAGTACGCCGCCGGCGCCGGGAGCGGAGCGAGCGGGCCGAATGACGATGAGGCCGGCGCCGGGAGCGGAGCGAGCGGGCCGAATGACGATGAGGCCGGTGCTTTCCGCTCCTTCGATCTGCGGGATCCGAACGCCCGGCCGCAGATCATCGGCGTGTACTCGAGCCTGCCCACCGACGTCAGCACCGACGGACTCTCGTTCCGGTCGACCATCGACACCCGATTCGTCTCCACGCCCACCACTCTCAAGTTCTGGCTGCTGGTCCTCGGCATCGCGGCGACGATCCTCTCCCTCGCCGCGCTGGCCGTCCTCGACGCCCGCGACGCCCGCGGCCATCACAAGATCTTCCCGGCGGGCTGGTGGCGCGTCCGCCCGGTCGACGGAGTCGTCACCCTGGTGCTGCTGATCTGGCTGTTCGTCGGCGGCAACACCGCCGACGACGGATACCAGGTGACGGTCGGCCGGATCGCCGGCGAGGCGGGTTATCTCGACAACTACTACCGCTACTTCGGTGTCCCGCAGGACCCGTTCGGCTGGCATTACCACTACCTGTCGGCGTGGATGGAGATCAGCACCGCGACGCCGTGGTTGCGATTGCTGCCGTTCCTGTTCGCGATGGCGTCGTGGTGGTTGATCAGCAGGGTGGCGATCCCCCGCCTCGGGCGGGCCGTCCGCGAGTCGACGCCGGCGATCTGGGCTGCCGCCCTGGTCTTCCTGGCGGTGTGGATGCCGTACAACAACGGACTGCGCGTCGAGCCGCTCATCGCGCTGGGCACCATCTTCACCTGGGTGTGCGTCGAGCGCGCGATCGCCACCGGCCGGTTCTTCCCGCTGACGATCGGCATCATCTCCGCGGCGTTCACCCTCACCATCCATCCCACCGGCGTCATCGCCTCGATCGCCCTGATCGCCGGCATCCGACCGCTGATCAAGCGTCTCGCGGTGCGCCGCAAGCGCGACGGTCTGTGGCCGTTGCTGCTCCCGATCCTCGCCGCCGGGCTCGCGGTGATGTTCGAGATCTTCGCCGACCAGCCGCTGGCACCGATCCTGGAGGCGGTCTCGGTCAACGGCCAGGTCGGCCCCACCAACAAATGGTGGGAAGAGCCGATGCGCTACTACATGCTGATGAATCCGACCGCCGATGGCGGAATCGCCCGGCGTTTCGGCATTCTCATCGTGTTCACCTGCTTCGTCCTGGTCGTGGTGATGCTGCTCAACCGGCGCCGCCTGCCCGGCATCGCCACCGCACCCACCTGGCGTCTGGTCGCCATGGTCGCCGGCTCGGCCGTGCTCATGGCGTTCCTGCCGACCAAGTGGACCCACCAGCTCGGTGTGTACGCCGCGATCGGCGGCGCGCTCGCCGCGGTGGCGACCGCGTGCGCTGATCGCACGATCATGCGTCGTCGCCGCAACCGGACTCTGTTCGCCGCCGCCTGCGCATATGTCCTGGCGCTCGCATTCTCCGGACGCAACCAGTGGTGGTACGTCGGCAGCTACGGAATCCCCTGGCGCGACGCGGTTCCCGACGTCCGGGGCATTCCGCTCTGGACCGGAATTCTCGCGGTGGCGGTGGCGCTGACCGCCCTCGGTCTGTGGCAACACTTCCGCGACGACTACGTCGACGACGCCGTCCGGACCGGTACGTCGCGGTCGGTGTTCGCCCGACTCCGCAGCCCGTCGATCATCGTCGTGTCGACCATCATGCTGCTGTTCACCCTGGTGTCATTTGCGAAAGCGGACTGGACGCAGCGCAATTCGTGGTCGTGGCTGAGCTCGAACGTCAACGCGCTCCAAGGACAGCCGTGCGCGCTCGCCGATGCCGTACTGGTGGAAGCCGATCCGAACGCCGGACTGCTGTCACCCGCGCGAGTGGCGGGCCAGGACAACCCGTCGCCGGGCGCCGCGCTGGCCGGAGCCGGGATGGAAGGGTTCGACCCCAACGGGGTGGCGTCGGACCTGTCCGAGGAGACCGAAGAGGAAGCCGAGGAGTCCTCGTCGGGCACCTCGACCGCAGAAGTCGACCGCACCCAGTCCGACCCGACCGAGGACGGCACCAGCGCCGAGACCGACACCACGACCGGTTCCAGCGACACCAGCGGTGGGCAGACCGCCCAGGCCGGCGTCAACGGGTCGACCGTGAAGCTGCCGTTCGGTCTGTCACCGAGCCAGACCCCGGTCCTGGGCACCTACAACTCCCCCACTGGCACCGGACGCCTCACCTCCGACTGGTATCAGTTGCCGGACAACTCCTCCGGCGAGCAGCCGCTCGTCACGATGTCGGTGGCGGGACAGGTCGAGTACATCGACGACCTCGCCGTCACCCGACCCGGACAGCGGGTGCGACTGCAGTTCGGCCGCGTCGCGCCGGACGGCACGGTGACACCGGCCGGTCAGATGGTGCCGCTCGACATCGGTGGTGCCCCCGAGTGGCGCAACCTGCGCTTCCCGATGGACCAGGCGCCCCCGGGCGCGACGGTGGTCCGCGTTCTCGCCGAGGACACCTCGACGCTGCGCGACCAGTGGCTGGCCGTCACCCCGCCACGCGTCTCGTCGATGGTGACGCTGAATTCCCTGGTGGGCAGCGAGGATCCGGTGCTCATCGACTGGGAGGCAGGTCTCGCCTTCCCGTGTCAACGTCCCGCCCAGGTCAAGTACGGGGTCCTGGAGACACCGGAGTGGCGGATCTCGCCGGACCGCGAAGGCGAACGGGTCAACTCCCAGCGCTGGATGGCAGGCGACTCCGGTGGCCCGCTCGGCATCATCGAGAACGAGTTGCGGCCGCGCGTCTACCCGTCGTACCTGCGCAACGACTGGGCCAAGGACTGGGGCATGCTCCAGAGCCTGACCCCGATCCTCCCGCAGACCGACGCCGAACTGACCATCACCACCGACACCCACCACGGACTATGGACCCCGGGACCCATGCGGGCGGTGAAGAACTGAGCGCTGTGCGTCCCACTCCAGTTTGTAAGAACGACCTGCCCCCCCTGCTCCCTGAGGAGCGCCCGGAGCTTGCGGAGGGCGCGTCACGAAGGGTCTTCGCCACCCGACTCACCAGGACCCTTCGTGACGCTCGCAAGCTCGCTCCTCAGGGAGCAGGGTGTGACGCTCGCAAGCTCGCTCCTCAGGGAGCAGGGGGTGGCGCTCGCAAGCCCGCTCCTCAGGGACCGGGGAGAGCAGAGCTACTCGACGACCTCGGCGATCGGGCCGACCATCTGCTCGGCGACCCAGGGGATCGTGAGGAGATTGGGCAGCGACATCCCGTTGCCCACCTCCTGGGACACGTAGACCACGCGCCCTTCGCGGGCGACGTCGAGTCGGGAGAACGACGGGTCGGCCTGCAGCCGTGCGTTGCCGTCGGCACCCGTGTCGAGGGCGACGATCACATCCGCGGAGTCGAGCAGATCGTAACGTTCGGGCGACAGGGTGCCATAGAAGCCGTCGGTGATTGCCGGCCCCAGCTCCGCCGGGAAGGTGAACCCGTAGTCCGCAACCGTTTGGGCGCGACCGTCTTTCGGTCCGAAGACCGAGACGGAGGTCCCGTCGAAGACCACCACGACGGCCTTCTTGCCCGCGAACTCGGGATTGTCCGCACGGACACCGGCCAGGAAGGTGTTGGTCTCGTCGATCTTCCGCTGGGCCAGGTCTGGGAGTCCGACCGCTGTTCCGACCTGCCTGACCGCCGCGTCCCAGGGCACCAGCCAGGCCGGGTATTGCGACTGCCGCAGGATCGTGGGAGCAGCCTTCGACAGCGAGTTGTACTGGTCCCGGGTCGGTTCGGCGCCGATCGCCGTGACCAGGTCGGGATCGGTCGCGAGAGTTCTGGGGATCTCGGCACCGAAGTCCGTGGAGGTCGCGGGCAGTATCGTGGGAGTCGCGTCACCCATCGCCTCGACGTTCCACGAGTTGGTCAACTGATTCGGGTCGGACTGGGAGAATGTGGCAAAGGCGACCGGGACGACTCCCAGTGCGAGCAGATTGTCTCCGTCGCCGACGCCCATCGCCGCCACGCGACGCGGCGGGGTGTCGACCGTCGCCGGGCCGAATTCCTGCTCCACGGTGACCGGGATGGCGCCCGGTTCCGCAGCCGGCACGCTCGCGGAGACCCCGCCCGACGTCTCCTCGGGCGATGAGCAGGCCGCGACGGCCACGGCCACCACCGCGAGCATCGCCCACATCGCGGCGGGAATCGTTGTCCGCGCCCGCCGCGTCCTTGTCCCGTCATCGTCTTCGCGGGTGCTGACCATCGAAGACTTGCCGATCACCGAGACCTCACCAATCCCTCGGCAGGATCGAGCGTTTCCCGAGAACGCTTCCCGTAGAACGCCGAGCACCGTGTACGCCGGCGGGATCCGGCAGTGAAGCAAGGCTAACCTACCGTCTGTGCTGCTGGCTCGTCAGGTACGACGCACGAGACCCTCGTTGCCTCGACCTCCAAGGCGACGGTCAGATCGGCATCAGGAAGTGCTTGCGCGGGGTCTTGAGGACCTCCTTGTCGCGCAACTGCGCCAACGCCTTCCTCAGCTGCAGCCGGGTCTCGGCGGGTTCGATGACCGCGTCGACGTAGCCACGCTCGGCGGCGAGGTAAGGGGTGGCCATCATCGTGTTGTAGAAGTCGATGAACTCGCGGCGGATCTTGTCCGCCTCGGCGGCCGAGAGACCTTCGGTCTGGCGTCGGGTCAGCACCGCGGCGGCCGACTCGGCGCCCATCACCGCGATCTTCGCTGTCGGCCAGGCGAAGTTGACGTCGGCACCGAGGTGCTTGCTGCCCATCACCGCGTAGGCGCCGCCGTAAGCCTTGCGCAGCACGACGGTCACCTTGGGGACATCGGCTTCGACGTAGGCGTACAGGAAGCGGCCGGAGCGTCGGATGGTGCCCTTCTGCTCCTCTGCGAGACCCGGGAGGATGCCCGGGGTGTCCACCAGGAACACCAACGGGATGCTGAAGGCGTTGCAGATGCGCACGAACCGCGTCGCCTTCTCCGACGAGTCGGTGTCGAGCACACCGGACATCACGCTCGGCTGATTGGCGACCACACCCACCGACCGGCCGTCGACCCGTGCGTACCCGGTGATGATGTTGGGCGCGAACAACTCTCCCACCTCGTGGAAGGCGCCGTCGTCGAACAGCTTGATGATGATGTCGTGCATGTCGTACCCGGCGTTGTCGTTGTCGGGCATGAAGTCGTTGAGCGACAGATCGGACTCGGTGATCTCCGGCTCGAGACCCGGGTTGATGACGGGCGGCCGCTCGTAGGCACTCGACGGCATGTACTGCAGGTACTCACGGACCCAGTCGAACGCGGACTTCTCGTCGGGGGCGACGTGATGGATGTTGCCCCACCGCGCCTGATTGTGCGCGCTGCCGAGATCCTCGGCCGAGATCTCTTCACCGTTCACCTGTTTCAGCACATCGGGTCCGGTCACGAACATGTACGACTTGTCCTCGACGGCCACCAGGATGTCGGTGTTGGCGGGGGTGTAGACCGCGCCGCCGGCGCACTTGCCCAGGATCACCGAGATCTGCGGCGCGAGACCGGAGAGCAGATCGTTGCGGCGACCCATCTCGGCGTACCACGCGAGTGAGGTCACGGCGTCCTGGATCCGCGCTCCGGCCGAGTCGTTGATGCCGACCATCGGGCAGCCGATCCTGCCCGCCCACTCCATCAGCGAGGCGACCTTGCGGCCGAACATCTCACCGACGGTTCCGCCGAAGACCGACTGGTCGTGGGAGAACGCCGCCACCGGACGCCCGTGCACCAGCCCGTGTCCGGTGACCACGCCGTCGCCGTAACCACTCTCGGCCGCACCCGGCATCTTCGCCAGCGCACCGATCTCGACGAAGGTCCCGGGATCGAAGAGCATGCTCAGACGCTCACGCGGAGAACAGATCCCCTTCGCCGCGCGTTTCGCGAGCGCCTTCTCGCCTCCCGGCTCGCGAGCGGCCTCCAACTTCTGACGGAGGTCGGCGAGCTTGCCTGCGGTGGTGTCAGCCACGGTGTCTCACTTTCTACGCGACCACTGATTGACGATGAGCAGCCGTGCCGCTACTGCTCATCGAGCCGTCCGACCCGCGCGGCCAGGTCGTTGCCGATCTTGGCGATGTACGGCTCGTCGACGATCGAGAGGTGGTCACCGCCGACGTGGATGATCTCCAGGTCGTCGACGACCTCACCCCAGCGGCCGTCTTCGTCGATCTCGGCCCACTGCGGTTCGAGTTCGACGGCGCCGGCGTGCATCTTGTCGGCCCGGTACAGCACGACCTTGCCGTCGTAGGGTTCCGGCGCGATGCTGCTCAGCACGCGGTTCTCGATGAACGAGGTCCGCTGGTGTTCGATGATGCCGCCGGGGATCTTGGTGCCCGACATCGACATCATCTCCATGATGATCGCGAACTGCCCCTCGTCGTCGGCCTCGACGAGCCGATCCATCGGGATCGGCACATCGGGGTCGAGGTCGTAGTTGCGGATCGCGAACTCCTTCCAGCGCTCGAGCCGCGCCCGCTTGCTGTCCGGCGTCTCGGTCATGTCCGCGCGGGGGCGCACCACGTCGATGAGGCCCACGAAGGCGACCTCTTCCCCGGCCTCACGCAGGAGTTGCGCGACGCCATAGGCGAGCGCACCGCCGAAGGACCAGCCGACCAGGACGTACGGGCCGTGCGGCTGCAGCTCACGCAGGCGCGGAAGGTATTCGCGCACACGGTCTTCGATCGATCCCTCGACTCCACGGTCGAAGCCGATGACGGGCCGGTCCGCCGGCAGACGCTTCAGCAGCGCCTCGTAGGCGGAGGTGTTCCCGCCCGCGGGATGGAACAGCAGGATCGGCGTCGGGTCGCCGGCGGACGGGTCATAGACCTTCTTGCCGTCCGGGACGAGGCGCAGGTAGCGCAGGAACCCGTCGGTCGACGCGCCGGCATCGAGATGCTCGCGCACGTAGTTCGACATCTCCTCGATCGTCTCGGAGTCGAGGATGTCCTCGACGTCGAGATCCCCGCCGGTGCGCTCGTTGAGTCGATCGGTGAGCTGCTGGGCCACGTCCTCCGACAGGACCGGCAGCTTGTTGAAGATGCCGCCGGCCGAGGTCTTGGTGACCACCGCGTAGGTGCCGAAGGTCAACCGCTCAGCGGCATCGCGGGGCGGCACATCCGAGCCGGCCGCCTCGGCGACGGCCCGCTGCGAGGTGATGTCGGTGGCCGGCTTCGGGGTTGCCGCGGGAGCGGCCGACTCCTCGACCGCCTCCTCGCGTGACGGCACCTCCGGTTCGGGCGAGTTCGCGACCGCCTGCTCGACGTCGGTCAGATCCTCGGCGATGTGCCGCTTCGGCTCCGGCGACTGCTCGCCGGCCTCGTCGGACTGGCCGGCCGGTGCGGAGGCTGCCGACTCGCCGCCGGCGTTCTGCTCGTCGATGTAGGCATTGAGCGCCGCGGTGTCGAGTTCGCCACCGCCGGCGGCATTCTGGGCGAGATCGTCGAGCTGATCACGATGCGTCACCGCGAAGTCGACGAACTTCTCGACGTCGGCGAGGTTCGCCTGGCGCATCGCCTGCAGTTGCAGCTGCGGGATGTCGAACTCGTACTCGACGCGGTTCTTGATCCGCACCGCCATCAGCGAGTCGAGACCGAGCTCGATCAGCGGGATCTCGCGCGGCAGGTCCTCGGGGTCGTAACCCATCGACTCGCCGACGATGATCGCGAGCCGATCACCCACCGTCTCACCGGATTCGGGACTCCATCGGTTGCCGATGTCGTCGACGACGTCGTCCTCGACGACCACCGTGTCATCGGCGAACACCTCGGCACCGGACCGTGCCGGCGCAGCCGGCGCGGCCGTGACCTCACCTGCGGTGTCGTCGAGGTCGCCGGTCACCGCCGCCTCGAACAGCAGCTGGAAGTTCTTGTCCGCCTTGGCGTGCACGGTCACCGCCGCACCGCCGGGATGCGGGCTCAGCGTCGTCGTGAGGGTTCCCGACGCCGGGATGGCGCCGTGCGCGACCGACGCTCCGACAGCCGCATTCGCCAGGACCTGGGCCGCCGCGGCACGCACCAGCTCGCGCGGATCGGTGACCGCGGCCGCATTGACCTCCCAGGCGTGACGGCCGTCGGGCAGCGCCACGTGCGAACCCGGGACGGTGCCGGCCGAGCCGCCCGAGGAGATCTTCGCGGTGAGCCAGAACTCCTTGCGCTCGAAGCGGGTACGCGGAACGGCCGCGTGACCACCGCGACCGAACAGCGATGCGACGTCGACCGGATGTCCGTGCACGTACAGCTTCATCAACGCGTTGACGAGACCGTAGCTCTCGTCCTCCTTGCGCCGCAGGGTCTCGATGAGCTCGGCGTCGTGCAGCCCGGCCGAGAAGGTCACCGCGGCAACGGAGATCAGGACGGCCGGGTTCGGTGAGAGCTCCAGGAAGGTGCGATGGCCGTTCTCCACCGACTTCGCGATCGCCTGGCTGAACCACACGCTGTGGCGCAGGCCCTTGGTGAAGTAGTCGATCGTGTGGACGGGCTCGTGACCGGCACGATAGAAGACCTCGCGGTCGACCGAGCTGTAGAACCCGGTGGTGGGCCGCAGCGGCGTGATACCGGTGAGCTCGTAGGCCAGTTCACCCAGCAGGGGGTCCATCTGCGAGGTGTGACTGGCTCCCTTGGTCGCCAGTTTGCGTCCGAGCTTGCCCTCCTTCTCGGCACGCTCGACGATGGCGTCGACCTGCGACTCCGGTCCGCCGATGACGGTGTGCGTCGGAGCGGCGTAGACACAGATCTCGAGGTCGGGGTAGTCGGTGAGGACGTCGGTGATGTCCTCGGCGCTGTACTCGACGAGCGCCATCAGGCGGATGTCGTCGCCCTGGAGCATCGACTCGCCCTCGCCCATCAGGCGTGAGCGCTGACAGATCACGCGCGTCGCATCTTCGAGCGACAGACCGCCGCTGATGTACGCGGCCGAGGCCTCGCCCATCGAATGCGGCACGAGCACACCGGGTTCGGCGCCGTGGTGCCGCAGGGTGTCGGCGAGCGCGACCTGGATCGTGTAGATGCCGACCTGGCTCTGCTCGATGCCGTAGGTCTGCTCGTCGTCGACGAACATCTCCGCGATCGAGTACCCGAGCTCGTTCTGCACCAGCTCGTCGACCCGGTCGACGTACTTGGCGAAGATCGGGTTCTCGGTGTACAGCTGCTTGGCCATCTTGCGGTGCTGCGAGCCGAATCCGGAGAGCAGCCAGACCGCGGACGCGGCGTCGGGCGAATCCGACGAGTAGACAAGCGGATTGCTCTTGCCCTCGGCCACCGCCCGGACGCCCGTGATCGCGTCGTCGTGCGTACGGGCCATGACGACGGCTCGCGAACGTCCGTGGTTGCGGTGTGCCAGCGCGCGGCCGATGTCGGCGAGCGGCGTCGACCGTCCCTCGTCGGACTCGAGCCACTCGAGCAGATCGGCAGCGGTCTTGCGCCGACGCGACGGCAGGAAGCCCGAGATCACCAGCGGCACAACCGAACCCTCGACGGCGCACGGGGCGAAGCCGGCGGCCGGATCCGGCGCGGTCTCCTCGATCACCGGATCGATGTTCTTCGCCTGCGCGGCGAGCACGGCGCGCTCGGCCTCGGTGAGGAACTCATCGTCCTCGTCGAGGTCAGACTCTCCCGGCAGCGTCGCCGACGCCGGCAACTCGGATGCGCCCGCATCGCCTGCGGGCGCGGACGCCGGCGCGAGGTCCTCGGGCCGCACCTCGCGGACGACGACGTGCGCGTTGGTGCCGCCGAAACCGAATCCGGAGACACCGGCGACGGCATGACCGGAATAGCGCGGCCACTCGGTGGCCTCCGGGATGACCTGCAGATTGTTGGCGTCGAACTGTATGTATGGGTTGGGGCCGCTGTAGTTCAGCGACGCCGGGATGGTGCCGTGCTGCATCGCGAGCACGACCTTGGCCAGCGCACCCGCGCCCGCGGCCGATTCCATGTGACCGTAGTTCGTCTTGACCGACCCGAGCAGCATCGGCGAGCCGGGCAGACGCCCGCGACCGACGACGCGGCCCAGGGCGTCGGCCTCGATGGGATCGCCGAGGATGGTCCCGGTGCCGTGGGCCTCCACGTAGTCGACGGTGCGCGGATCGATCGCGGCATCGGCGTAGGCGTCCCGCAGGACGTCGACCTGCGCCTCGGGGTTCGGGGCCGGCAGGCCGTTCGAGCGGCCGTCACTGTTGACCGCCGAGCCCGCGATGACCGCGAGGACGTCGTCGCCGTCACGGCGCGCGTCGGACAGTCGCTTCAGGACGAACAGGCCACCGCCCTCGGCGCGGATGAAGCCGTCCGCGTCGGCGGAGAAGGCCTTCACGTGTCCGTCCGCCGCCTGGGCGCCGATCTTGTCGAAACCGAGCGTGGCCGCCGGGTTGATGATCATGTTGACGCCGCCGGCCAGCGCGAGGTCGGATTCGCCGGTCCGCAGGCTGCGGACGGCCTGATGGACGGCCACCAGCGACGATGAGCACGCGGTGTCGAGGGCGATCGACGGCCCGCGGAAGTCGTAGAAGTAGGACACCCGGTTCGCGACGATCGCGGTGGAGGTGCCGGTCAGCGCATACGCGGCGGTGTCCTCGGCGCCCTCACTCAGGCCGAGGGTCGCCAGCAGCTGGTAGTCGTTCGTGGAGGAGCCGATGAACACACCGACCGGTGCACCCTTGAGATCGCTCGGCGGGATGTGCGCGTGCTCGAGTGCCTCCCAGGTCAGCTCGAGCGCGAGACGCTGCTGCGGGTCGACCATCTCGACCTCGCGCGGACTCATCTGGAAGAAGTCGGCGTCGAACGTGCGGACGTCGTCGAGATAACCGCCCTTGGTGTTGGCCGCGTCGAGGATCTCGACGAGCCGGGGATCGGACCGGAACTCCGACCACCGATCCGCGGGCAGGTCCGAGACACCGTCGACGCCGGCGATCAGCGCGTCCCACGTCGACTCGGGAGTCGTGCCCGACTTCGGGAACCGGGTCGACAGCCCGACGATCGCGATGTCGTCGTCCGCGTTGCGCTCACGCCGCCAGAAGGTGTCCGCGTCGCCGTCGGCGCCCTCGTCGGGGTCGCCCTCGATGATGCGCTGCGCGAGCGTGGCGATCGTCGGATGGTTGTAGACGACCGTCGCGGTGAGGATCACGCCGGTCTTGTCCTCGACGTCGGCGGCGAGCGCCACTGCGTCGCGGGACGAGAGACCGAGCTCCTCCATGGGACGGTCGACGGCGATCTGCTCGACGGGGAGCCCGGTCGCCTGTGACACCCACTCGCGCAGCCAATCACGAAGCTGGTCGACAGTGAGGTCACCGGCGGTCTCGCCGTCGGTGCCGGCCGCGGCGGAATCGATACTGCGGGCCTCGTCGGTATTCAGTTCAGACATCGCTTCCAGACTACTGATCTCGGGGCACCTGAACTGGTGCCGGGTGCATTATCAGCCCGCGGGGTGTCCGGGCGCGGCAACTCGACGCACTCACCCCGCCCGGGTCCGCAGATTCGCTACTCGGCGTCCGGGAACGCCGTCTGCTTGTAGCCGCCCCGGAGACTGCCGTCGATGTAGGCCGCACGGGTCGCGCGCCGCGCGATCTTGCCCGACGACGTGCGCGGGATCGAGCCGGCCGGAACCAGCAGGACGTCGCGGACCATCACGCCATGACGCTGGGCCACCGCGGCACGCACGGTGTCGGCGACCTCCTGCGGGTCGGCCTTGCGGCCGGGTCCGCGCTCGGCGACGATGACCAGCTGCTCGGACGCGTCGTCGGCGTCGGGCTTCAAGCCACTGCCGGCGAACTCGAACACCTCGCCCGGCAACTGATTGGCCGGCACCGAGAACGCGGCGACGAAGCCGGGGCGCAGCGCGTCGCTGGCTTCCTGCGCGCTGTACTCGAGGTCCTGCGGGTAGTGGTTGCGGCCGTCGACGATCACCAGGTCCTTGACTCGCCCGGTGATGTAGAGCTCACCGTCGAGCCAGACCCCGAAGTCGCCGGTGCGCATCCAGATCGCGTCCGCGGGCGCACCCTCAGCGTGACTGTTCTCCGGGAGCGGGGTGACCAGCTTGTTGTGGAAGGTCTCCTCGGTCTCCTCCGGCTTGTTCCAGTAGCCGGCGCCGATGTTCAGACCGTGCAACCAGATCTCCCCGACGTGGCCGTCGGGCTGTTCGGTCGCGGTCTCGGTGTCGACGATGGTGGCCCACTGGCTCACCGCGACCTGACCGCACGACACCTGCGCGACCGCGTTGGGCGCGTCGGAGTCGACGAGGGTGAAACTGCCGGCGTTGAGGTCGTCGCGGTCGACGTAGACGACCTTCGCCTCGTTCTCGCGCTGCGTCGCGGATACGAACAGCGTGGCCTCGGCCATGCCGTAACAGGGCTTGATCGCCGTCTTCGGCAGCCCGTACGGCGCGAACGCCTCGTTGAACTTCTTCATCGAGCTGACGGTGACCGGCTCCGACCCGTTGATCAGACCGATGACATTGGAGAGATCGAGCTCCTCGCCCTCCTTCGGCAGACCGCGCGCGGCGGCGTGCTCGAAGGCGAAGTTGGGAGCCGCGGCGAAGGTCTCCGCGCCGTCGGCGGCGGCGGCGAGTTCCTTGATCCAGCGACCGGGACGGCGCACGAACGCCTGCGGGCTCATGATCGTGATGTAGCGGCCGCCGAGCGCGGGCAGGATCACGGTGAGCAGACCCATGTCGTGGAACATCGGCAGCCAGGTGACGCCGCGGGCCTTGCGATCGATGCCGATGGTGTCGGAGATCTGCAGCACGTTCGCGGCGACCGCCTGATAGGTGATCTCCACACCGGCCGGGACGCGCGTCGAGCCCGAGGTGTACTGCAGGTAGGCGACGGTGTCCTTGTTGTGGTCCTGACCGGCGACCGGTGCCACCCAGCTCGACCCGACCGAGTCCGGGACGGCGTCGACGGCGATGACGCGCGGACGCTCCTTGGCCGGCAGCGGCGCGAAGAAGTCACGCACCGCCTCGGCGGACTTCGTCGAGGTGAGGATCGCGGTCGGCTTGCAGTCGTCGAGGACCGCGTGCAGCCGGTCGGTGTGCCCGGGCTCGTCGGGGGAGAACAGCGGGACGGCGACGTTGCTGGCGTAGAGCGCCGCGAAGAACCCGATCACGTACTCCAGCGACTGCGGCGCGAGGATCGCCACGCGGTCACCCGGCTTGGTGACCTGCTGCAGACGTGCCGCGACGGCGCGGAGTCGCTTGCCGAACTGGGCCCACGTCAGATCCTGGGGCTCGCCATCGCGTTCGCGGCTGTAGTCGATGAACCGGTAGGCCAGTGTGTCGGCCTGTTCGCGGACGTTCTGCTCGACATAGTCGACCAGGGTCGCTTCCTCGGTGAAAGAGATGTTCCCGGTCTCATCGAGAAAGTCTTCGAGTTCAGTACTCAGCATTCATTACTCCTGTGCCCCCTCGTGGACTCCCCCACGCGGGCGCAGTTCTCCGGCGAGGTCTTGGCGACACCACCGCGCAGTCCTGCTGTCCACGTCCTGTGCCGACCGCGGGATACGGTAGCGCACGTCCAGTTACCCAACGAAAAAACTCGCGTTCGTCATGCTCGGCTTCGCATCAGCGCGCGTCGCCCTTCGACGCGCGCCCCCGGGTTCACCGACCCGTCACCTCGCTGTTGACTCGCGAGACCGTCGGCCATCCTACTCCCCCTTCAATTGCGCCAGCACGGGCGCAAAAGCATCCATCTGCGTGGGGAACACCCCGACGTAGGACATGGTGGTGCGGCGGCGCACCTCCCGGATCTGGTCGGCGATCTCGTCGAAGCTCCCGATCGCGATGTACGGCGAGGTCAGCACGTCGTCGACGGTGAACTCGGTGTCGTGCGCGATGTTCGGCGGATAACCCTGTTCGAGCGCCTTCAGCGCCATCTCGGCGGTGGCGACCCTATCGTCGGTGATGACGATGACAGCGATCGTCCAGTTCAGTTCGAGCTCGTCGAACCGGTCGCCGGCGGCCTGCCGGATCCGGTCGACACGCTCGGCGGTCTTCTCGATGGTCATGTCGGACAGCTTCATCTTGCCGTCGGTGGTGGTGCCGGGCGCGACGGAGATGATGTCGGCATGCTTGGCGGCCAGGGCGAGCATCTTGGGTCCACCGCCGCCGACGGCGATCGGCGGACGCGGTCCCTGCCGCGGCCGTGGACTGCCCTCGAGGCCGTTGATCTGATAAAACTCGCCGTCGAAGTTCACGGTCTCCCCGCGCATGAGGCCGTCGAGGACGGTCAACGCCTCGTCGAGGCGACGGATGCGGACGCCGGGCGACTCGAATTCGATGCCGGCCTTGTCGAACTCCTCTTTCATCCACCCGGCGCCGATGCCCAACTCGAGTCGTCCCCTGCTCAGGACGTCGATCGTGTTGGCCTCCTTGGCGAGGAGGGCGGGATGACGCCAGCCGTTGGCCAGCACCGAGGTCGCGAGGCGGATCGTGCTGGTGGCCTGCGTCAGCGCGCCGAGGGCCGCGAGCGGACCGACCTGGTTGCCGAGGTGGTCGGGCACCGCGAAGGTGTCGTAGCCGTACTCCTCGGCCGTCTGCGCCAGCTTGACGAACTTGCGGGCACCGCCCTCGTCCTTGTTGCCCTCACCCCCCGCGCCGAAGCGGAACTTCCGCAATCCGGCCGAGGTGGCACCGGCATCGCTCGGGGGTTGCGTCATCGCTGTCCTCTCATCGTGATCGCCGGCTGGTGAGGTCGCGTGCGGCGTGTGCGGCGCACCGCGGTGTTCCTCGGGCCAGCCCAACACGTTAATGCAGCGTGACGGCGCCGCCAAACGAATCGGCCGCAGCCGCGAGAAGACGTTACCGGCCGGTTAGTTCGACGATGCGCCCGGTCGGGTGAGTCGCGTCTGGAGACGCTTCTATCCGGTGAGCCGTGACCGGCAGGTTGCCGGTCAGTTGTGCTTCGGCCGGGGTGCGTCCTCGATCAGATCCTTGGACCAGTCGTACATCCACTGGGTCGCGGTCTGACCGTCGTTCTCCCAATAGCGGGTGGTCGCGTACATCGCGTGGACGGGATTGGACGCCGCGTTCGCCAGCTTCGACACCGCCGCCAGCGGGTTGACGATCGTTGGCGAGTCACAGATGAGATCGCCCGGGGCACAGATGGATTGAACCCGGTCACGGAGGTCGCCGAAACCGCCGGTGCGCGGGCCGGTCATGGAGATGCCCGGAACGAGGTTGCCCATGCCACCGAGCGCGATCTCGGCGCCCACGCCACTCGGGCTCGGCTCGATGTCGTTCTGCTCACCCGGTTGGCGCCGACCGTCGGCGATCAGCCCGACGCCCAACACGAGATCCTGGTCACCGTCCTCGAGCACGCCCCGGCCGTTGCCGATGTTGCTGGCCAGATCTCCGGCGATGACCGCACCCTGACTGAATCCCATGATCACGTAGCTCGTCAGCGGGCAGCGCTCGTTGGTGGAGATGATCTTGCCCGCCGCACGCTTGTACCCCTGCGTGCGTGACACGTTGTAATCGGCCTGCCGGTCGGCCAGGTTGGTCGGATTCCGGAACTGCGCCGTGTAGGGAACGGTGTAGATCTCGCTGCGGGACGAGTCGAAGTCGTTCGAGAGGGCACGCGACACGCGCAGCATCAACGAGTTCGGATTCGCCGACGGCGCGTACGGATCGTCGTCGGCGCTGGACTCCCAGGTCCCGGGCACGACGACGGTCAGGACGTCCGGGCAGTCCGCCGGTTGTGCATCCGGCCGTTCCTTCGACGGCGGGGTCGTCGACGGCCCGCCGGGGCCGATCGGCGCGGGTCCCGGAGCCAGCCACACCAGGACCAGCACGACGATGAGCACGATCGCGATGACCGCGAGCGCGAGGAGGAGCAGCGCGAAAGCGCCGAGCCGCCGGACGGGACCCTTCCGGGTGCGGCCCGCGGCGTTGCGTCGAGCGGCCACGTCAGCAGTAGTGCTGTTCGGCCGCGCGGATGACCTTGTCGGCCTTCGAGTTCGCTTCCTCGACGTTGTCCGCCCCCGGACCCACGGAAGCGGTGACGAAGGCCTTCACCATGCTCGGGTCGGTGCCCTTCTGCTTGGCGCCACAGACGTACTTCGCCATCGTCAGGGCCACTGAATTGTCGTTGTCACCCATGAACGTGACGTCCTGCTGCTTCAACGCGGCGAGATACGCGCGGGCCTTGTCGTCGAGCGGCTGGCCGCTGGGTCCGGGGAAGCTGGCCGGGACCTTCGTGCTGGGGTTCGGTTCGGTCGCCGGCAGCTCCGACGTGCCGCCGGGCGTGGACGGGGTGGTCTCCTCGGATGTGGACCCCTGCGACGCGCTCGTCGAGGGAGCGGCCGAGTACAGCGATGTCGTCGTGACCGGGTTGTTGGTGATCGGCGCACTGGCCGTCGAGTCGTCGGCGCAGGCCGACACGGACCCGAGCGCGAGAGCGAGGCCCGTCACGGCCAGCACCAGCCGCACACACTTCGTTGTCATCGCCACTTCCTGCCGAACCTTTCGGGTCGAGATCAACGCACCGCCGAACGGTCTCGTCCGGCGACACTCACGTCCGGCCTGCGGCCGATCGCAACGCAGGGGCACCCTGCATCGCACACCACGTCAGGCTACCGTCCGCGCGGGGCCGTTCCGGCCGCCGCACCAGCACCACCTGCGGTAACGGTCCGATTCCTCAGCGAAGTTTCAGGCCGTACACACGTGGGGTCGAGGTTGGGGCACCGTCGGCGCCCCGTCCCCTCCTTCTGACCGTCACTTCAGGACCTTGGTGCCGTCCTTCGCCGTCCAGGTGATCCGGCCGTGCTCGAAGTGGTTGACGCGGCCCTTGCCGTCGCGGGTCGGGAGTTCGTCGGTCGTCGGCTTGCCGAGACGTCCGCTGGGTCCACCGGCAGCGACGTAGGCGCCACCGATCGCGCCGGTGACGATCTTCGGACCCTTCGGGCCGGTGAACATGCGTCCGCCGGCGAAGTCCTGTGCCTTGCCACCGGCAACCGGGTACGACGGGGTGAGGCAGCCACCGAGGGTCGCCTTGTTGGCGTCCCAGACCTTCCGGAAGGCGCCGTCGACGCGGCATGCGACCGCGTCGCGCGACAGTCCGAGTGCCGCGGCGGCCTGCGGCCACGCCTGCATCATCTCGAACTCCCAGTACGGCCAGGTGTGGGTGCCCGACGGCCGGTAATTGGCCTGGCCCGGAATCCCCTTGCGGTTCAACTGGATCGCGAACTGTTGCGAGGTCACGCGGCTCAGCATCTCGAGTCCGACGCCGGAATAGTTGGTCGCGAGCATCGGGATGTCCGACGGCTTGTCGTGCGGCCCGACCATGCCGTTGCCCGAGGAGACGTACAGGCTCGTGCCCTGCAGTTTGTCGACCATCAGATAGGGGTCGTGCTCTTTCCACGCCGGATCGGACGGCGGACCGAACATCTTCATCGAGTCGTAGCCGCCACCGTCGCGCACCGCGAACTGGATGGCCTGCGGCATGCCGAACGAACTCAGCTGCAGGATCCCCGAGAACGACGCCGCGAACTTGTAGAAGCCGGGATTGCGCGCGGCCAGCATCATCGCCGCGGAGCCACCCATCGACAGTCCCTCGATGCCGCGGACGTCCGTGGAGCGCCAATCGTTCTCCAAGATGGGCGGCAGTTCCCGCATGAGGAACGTCTCCCACTTGTAGTTCTTCCCGCGGTCGGGTTCCTTCCAGTCGGTGTAGAAGCTCGACTCACCACCGATCGGCAGGATGACGTTGACGTTCTTGTCCTTGTAGAAGTCGACAATCTTGGTGTTGATGATCCACCCGCTCTGATCGTCCTGCGCGCGCAGGCCGTCGAGCATCGTCAGCTGCGGGAACTTCTCCTTCGGCTTCGCGTGCCAGTCACGGGCCAGCAGGATCTGCACCTGGATGTTGGTGTTCATCGCCGGCGAGTAGACCCACAGCGCCACGCGCCGGTCGGTGTACCAGTAGGTGTTCGTCACCTTCGCCGGCTGGGCGGCCGGCACCGACGCCGGGGCGACCGGGGCGCGCGAGCTCGGTGGCGCGGGCGCCGGAGCGCTCGGCGACGCCGGGGGCGCGGGCGGGGCCGCGGGGGCAGGCGGGGCCGGGGCGGGCTCGGCGCCGGCGAGACCGTTGCCGATGACGAGCACCGCGGCGGTCGCCAGCGCGACCACGGCCGCCGTCACCGGGCGAAGTGCCCCCCGACGACCGGCCGGGCGCGCGTCACCCTGTCCTGCGTCAGCCGGTCGCGCGTCGACCCTGCCTGTACCACTGATTCGCCGCATCACTCTCCAGAACTCCTTCGCCCCTGTACGCCGGCGCCCGCAGCGTCATGACCGATTCCCCGTCAGTCACACGTGCCTCATGAGTATCAAACGCCTCAGGAGTTTCTTACACGCCACAGCGAGCCCTGTCCGCACGCCACGCTGTGACACATGGGATTTGTGTGACAGTTGATATCCCGGCCTGCTGCCTGAGGAGCGCCCGGAGCCTGCGGAGGGCGCGGCTGCGTTGGCTCCCTGAGGAGCGCCCGGAGCCTGCGGAGGGCGCGGCTGCGTTGGCTCCCTGAGGAGCGCCCGGAGCCTGCGGAGGGCGCGTCACAAAGGGTTTGGCGACGTCATCTCACCAGGACCCTTCGTGACGGCCTCCGCAAGCTCCGGCCTCCTCAGGGAGCAGTGGTTGGGCTTTCGTGGTCCACGACGACCATCAGGCCGCAGGTACGAGGAGCGAGCTGACACGACGACGCCCCGCCCGGAAACCCGGGCGGGGCGTCGTGCGGCCGGCGGACCGGCGATGTCAGATCAGCGGAAGAACCCGCGGTTCTTGGCGTTCCAGATCATGTCCTGCCAGTAGCCCCAGGCGTGGGTGCCGTTGGCGTAGTAGGTCATCAGCGGGACGCCCTGCACGAAGGCCGCAGCCTCGAAGGCCTTGGACTGCGTGAACGCGAGCAGTTCGAGGGTCGAGCCCTTGAACAGGTCGTCGAACACGTTGGGCAGCGCGTTGTAGCGGCCGAACAGACCGTTACCGGAACCGACGAAGACCTTCATCCCGCGCATCAGGCCGATGTTCCAGAACGGATCGTTCTGGAACCAGCGGATGCTCCACGGCGGGCCCCACATCGCGTCGATGTTCCATGGCTTCGGATCGACGTCGAGCATCGCCAGGCGCAGCGCGGTACGCATGCCGGGCGCGCTCAGGAAGTTGTAGCCCGAGAGCGAGCCGGCGCGGTCGAAGTGCTGGCGGTTCTGGGCACCGAGGACCAGTGCGGCGTTACCACCCATGGACAGGCCCATGATGGCGTAGCGTTTCGACGGTCCGACGCGGAAGCCACGGGCGTCGAGCGCACTGATGAGAGTCCGGCTGATGACACAGTTCCAGCGGTACCGGTAGGGCTGCCGGTTGAAGTTGCTGGGTGCGTCCCAGTCCGTGTAGAAGCTCGCGGGTCCACCGATGGGCTCGACGACGTTGACGCCGGACTTCACCATCTCCTGGACGTTGGTGTTGATCTCCCAGCCGCTGTAGTCGTACTGGGCGCGCATGCCGTCGAGGAGGATGACGGTCTTGTAGTTGCCGGGCTTCTTCCAGGCGCGGACCTTGACGTTCGGCATGCCGCAGCCGTTGACCCAGAACTCCTGCTTGCCGACCTGCGTTCCGCCGATCCGGGCGTTGGCCTGGCCGGCGACGACACCGGTCAGTCCCACAACTGTCAGGATGGCGACGAAAGCGGCGATCAACCGGTTGCTCATCCGGTTGCGCGCAGGCCTCGGCGCCTCGGTGGCAGCTTCACGCATGTACAGAATCTCCCTCTTCAGCCGATCGGCCGGAACTCATGGTCCCCGGTGGCCTACCGGTCCTTGTGCGTCACACATTTTTCGTCCCCCGGCTCATTGCGCGGCGCGACGTCGTTCACGAGTCGTTCTCGCATGCGATTCACCGTCGGCGAGCCTATTCGATGCCCCCGAACGTGACAAACCATGTGATCGCGATCACAACCCCCGTCACTTCGGCGTCCCAGCAGTTCAGAACGCCTCAGTCACGACCTTTCTATCGGCCGCGCCCACGGGGACGTTACCGATCCGAGATGTTCGACGGCAACTCCACAGGTTCGACCCCGCGTTTTCTCGGGATTCTCTTGGCGTCGTGTGGTTGGGTGCCGCGCCCGGGCGCGCGTCACTAGCGCGGGTTCACCGGCGGTGGCATCTCCAGGCCGCAGCGCTGGATCTCGTACTCCGGCTCACGCTGGATGCGATAGCTGTTGAAGGTGAACGCCTGACGCAGGTTGTGCTTGAAGCGGTCGAAGGACCACGGTGCCTCGAACGAGGCGAACCGGTCCTTGGTCTCCGGGCACTGCAGCGCCACCTGGGCCTGACGGACCAGGTCCTCGTCGAGATAACCGGGCAGCACGGGGCGGCGCGGGTATGCCCCGGCCTCGGCGACGACCCACTCGCTCGGCAGGATCTTGTCGTGGCCGATGCGGCCGTCCTCGAGACGCTCGGTGTGCGCGGCGAGCGGGTACGCCAGACCCATCTGGTCGATGACGCGCACATCCAGCGGGGCGTTCATGCTCGTCATGCCGAGGTTGAGGAAGTAGACGGTCACCTGCCGCTCGGCACCCTTCGGCATCACGCCGGGAAGTTGCGCCACGTACCACTCGTCGTAGTTGAACGACGGCAGGATGACGCCGCCGTCCTCGCGGTACTCGTCGATCTTCTCGACCATCGCACTCATGCGCGGGTAGTCGAGGTAATCCTCGGCGGTCACGGGATTCTCGTTGCCCATGTTGGTGACGTAGAAGCGGCGCTCGTCGACGATGCCGCTGCGGCCGATGTCGATTCCCGCGTTCGGCAGCACGTTGGCGTGGGTGGAGACCGCCCACACGACGACGGTGATCCACATGGCGCTCATGGCCACCGCGCCGACCAGCTGGGCCCGCGCGCGCCGGCGGTCGGCGGGGCTGGGTGCGGTCACCGGTGCAGCGGCGTCGTCCACCGGGTCGGAGATCACGGACTCGGAGTCCGTCGACGGCCGGCGACGGAATGCCGCACCGGCGTGGGCGGGAATCGTCACCGGCACGACCATCAAGGGCAACAGGGTGATGAAGACCGGAACGAGCAGCACCCGGCCGTGCATGAAGTCGCCGCCCTGACGCATCCAGTAGACGATCAGCACGATGCCGGCGAGGACCACGACGGTCACGACCGCGGTCGAGGACTGCAGCCGGCGCGACCATCCGGCGAGGCGCGACGACCGGGAGTCCGTCGTCGAGTCGGCCGTTGCCTCAACCGAATCCGCGGTCGCGTCGGCACCCGTGGCATCGGCCCTCTTCGACCGCATGCGGCCGCCGACGACCAGCAGCACCCCGGCCACCGCCGCCAGGACGACCGGCAGCACGAGCACGTACGGGCCGAAGAGATTGGTCAGATAGGCGAAGCCCTGGTCCCACTTGGCACCGCTGGCGTCCTTCGCGACCGCGGGATTGGGAACCAGCAGGGCGTAGTAGCCCATGCGGAAGATCTGGTAGCCGACCGGCAGAGTCCCCGCGACCACGACGACGCCCAGACGCATCCTCCAGCCGAGGGGCGCGAAGAACACCAGCAGCAGGACGAGGCCGCCGAGGATCGCCAGTTCGGGCCGGATCAGCGGCGCCAGACCGGCGGTGAAGGCGAGTACGAGCGTGGCCGCCGCGCTCCTGCGGCTCGTGTGCGCGCCGCGCCGCGCCCAGGCGACGAGCTGGCACCACAGGACGGCCGCCCAGAAGATGCAGAGTCCGTTCTCGAGCCCGCTCGTGGCGAAGTCGCGCGCGGGCGGAATGGCGATGTAGATGACCGCGCCGAACGGCAGCAGCAGGGTCCAGCCGTCGCCGGTGAGCCCGCCGATGCGTGTCCCGAACAGTCGCGCGCTGCCGTACATCGCGATCGGGATCGCGGCGACCGAGCACACCAGCGCCACCCAGAGCGCGACGTACTCGAGTTGACCGTCGGTGATCCACGCCCAGAACCACAGCAGGTAGGTCCAGGCGGTCGAGGTGTTCGCCTCGACCCGCTCCCCGGCGTTGAAGACCGGGCCGTTGCCGGCGAAGAGGTTGCGCAACGTCCGCAGGACGATGAGTCCGTCGTCGGCGATCCACCGGCGCTGCCACGCACCGATCGCGAAGAACGTCGTGACGACGGCGGCCCCGACGACGAAACTGACGGCCGCGACCTTGGTGCGGCCGGTCGTCAGCGCCCGGAATCCGGTTGGCGATCCGTCAATTGACTGCATAGACCGCGACACCCACACACACCAGCCACGCCACGGCGAGCAGCTGCAGGACACGATCGCCGAGCGCGATCTCCTCGGGCTCGCCCGCGGCACCCCCGTCGACGTCGACGGCGTAGCGCAGGATCGCCACGGTGAACGGCACCATCGAGATGGCGTACGCGACGTTGGTGTCGTGGTCGGAGCCCTTGTCGAAGGCCCACAGGCCGTAGAAGATCACGACCGCAGTCGCCGACAGGGTCCACACGAAGCGCAGGTAGGTGGTCGTGTAGTACTCGAGGGCCTTGCGGATCTTGGCGCCCGTGCGTTCGGCGAGCTGGAGTTCGGCGTAGCGCTTACCCGCCGCCATGAAGAGCGACCCGAAGGCCATCACGAGCAGGAACCACTGCGACAGCACGATCTCGGCGGCGACACCACCGGCGATGGCGCGCAGCAGGAAGCCCGACGACACGATGCAGATGTCGATGACGGCCTGGTTCTTCAGGCCGAAGCAGTAGCCGAGCTGGATCACCAGGTAGATGGCGATGACGACGGCCGTCTGCCAGTTGGCGAGGAACGCGATGCCGATCGAGCCGACGAGGAGGACGACGGCGAGGACATAGGCCAGGGTCACCGGGACGACGCCGGCCGCGATCGGCCGGAACCGCTTGGTCGGGTGGTTGCGGTCGGACTCGACGTCCATCGCGTCGTTGACCAGGTAGATGCTCGACGCGGCGAGGCAGAAGGCGACGAAGGCGATACCGGCGGAGCCCAGCACCGAGACGTCGGTGATGTTGCCCGCGGCGAGCGGAGCGGCGAGCACCAGGACGTTCTTGACCCACTGCCGCGGCCGGACGGCCTTGATCAGCCCGGACGTCAGGTTCTTCGGCGGTCCGAGAACCTTCCCGTGCTCGATCGGCTCCTCGCTCATGCACTCTCCCTGTGTCGTGTCACCCGCGCGATGACGGGGGACGCGGCAAGACGCAGCGTCCCGCCGGGGACCGCGGCCGTCAGGCCGAGCCGGGCCAGGACGCGCGCCGCGCGGCGGGCACGTCCGGACTCCTGGTCATTCCGGGTGGGTTCGAGCAGCACCTTATCGCCCACGATGACCGCCGCTGCGCTCGCGGCACCGATCGCGGCACCCGCGGTGACGTCGGTCGGGTAGTGAACGCCCAGCACCAGTCGGGACAGCAGCATCGGCGGGACCAGCACAGCGGGCAGCACCCTCGGGTCCCAGCCGGCGGCGCGGCCGATGAGGATCGCGGCCGCGGTGGTCGAGGTGGCGTGTGAGGACGGGAAACTCAGTTTGCTCGGCGTCGACACCCCGATGGCGATCGCCGGGTGTGCGGGCCGCGGGCGGCGCACGATCCGCTTGATGATCACCGACGCGGCGTGCGCGCCGAAGGCGCCCACTCCAGCCTCGAGCCAGAGCTGTTGTGCCCGTACGTCACCGCGGCGGCGGGCCAGGGCCCACCCGGCCCCCGAGATCGCGAGCCAACCCAGCGCGTGCTCACCGATGTGCGACAGCCCGCGCGCGGCCGGGCGCACGCCCGGGCGGGCGCCGATCCCGGCCTGGATGGCGACCAGCGCCTTCTCCTCGCCGTTCAGGGGACGCGGGGTGTCGTCGGCCGGGACCTTCCCCGTCTCCGCACGGTCCTCCAGGACCGTGTCGCCCCCGCTGCCGATCACCGGACCATCAGATTCCGAAGACACCCGCCCAGCTCTCCTTCGACGTCAGGTCGCGGTGCGCAGACCTGTACTGCTGCTTCATCTCCGGGAACTTGTCCTGCAGTTCCTTCACGAGGGCGAAATGTTCCCGGGCGAGCTCGATCATCTTCTCGCGGTCGCGCTGCCGGTAGACGACGCCGCGGCCGTCGGCGGTGGTGACGGTGACACCGTCGACCCGTCCGAGGGAGAACCATCGCGCCTCGATCGGCGGGAAGTTGGCCTGCGGCACCTCGTGATGCCGGGGATCGGCCGGGCGGACATTGTTCACCACCGCGGCGGTCAGCGCCTTGATCTTGCTGATCGGGTTCAGCGGGATGGAGGTGCCGAGATGCGTTGCCTCGCCCGAGGTCCGCGGCAGCTCGGTCGCCGAGGGGAGGACGACCGCGTCCGGATACTGCTTGCGCATCTGCGCGACCTTCGGCAGCGCGGTGGGCAGCAGACTGCGGATGTGATCGGGTCCGGCGAGGAAGTCCCGGATCGCCTCGTTCTGGATCGCGACCGTCGAATACTCCAGGCAGAGAAGGTGTTTTGCGGTCGCCTTGGTCATCGACCGGACGATCCCCTTGATGGGGCCGTCGTGGTGGATCGAAGCGACGACGAGCCGGTTGCGCAGGTGGAAGTACGCCTGCCAGTCGATCGCGTCGTCCTTGTCGCTCCAGGCCATGTGCCAGATCGCGATACCCGGCACGGTGGCGGTGGGATAACCGGCCTTCGACGCGCGGAGTGCGAACTCCCAGTCGTCCCACTTGATGAACAGGGGCATCGGGAGGCCGATCTGCTCCGCACATTCGCGCGGGATCATGCACATCCACCAACCGTTGCCCTCGACGTCGATTCGCCGGTGCAGATTCTTCGAGTTCTCGCGGTCGCGCAGTGGGTGTTTGGAGAAGTTGTGGTCGTACTCGACGAACGGCGCGGCGGTCCACATGAAGGTGTCGCGCCGGATCACCTCACCCATGCAGTGGAGGTGACTGCGGTCCTGCAGGTTCAGCATCTGACCGCCGACGAGCATGGGCGCCTTGGCGAATCGCGACATGGCCAGCGCCCGCAGGATCGAGTCGGGTTCGATCGCGATGTCGTCGTCCATGTAGAGGACGTAGGGCGAGTCGGTGAGCCGCAGCGCCTCGTACATGATGCGCGCGTATCCGCCGGAGCCGCCGAGGTTGCCCTGGTCGAAGATGTGCAGCCGGTCGCCGAGAGCGGCTGCGGCCTCGGTGTAACCGGGTTCGTCGATGACCTTCTTGGTGCCCTGGTCGGGCATCATCACCGCGTCGATCACCTCGTCGACCATCGGGTCGGAGGTCAACGCGGCCAACGCGTTCACCGCGTCGGTGGGTCGGTTGAAGGTAGGGATGCCCACCGTGACGCGCTTGGTCTCCGCGTCCGGGGTCGGCGCTTCGACGGGCGCGTACCAACCGGCGGAGACGATCTCGGTGTCGGTGTCGGTGGTGACGTCGAACCAGATCCAGCCGCCGTCTTCGAAGGGGCCGAGGTCCAGCTCGAATTCGACTACGCCGCGGCCGGTTTCGTCGGTGTCCACGAGGTCACCGCCGATGCCGATCCGCGACCCGTCGATCTTGGAGCGGTACAGGTCGACGCGGCAGGTGCCGATCACCTCGACGCGGAGCACCACGGAGTCGAGGATGCTCCAGCGGCGCCAGTAGGCCGCGGCGAAGGCGTTGAAGTAGGTCTCGAAGCTCACCTCGGACTCGGCACCGAGGAGCACCGAGGTCCGGCTGGGGGCGTGCGCCCGGCGGTTGTTGCTCTCGGACTCCACGACGTACAGCGACCGGACGTCGAGGGGTTCGCCTGCGCGCGGGAAGATCACCCGCTGCAGAAGCGATTTCGCCTTCGACGGCCCCACTCCGGCGTCGGGGATGTCGGATTGGTTCACGGGAGTCACCGTCATCTATTCGGCTCCTGCGGGGTCGGCCACCAGCGGCGCACCATCACGCAGATGCGGTGCCAGGGTGTTGTCGAACATGGTGAGCGCACTCGCGATCGCCATGTGCATGTCGAGGTACTGATAGGTGCCCAGGCGACCGCCGAACAACACTCCGGCACTTGCGGTCTCGGTGCGGGCGAGGTCACGGTAGGTGGTCAGCATCGCCCGGTCCTCGGGTGTGTTGATCGGGTAGTACGGCTCGTCGTCGTTCTCGGCGAACCGGCTGAACTCCCGCATGATGACCGTCTTGTCGTCGGGGTAGGAGTCCCGCTCGGGATGGAAATGCCGGAACTCGTGGATACGGGTGAACGGGACGTCGGCGTCGTTGTAGTTCATCACCGGTGTGCCCTGGAAGTCGCCGGTGTCGAGCACCTCGGTCTCGAAGTCGAGTGTGCGCCAGCCGAGTCGGCCGGCCGAGTACTCGAAGTAACGGTCCACGGGGCCGGTGTAGACGATCGGGGCGTCGGGACTGTCCGCGCGCAGTTGCTCACGGACGTCGAACCAGTCGGTGGACAGGCGCACCTCGATGCGGTCGTCGGCCGCCATGTTCTCGAGCCACGCGGTGTAACCGTCGACCGGTAGACCCTCGTAGGTGTCGTTGAAGTAGCGGTTGTCGAAGGTGTAGCGGACCGGGAGTCGGGTGATGTTGCCCGCGGGCAGTTCCTTGGGATCGGTCTGCCACTGCTTGGCGGTGTAGTGCTTGATGAACGCCTCGTAGAGCGGGCGGCCGATCAGGCTGATCGCCTTCTCCTCGAGGTTGCGCGCCTCGGCGGTCTCGATCTCGCTGGCCTGCTCGGCGATCAGCTTCCGCGCCTCGTCGGGACTGAAGTAACGGCCGAAGAACTGGCTGACCAGCCCGAGGCCCATCGGGAACTGGTAGGCCTGCCCGTTGTGCAGGGCGAACACCCGGTGCTGATAGCCGGTGAAGTCGGTGAACTGGTTGACGTACTCCCACACCCGCTCGTTGGACGTGTGGAACAGGTGCGCCCCGTACTTGTGGATCTCAATGCCGGTCGTCGGCTCGGCCTCGGAGTACGCGTTGCCACCGAGGTGGTCGCGCCGATCTAGCACGAGGACCCGTTTGCCCAGCTGCGTCGCGGCCCGCTCGGCGACGGTGAGGCCGAAGAATCCGGAGCCGACGACGATCAGGTCATAGCTGCTACTGGTTGCCACGGGTCCTCAGGGTAACGGACCCTCCCTGAGTAATCTCCGAGCCACGTGGCCTGGCACGGAAGCCGGGGGATGTTTCTATGCCCGGGCCTGGGCGGGTGGCCATCGGCTCGGTCTCCTAGTGATGACGTCGTCACCTCTGGGACCAGTTGCGCAACGGTAGGTGCTGGTCGTCTCGGTCTCGCGTACGGCGCGGCATAATGATGCTCTCGACAACGGGTGTTCAACAGCCAGCGCTTTGCTGTCGGTCCAGCTGAGGCGCGCGCGACGATGTCTCACGAGGAGGCAGAGGTGACCGAATTGGCGGACTTCGGGGCTGAGATGGCGCGGATCGCGAACGAGATGCGCAGAGAGAGCGACGACGCCGAGGCAGCGCTTCGATCAATGACCAAGTTCGCGGTCGACGCGGTTCCCGGAGCCGAATACGCGACCGTGACCATGGTCACGGACGGAACGATCGAGACACCGGTGATGGTGGGCCACCTCGGCGGCGAGGCGGACCGGTTGCAACGTGAGCTGGGTGAGGGCCCGTGCCTGCACGCGGCCATCGGCGTCCACACCGTGTGCATCGACGACATGACCGCCGAGACCCGCTGGCCGGCCTTCGCCGCCGCCGCAGCCGAGTTGGGCATCAGGTCGATGGCCTGCTTCTACCTCTACATCGACGGCGGCGACTCGGCCGCACTGAATCTCCACAGCACCCGTCCCCACGCGTTCACTCAGGACGCCCTGCAGGTCGGTGAGCTGTTCGCAGCCCACGCCGCGACCACTTTCGGAGCCGTGCAGGAAAAGCAGCAGCTCCGCGCCGCACTGGGCACACGGGACATCATCGGGCAGGCCAAAGGCATGATCATGGAGCGCTACCGGCTCGACGCCGACGAAGCGTTCGCACTGCTCGCCAGGTTGTCGCAGGACACCAACACCAAACTCGTGGAGGTCGCCACTCAGATCGTCGAAGCGGGACCGGAAGGCGACTGAGCTCTCAGCGGAACGCGTCGCGCTTCGGGAAGCCGAGCGCGGGGATGCCGCCGCGATCCTGGTAGCGCTCGAGCCCCTTGCCGACGAGGACCCGCGGTCCGGTGGCCGGGGTGAAGAACATCATCCCCTTCTCGAAGAGCTGGGTGACGCCCGCGGCATCGGGGGTCAGGGTCGGCACACCGAGCGCCTGGCCCAGCGGTCCGGTGATCCCGCCGAGGTCCGCGAACCGTCCGTTCATCGCCGACGTCGCCATGTCGAGGAACTTCGACGATCCCGGCAGGATCTGTTCGGCGAGCTGGTTGAGGCTGCCGAAGTCGATGCCCCCGCCGCCGGGCGACGCCGGGCCGGTGGGCGGTTTGACGATCCGCGGCGGCGAGGGCTGACCCTGGACCGCGAACCACGACGACTTCAGCTGCAGCTTGGTTCGAGCTTCCTCGCCACTCACCTCCGCGGTCCCGCCGGAGCCGACCGCGCGCACCTTGATCGCGCGTCCGTGTTCGGCGCCCAGGCCGTTGGCCTCGATCACCTCGAAGCTCCGCAGCGCACCGACTCCGAACGCCGATCCGATGCTGCCCGCGCTGACGGTGGCGGTCCAGTTGTGGTTGGGCGAGACCGTGTCGCCCTCGTCGACGACGGCCGGGAAACGTCCGCCGGCCGTGTAGCCGCCGGTCGACGCGGAGAACTCGGTGAAAGCCGGTTGACCGTTCTGCATCAGGATCTGGCCGGCGGTGGCGTCGGCAGCCGCGTTGGTCCGGCGGTCCTCGCCCGAGACACCGCCGTAGACCTGCGAATTCTGGGTGTCGTCGATCTTCTTGCCGCCCGCGATCGCCGCAAGTGCGTAGGTGCGGGCCGCCACGGCCTGCGCCTGCAGCGCCGCCGCGCCGCCGGAGTCGCCCCAGGCGGGCAGGCTCTCGCGCGGGATGACGCCCTTGACGTAGTCGTCGATGTGGATGCGGTTCACCACGCGCCCGCCTTCGAGGCCCATGGCCCCGCGGTAGGCCTTGTTCGATCCGCAGAACTTGAGGAATTCACCGGCCGGGCGGTTGGGCGCCATGCTCAGGGGTTCGACGAAGGTGGCCGGCACCGACCGCACCGCACCGCCGCCGCACCCGCTGCGGATGGTGGCCGTGCCCCCGGACAGGCTGACCGCCTGCCCGGGAGCCACCGTCTGACCACCGACTCGCATGCCGGCGTCCGCGTGCACATTCACCGAGCCCTGACCCGTGAGGGCCACCAGGATCTCGGGCCTGTCCACCTTCCCCGCGGTGGTGCCACCGTAGTAGTGGCGCAGGATCTGCTGTGCCGTCCAGCCCTTACGGGCGTAGCCGTACGCTCCCCATTGCCCCATTCCGCGGCCGTGGCCATGACCGTGCCCGATAAGCGTCACCGTCGACCCGACCGAGAGCTCGACCTGTTCGGCCGATTCCGATGAGCTCGCGACAGCGAGTCCACCGGCCAGCAGTGCGGGCGCCAGCCCCGCCGCGGCCCAGGTCAACGCGCGGTTGCGGGCCCGTCCGGGCCGCACGCCGCTCGCCGTCCATCGCGGCAGAAGCCGTGTAGGTCGGGCTTTGGTCACTGCAGAACACATCCTTCGGTCGCGACGACACCAGCCGCGGGCGGCAGTCTTCTGCACCGCCCGTAACGCCTGTGACTGATGTGACGATTGGGACTTAAGTGACCCTAGTGAACTCAGATGCCGATCTCCAACCCGAGGGGATCACAACCGGATCACGAGTTGCCCGGGCCGCCGTGACCTCTGGCGCGGGGGTCAGGTCCCGGATTCGTGGCCACCTCACCGTCCGGCATCAGCACATCAGTCACACCCGTCACACAGATAACAAGAACATCACGAGTTACCGATGCGCGGCGTGTGTCGCCGCCGTCGTCGATACCTGACGGCGACGATGACCGCCGTACCGAGCACAGTCGACGACTTCGAAGTCCTGGTGGCTTCGACGCCGTCGGCTGCGCTGATGTCGACGGCTGACCGGACCCGACCACACCCCCGGAGCACCAGCGCCGCGGTCCGACCAACCTGCGAGGAGACCTGAGTGCGTTACCCCAGACCGAAACCTTCGATCGCGCTCGCCGCGATCGCCGCCGCGGTCGTCGCCAGCCCGTTCGTGGTGATCGCGAGCCAGTCCGAACCACAGTTGGTGGACAACAGGCAGACGGTCTCCAACACCGAGATCGAGCAGGTCCCGTTACGGGAGCTGCCCGCCGCCATCGTCGACGTGGCGACGTCCGGCCTCGCCGCGGCGGGGGTCGAACTGCCGCCGATCGACCCGGACGCGTTCCCGCTGCCGGATCTGACGGTCCCGCTGCCGAAGGGTCTCGTCCCGGGAGCCGGCGCATCGTCGAGCACCGATCCCTCTGCCCCGTCGGGATCGCCGTCGAGGGAGTCATCGGCAGAATCGTCGCCGTCGGAATCCCCCTCGGCAGAATCGTCGCCGTCGGAAACCGGCTCGGAGACAACCGAACCCGCCGCCACCCCGACGACCGAGGCGCCCAGCAGCAGCGAGCGGGCAGCGCCGTCGACGACGCGGGAACAGCCGACGCCTCGAGGTGACCGGGCACCGGGGGGCCCGACACGATCGAACCCGAGCAGCACCACCCCGGCGAGGCCCACGATGGCCGACGGCCGCGAGGTCGGGGCGGCGGTCACGCACATCGTGCGCGAGGCGCCGATCAAGATGGTGGCGTTCACCTGGGAGCGACCCGTGGACGTCGACCTCAAGCTGCGTGCGAAGAACCCCGACGGCAAGTGGGGACCGTGGACGGTCCTGGAGCAGATCTCCCGCGGACAGGCGCCCAGCGCGAAGAACCCGGTCGGTACCGAACCGGTCTGGGTGGGCGACGCACGTGAGGTGCAGGTCGCCGCGAGCAAGGACGGCCTCGCGATCCCGGCGGCGGAAACCCAGGGCGGTGATCTCGCCCAGCTGGCCGTCGGCACCGCGAGCACGGTGGTGACGGAGTTGGCCACGGTTGCCCTCAATGCGCTGAAGGCGACACTCATCAGCCCCGAGGGCCTGCTCGGCCTCGGCTCGTCGTTGCTCTCGCCGCTGACCGGCGGACCGCAGGTCGTGGCCCGCCAGGCCTGGGGCGCCGACGAGTCCATCCGCTGTTCGCAGCCGGTGTACTCGCCGCAGATGCGCGGTGCGATCGTGCACCACACGGCCGGCAGCAACGACTACACCCCGCAGCAGTCCGCGGAGATCGTCCGGGGCATCTACGCCTATCACGCACGCAGCCTGAACTGGTGCGACATCGGGTACAACGTGCTCATCGACAAGTACGGCCAGATCTTCGAGGGCGCGTTCGGCGGACTCGACCGCAATGTCGAGGGCACTCACACCGGCGGGTTCAACAAGGAGACCCTCGGGGTGTCGATGATCGGCAACCTCGAGGAGGTACCGCCGACCGCGGCGATGGTGTCGGCGACCGGCAAGTTCCTGCGCTGGCGCCTCGGCAAGGCCGGACTCAACCCGGCGGGCACGGCGACGCTGACCTCAGAGGGGTTCGCCGGCACCAAGTTCGCGGCGGGCACGCAGTCGAACCTGCCGGTCATCTCCGGGCACCGCGACTACAACAGCACCAGCTGTCCGGGAGTCCACGGCTACGCGGCGCTCACCGCGATCCGGGCGCTCGCCGGCGGCGCCCCGCCGGCACCCGAACCGACGCCGCCCGCCGATCCCGCAGCCCCGGCACCTCCGCCGGCCGCACCCGGCGCCCCGGCACCGCCGGTCGAACCGGGTGCTCCCGCCCCGGTACCGCCGGCGGCCTGAGCCGGGTCCCGCGATTCGCGGGGACGGATCAGGTTCCGGCGAACCAGCGCTCGAGCACCTTCGCGACGCCGTCGTCGTTGTTGCCCACGGTGACTTCATCGGCGGCGTCGAGTGCGGTCGGATGACCGTGTCCCATCGCGACCCCGTGGCCCGCCCAGGTGAGCATCTCGGCGTCGTTGGGCATGTCGCCGAACGCGATCACCGCATCGACGGGGAGCCCGGTCAGCTCGGCGAGGCGGGCGAGTCCAGACGCCTTGTGCGTGCCCGGTACGGACAGCTCGATGAGTCCGTTGTCGGTGGAGAAGGTCACCTGGGCGAGGTCGCCGACCATCGGCTCCAGACGGCGGGCCATCTCGTCGGAGGCCATGCCGGGCTTGCGAACGAGGAGTTTCACAGCCGGATCGCCGAACACCTCGTCGTCACCGACTTCGACGTGGTCGGGGTTGAGCCATGCGTGTTCGTAGCCGGCGCTCGCGACGAACGGCGCGGTCGCGGCGTCGTGTGCGGAACGGCCCGCCCGCTCGGCCGCGATGCCGCATCCCGGGATCTGCTGGTAGGCGATCTCGCCGAGTTTGACCAGGGCGTCGGGTTCGAGAGTGGCCGACCAGAGCACGTGGTCGTGCTCGGCGTCGTAGATGATGGCGCCGTTGGCGCACACCGCGTACCGGACGTACGCGTCGGTGCCGGCGAACTGGTCGGTGATCTCGGCGATCCAGCGCGGGGGTCGACCGGTGGCCAGCACGAATTCCGTACCGGCGGCGCGGGCGGCGGCGAGGACGGCCCGCGTGCGCGGGGAGACCCGGTTCTCGTCGTCGATGAGGGTTCCGTCCACGTCGCTGGCGATGAGTGTGGGTGGACCGAATGTCATCAGCGTCTGCTTTCTCTCGACCGTGATCTCTCGGCGGCTCGTCTCGCCCGCGCCTCGGCTTTGCGGAGCGCCTCGTCGGCTTCGATCACCGCGGCTTCCTGAGGTGTCGGTGCCGAACCGCCCAGTCGCGACGGAACCCAGAACTCACCCGGCGGGTGCGGACCGTAGGCGTCCTGGACCTCGAGGAGCATCGAGTTCATGGTGTCGCGGAGCCTCAGGGTCTCACGCTCGGGGGACTCACCCGGAGCTGGGGTGAACGGCAGACCGAACCGGACGTGCACCGGCAGTCGGCTCCGGCCGATGTTCCGCAGTCCGCCCTTCGTCCACTGGCGGTGGGCACCCCACACGATCGTCGGGATGATGGGCACCCCGGTCTCGGCGGCCATCCGGGCCGCGCCGCTCTTGAACTCCTTGAGCTCGAAGCTGCGGCTGATCGTCGCCTCCGGATAGACCGCGACGATGTGGCCGTCCCGCAGCCGACCGAGCGCGGCTCGATAGGCCTCGGCGCCGCGCGACCGGTCCACCGGGACGGTCTTGGTGTGGTTGACCAGGAACCGCATGATCGCGATGTCCATCACCTCGGACTTGATGAGGAAACGGGTGCGGCGTCCGGCCCGCTGCACCCCGAGCGCGAGCGGCAGGAAGTCGACGTAGCCGGTGTGGTTGACGCAGAGCACGGCGCCGCCGGAGTCGGGGATGTTCTCGATGCCGGTGAAGTGCAGGTCGAGGGCCTGCGCCCGGACGATCCCGTTGGCGATGAGCTCCAGGATTCGATACACCGGCTCGCGGTGTCCGTGCCTGGCTGCGCTCATGCGTCCAGGTTAACGCCGCCTCACCGGCCGACAGTCGATCAGACGACCCCGGGGTCGTCCTTCCGCGGCTCGCGTTTGGCCGCACGTTCGGCCTGCTCCTGGGCATCCATGCGATTGGCTTCCTCGAGCGTCGGCGCCGAACCGCCGAGCCGGGCGGGGACCCAGAACTCACCCTTCGGGTGCTCGCCGTAGGCATCCTGCAGTTCGAGGAGTTTCGCACTCATGACCTCGTGCAGCTTGGCCGTGAGGGCGTCGGCGCTGCCCGTGGCCTCGAGGGGCTCGCAGACGCCGATGGAGATCTTGTACCCGGTGCGACCCAACTGTTTGGGATGCCCCTTGGTCCACACGCGCTGCGCCCCCCAGATCACCGTGGGGACGATCGGGGCACCGGACTCGATCGCCATGCGGGCGGCACCGGACTTGAAGGCCTTCAGCTCGAAGCTCCGGCTGATCGTCGCCTCGGGGTAGACCCCGACGAGCTCGCCGCGCCGGAGATACTCGACCGCGTTGCGGTAGCTGTCCGCACCCTGCGCGCGGTCGACGGGAATGTGCTTGAGCGAACGCATGATCGGCCCGGAGATCTTGTTGTCGAAGACCTCCTTCTTCGCCATGAAGCGGACCTTGCGACGGCCCTGCAGGTAGGCCGGGATACCCGCGTAGGTGAAGTCCAGGTAGCCGGTGTGGTTGATCGCGACGACGCCGGGGCCGTCGGCCGGTACGTGTTCCACACCCGACACCTTGAACTTCAGACCTTCGGCCAGCCACAACAAGCGGGCGGCGGTGATCACGGTGTCGTACACGGGTTCCATGCGAGAGAGCTTAGCCACTGTCCCCGGCGCCCTCGCCGCCGTCGGCAGCCTGGTCGTCGTGACCGGCCGGTCATCACGACGGGACCCGTGAGACACCTCACGGTGGGCATCCCGCGGGACTCATGGCCCACGCACCAGCCCGGCACGGCTCGATACCCTGGACGTCTGTAGTGCCCCTGCCGCGCAGCCCCGCGCACACCATGAAAGGCCCCTTCGTGCAGATCACCAGCATCGGTCATGCCGGTTTCCACATCCAGACCACCGCCGGATCGATCCTCTGCGACCCCTGGGTCAACCCGACGTACTTCGCCTCCTGGGTGCCCTTCCCGGACAACTCCGAACTCGACTGGAAGACGCTCGGCGACTGCGACTACCTCTACGTCTCGCATCTGCACCGCGACCACTTCGACGAGCGGAACCTGCGCGAGAACGTCAACAAGGACGCCACCGTCCTGCTCCCCGACTACCCGGTGCCGGACCTGCGCCGCGAACTCGAGAAGCTCGGGTTCTCCGAGTTCGTGGAGACCACCGACTCGGTCAAGACGACGGTGACGAACGACAAGGGTTCGCTGGACGTCATGATCATCGCGTTGCGCGCGCCTGCCGACGGCCCGATCGGCGACAGTGGACTCATCGTCTCCGACGGCGAGACGGTCTGCTTCAACATGAACGACGCCCGGCCGATCGACCTGGACGTCGTCGACGAGGCGTTCGGGCACGTCGACGTCCACCTGCTGCAGTACTCCGGGGCGATCTGGTATCCGATGGTCTACGACATCCCGCGGAAATCCAAGGCCAATTTCGCCTCTCAGAAACGTCAGCGCGGAATGGACCGTGCGCGTTCCTATATCGAGCAGGTCGGGGCGACGTGGGTGGTGCCGTCGGCCGGACCGCCGATGTTCCTCGACGAGGACCTGTTCTACCTCAACGACTTCGGGTCCGGCGAGACCGCGGACACCACGTCGATCTTCCCGGACCAGGAGACCTTCCTGGAGCAGATGCGCATCCACGGCACCGACGACGGCGAGAAACACCGCGGCCTGATGATGGTGTCGGGTTCGGTCGCCGACTTCTCGGGACCGACGCTGAACGAGGTCACCCATCCTTACGCGCCCGCCGATGTCTTCGGCGAGAACAAGCGGGCCTACCTCGAGCGGATGAAGGAGAAGTTCGCACCGGTCATCGCCGCGGAGAAGGCCACGTGGGCACCGGCCGAGGGCGAGCCGCTGATCGGCGCCCTCCGCGAGCTGTTCGAGCCGATCATGGCGCAGTCGGATCTGATCTGCGACGGCATCGGCTACCCCGTCGGACTGGTGATGACCCCGGGCGGCGGGCCGGCCAACGACGCCACCGAGACCGTCGTGATCGACTTCCCGAACCGCATCGTGCGCGAGCCCAAGGAGGGAGAGGGCAAGTACCGCTACGGTTTCCGGATCGCCACCGAGCTGGTCCGCACCGTCCTGCGCGACAACGAGCCCGACTGGGTCAACACCATCTTCCTGTCGACGCGGTTCACCACCTGGCGCATCGGCGGTTACAACGAGTTCCTCTACACCTTCTTCAAGTGCCTGACCGACGAACGGATCGCTTACGCCGACGGCTGGTTCGCCGAAGCACACGACGACTCGGCGTCGATCACCAAGGACGGCTGGGAGATCCAGCGGCGCTGCCCGCACCTCAAGGCCGATCTCGGCAAGTTCGGGGTCATCGAGGGCGAGAAGCTGACCTGCAATCTGCACGGATGGCAGTGGGATCTGCCCACGGGACGCTGCCTGACGTCGAAGGGACATGAACTCCGCGCGTCGAAGCTCGACTCGTAACCGTCACACGGAGTGCGGGATTCGTACCGGATTCCGGTACGAATCCCTCACTTCGCAGTCACGAGCGTCATCGACGCGGCACCCATCTTGAAGATCGGCTGCTTCGACGCCGGGTCCCAGTCGGTGATGGTCAGCTCGTTGGCCGCACGGTGGTGCCCGGTGTCGTCGTCGGCGTCCCAGTACCCGTAGTGGAAGGGCACGAACAGCACGCCGCGACGGATGGCGGCGATCCGCACCGTTGCGGTGATCGCGCCGCGCGGGCTGGCGATCTCGACGAGGTCACCGTCGTGCACACCGCTGCGCGCGGCATCCAGTGCGTTGACCTCCACCCACACCTCCGGCGCCGCCCCGTCGAGTTCGCGTGCGCGGCCCGTCTTGGTGCGGGTGTGGAAGTGATAAACCGTTCGTCCCGTGATCAGCGCGAAAGGGTGGTCGGCACTGGGACTCTCGGGAGGTGGCAGGTGTGGCGCCGCCTTGATCAGCGCCCGCGCCCCCGGGTTGAGGTCGCGGTACTCGTCGGGTTGCAGCGGCTCGCCGGTGAGCAGATCCTTGCCGTACGACTCGCAGTAGTCCGCCGCGCTGTAGAACCGACTGTCGGCGTAAAGGCGCTCGGTGCCGTCGGGAGCGTCCGCGGTGCACGGCCACTGCACGCCACCGCGGGTCCGCAGCAGCTCGTACGTCATCCCGCTGTAGTCGCACGGCCGGCCCGCGCTGCACTCACGCCAGGCGTCGAAAGCGGATTCGGCATCCGTCCAGGGGGGCAACGGCTTCCCATCCCGGTCACGGAAGTCCATCCGACGGGCGTAGTCGAGGAAGATGTCGAGGTCAGCTCTGGCCTCGCCGGGCGGATCGACCGCCTTCTCCGACAGGTGCACCGTGCGGTCGGCGTTGGTGAACGTGCCCGTCTTCTCACCCCATCCGGCGGCCGGGAGTACGACATCGGCGAGTGCGGTCGTCTCAGTCGGGAACATGTCCTGCGCCACGACGAACACGTCGTCCCGATCGAGGATCGCCCGGATTCGCCCCAGCTCCGGCAGCGACACGGCGGGATTCGTGGCACTGATCCACAGCATCCGTATCGTCCCCCCTTCGGCGAGGCGGAAGATCTCCATCGCGTGGGTGGGCGGGTATTCATGCGGGAGCCGGTCTTTCTCGATGTTCCACAGGTCGGCCAGTTCGCGCACGTGCGCGTCGTTCTCCCAGTTGCGGAACCCCGCGAGATCGCCGTCGGCCCCGCACTCTCTGGTGTTCTCGGCGGTGGGCTGGCCGTTCATCTGCAGCAGACCGCAACCGGGCCGCCCGAGCATCCCCCGGATGAGGTGGATGTTGTTGACCTGAACCGCCGCGGCGGTCGCCTGGTGCGATTGGTAGAAGCCCTGCAACACCGTCGACACCAGTCGTTCGGCGCTGCCCAACAGACGTGCGGCGTGACGGAGATCGTCGGCCGGGACATCGCAGATCTCGGCGACACGTTCCGGTGGATAGTCGTCGACCATCCGACGCAGGTCGTCGAAACCGACTGTGTGCACGTCGATGTAGTCGTGGTCGACCCAGTCGTTGGCGATGATCTCGTGCAGCAGCCCGTTCATCAGCGCGACGTTCGTGCCGGGCAGCGGTGCCAGGTGGACGGTGGCATGCCGGGCCACCGGCGTCGTCCGCGGATCGACGCAGACGATGGCCGGCGGGTGTGGACCCGCGAGTCGGTCGAGGATGCGCATCCACGTGACGCTCTGGGTCTCGGCGATGTTGTGACCGAACAGCGCGATGGTGTCGGCATGGTCGAAATCGGTGTAGGTGCCGGGCTGACCGTCGCTGGCGAACGAGGCCTTCAGCGCTTCCGCGGCCGTCGCAGTGCACAACCGGGTGTTGCCGTCCACGTGGTCGGTCCCGATGGCCCCGTGCGCGATGACACTGAGCGTGTAGTACTCCTCCAAGAAGAGCTGTCCGGACGTGTAGAAGCCGATTGCCGCGGGTCCGTGTTCGTCGAGCAAGGACCGGGACCGTTCGACGATGCGTCCCATTGCGTCGTCCCACGTCGCCTCTACCAGCCGACCATGCTGCCGGACGAGCGGGCGGGTCAGTCGGTCCCGAGACGAACTGGCCTGCCATCCGTAGAGATCCTTGACGTCGACGCGACCATGGTTGACACGGTCGTCGGCCCGGCCGCGGACGCCGACGATCCGGTCGTCGACCACCGCGATGTCGAGGGCGTCGCCGTTGGAGTGCAGGACAGACGCCGAGCGAACCCAGCGTTGCACCTCGTCAGGACTGATCCCGTCGCCCAGATGTTGATCGACCCGCACGGGCCATCGCTCACCCGGCGCATACGGGGTGCGCCCGCCCCAGAGGTCGTCGATGCGATCGGCCACGATTCCCTCCCTACGACGTGACGACGCCTTCGGACCGTCGGGGTGTACCCAACCGCGTCCGGAGTCATTCGTCGTCCGTGCACGGCTATGTCAACGCCGGCCGATTACTCCGGCGCGATTGTGGGTAGCCCTGCGGCACGTTCGCTCGCGACTCGTTACCGACCCGTTGCGCACGACACGATCCGAGCTCGACGACCTCGGCAAGGGGTTCTTGGCGCGGACAGATTTCTACGATGAGGAACAGGGCTCACGGCCGGACACCGCCGGACCGCGAGTCGCACACAACGACCGTGGGGAGAACATCATGGCCAAGTACCGCGTCATCGATTCGAGCGAGAACGTCGTCGAAGAGAAAGAGTTCGACGACGCCACCGGCGCATACGACTGGTTCAAGACCGTCGCCGCACCGGACGACAGCCTCGGCACCGTCATGCAGGTGCACGACGACGGCGAGTGGAAGAACTTCGAGGTCTCGGACGGGGGCACCAACGCCAGCCCGTCCGCCGACGCCGACTGAACCGCCTCCCCTCGGCAGGATGAGGTCGGCCACCCTTCGCGCCCCGGGTCTCCCGGGGCGCGAAGTCCGTTCTCAGACCCCGAACGCAGCCGGATAGGCGATCGTCCCGCTCGGCACCGGGCGCGCGTCGTCGAGAACCAGCGCCATCATCGCCTCGTCCGGTACGTCGAACGGTGCGCGGATTCCGAATCGGGACGCGGGGACGAAACCGAATCTCGGGTAGTACTCGGCGTGGCCGAGCACGACCACCAAGTTCTCGCCGTGCGCGCGGGCAACGTCGAGACCCGCGGCGATGGCCGCGGAGCCCGCCCCGGACCGTTGACACGACGGCAACACGGCGCAGGGTCCGAGCGTGAGCGCCGGTTCCGCGTCGACGCGGCACCGCGAATACAACGCGTACCCGACGATAGTGCCGTCGGCGTCGGTCGTGACGATCGACAGCCCGTCGATCCAGGCGTCGCTGTCGGCGCGCAGGTCGTCGACGATCCGTGCTTCGTCGGGGGTCGGGAACGCCGCGAGCACCACGTCGCGGATCGCGTCGGCGTCCCCGTCACGCTCGGCGCGGGTCGTCCACCTGCTCACTGGTTCCCCGTGCATCGAAGAGGATGTGCGGCCACGGCGGTAGTCACCGGCCGCACCCGCCGGCCGGCTGCCCGGAGAAGCGACGGTCGAGGAAGCCGAGCGCTTCGGCGCTCCACGGTATGAACGCCCGGGTGTGGTTCGAGCCGCGGTACTCGGTGAACGTCGTCGGCACCCCGCGGTTGCAGAACGAGCCGGCGAGGCGCGCGACATCGGCCGCGATCATCACACCGTCGCCGGTGCCGTCGACGGTGCCGACCCCGAGCATCATGGGGCTGCGCGGAGTGCCGAGCGTCCCCATCACATTCTGCGAGATCGCCTGTCGTACACCGGGAACGTCCAGCAGGCCGCCGACCGTCGGCACGAGGAGCTGGTGATCGGTCAGACCCGGGTACTTGTCGGCGAACGCCTCGATGCACTCCCCCGCGACCTGTCCGAGGACCTGCTTGCCCTTCGGGGAGAGGTAGGACTGCATGTCGATGCCGTAGGTCTCGGCGTACACCGCCATCAGCGCCGGGATCACGCCGGCCCAGTTCTCGCTGCCGTTGACGTAGCCCAGATTGTTGGCCGGATTCACCAGCACGCCACCCGCGGCGGCCCCGACGATGTTCAGCTCCGGCGCGTAGCGCGGCGCCAGCTCCGCACCGAAGCCGGTGGGGATCGATCCGCCGGAGTAGCCGAACAGTCCGACCGGTGTCCGGGCCGGCGCCCGCAGGTGACCGAGCGCGGTGCGGACACCGTCGAGCGCGGCGTACCCCGACTCGCGCCCCATCGTCCAGCGCAGCCCGCGGCCCTCGTAGTCGGGGGCGGCGACGGTGTAACCGGCGGCGAGGAGCCCGGAGATGAGCGTGATGTCGATCGGCGCCTCGCTCGCGTTGCCGCCGCGCAGCGTGTACGACGGGTCGCACTGTGAGCCGAGCGCGTCGTAGAACGAGTGGTAGGACACGACGCGACGGGGCGCTCCGGCAGCCGCACCCGGCGGGGAGATGACGGTGGTGACCGTCGCCGCCGGACGGCCGAACTGGTTCGTCGTCCGGTACAGGATCTGGGTGGCCGAGATCGGGATACTGGTTCCGCGCCAACCCAACTCGACCTGACGCGTCCGCAGCGCTGCGCCTGGTGACCGCGATTCGTAACCCGCGGGCGGAACGTAGAACGGGTCCTGCGACGGCAACTGCGCCGGCGCTGCCGCGGGTACCGGAACGGGCGCCGCCGACACCGTGGGCGCGAGGACGGACAGGGACGTCGTCAGCCCGAGGATCGCGGTCAGCGTTCCGAGGCCGCGGGAGAGAAGCCGCATGGATCGTCATCATGCCCGATATGCGGCGTCTGCTGTGTCGTTCGGTTCCGACTCGGCACGAGACCTCGCCCGGATGTCACACCCGGGGCGTCAGCCAGTGGTGGTGTCCGGCACCGGATTCTCGCCGGCGCGCTCGACCGCCTCGACCACCGGCGACATCGCCACCACCACCGCGCCGGGCACGGCGGCGACGAAGGCGATCACGGCGACGGCGCCCCAACCGGCACGCGTGGTGTCGCCGAGCACCAGGATGCCGATGACACCGGGGACGACCGTCTCGCCGACGACCAGAGCGGCCGACGCCGCGCTGACCGACCCCTTCTGCAGGGCGACGGTGAACATGTAGAAACCACCCGGGCCACACAGGATGATCGCGTAGAGCGCCGGGTCGGTGAGCAGTTCACCGAGATCGAAGGGGTCGAGGCCGTCGAGGATGCGCACCGCGACCGCGAGGACCCCGAACAGCACGCCGGCGGACAGGCCCGCCAGTACCGCGACACGACTCTGCATCCGCGGCAGGATCGCGGCGCCGAGTCCCAGGATCGCTGCTCCCACGACGAGCACCGCCCAGTGCAGCCACCATTCGTGCTCGTGACCCTCGTCGCCGGCCGAGAAACCCAGCAGGACCAGCGAGACGACGACGACCGCGATCGCCGTCCAGTCGCGGACCGACAACCGCGCGTGCAGGAACAGCGTGGCGAGCACGACGGTCACGACGAGGTTCGCACTGACGATCGGTTGCGCCAGGAACAGCGGGATCATGCGGGCGGCGACCATGTTGCCCAGGAATCCGATGCCGTCGAGCGCCGTCCCCGCGAGGAACGACACCGTCAGCATCGCGGTGATCGTCGACCGCAGCGACGGCGCCTCCCCCGGCGCGCCGGCGTCCTCGACACTCTGCGCGCCACGCGCCTGCAACACCGACGCGGTGCCGTACGCCAGCGCCGCGAACACCGCCGCGAGGATCCCGATCAGCATGGTCGAACAGTAACCACCGCCGGGCGGTCGTGCGGGACGATGACGATCGTGCCCCGCACGTCGAGTGAATCCGGTCGGTGAGCGCGATCAGTTCGTCGACGCGTCGGCGACGTAGGCGTCGGCGAACTCACCGACCGCGGGGATCGGCTGGATGCAGTCGAGGAGTACGCCGTCGGGACCTTCGACGATGAAGTGCCGCTGACCGAAGTCCTCGTCGCGCAACCGGAGTACCGGACGGAGTCCGTGTTCGTCCGTGAGACGCCGGTAGAGCACGTCGACGTCGTCGACCTCGATGTTGACCAGCAGTCCGGTGGCGGGTCGGCGGTAGCCCTCGGGGATCGTCGGATGAGCCGCATCTACGAGGGCCAGTTCGAACGCGCCCGTGCGCATGCTGACGTACCAGTCCGCGGAGAAGGTGACCTCGAAGCCGAGAACCCGCTGGTAGAAGCCTGAGGCCGCGGCCACGTCGGTGGACATGAGGACCGGGTAGACGCTGGTGACATTCATGATGAAACTCCTTTACGTACGATGTGTTTGTATAACCGACTATACATACGCAGCGTACGTAAAGGAACCTTCCGTGCCGAGAGCCTCCGCCGCGGCCGCAGCCGAGACGGCCCGTGCCGTCCTCGCCGCCGCCACCCGCCAGTTCGCCGATCGTGGATTCTCCGACGTGTCCCTCGACGACGTCGCCGAAGCCGCGGGCGTCACCCGCGGCGCCGTCTATCACCACTTTCGCAACAAGGGCGCGCTGTTCGCGGCGGTGGCCGCGGCCTGCCACCAGCAGGTCGCCGATGCGGTCGTCGCGGCGGCCGAAGCCGCCGGCACCGACCCGGCGCGCCAACTGCGCGCGGGCTCACACGCCTTCGTCGATGCCATCACCAGCGGACCTGCCGTACGAATCCTGCTGATCGACGGCCCGGCCGTCGTCGGCTGGGAGGAATGGCGACGACTCGACGAAGTGGGGTCGGCCGCCCACCTGCGCGAAGCGCTGGAGGCGGCGGGGGTCGACGAAGAGTTGGTCGACGTCCTCACGATGCTGTTGTCAGGAGCGATGAACGAGGCCGCCCTCTGGCTGGCCCGCCACCCCGAAGACGACACCGCCCGCGAACGGACACACCGAGCGCTGGATCGGCTACTCGACGCGATCATGTGAACGAACTCTGTTGTGACACAGCAATATCAATTCAAGCACAGAGCATCGACGCACGTTCCGTGAGCCACGGACAGGACCGCCGGGCGGGACTCCAGGATCGGTGGGCCGGCAGTCCCACGCGCCCATACCACACGGCACCGACAAGTTGTCGCCGACGAATACCGTTGCACAACAGTAATTTTCGGGTTGCGAGATGCCGGCTGTGCTGTACACTCGAACGTACATTCGCAGCAACGGTTCTCGGGGGGGTGGCCATGTCTGACGGATCAGCGACGCCGCAGCCGCGTGCCGTCGAGTTGATTGCCGACCTCCACCGCATCGTGGACGAGTTGCAGACGGTCGACCTGGGGTCGTGCACCGATGCCGAGTTGGCCGAAGTGGCAGCCGACACCGAGAAAGCGATCGCACGGTTGACCGTCGCCGGTGACCGGCAGATCGATCAGGTCGAGGCCCGCGACCTGCCCCGCAAGGCAGGCTGCCGAACACTCATGCAGTACATGACCCACCGGCTACGCGTCTCCAACCCGATGCGGCGTCGTAAGCAGATGGACGCCACCGCCACCCGCACCAGCCTCGGCGGCGACATCCTGGAACCCGAACATCCTTGCCTGGCAGAAGCTTTCGCTGCGGGAGCGGTCGGCACCGCGCACGTGCAGGCCGCCCTCGATGTCCTCGACCAGATCCCGCATGCTGTCGAACACGATGTGAAAGTCGCCGCCGAGCGACAGATGGCCGAAATCGCCGAAGCACACACCCCCGCCGAGATCACCCAACTCGGCGCGCGGCTGCTCGCCCACCTCGATCCCGACGGCACACTGTCCGACGACACCGACCAGAAACGACGCCGCGGCCTGTGGATCGGCCGGCAACGCGCCGATGGCACCGCCAAAATCTCCGGCACCCTGACACCCGCACTCGCCGCCCGGCTGACGATGATGTTCGCCGTGTGGGGCAAACCCGGACTCAACAACCCCGACGACCCCAACTCACCGTCCGGACCGGCCGGCACCGCCGACCCCGACGCCCTCACCGCCGCAGCCGACCGCGACGGCCGCACCCTCGCCCAGACGAACCACGACGCCCTCGACGCCGCACTCGCCGCAGGCTTCGCCGACGGAACACTCGGGACCTCGCACCGCGGCCTACCCGTCCAACTGATCATCAAAGCCGACCTCGGCGACCTGGTCCGTGAAGCCGGACTCGCGACCACCGCCACCGGCACCCTGCTACCCATCCGGGACTTGATCGCGATGGCCGGCGACGTCCAGCCATGGTTGGCGATCTTCAAAGACGCCACCACCGTGCCGCTGTACTTCGGGCGGGGCAAACGTCTGGCCACCCGCGAACAACGACTCGTCTCCTTCGCCCGCCCCGACGGGGAAGTATGTTCGGCACCCGGCTGCGACCAGCCCGCCACCCACGTCGACATGCATCACGCCCAGAAAGACTGGGCCAAGGGTGGTCTCACCGACATCAACGACCTCGCACCGGCCTGTCCGCGTCACAACCGCATGGTCGGCGACGCACCCGGGCAGTACACCACCCGCATCGAACGGTCCGGACCCGACGAAGGCCGCTGCGTCTGGCGACTCAACGCCGAACCCGGCGCCCCACCCAATCCCGAACACCTCAACCGCCGACCCGACATACCCCGGCGGTTCGCACAACATCTGAACACCGTGCGCGACGAGATCCACGGACCCCCAGCCAGGTCCGGGGACCAAGCACGCCCGAACTCGTCGCGCCCGAACCGGTCGCGCGCCGACGCCGTCGGCTACGGCGACAGCGGCCGGCGGCTCGAACTCGCCTACCGACGACTCGTCGACCCACCGGCACCGCTGGAGCACCTCACCACCAAACCCCTGCCCCCAGTCGAAACAGAACTCGCACGCATACTCACCGACCACCGGTGACGGGCCGACCTACTCATCAAGCAGGTGAGCCGCATTCGGCGCGTACCCGGTCAGCTCCTCACCGGCGCTCGACCTCGCGCGGCGGATGGCCGTACCCGCGAGGCGCATTCGTCGCGTCGGCCGTTTCGACCGCGGTGACGGCACCCGACGACGCCAGTACGACGCCGCCGAGAACTGCGCCGAGGAAGGCCACGATCGCGACCGGACCCCATCCGGCACGCGTGACGTCGCCGAGGAACGCGATGCCGACCGCCCCGGGCAGAACCGTCTGACCGACGACCAGCGCGGCGGCCGCGCCGTTGACCGAGCCGGTCTGCAGCGCCACCGTGAACAGGTAGAAACCGCCGATCCCGCTGAGCAGCAACGCGTACAGTGCGGGGTCGGTGAACAACACCGACAGATCGAGGGGGTCGAGACCGTCCAGGATGCGAGAGGCCACCGCCATCACACCGAAGACGGCCCCGGCGATGAGACCGGTCACCGCCGCGATGTGCTGACGCAAGCGGCGCATCACGATGACGCCCAACGCGATCAGCGCCGGTCCGGCAACGAGTACCGCCCAGTGCATCCACGCCTCGTGCTCCACGCCTTCGCGACCCGCCGAGAGCGCGAGCAGCACCAACGACAGCACGATCACCGCCCCGGAGATCCAATCCCGCAGCGTTAGGCCGACTTTCAGGACCACCATCGCCAGCAGCGCGGTGGCCACGAGCCGTGCGGAGATGATCGTCTGCGACAAGAAGAGCGGGATCAGCCGTGCCGACGCGATGGTCGCGACGAAACCGATGATGTCGAAGACGAATCCGACGAGGAACGGCACCGTGAGCATGGTGGCCGCCGTGGAGCGCAACGACGGATGCGCGGCGGCGGACCGACGGCGCTCCTCACGGATCGCCGCTCGCTGCGCGACCTGCTCGGCGCCCAGCGCCTGCAGCACCGCGGCGGCGGCGAACGCCAGCGAACCGATCACCGCGATGACGATGCCGGCGGTCATGACAGGAGCTCAGCTCAACGCGGGGTGAGCACGTCGGTGCCCACGAACTTCGCGAGTTCGGCGGGCAGCCGGACCGAACCGTCGGGTTGCTGATGGTTCTCGAGGATCGCGACCAGCCAGCGGGTGGTCGCCAGCGTTCCGTTGAGCGTCGCGGCGGTCTGCGGTTTGCCGTTCTCGTCGCGGTAGCGGATCGAGAGGCGTCGTGCTTGGAACGTGGTGCAGTTCGACGTCGAGGTCAGCTCGCGGTAGGTGCCCTGCGTCGGCACCCAGGCCTCGCAGTCGTACTTCCGCGAGGCCGACGAGCCGAGGTCGCCGCCGGCGACATCGATCACGCGGTACGGCACGTCGATGGCGGCGAGCATGTCCTTCTCCCAGCCCAGCAGGCGCTGGTGCTCGGCCTCGGCGTCCTCGGGCCGGCAGTAGACGAAGCCCTCGACCTTGTCGAACTGGTGGACGCGGATGATGCCGCGGGTGTCCTTGCCGTAGCTGCCGGCCTCGCGTCGGAAACAGGTCGACCAGCCGGCGTAGCGCTTCGGACCGTCGGACAGGTCGAGGATCTCGTCCATGTGGTACCCCGCGAGCGGCACCTCCGACGTGCCGACCAGGTACAGATCGTCGTCCTTGTCGAGGTGGTAGACCTCGTCGGCATGGGCGCCGAGGAACCCGGTTCCCTCCATGACCTCCGGCCGGACGAGCACCGGCGGGATCATCAGGGTGAACCCGTTCGCGGTGGCCTTCGCCGCGGCCATGTTCAGCAGTGCGAGCTGGAGCTGCGCGCCCTGGCCGGTGAGGAAGTAGAACCTCGACCCCGACACCTTGGCGCCGCGCTCCATGTCGAGCAGTCCGAGCGACTCACCGAGTTCGAGGTGGTCCTTCGGGTTCTGGATGTCGCGGGGCTCGCCGACGTGCTCGAGGACCACGTAGTCGTCCTCACCGCCGGCGGGCGCCCCATCGGCCACGATGTTGGAGATGGCCCGATGGGCCTTCGCCGCGGCCGCATCGGCCTCGGACTGGCGCGCCACCGCGGCCTTGACCTGCTCGGCGAGCTCCTTGCCCTTGGCCAGCAGCGCTTGCTTGTCGTCGCCCTGAGCCTTCCCGACCTGCTTGCCGAGAGCTTTCTGCTCGGATCGCAACGCGTCCGCCTCGACGATTGCCGCCCGGCGCTCGGCGTCGGCGGCGAGCAGCGCGTCCACCAGGCCCGGGTCCTCACCGCGGGAGCGCTGTGAGGTGCGGACGAGGTCGGGGTTGTCGCGAACAGTCTTCAGGTCGATCACGACTTCAAACCCTACTTGAGAGCGCGATGCGAACCCGATCACGCCGTCGCGGTCCCCGGGGAGGTCTCAGCTCCACAGCCGCCGCAGGTCCTCACGGCCGAACATCGCTGCCGCGGCATCCGCGGCCGGAGTTCCCACGTGCGGGTCCGCCCCGGCGTCGACGAGCGCCCGCACCACATCGTCGAAACCCTTGAACACCGCGCCTGCCAACGGCGTCTGCCCCTTGTCGTTGGCGAGGTCGGCGTCGGCGCCGCGGTCGAGGAGGGCCGACACCGTCGACGTGTGGCCGTGGTAGGCCGCGAGCATGAGGAGCGAGTCACCGGACTGGTTGCGCAGATCGGCCGGGACGCCGGCGTCGAGGTAACCGGCGAGCGTGTCGGTGGCACCGGACCGCGCCATGTCGAAGAGTCGGGTGGCCAGTTCGACGACCTCGGGGCCCGGGGCGTCGATGCCGGGCCCGGCCTCGAATGGATCGTCGGAATGGGCTGTCACGCCCGCGAGTGTATGCGCGGCCGACACTCCCTCGATCTGGGTGAAGCCGCGGCACCGCATCGTGTGGGAGACTCGGCGCAGTGACTCCACCCGACGCGCAGCACGAATCCGGCGGACCCGGCGAGAGTTTCCTGACGGTCGTCATCGCGTTCGTGTCGAACCTCGTGATCGCCGTCGCCAAGACCGGCGCCGCGATGATCACCGGCTCCGCGTCGCTCGTCGCCGAAGCGGCCCACTCGTGGGCCGACACCGGGAACGAGATCCTGCTGCTGATCGCGGAACGACGTGCGCATCGGCCCCGGGATGCCCGTCATCCACAGGGCTACGGACGCGAGGCGTACATCTGGTCGATGTTCGCGGCGTTCGGATTGTTCGCGGTCGGAGCCGCGGTGTCGGTGCAGCACGGCATCACCGAACTGCTGTCACCCGAGCCGGCGACGGATTACGGCATCGCCTATGCGGTCCTGGCGATCGCCGCGGTACTCGAGGGCATCTCGTTCGTGCGGTCGTATCAACAGGCGAAGCGCGGCGCGGTCAAGCGTCGGATCGGTCTGCTACGGCAGGTCTTCGGCACCTCCGACCCGACTCTGCGTGCCGTCTTCGCCGAGGACGCTGCCGCGCTCATCGGTCTGGCCATCGCCTTCGTCGGAGTGTTCCTGCACCAGGTCACCGGTTCGGCCACCTACGACGCGATCGGGTCGATCCTGGTGGGCGTGCTCCTCGGAGTCGTCGCCATCGTCCTGATCAACCAGAACAGGCGGTTCCTGCTCGGGCAGGCGGTCGACGACGCCGTCCAGCAGCGCGTCCTCCGGGACCTGCTCGCGCACAGCAACATCGAGCGCGTGACCTACCTGCACGTCGAGTACACCGGGCCCGTACAGCTGTTCCTCGTCGCCGCAGTCGATTTCACGGGTGACGACGCCGAGTCCTCGGTGGCCGTCGCTCTCCGGCAACTCGAGAACGAGCTGGAGCGCGACCCGCGAATCACGGAGGCGGTACTCACCCTCTCCGCCCCCGGCGACGCGGACCTCGTGCCCGACGCACCCTGATCCTCTCCGGGATCTCGTAGCGCAAGCGCGCCATAGGCCCTGTCTTCGCTACGAGATCCCGGTGATTCCGTTTCACACTGTGGAGTTGTCAAAGGTCGTGTGGCGTCGGGGTCGACGCCGGAGGGTCTGTGGAGTGTTCGCGTGGACTGTCTAGACGAGGGCGTTGTCGAGTCGCATGGTGCGACGGTTGTAGGCCGGCCGGGGTAGGCGTTTCGGGTCGATGTCGGCGGGCGGGATCAGCCACGGATGCCGGTCGGGACCCATCACCACCTGCCAGCCGTGGTGGTGCACCTGGGTGTGACAGCGCTGGCACAACAGGCACCCGTTGTCCAGATCGGTCGGACCACCATCGACCCAATGAACCAGATGGTGAACCTGCGTATGCGCGGCTGGCGCCCCGCATTTCACACAACACCGATCGCGCACGATGATCGCCTGCCGCAGGTGATGCGGGAACAGTCGCTTCGTGGTGCCCATCCGCAACGGCACCCCCTCGTTGTCAAGGACGATCTCGGCCACCCCGCCATCACACGACAAGCGCCGTGTCGTCGACTCTGACACCGCACCCATCCACGGAAGCCGAGCCGGATCAGCGCCGTCGGCGGGGATGGTCACCAGCAGTTGGGTGCGTGGTGCTCCGGCGGTGGTCATCGCCGCGCCGATCGCGGCTTGATCCAACAGCAACTCCAGTGCATCGGCGCGTCGCTCGGCCGCACTTCGACGATCGGCAGCGCCGTCGGGTTCGGGACGCGGACACGATCGTTCGTCGATCATGGACACGAACTTCCCTCCGATCACCGCAGTCACATCTCCGGCGATCGCGACCCGCCCGTCTTCGGTGATCCTGGTGTGCACGGTGTTCAGCGATGCGTCATCGGCCGCCGCCACAGTGTTGGTGTCAGTGGCGGTGACCCGGATGGCGATCCCACGGGCGTAATCGTCGATCTGAGCGGGGGTGGCTCCGGAGAACGCCTGCGCAAGCAACTCACTCTCATATCCGCTGCGATCGTCGTCGGACAGCGCTGTGGCAGAACGCTTGTCGATGAGCGCCAGCCCGCGGAGCACTGCGTCGACACACTCGGCAGACAGATAACCCTCCGAGGCACAGTCGTCAACCTTCGGCACCGACTCCAGCCCACCTGCGATGCGCACATAACGGTGCGCGGCCGCGGGCGGCATGCCCATCTCGATCAACACGTTCCGCGTGGCCGACCCCGCCCGCACCGCGGCGCCCGTGGCGTCGAAAAGTGCTGTATGTACGGCGATCTGGTGATCGAGCACGTTGCGCAGCATCCGCAGCTCGTCGAGCCGCTCGTGCAGAGCACGGCCACTGCCGTCGTCGGGCGGTGGTTGCAGGACGGTGAGGGTGTTGCGGAGTTCGGTGATCGAGGGCATGACACCAAGCCACTCGCAATCGCGTGGCTCTTCTGACCTTGAAGTGGGCTCCTATCCGCGAGCCTAACGCACGCAACGCCCAGTCTCACTCAGGTTTTGAGTTGCGAAGATCAATACCTAAAGGAGTGGGCGTTGCGCACTGTCAGAGTACTGCAGAAGTTGCTTGGGATCGAGCGTGCCCGTGTCGTGGGTGTCAGGTTCGATGAAGATGACCGCGGGCAGATGTTGGTGGTGTCGCTGGAACTGCACAAGAACGCTCGATCACGGTGTCCGCAGTGTAGGAAGTGCTGCCCGGGTTACGATCAGCCGTCGGCACCGCGCCGGTGGCGGCATCTCGATATGGGCGGCTGGCGGTGTTTCCTCGAGCTGCCCGCCACGCGCGTGGAGTGTCCTCGCCATGGTGTGAAGACTGAACTGGTTCCGTGGGCACGTCCGGAAGCAAGAATGACCAGGGCGTTCGACGACACCGTTGCGTGGATGTGTGCACACGCCCCGATGACCGCGGTGAGCGCCTATCTGCGGGTCTCGTGGCGGACGGTGTCTCGTATCGTCGAGCGTGTGGTCGACGGCCATGTTGGGCTCACCAAACGCTTGAACGGGTTGCGCCGCATCGGTATCGACGAGATCGCTTACCGGAAGGGCCGTCGGTACCTGGTCGTGGTCGTCAATCACGACACAGGGCAACTGGTCTGGGCTGGTGAGGGCGCCAAGAAGGAGACCATCGAGCGGTTCTTCGATGAACTGGGCGATGTGCGGGCCCGCAAGATCACTCACATCAGCGCTGATGGCGCCGAATATACATCGGTGCGGTCATCGCCGAGCAGGCGCCGGGCGCGTACTGGTGTATGGACCCATTCCATGTGCTGCAGTGGGTCATCAGGCGTTGGACCGATGCCGGTCTCGGGTGATAAGCCGGATAGCCGGCTTGTCAAAGGTGGAACGCGGCCGATTGAGGTGGGCGTTGTTGAAGAATCCTGACAACCTCACCGAGAGTCAAGAGCGGCT
>NZ_JBHXVK010000008.1:0-159790 GCF_042672305.1 Gordonia sp. NPDC127522
CCGTCCTGCTCGCGCTTGAAGTAGATGTTGAAGAAGGCCGAGAAACGGTGCCAGGCAACGCCCCAGCTGATGTTCATGCCGACCATCGCCAGCCAGACCATGCCGCTCATCAGCTTGATCACGGCGAAGATCGACACCAGGGTCGGCGAGGCCGGGAGGATCTTGGCGACCTGCATGGTGAAGAAGTCGGAGTAGGCGTTCGCGTGGCCGTAGGTCGCGATCTTCGACGCCTTGACCAGGATCATGCCCAGGCCCTCGAGCAGCACGATGACCTCGACGAAGTAGGCCGGTCCGAAGCGCGAACCGCCGAAGCGCGACAACCGCTCGGGGACGCGCGGGTGGTTGAGCTGGCGGATCACGATCAGCACGATGATGCCGACGACGGTGGCGATGCCGAGGAGTTCGTCCCAGAGGTGCCACGCGAAGGTGTCACCGAAGACGGGCCAGTGGAACTCCGGGTTGATGGACTGTCCGTAGGCCTCGAACCACAGCAGGAATCCGCCGAGGAAGCCGACCATCACGAGCCAGTGCGCCCAGCCGACGGTGCGGAACTTCACCATGCGCGTGTGGACGATGAATTCCTTCATCATCGTCACGAAGCGCGGGAGGATGGGCCAGAAGCGGGAGCTGTCGACCTTGTGCCCGAGCTTGATGGTGCGGAAGATCCGCACCACGCCACCGAGGAACAGGTACCAGCAGAGGAGGCTGATCACCGCGGCTGTCGTGCCGATGGCAATCGTCGTGGTAGTCACGGGCGCGTACCGGCCTTTCGTCTAGGTCGTCCGCCCCCGGTCGCGGAACGCGAGGCTGGGTACCACGGGGCGGTGTACTACAGGTAACCGTAATTCGTTGCGCCACCGGCGCGCTGCCAAGGCTGGCCTAATTACGCTGGTCTACCTCATATCAGATGATACTCGCCAGTAACTTACTGTCGAGTCAGGGTGTCCGAGGCCACGTCCGGGCCGCGGGCGACCGGAGGCGTCACCGCGTTCGCGCGACCTTCTCGAGTTCTTCGAGCGCCGTGTCGAGGTGCGTGAGCAGGCGTTGCAGGCTCGGGAGCTGGGCCCGGGCGCCGATCAGCCCGAAGTTGATGTGCTCGGCGGTGCTGGTCACGGTGATGTTGAGCGCCAGGCCCTGCGTGGGGATGGAGACCGGGTAGACGCCGTCGAGGCGGGCGCCGTTCCAATACAGGTGCTTCGACGGCCCGGGGACGTTGCTGATGATGATGTTGAACTGCGGGGGGACGTACTGGACGAAGCCGGGCACGGTCGCGAAGGCGAGCGTTGCGAAATTCGCCGCGCCCAGCGCGAGGGCCTGCAGCGGACGAAGACCTCGGACCACCGACTTGCTGTGGCGCGCCGACTCGACGAGTTTGTCCAGGCGGCGTTCGGGATCCGGCTCGTCGGTCGCGAGACTCACCAGGATGGCGGTCACCGCGTTGCCGTCGTCATCGCCGTCGGTGTGCATCGACACCGGCACCGCCGCGATGAGCGGGGCGTCAGGCAACGCGTCCTGGTCGATGAGGTACGACCGCAAGGCCCCCGAACACATGGCGACGATCACGTCGTTGAGGGTGATGTTCCGGGCATCGGCCACTGCCCGCAGACGGTCGATCTCCCACTGCTGCGAGGCGAATCGGCGGGCGCTCCCGATCGCGACGTCGAGAATCGTGCGCGGGGCCCGTCCCAGTGGGGCGACGAACTCCGGGTCGCGGAGACCGGCCACCGCGACCTTCGCGGCCGCGGGCCCGAGGCCGGCGACCTGGCCGGCCACGTTCGCCAGGCCGGACACCCGGCTGCGCAGACTCGGCGAGGGGCGCGGGGGTCGACGCTCGACCAGCGCCGGGTCCCAGGGTGCAGTACCCGACCGGTCGTCAGGGTCGTCGGACAAGGTCCGCTGGAGCAGGCGCAACGCGGAGACGCCGTCGACGACGGAGTGGTGGATCTTGCTGTAGAGCGCCACCCGGCCGTCGTCGAGACCCTCGATGACGTGGATCTCCCACATCGGTCGGAACCGGTCCATCAGGGCCCCATGGTTGAGGGAGACGTATCGCAGCAACTCGCGGACGCGGCCGGGGCGGGGGAGCACAGTCCGGCGGACGTGGTAGTCGAAGTCGATCTCGTCGTCGAAGGACCACGCCACGTTGCCCAGCAGGGTCACCGGTACCGCCGGCCGCTTGCGGAAGGTCGGATGGACTTCGGTGCAGCCGCAGAACGCCTCGATGATCTCCTCGGCGAGTTCGCTCGACGACTGGCCCTCGCGCGGTACGAACAGTTGGAGTCCGCCCACGTGCATGGGCTGCTCCCGCGTCTCGGCGAGGAGGAACATCGACGAGGTGACCGGCATGTACGGCATCGCACCATCACTTTCACACCACGAAATGGATGCGCGCAGGCTGAGCGCGACCGAGGTCCCCTCAGTATCACGGGGCGACCGCCGGGTCCGGGCTCGAATGGGCATGTTGGGAGTCGGTCCCCCTACGTTGTAGGGGTGAGGTCAGGTGCTCGTCTCGTCGTGCCGGTGCTGTTGGTGCTGATCGAACTGTGGATCACCCTGGCCGTCACGTGGATGTACTTCTCGTCGGTGGGCAGGATCGACGACGCGACGGCGCCCGCCCGCCGGCCCACGCTGCTGGTGTTGGGTTCCCTCGTCTACGACGACGGCTCGCCCGGCGACTACGTGCGAGGCCGGCTCGACACGGCGCTGGACCTGTACCGGTCCGGGGGAGTGGGACGGATCATCAACTCGGGCAACGGTTCCGAGGGGGCGGGAAACGAACCCGCGGTGATGCGAGGCTATCTCGAGGAACGCGGTGTCGACCCGCGGGTGATCACCGACGACCCGGCCGGCCTCGACACCGCGGCGAGCTGCCGGCGCGCCCGCAAGGTGTTCGGCGTCGACGAGGTGGTCATCGTGACGCAGGGTTTCCACCTGCGCCGTGCCATCGCGTTGTGCCGAGACCAGGGTGTCGACGCGCGCGGGGTCGCGGCCCGATGCGACTGTCCCGCCTGGACTCTCGTCCGGAACCACGTCCGCGAGACGGTGTTCGCCGGGCCGCGGGCGGTGCTGACGGCGGTCACATCTCCCGCTCCCTGAGGAGCGAGCTTGCGAGCGTCACCCTGCTCCCTGAGGAGCGAGCTTGCGAGCGTCACGAAGGGTCACCACCAGCCCAGCGACCGCTGGAGATCGGTTTCGACGGCTGGGATCAGGCTGCGGACGAAGGTCGCCGAGAGGTGGTGGAAGTCGTGCCACACCAGGATGTTCCCGACAACCGCGGGGCAGTATTCGTCGTCGCACATGGCGTCGGTGTAGTCGAGGAAGCTCATGTTGGGGAACTCGCCGGCGAGCGCGGCGGCGGGGTCGGCCGGCGCCATAGCCTGAGCGCGGGGCACGCCGCACACCTCGGGTTTGCGACCGCTGGCGAGGCACTCCGGCGGCTTGAGTTGTCCGGTGGCCCAGGGGTTGTCGCGGACCGCGACGACCCGCTGCCCGCGGTCGCGGAACTCGGCGAAGATCTCTTCGTAGTCCTTGGGGACGTAGTCGCCGTCGCCCGACTCGACGGGCCGGGTGCTGTTGGTGAACACGACATCCGGCTTGTCGACGGCGAGCCGCTCCATGACGCGACGCGACCAGTCGTTGCACTGGTAGTACTTCTGGCCGAACCACGTGAACACGTGCTCGGTCGTGAGGGCGCACCCGACCTTGAGGTAGGTGGTCACGCGGAAGTCGTGGCGCTTGCCGATGGCGTCGAGCGCGGTGATCCACTGTTCCGCATGCGAACCGCCGACCAGCGCGATGGTTCGGGTGGCGTTCACGTTGCCGTAGTACCCGACCTTGATGGATGGGTCCTTCCAACCGCTGATGATCGAGTCGTAGGAGGTGATCGGCCAGTCCATGTCGACGACGTCCGGGCTCGGTTGTGCGGCCACGTTCGGTACCGGCGCGCCGTCGAGGAAGGCCCGCGCACCCGGGTACAGCCGCGGGTCGAGGTTTTGGGTGTCGAGGGTGGCGTTGGCGGCGTCGCGCTGCCAGGTCACCGCGGCGGCGCCGGCCGCGACGCTGATGACGACCAGCACCGCGACGAGCGCGCGCCGGTAGCCCCTGGTCTTCTCGAACGGCGGCCGCGTCACCGCGCCATCGGCATCGGGCGGCACCGGGGACTGCTTCCGCTTCGCCGACCCGGCACGCAGCGGTGCCTCGACGTACTTCGTCGTGAGCCAGGCGAGCAGCACGGACACGGCCAGGATGGCGGCGCCCTCGAACCACGAGACGTCGTCCTGATAGCGCCACGCCAGATAGAAGATGAGCAGCGGCCAGTGCCACAGGTACAGCGCGTAGGCGATCGAGCCCAGCCACACCAGCCGGGGATGGGCGAGACCGCGGCTCACCCCGGATCGGATCGAGGTCTGGCCGGACGCCGTCTTCTGATCGACGGGGGCCTGATCGATGGGGGCGGTCTGCGACGAGCCGACCCAGATGAGGATCAGCGTCGCGCCCACGGGGACGAGCGCCCACGCCGCGGGGTATTCCTGGACGCCGGCGATCCACCAGCCACACGTCACGATGAGGCCCAGGGCCACGATTCCCAGTAGGTCACGCACCCGCTGCGACAGCGCGATCCGCGGCATCCACACCGCGAGGAGTCCGCCCACGAGCGGTTCCCACAGACGGGCCACGGTGTCGTAGTAGGTGAAGGGCTGGTTGATCCCGTGGCGGTAGTTGGCCCACGCGAAGGAGCCCAATGCGACGACGCCGAGCGCGATCCCGACGACTCCACGGACCACCTTGGGGTCGGCGAAGAACGCGGATCGCCGGCCGAGGGCACGCAGCACCGCGCCCAGTGCCAGCGCGCAGACGAGGGTGAGGACGAAGAACTGGCCCTGCATCGACATCGACCAGAGATGCTGCATCGGGCTGTTCGCGGAGTCGGCGGCCGCGTAGTCCTGCGACTCGAACGCGAGGTGCCAGTTCTGGTAGTACAGCGCGCTGGCCTGCAGTTCGGCCCCGAGCGGTCCCCAACGCGTCGTCGGCATGATCAGCGCGATCAGTCCGGCGGTGACCGCGAGCACCAGCAGCAGAGCGGGCAGCAACCGGCGCAGGAGTCGGGAGAACCGAGGCCACGGATTGATCGCCGCGCCCCAGGAACTCGTCGCGGGTTGGGTCGCCAGGACGTGCTTGAGCAGAGACGCGACGAAGAAGTAGCCGGACAGGGTCAGGAAGACGTCGACGCCGCCGGACACCCGGCCGAACCAGACATGGAAGATCGCCACCAGCGCGATCGCGATGCCGCGCAACCCGTCGAGGTCCAACCGGTACCCGGACGTGTTGCCGGTCGCGGCGTCCTCGTTCGGGGTTGCGACGGGTGTCGCATCGGTCAGGGGCGTACGCACAGAGGGGGATGGTACTTGCCCGCACCTGAGGGAAGCCTGGCACGAGCGGGGTGTCGTCGGACCTCACCGCAGACTCGTGTGTTCACCTGCTGCGTCGGAGTCCGCGACTCTGTCGGCGCGGCGTCGTAGCATCCCTCACATGTTGCTTCTGTCGATGGGCGTCTCGGTGGACGGCTTCATCTCCGACCGCGACGGCAACTTCAACTGGTCGGTCCCCGCCGACGATCTGTTCGCCTTCCACACCGAACGGGTCGGCGAGCTCGGCGCGTTCGTGTGCGGCCGCCGGCTCTACGAGACGATGCTGGTCTGGGAGACCGACCCGCGGATGCGGGAGAACGACGCGGATGCCGCGTTCGCCGACATCTGGTCTGCGCTGCCCAAGGTGGTCTTCAGCCGCACCCTCACGTCGATCGAGGGCAACGCCAGGCTGGCGCAGGGATCGCTGGCCGACGAGCTCACCGCAGTGCTGGACTCGACCGACGGCGACGTGGAGATCGGCGGCGCCGACCTGGCCCGGCAGGCCATCGAACTCGGATTCGTCGACGAGTTCCGCATCTTCCGCTACCCGGTCATCGTCGGTGGCGGTACCCCGTTGCTGCCGCCGGTCGCCGACACGATCCGGCTGTCGCTCGCCGAGACCCGGACCTACGGGGGACAGGTGATCTACGAGCGGTACCGCCGAGTTCGCGACGACGCGTAGCGCGTTCCCCACCCGAGCCGGCACCGAAGCGCCGATTCGTTCTCGGTGCGTCTAACCCTTCAGCCACACCGATCGCCCCGGCACCCTGTCGAGCAGCCATTACACGCCGACAACCAGGGGAGATCCATTCATGACAGCACGACGATCGGTCGCGATCATCGGGGCCGGGCTGGCCGGGACCAGCGCCGCCCTCGGCTTCCTCGACGCCGGGTTCGACGTCACGCTCCACAGCGACCGGGACCGCGAGTCGTTGCGCGACAAGGTGCCGCCGACCGGTGTCGGTGTCCTGTTCGGCAAGTCCCGCGAGTGGGATGCCGAGATCATCGAGGACCTGTACGAGGTCAGCAACACCACCGGCATCAGCGCCCGGCTGTACTCCGGCAGCGGCGACGATCGCGCCGCGGTCCTCGAGTTCAACCCGGACTACGGCTACGTCGCCCAGGCCGTCGACCTCCGCCTCCGCGCCGACGACCGACTCGCCCGCTTCCTCGACCGCGGCGGCCGATTCGAGGTCGGGCACGTAGACCTCGACCGTCTCGACGCCATCGCCGCCGACGCTGACATCACCCTCGTCGCCACCGGCAAGGGTGGACTGTCGACGCTGTTCCCGGTCGACGAGTCGCGCACGCATTACCGGGAACCGCAGCGTCGGCTGCTGCAGGTCACCCTGACCGGCGTCGACCACGGCCCGGAGTCCTTTTCCTACCGCAGCAGCGCGGGCGGCGACCACTCGCTGTTCAACCTGGATGCGCAGAACGGTGAGATCTTCGTCGGACCGTTCCTGCACAAGGACGCCGGCCCGACGTGGTCGTTCATCGTCTTCGCCAAGCCCGACGGGGCGTGGGCCGCCCGGATCGATGACGTCCACGACGCGGTCTCGGCCCGGCAGACCATCTCCGGCATCTTCGCCGAATACTTCCCGGAGGATGCGCCGGTCATCGACCGGTTGCAGGTCATCGAGTCCGATCCGGTGTCGTGGCTCGAGGGTGCGGTCACCCCGACCGTGCGGCAGGCCGTCGCCACCACCGCGGGCGGGCATCCGGTAGCGGCGATCGGTGATACCGCGATCGCCGTCGACCCGGTCGCGGGGCAGGGTGCGCAGAACTCGCTGATCCAGGTCGCCGAACTGGTCAAGGCCGCTCGCGACCACGAGGGCGAATTCACCGCCGAATGGCTGTCGGCGGAGTTCGAGAAGCATTGGGAGCGACGCGGACGGGCCGCCGTCGAGGTCACCCGGCTCTACCTGGGCGACCCCGACTACGCGACCCACCTGGAGTTGTCGTTTCCGGCTGCCGCCGTCAGTCCCGCCATCGCGTCGGCCCTGTTCGGTCTCCTCTCCGAACCGAATCCGCTGCTCGGTCTGCGGACCCGCGAGGACGTGGAGGGCTTCATCGCCGCGGTGGCCGGAGAGCCGCACGACGAGGTCCTCGCCCGCTTCGCGCCGGCCGGACAATTCAGCAGCGCCGCCCCGGAGGCCGTGAGCGCCTGACTCTCGCCCCCTCCGGCGCCATGTGATACGAACGACATCGTCGTTCGAGCCGGCGCCGGAGGGGGCAGATGTGAAGTCGGGGTGGACGTTGGCCGACGCGCCTCCGCAAACCGGACGGGTCGCGGTGGTGACCGGCGCGAACTCGGGGATCGGGCGCGAGATCGCGCTCGGGCTGGCGACGCTGGGCGCTCGCGTCGTGCTGGCGTGCCGCAATCCTCAAACGTCTGCGGAGGCCCGCGACGACATCGTCGCGAAGGTTCCGGGCGCCGAGGTGGAGATCGTCGATCTCGATCTGGCGAGTCTGGATTCCGTGCGATCCGCGGCCGAGGAGATCCGACGCCGGCATGCGACCGTCGATCTGCTGGTGAACAATGCCGGCGTCATGCGGGCGCGGCACGAACTCACCCCGGACGGGTTCGAGATGGACTTAGGGACCAACTATCTCGGTCATTACGCGCTGACCGGCCGGCTGATGGATCTGATCCTGGCAGCCGACGCCGGGCGGGTGGTCACCGTCGGCAGTCAGGCGCACCGAGCCGGGAACATCGACTTCACGGACCTCCCGATGGACCGTGCGTTCACCAGTGCCGGTGCCTACTCGCGGGCGAAGCTCGCCCAGATGCTGTTCGCCCTCGAACTCGATCGTCGGATGAGAAGCGCGGAGGAATCGGCGATCTCGCTCGCCGCGCACCCGGGCGGAACCCGCACCGGCGTGATGCGCGAGCAGAGCCGGTTCCTGCAGTGGGCCTATCACGCGTCCTCGCTGCGATGGCTCACCGACCGATTCATCATGGACCCGCCCGACGGGGCGTTGTCGGTCCTCCGCGCGGGCACCGACCCGAAGGCGCAGGGCGGCGAATACTACGGCCCGGTGGGCGGTTTCGGGCTCGCCGGCCCTCCGGTGCTGGTGGAGCCGTCGGCGAAGGCGAAGGACCGCGACGTTGCAGCGCGGTTGTGGGACATCGGTGCCGAACTCACCGGGGTGACGATCGACCTCGGTTGACCTCCCCCCGGTCCCTGAGGAGCGCCCGGAGCTTGCGGAGGGCGCGTCGACCCCCGCTCCCTGAGGAGCGCCCGGAGCTTGCGGAGGGCGCGTCACGAAGGGTCTTGGCGCGGGAGTTGCGAAGACCCTTCGTGACGCTCGCAAGCTCGCTCCTCAGGGAGCAAGGGGTGCGTCACAGCCCCGTTCCGTCAGATCGCGAACCGCCCGGCGAACGACCGCAGCGGGAGGTCGGCGCTCGTCACGATGCCCGGCGCGGCCGCGACGACCGACGTGATCGAGTTGAGGGCCGGGAGTCCGGTGACGGTCATGCCGATGGATGCGAAGTTCTCCGGCTTGCTGAGGTCGAAACCCTTGCGCGGGAAGATCATGTGCTTGGAGTAGATGTTCGGGTCGCCGGTGACCTGGGTGATGTAGCAGGCCTGGATGTTCCACGACGGATCGGTGTGCGGTGTCATCTGCCATTCGAGGTGGGATTCGACGCGCGCCACACCGTCGACCATGCCCTGGTACTTGATGTAGCTGCCGCCCAGCGAACCCTCCGGGAGCTGATACCAGCCGAGGTCGACGTCCTTGGTGCAGGCGCCCAATTCGTAGGAAAAGGCCACCTCGTCGAGTTCGAGGTCGAAGGCGTCGGCCATCAGATAGACCGAGTCCGCGAAGACCGCGGTGTACTTGTAGAGCGAGTCGGGGATGCTCGGATCGTCCACGGGTAGGCCGTATCCGACGGCCTTCCAGGTGTCCACGGAGTGGTGGCAGGAGACGTCGACGGATTCGATGACCGTGACGTTCTCGATGTCGGCCACATCGGCGGTGTGCACGATGCCGAGGATCTGCGCCAGACCGGGGTTCATACCCGTGCCGTAGAAGGTCGCGCCGCCGCGCTCGCAGGCCTCGGCGATCACCTCGCTGACCTTGCGTCCCGAATGGTGCGGGTGATTGGTGTCGCGATGGAATCCGGTGATCCAATCCGCGGTGGTCACGACGTTGATCCCGGCTTCGAGAACCTGGACGTAGAGGTCCTCGTCGGGGAAGACGCCGTGGAAGGTGAGGACATCCGGACGGGCGGCGATGATCTCCTCGACCGTGCCGGTGGCCGTCACCCCGATCGGGTCGAGGCCGACGATCTCACCGGCGTCGCGGCCGATCTTGTCTGGCGTATAACAATGCAGCCCAACCAGTTCCAGGTCGGGATGCGACTGGATGCGCCCGATCATCTCGGTGCCCAGATTGCCGGTGGCGACCTGGAAGACCCGAACTTGTTCGGTGGTGGTCATGACAGATCCTCTCGGGCTGAATGTATGTCAGGACTGCGTGGCGGCGCGTAGCGCCTCGAGCTCGGAACGGCGGATGCGGACGAAGTCATCGCCTTGTGGCAGCACCGCTCCACTCGACGACGACGGATCGGCATCGTCGGGCCCGCCGTCGGGGTAGAACTGGCGCGCCCACTTGCGGAGAGCGGTGAATCCCTCGAACTCCTTGCGGGACAACGCGGGTGGATCGGAGTACCGCTGGTGTGCCCAGATGTCGATGTCGGCGGCGAACTGCTCGATGACGAGGTCGGCCATGACGGTCCCGTAGCGGGTGATCTCGCCGGTCTCTTCACCGGGCTTGCGTCCGATCCACACGGTGAACCGCACGTCGGAGGTGTGCTCGTCGACCGGGGTGACCGCCGGCATCGTGCGGTTGTCGACCATGCCCCAGCTCTTGGTGACCGAACAGCCCAACCCGGCGTTGATCGATTCGACGCCGCTGGTGGCGTTCTCGAGTGTTGCGCCCTCCTCGAAGGCGATCGTGAAGTCGACATGCGACACCGGCCCGTCGAAGTCGTGCCGGGTGAACTCGGGCATGAACGGTGTCTTGTGGACGAACTTGAAGTGGGCGAAGTCGACGCCGTTCTCCATGATGTACTGCGGGTGGATCTCGAGTCCCGGCCGGAAGAGGGTGGCTGCGGGCACCGGTGGGTAGTAATCGGCGGCGGTGCGGTCGTCGTCGAAGTCGCCGAAGATGTCGGGAACATCGAAATGCGGCGGCCGACCCTCCATGTCGTGCCAGATCCAGATGGCCTCGTTGCGCTCGACGACCGGATGGCTGCGGATCCGACGCCCCCGGTTGGGATGTTTCTCGTACGGGATGCAGACGTTGCGACCATCGCGATTCCACTCCCAGCCGTGGAACGGGCACACCAGGTTCTCACCCTCGACGTGGCCGCCGTGACCGAGGTGGGCGCCGAGATGTTCGCAATAGGCGTCGAACACAGAGACCTGGCCCGACCGCGACCGCCAGGCGACCATCTCGCGCCCGAAGTACTTCATCGTGTGGACCGCCCCGACCGGGATCTCCGAGCACCAGGCGACCTGGAACCAACCGGTGGGTGTCATCGACAGCGGCGTTCTCGCCATGCGGCAACCGTAGGTCCCGCGGGACCAGAATGCAAGAGGGCTCTATGAAAAAGGCTGTGCCTGGTCAGCTGGCGGTTTCGGCGAGCTCCGGACTCGGTGACGCGGAATGCATGACCCGATGGATCTCGGCCGTGAAGTCCTCGGCGGCCTCGATGTTCGACGCGTGGCCGGTGTCGAGGACCACGAGGCGATCGAGGTAGCCGCGAATCGACAGGGCATGCGCGATGCGCTGGGTCATCGCGTGCGGGAGAAGGAGGTCGTGCCGACCGCCGATGACCGTTGTCGGCACGGTGATGGCGTCGGCGCCTGCGGGTCCCATCGCCAACTGGAGAAGGGCCACGGCGGACTTCGCGCGGGAACTGGGCGAGCACGAGCGGGTCATCGCGAGAACGAATGCGGCGTGATCGACGGTCGCCGACCGGCCGTTCAGGATGCGATGCCGGATGACGCTCCGTGTGAACCGATCTCCCGGGAAGGGAACCGGTATCGACAGCGCCATCTGCAGCAGCCACAGCGGCGCCTTGATCGGGCCGTTGACGAGCGGCAGCACCCGGCTCTCGGTGGCGACCCCGCCCCACGTGGTGTTGGCGAGAACCATGGCGGTGGCTCGCGACTCGGCCTGATCGCGATGTCGGTGAGCCCAGGCCTGCAGGGTGATGCCGCCCATGCTGTGCCCGACGAACACTGCTGTGGACGCTTCCGGGAGTGCCTGGGAGACAACGGTGGACAGATCGTCGGCCAGGACGTCGGTGTCGAATGCGCGACGGCCCCAGGTGCTCTCGCCGTGGCCGCGCTGGTCGTAGGCGATGACGTGGTAGCGCTCGGCCAGCGCATTGATCTGCGGATTCCAGTACTCGACACAACACGACCAACCATGCACAAGAACGAGTACGGGGGCGTCCGCCGGCCCGTGGTGGGCGACGCGCAACCGCGCGCCGTCGTCGGTCACCGCCCATGAGGTCCGTTCGGGTTCGCGGCTGTTGAAGAGCGTGTCCACGTAGACGCGGTTACGGAGCCGGCGTCGCGCCTCTGCTGGTAGGAGGCCGGACAGCGCGTGACGGGCGGCTCCGATGCCGGCGGCTGCTGCACTCATGTCGTCCTCCTCGAACCGCCAGTGACTCGTGTCACATCGGCTGCACAATGATACAAATATCGCCTGTCTGTATCTACCGCTTCAGGTAACGGTTTGTGCCATTTGTCGGGTTGCGCCTGAACCGGTCGGCTGCCTGCACGGATGATGGTCGTCCGTTCTTCGTCGCCATCGGTTCGGCGGACGGGTAGCCGAGTGAATGATCGCCAAACATCGTGCCGGTCAACGCGTCGTCGGAGGCCATGACCAAGACCGACAGCCGCTACGATCGGCAGCCATGGTTTCCGGCGAATCCCGCACCTCCGACGCCCGCGCCGAGACCGACGGATCCGCTGAGGGTGGAACCGGCAGTGTCACCCGGCGGGTGAACCGACGCGGCCAGGCGACGCGCGAGGCGATGCTCGACGCCGCGCTCGCGTCGTTGGCCACCGGCGATCCCGCGTCCGTGTCGGGCAATCGGATCGCCAAGGACATCGGGGCGACGTGGGGCGCGGTCAAGTACCAGTTCGACGACATCGACGGTCTGTGGGCGGCGGTGCTGCACCGGACCGCAGAGCATCGTGGCGACCTCCCGATGAATGTCAAACCTGAAGCGCCGCTGGCAGAGCGGGTCGCAGCCATAGTCGACCTCATGTACGACGGGCTGACCGCGCCAGAGTCACGCGCCATCGAGACCCTGCGGGCGGCCCTGCCGCGCGATCCGGACGAGTTGCGCCGGCTGTTCCCGAAGACCGCCGCCGAGTTCGCGTCGTGGGGGCCGTCGTGGGTCGAATCGTGCCAGCGCGCTTTCGCCGACCTCGACGTCGATCCGGAGCGGGTACGCGAGGTCGCGGCGTTCCTGCCCGGGGCCATGCGAGGCTTGGTGTCGGAGAAGCAACTCGGCACCTTCCAGGATCAGCAGTTGGCGCGCCGGGGCCTGGCCAGGGCCATCGTCGCCCTGCTCGCGGGCTGAGGAACCGCCCGGCGGGTGTCGCGCGAACGCGAATCAGTCCGCGTCGCGACCGTCGGAGTCGGTCTCGCTGCCGGTCTCGGCCGGGTCGTCTTCGCCCTCTGCCTGGTCCGGCTGCGAGGCGTTCGACGTGAGCATGTCCGGGTCGGCGTCGGGGTCGTACGGCTGGTCGTGCTGCTCACCTGAGGTCATGGTGCACTCCTTCGTGTCGAGCGGTGCGTTCCCCTCACGCCGACGTGCCAAACTCCGCGCTCGGGGGCATCGCCGACCCGTGGATTTCGCATGACCGGTGCCGGTTTCGCTCGCTGTCCCGCGGGCTATTCCATGAGGCGGCCCGTCCCGGACGCGGACCGCCGCGACGCGCCAGGACACGAGAAAGAGACGGTGATGCTGCAGCCGACCGAGCCGAGGGCCGCGGCGTACACGCTGCGCGCGGTTCTCGCGTGCGGACTGTGTCTGCTCCTCCTCGTCGGATGCGCTCGGCAACCCGGCGGCGTGACGGCCGAGCTGTCGCATTCGTCCGGCGACGTGGTGAGCTCGGTCGCCTCCGGACAGGAGGGCCTGCGCCTGTGGGCCGAGGACCGGGCACCGCGACAGTATGTGCGCGTCCTCTTCGACGATCTCATCGAGCAGTCACTGTCCGCCTACGGGGCGGTCGTCAACCTCGACATCGACAACGTGGCCGATGAACCGATGCGGGCGGGCGTCGAGGACGCCATGGGCGAGGCCACCCGGGTCCTCGTCTCCGCCCGCTCGGTGACGCTGCTCGACCGCGAGGACCCGCGGGTCGCGCAGTCACTCGACGCCCTGACCAAGGTCGGCGAGCGGCTGCAACAGATCGTCGACGACCCCCGTTCCGCAGCCGGCGGGAGGGGATGAACGGTGAAGACGATCTTCGGCGTCGCACTCGGCATCCTGACCGCCATCGGCGGCTTCCTCGACATCGGTGACATCGTCACCAACGCGGTGGTCGGCTCCCGGTTCGGCTTCGGTCTGGTGTGGGTCGTCGTGGTCGGCGTCATCGGCATCTGTCTGTTCGCCGAGATGTCCGGGCGGGTCGCCGCGGTGAGCGGACGCAGCACCTTCGAGATCATCCGGGAACGACTCGGCCCGCGGATGGGTGCGGCCAACCTCGTCGCCTCGTTGTTCGTCACCGGCCTGACCCTCACCGCGGAGATCGGCGGCATTGCGCTCGCGCTGCAACTGGCGAGCGGGGTCGCGCCGCTGCTGTGGGTGCCGGTCGCGGCATTCGGTGTGTGGATCATCCTGTGGCGGGCCAACTTCAAGATCATGGAGAACGTGACCGGCCTGCTCGGCCTGTGCCTGGCCGTGTTCGGCGTGGTCTTCTTCCTGTTGCAACCGTCCTGGGGTGAGGTGTGGAGTCAGATGACAGCGCCCTCGATCCCGTCACAGGAGTCGGTACCCACGTACTGGTACTACGCCATCGCGCTGTTCGGTGCGGCGATGACACCGTACGAGGTCTTCTTCTTCTCCTCGGGCGGCATCGAGGAGGGCTGGCGGCGTAAGGATCTCGCCCGCGAGCGATGGAATGTGCTGGTCGGATTCCCCCTCGGCGGCCTGGGTTCGATCGCGATCGCCGGCGCCGCAGCGCTCTACCTGATGCCCGCCGACATCTCGGTGGATTCGCTGTCGCAGGTCGTCTTACCCGTGGCGCAGGCCGGCGGACAGCTGGCACTCGCCTTCGCGATCATCGGGCTGGTCGCGGCGACGACCGGCGCGGCTCTGGAGACGGCGCTGTCGACCGGCTACACCATCGCCCAGTACGCCGGATGGCCTTGGGGCGCAGCCAAGAAGCCGTTCCAAGCGGCACGGTTCCACCTCGTGATCATCGTGTTCCTCCTCGGGGGAGTGCTGATCCTGCTGACCGGCGTCGATCCGATCATGGTCACCGAGTATTCGGTCGTGTTCTCCGCGGTCGCCCTGCCGTTGACCTATCTACCGATCCTCGTGGTGGCGAATGATCGAGAATACATGGGAGACAGAGTGAACGGGCGAGTGATGAACTTCTTCGGAACCATCTATCTGGGCATCATCGTGGTCGCCTCGGTGGCTGCGATACCGCTGCTGATCGTGACGGGGGCGGGGCGGTGAGTGCGCGGGACGACGACCGCGGGTTGTCGCGCCGGGCCACGATCGATCTCCGACTCCATCTGCTGGACAGGCAGATCCATGACCGGGATGGGGTGCCGCTCGGCGTCGTCGACGACGTCGAGATCGAGATGCCGGAGGATGGCCCGCCGCGGGTCTCCGCCCTGCTCACCGGCCGCGCGCTCTTCTACCGACTCATCGGCGGCGGGCCGCACATCAGCGAACTCGACCGCATCCCCTTCGACCGCGTGCGGGACATCGATGTGCGCGTCGCGGTCGACGACGCGCAGGAGGAACTCGAACTCGCGTGGCCGGAACGGTGGTGCCGGGATCACATCGTCGCGCGCATCCCCGGGAGCGGGAAGCGATGATTGCCAGCGACCTGTTGAGCTGCACCGTCCGAGGATCGGACGGCGATCACGTCGGCCACGTGATCGACCTGCGCTTCGAGGTGGAGGACGACGAACTGAGGCTTGTCGGGTTGCTCGTCAACCGCCGGAATCGCGTGTCCTTCCTCGGGTACGAACGTCAGGGGGTCGCGCGGCCATGGGCGCTGAACCGGTTCTTCGCGTGGTTGCACCGCGGCACCGTGCTCATCCCATGGGACGACGTGGAGACCGTCGAGGACGGGACGGTCTACCTCCGGGACGGCTTCCATCGCCTCGACGCCTCGCTCGACACCGCCGGCGACCGCGGGGCATCCTGACGCTTCGGAGGTCCGGTGCGCCCAGTCGACGCCGTGATACGCACAGACGACGGTTTGGTCAGCACGGTCGAAGGGTAGACCGGGGGCAGCCGACGCCGCGGTCCGCCCGGCGTGAATCCGCTGTGGTGAGGAGAGTCGTCGCAGATGTCCCGGGGACCCGATGATGACGTGCAGGAAAGCACAGGCCAGGCGACCACGACGCCGCGGCTGGCGCGAGCAGGACTCCTCGACACCGGCCGCATCCTGGGCGGTGTGCTGGCCCCGGTGATCGCCGAAGGTGTTGTGGCGCGACGCAAGTCGATGGTCCGCCTCGGTGGGCGACTGGACACCCACGGTCGCGCGGCGCGGGTGCTGAACGGTCTGCGGTCCAGGTACGACGCCGACGCGCTGGCCCTCACCTTCCCGCGGTCGATGGTGCTCGCGTTGCGGCCTCCGGCGGTGACGGCGACGCTCGACGGAACGCCGGATCCGTTCACCCCGGCGTCGAAGGAGAAGGTCGCGGCGCTGTCGCGCTTCCAGCCGACGGGCGTGTTGATCTCGGACGACCGGCATCGCCGGGCCCGTCGTGAACTGAACGAGCTGGCGCTGCAGACCTCCTCCGACGTGCACTCCCTGCACCGACGATGCGGACAGATCGTCGAATCCGAGATCGCGGAGCTGCTCGCGACCCTCACCGACGGCCGTCTGACGTGGGATGCCTACGCCGTCGCGCACTGGCGCATGGTGCGCCGCTTCGTCTTCGGTGACGCGGCCCGCGACGACGAGAAGGTGACCGACCTCCTGACGGCGCTGCGTCGGGATGCCAACTGGGGCCCGGTCTTCCCGTATCGGTCCACCACCTACAACAACTTCCGGCGGCGTCTCGACCACCTGGTGGCCGCCGCGCCCGGCGACTCGCTCGCCGGGGTCACCAGAGACGCACTGGACAATCCGGGTTCGCTGGACCCGACCGGTCAGATCCCGCACTGGCTGTTCGCATTCGACGCGGTCGCGGTGGCCGTCCACCGCTCGCTCGCACTGCTGGCCGCCCACCCCGCGACCGTGACGGCGGCACGGACCGAGGTCGCCGGCGTGGACCCAGGGGAGGCGCGACTGCTGCCGACGCTCCGTGCGACTGTCCTGGAGTCGCTGCGTCTGTGGCCGACGACCCTCGCCATCCTTCGCGAGGCGAGCAGGGACGTCCCCTGGGACGGTGGCACCGTCCCCGAAGGCGCGACCACGATCGTGATCGGGGAGTTCTTCCAACGTGACGACGACGCAATGGACTTCGCCCAGCGCTTCACCCCCGACGCCTGGGCCGACGGACGCGCTCAGAGACTCGCCGGTGTCGTCCCGTTCAGCGACGGCCGGGGCGAATGCCCGGGACGCAACGTGGTCCTGATGTTCAGCACGGCGGTGCTCGCGGCGATCTGCGAGGGCCACGAACTCGACGACAACGTGCTCGCGCCACGTGTGCGCGGCGGCGTCGCCGAGATGCCACGCGCCTTCGACCATTTCGATCTCACCGTCTCGCTCCGAGCCGCGCCCTGACATCCCGGCTCACGCAGGATTGACGAGAGCCTGTCCTGGGTATGAACAGCGCACCGATCGGCGGTTGACGTCGGACGCCCGGACGCCGAGACAAGGACAGGGCGGTCCACGAACCGCGATGCCCAATGGTGGGTTTCGGTGCGGCACGATAGGAGACGACCGATGGGGTCTCACTGCAGGACGACGCGCGATCACGACGAGATCCGGGAGTGGGCGACCACCCACCGGGGTGTGCCCGCCCGGGTTCGCGGCATCCGGAGCGTCGGCGGAACAGGAATGCTCCGCATCGACTTCGACGGTGCGGTCGACGGCGACCTCGAGCCCATCACCTGGGACGAGTGGTTCCAGAACTTCGAGCGGGCCGAACTGGCTCTCGTCTACGAAGCGGAGAAGTCCGACGCCAGCAGGACCTTCGCGAAAGTCGTGCCTGCGCCGGACTTCTGAGCCGAGCTCAGACCCGCCGGGCCGCGTACCGGGCGCCCTCGAGCGTCATGCCGTTGACCGAGTAGAGCACGTGCAGGGCATTCGGGCCGCCGACGGGCGCCCCGTCGCAGATGGTGTCGCCGGGGATGCAGTAGCGGACGGTGCGGCTGCGGTACGGCGCGGCCACCTTGACCGGGGGCGCGCCGATGTCGTCGATGAACCGATCCGACGGCGCACCGTAGAGCACGATCGCGGCGACGTTGCGCGCCATGTTCGCCGGCAGCGGCGGCGGGACGAACCGGTCGTACGCGGCGTACCGGGCGGGCAGGTCCAGTCCGGCGTGGACGGCGTAGCCGGCGACCACGGCACCCTGGGAGTAGCCGCCGAGGACGACCTTGGTGTCCGGGCACTTCGCGGCCAGGTACTTGATGCGGTTCTGGGTGGTGCGGACGCCGTCGGCCACCGTGCGGGCGAACTTCAACCGGTTGTTGAACTGGTCGCTGGCCGGGTACTTGACGCCGTAGGCGCTGACGGACCGGCCCGGCAGCTGCGAGCGAACGGCCTCGACGAAGGAGATCCCGGTGAGGCCCAGCGGCGGAGAGGTCTCGACGGTGCCGCGTGCGAACACGACCTCGACGTCGGAGCACGACGGTGCGGCCTGCGCCGTGGGCGAGCCGACGGCCACCGCCCCCGTGATCGCCGCGATGACACAGAGGACGGAGACACTGAACCGTTTGATCACCAGGCCAATGGTAGAGATCACGTTCGACGGAGATAAGAGCTTGATCGTCCCAAAGATTGAGCCGATCCAGGGCCATCCGGACGACAGTCCGGCACGAACAACAAGCTTGGACTGACACATAAGTACGATCAGGTAATCGTCGGGCACGCCGGCGGTTGATGATGAGGATGAGTGCCCGTGGAGACAGACGTTCATTTCAAGATCGCGGAGCTGGCGCGGCAGATGCACGCCGTCCCCGAGTCCAGCGAGGACACCGCGGCCGAGGTCTTGCCGTCGATCACCGCGGGTGCCGTCGAGTACGTTCCCGGAGCGCAGTACGCGGGCGTCCTGCTGGTCGATCAGAAGAAGAACTTCGACACGCTCGCGCCCACCGACCCGCTGATGAACCTGGCCGATCGGATCCAGAAGGAGACGGGCGAGGGACCGTGCCTGCAGGCGGCATGGGAACACCACACCGTCCTCGTGAACGACATCGCCCGCGACGAGCGATTCCCTGCCTTCTCCGCCCGCATCCTCGACGAGAGTCCGCTGCGGTCCAGCCTGTCGTTCAAGCTGTTCACCGACAAGGGGACCATCGGCGCGCTCAACGTGTTCGCTGATACGCCGGACGCCTTCGGCGACGAGTCCCTGGAAGTCGGCCTGTTGTTCGCGACCCACGCCGCCCTGGCGTTGCGCGCCGCGCGGCAGCAACAACACTTCCGCAGTGCGTTGGCCAGCCGGGACATCATCGGTCAGGCCAAGGGCATGATCATGTACCGCTTCCGCATCGATTCGGTCGCCGCCTTCGCTCTGCTCCGACGCCTGTCCCAGGACACCAACACGCCGCTGGCCAAGGTCGCCGAACAGCTCATCGAGAGGGAACTGGCCGAGCCCACCGACGGGGGCGCGGAGTCGCTCTCCTGACCGGGCAGGTCGGCGTCGGGGGCTGTTAGATTCCCCGGGTGAACCTCGAGCAACTGGGGCCCGGAGCCCGTCGGCGTCTCGGCTATGCCGGTTTCGCCGGAATCGTCGTCGTCTACCTGGCCATCATCCAGCTCGGGGGCCTGGCGATCGCGCGCTTCGCGGACGAGAACGAGCCGGTCACCACCGCGGGCGTGGTCTTCGGGATGATCCTCCCGCTCGGGGCGGCGCTCGTGTTCACGATCGTCGTCATCGTCGTCCTGGGATGGCGCAAGCCCGTGCTGCGCGACGACCGGCCCGTCCGGCGCTGGGTCTGGATCGTCCCGGCGGTTTTCGTCATGGCCATCCTGGTCGGCATCGACTACAGCTCGCTGGCCCAGAAGGACCTCCTGTTCATCCTGACCCTGTTGATCGCGACGCAGTTCGTCGGCTGGGGCGAGGAGGCGATGTTCCGGGGCATCGGTGTCACCACATTGCGCGATCACGGGCTCAGCGAGGGCAAGGTGGCGCTGTGGTCCAGCGTCATCTTCGGCGCGGTGCACCTCACCAACGTGATCGGCCACGGGTTGAGTGCCATCCCGCAGGCGGTGGTGGTCAGCCTGGCGGGCTACTTCTTCTATCTCATCCGGCGGGTGTCGGGCGGCAACGTCCTCAACTCGGTCATCCACGGACTCTTCGACTTCACGCTCATCTCGGGCACCATGATCCTGGTCGATCAAAGGGGCTATGTCGGTGCGTTCGCGCCGGTCCTGGTCTACGTCGTGCTCGGCATCGTGTTGTTCCTGGCCCGCCACCACATCGAGCCGGCGAACACGGTCGGCAGGCGTCTGCGGTAGCGACTACGTTGGCCACATGCGCAGCCGGCACCTGAGTGTGGTCATCAACGCCGAACCTGCGAAGGTCTACGACTTCGCGGCCGAGCCCGACAATCTGCCGCGCTGGGCCGCGGGGCTGGCGAAGTCGGAGGTGGTCCGGCGGGGTGACGAGTTGCTCGTGGAATCGCCGATGGGCACCGTGACCGTCCGGTTCGTCCCGCGGAACGGTCTCGGCGTCGTCGACCACGAGGTGGTGCTTCCCACCGGGGACACCGTGCTCAATCCGCTTCGGGTGCTGGCACATCCAGAAGGTGCCGAAGTCGTCTTCACGATCCGGCAGCTGGCCATGTCCGACGACGAGTTCGACCGCGACACCCAGATGGTGGAAAAAGATCTCGCACAACTGAAATCCCTGCTGGAGGCGGCCGGCCCGGCCTAGTATCCAACCGGGCCGAACCGGCCGGCGTCACTTCCGCTGAACCGTGAAGTCCACGGAGTCCGAGTTCCGCAGAGCTTCCCACGCGGCCGAACTGACGCCGAGTGCGTCGAGTAGGTAGGCCGCGACGGCGTCGGCCACCAGCGCGACCCGGGCCGGGTTCTCATCGGTGGTTTCCCGGACCGCCTCACCGGCGATGCCGCCGAGAGTGTGTTCGCCGTCCGGAATCCACATCAGGTCCGTCGCGCCGGGGGAGAGGTGGAAGGCATCGGTCAGCCACTCCGGGCCTCGTGTCGACAGTGCCGAGTCGTCCTTGCCGCCGGCGACGACGAGCGCCGGGGTGGACATCGTCGAGAAGTCCGGCCGCATGAACGGCAGGTGTTCGCGCGCGTACTCGCTCAGGCTGTCGCCGGTCCCGGCCGTCGCGATCAGTGCGCCCGCTCGCACGGCGGGGTGTGCGAGATCCGGGCCGACGACCCCGTCCGGCCCGATCACACGCGCGCCGAGGAGCGTGCCGACGGTCTGACCGCCCCACGAGTGGCCGGCCGCGGCGAGCAGGCCGATGTCGACGCGCGGGCGCAGGTCCCCGCCGGCCGCGATCAGGATCTCGTCGAGATGGTCGATCACCGCGTGCGCGTCCTGCACTCGCGTGCGCCAGATGGACGCGAATCGCGGGTCGTCGAATCCGATCCCGTGGCGCCGGGAATCGAGATGCGTCGGCTGTACGACGACGAAACCTGATGCGGCCCAACGATCGACGAGTGGCGTGTAACCGTCCATCGACCAGGCGTTGCCGTGGGAGAACACGAGGACCGGGAGCCGGTCCCCGGTGGCCGGTGCGGTGACTCTCGCCGTCAACGGGAACGGACGGTCCGAGGTGGGGACGACGATGGGCTTGACGGAGACGATCTGACGAACGAGCACTTCCGTGGACATGAGAGTTCCCTTCGGGACGGGGCGGGTGCGCGATAAGCTGGACGGAACGATGTTCCGCCAAACTAGCGGAACAGTGTTCCGCGAGCAAGGGGTGGACGGTGTCCGCAGGAAGAACAGCACGTCAGATGCAGGCCGAACGGAGCCGTACGGCACTTCTCGAGGCGGCGGCCGCGGCCTTCGTCGATGCGGGCGTGCAGGCCCCGGTGCGGGAGATCGCCACGCGTGCCGGTGTCGGCGTCGGCACCGTGTACCGGCATTTCCCGACCCGGGCGGAACTGGTCACCGCGGTCTACCGGCACCAGGTCGACGAATGTGCGGCACTGGCGGAACAGCTTCTGGCCGAACAGGTCCCGCCGCGTGCCGCGCTGTGCCGGTGGACGTCGGCGTTCACCGACTTCCTCGTGACCAAACACGGCTTGAGTGACGCGCTCAGCTCCGACGACCCGAGCCTCGTCGATCTGCACGCGCTCATCTTCGACACCCTCGTGCCGGCGTTCGCCTCGCTACTCGAACCGGCGCAGGCCACGGGAGAGGTCAGCCGGGACATCTGCGCGCTGACCTTCCTACGGGCGATCGGCAACCTGTGCATCATGGGACCCGGGTACACCGACGCCGACGCCAGGGCGATGGTCGGTCTGTTGTTGATCGGCTCCGGTGCATCGTCGGCAGGGAGTGAGTACGCATGACGCAGCCTCGGCTGTTCTTCATCCACGGCGCGGGCGGATACGCCGACGACGGCCCGCTCGCCGATGCGCTGGCCGCGGCACTCGACGTGGCGCTGGACATGCCTCGGTTCTCCGACGATGACATGTCGATCGAGGCGTGGGCCCGACCGATCCGCGAGCGTCTCGCGGGGCTGGACGCCGACGATCACGTCGTCGCGCACTCGTTCGGGGCGACGGTGCTGATGCATGTCTTCGCCGACGCCGATGTCGCCTCGAGAAGTGCTGTGCTGCTTGCGATGCCGAATTGGGGACCGGACGGCTGGGATGTTCCGCAGTACGTGCTCCCCCACCACCTGCCCGCCGAAGGGCTCGTCGCTTCGGTCCACCACTGCGTCGACGACGACGTGGTGCCCGTCGAGCACCTGGACCTGAACGCGGCGTTCTTGCCGTCGGCGCCGGTGCATCGTCACCCGGTGGGCGGTCACCAGTTCGACGGGCTCGCCGACGTCCTCGCCGCCGAGCTCATCACCGCCGAGAACCGATGAGCGAGAACAGCATGGCCGACGCCGGGTCCCGCGGGGTGCCGGCCGCGTCGGCGGCGGGGCGGTGGCTGATCGTCGCCGCGGTCCTCGGTTCGGGTGTCGCCTTCATCGACGGCACCGTCGTCAACGTCGCGCTGCCCGCCATCGCGCGCGACCTCGACACGGGGCTGCGCGGCCAGCAGTGGGTGCTCGACGGGTATCTGCTGACCCTGAGCGCGCTGTTGTTGATCGGCGGCGTCGCCGGTGACCGGTACGGACGGCGGTTGGTGTTCGCCGGAGGTCTGGCGGTGTTCGCGGTGGCGACCGTCGCGTGCGGGCTGGCGCCGACCGTCGAACTCCTCGTCGCCGCGCGGATCGTGCAGGGGATCGCCGCGGCCGCGGTGGTTCCGGGCAGTCTCGCTCTGATCAACGCCGAGATCCGGCCGTCGGACCGCGGTGCGGCGGTCGGTCTGTGGGCCGGGATGTCCGGCGCGACCACGGCCCTCGGACCGTTCCTCGGTGGTTGGCTCGTCGACGCGGCGTCGTGGCGGTGGACATTCCTGCTCAGCGTGCCGCTCGCGCTGGGCGCCCTGTGGATCGCGATCCGGCACGTGCCCGAATCGCGAGGCACGCCGTCGAACGCCCGTCTGGACGTGGCGGGTGCCCTGGCGATGACCGTCGGGCTCGCGGGCGTGATCTACGCACTCATCGAGGGGCCGTCGAACGGGTGGAACGGGGTAACGGTTGCGGCGGGGGTGGTCGGAGTCGTCGCGCTGGTGGGCTTCGTGGTGATCGAGTCGCGGGTGTCGGCGCCGCTGCTGCCGCTCGGGCTGTTCCGGTCGTCGCAGTTCACCGGCGCCAATCTGACGACACTGCTGGTCTATGCGGCGCTGGGCGGTGCGCTGTTCCTGCTGGCCCTGCAGTTGCAGCAGAGCCTCGGTTACTCGGCGTTCGAGGCCGGCGCGGCGATGTTCCCGAGCACGTTCATCATGCTGTTCGGGTCGCCCTTGGTCGGCAAGCTGGCGCAGCGCACGGGGCCACGGCTGCCGATGACGGTCGGCCCGCTCATCGCGGCCGGTGGTTTCGCGCTGATGTCCCGGGTCGAGCCCGGCTCGGGCTACGTCGACTCCGTGCTGCCCGGGGTGCTGCTGTTCGGCCTCGGCATGACGGTGACGGTCGCGCCGCTCACCTCCGCCGCGCTCGCCGCCGTCGACGACGAGCTCGCCGGCACCGCGTCGGGCGTGAACAATGCGGTGGCGCGGCTCGCGGGGTTGCTCGCGGTGGCGGTGCTGCCCGCCGTGGCGGGGATCGATGCGGGTCCCGGCGATCCGCTCGGCGACGGCTTCCGGACGGCCATGTACATCTGCGCGGCATGCTGCGCAATCGGCGGGCTGGTGGCGGCGTGCACGATCCGCTCGAGCACGGACGTGCGACCGCAGGTCCGGGCGGGTGTGGACACCGCCTGCCAGGATGCGGCGACCCGGGCAGGTTAGGCCCGGCGTTCGCCCGTGCCGGCCGCGATGGCCCAGAGCACGAGGACGGGCTGGAAGAACAGTCGAGTGAGCCGCTTCTGGTCGGTGTCGAGGCCGAAGGCGTCGATGTGCTCGACGTACTGGTTGATGTTGCCGGGGAAGATGACCACGAAGAACGCGGCCACGATCCACGACACCACCTTGCGGTGGCGGGGCAGCGCGATCAGCGCGGCGCCCAGGGCGATCTCGACGCCGCCGGAGGCCAGCACCACGAAGTCCTTGCTGAATGGCACCCAGTCGGGGACCTGTGCCTGGAACTCCTCGCGCTGGGCGGTGAGGTGGCCGACGCCGGCGATCACCAATACCGCGCCCAGGGCGATCCGGGCGATGGCCCGGCCCAGCGGCTGACGAGTGGTGGTCGGCGCGACGATCGACATGTGGGCTCCTCGGGTGGGTGTCGGTTCGGTTCTACCGCACTTCGTGGCGGGCGGGGTTTCGGACGGTCAGCGCTGGGAAGTTCGGGTCAGCATGAGTCTTGATGACGATTTCTGGCACAGAAGTACTTACTTGTGATTGAGTGTTGTGATTGCGACCACAACGGTGTGGTCGCTCGTTGTATGTAGAGGACCGCCCATGACCCCCGATGTCGCACCCGCACACCGACTCTCCGTGTCCTGGCTGCAGGCTGTGCCGAGTGCGCTGCGCGGGGCGGCCGGTGTCGTCGTGACCACCGCGGCGTTCTTCGTCGCGGTCGCGGTTCTGGTGATCGCCCAGATCGTCGTCCTCGCCACCCGCGCCGCGGTCGACCTCACCTGAGGTTCATCGGGAGCCGCACCCCGTTCGCTCCTGGCATAAATCGCCCGGGAACAAGATTCCTGCCACCTGGGTTGAGTCGGTCAGACTTAACTCTGGAGGTTTCATGTCGCAGACATATTCACTGCCGGTTCTCTTCGTTCCCGACGTCGTCGTCCTGCCCGGCATGGTCGTGCCCATCCCGCTCGACGATGCCGCGCAAGCCACGGTCGACGCCGCCCGGGCGAGCGAGACCGGAAAACTGCTGGTCGCCCCACGTCTGGACGACCGGTACCCCACCTACGGTGTCATCGCGTCGATCGTGCAGGTCGGCCGCATCCCGGGCGGCGGCATGGCAGCCGTCGTCAAGGGCGAGCAGCGCGCGCAGATCGGCACCGGGACACCCGGCCACGGTGCCGCGCTGTGGGTCGAGGTGACCGAGGTCGACGCCGTTGACGTCACCGACGAGGACCGTGAACTCGCCGGCGAGTACAAGAAGCTCGTGCTGGCGATGCTGCAGCGCCGCGAGGCATGGCAGCTCATCGACGCCGTCAACAAGATGTCCGATCCGGCGGATCTCGCCGACACCTCGGGCTATGCGTCGTGGCTGTCCGACGAGCAGAAGCGTGAGCTGCTCGAGACGCCGGTGACCGCGGCGCGGTTGCGGCTGCTCATCGAGTGGACCGGCGATCATCTGGCCGAGTCCGAGGTGACCGAGAAGATCGCCGAGGACGTCCGCGCGGGCATGGACAAGCAGCAGAAGGAATTCCTGCTTCGCCAGCAGCTCGCCGCCATCCGCAAGGAGCTCGGCGAGGACGAGCCCGAGGGCGCCGACGACTACCGCGGCCGCGTCGAGGAAGCCGACCTGCCCGAGAAGGTGCGCGAGGCCGCGCTCCGCGAGGTGGGCAAGCTCGAGCGTGCCAGCGACCAGTCGCCGGAGACCGGATGGATCCGCACCTGGCTCGACACCGTCCTCGACCTGCCGTGGAACACCCGGACCGAGGACTCGACCGACGTCAAGGGCGCGCGCGAAATCCTCGACGCCGACCACCACGGCCTCGACGACGTGAAGGACCGCATCGTCGAGTACCTCGCGGTGCGTGCCCGTCGCGCCGAACGCGGCCTGCAGGTCGTCGGCGGACGCGGGTCGGGCGCCGTGATGGTGCTCGCCGGTCCTCCCGGGGTCGGCAAGACGTCGCTCGGTGAGAGCGTCGCCCGGGCGCTGGGCCGCAAGTTCGTGCGCGTCGCCCTCGGCGGTGTGCGCGACGAGTCGGAGATCCGCGGCCACCGGCGTACCTACGTCGGCGCGCTGCCCGGCCGGATCGTACGGGCGATCGGTGAGGCGGGATCGATGAATCCCGTCGTGCTGCTGGACGAGATCGACAAGGTGGGCTCGGACTACCGGGGCGACCCGGCCGCCGCGCTGCTCGAGGTCCTCGACCCCGCGCAGAATCACACCTTCCGCGATCACTATCTCGATCTCGATCTCGACCTGTCCGATGTGCTGTTCCTCGCGACCGCCAACGTCATCGAGAACATCCCGTCGGCCCTGCTCGACCGGATGGAGCTGGTCACGCTCGACGGGTACACCGAGGACGACAAGGTCGCCATCGCCCGCGATTACCTGCTGCCCCGGCAGGCCGAGCGGGCGGCGCTGACACCCGACGAGGTGACCGTCACCGATGCGGCGCTGCGGGAGATCGCGGCCAACTACACCCGCGAACCCGGTGTGCGGCAGTTCGAACGGCTGCTGGCGAAGGCGCTTCGTAAGGCCGCGACCAACCTCGCGGTCGAATCGGGAGACGGGGGAACCGCGACGGCGCCCGTCATCATCGACGAGCCCGATCTGCGCGACTACCTGGGGCGTCCGCGCTTCACGCCGGAATCGGCGGAGCGGACGGCGGTCCCCGGTGTCGCAACCGGTCTCGCGGTCACGGGCATGGGCGGCGACGTCCTGTTCATCGAGGTGAACGCCACCGAGGGTGAGCCGGGTCTGAAGTTGACCGGCCAGCTCGGCGACGTGATGAAGGAGTCGGCGCAGATCGCACTGTCGTACGTGCGGGCGCACGCCGAGCAGCTCGGCGTCGACCCGAAAGCGCTCGACAAGGCCATCCACGTGCACGTTCCGGCCGGGGCCGTGCCGAAGGACGGTCCGAGCGCCGGCGTCACCATGGTCACCGCACTGGTGTCGATGGCGACGGGACGTCAGGTGCGCAGCGATGTCGGGATGACCGGCGAGGTCACGCTCAACGGGCGGGTCCTGCCAATCGGTGGGGTCAAGCAGAAACTGCTTGCCGCACAACGCAACGGGCTGAAGACCATCTTCATCCCGCAGCGCAACGAGCCCGACCTCGACGACGTGCCGGCCGAGGTGCTCGACGCCCTCGACGTGCGGCCGATGACCGATGTCGCCGAGATCATCGCGCAGGCGCTGGAAGTCGCCGTCGACGCGCAGGTGTCCGCGGCCTGATTCCGCGCGCTGTAGCCCAGGCCCAGCCCAACACCCCGGTGGTTCGTGGACGATCACGTTCCGCCGGGGTGTTGGCGTCTGTCAGAAGGGTGGCGGGTCGTCGGGCGTGCCAGGTTGATGGCTGGCGGCCTCGGCTCGGGCGAGTCGATCCGCTTCGCGTTGTGCCTTGTTGCGGGCACGTTCTTCTCGCCGCTTCGCGTGTTTGGCGGCGGTGCGTTCGGTGATCGTGCGCGGTGGTCGGCCTTGCTGTTGTCTGCCTTGCCGTTCGGGCACGATGATCCGCGGACTGGGTGGTGCTTTCGCGGCTTGTTCGAATCGGATGCGACGCAGGTTGGGGAAGAGGTCTTCGAGGGTTTCGGCCTCGCCGGGGATCACAAAGCCCTCGGGCGTGACGTATTCGGTGACCAGACGGCCCTCGTCGTCGCGGTACTGCACATCGGTCCAGTCGCTGTGCGTCTTGTGCAGATGACCGGGACGGCATTTGGCGTTGAGGTTCTCACTCGAGGTCGCACCCCCGCGGGCGGGTCGGGCGTGGTCGTACTCGGCGACGTGATCGACATCGGCGGTGAATGCCGAACGCGTGCACCCCGGCTCGGTGCAGTAACCGTCGCGCACCCGCACGAACTCCGCACACGCACTCGTCGGACGATACGGGTCACCAGGCAGGGCGCCCGGGTAGACCACCACGACCTCCGACGACGGCGGCTCCGTCGACGGTGTGGCCGAAGTCGGGGGTGTCGACGCGTCACCCGCGCCGTCGGCGTCGGTGACGGTGTTGTCCGTATCCTGCGGTGGCGCGGCGATGTTCGCGTCCGCGTGGTGTCGTCGTCGTATCTCTCCTCGCCGGTCGCGGCTGGACTGCCGGCGACGACCTGCGTGGGTGGTGTGCGGATGGGGGTGACCGGCCTGATCGTCGCGTCGGGCCGGGCGGCGAGGTCGCGCACATGCTCGTCGGAGATCACTCCGTGCCCGTCGATCCAGCCGGGTCCGGACCCGCCGGCCAGGGTGTCGGCGTCGGTCACCACGTGGATCACGATCTCGGTACTCGCCGCCGAACCTCCAGGATCGACAGGTGTTGCGGTGCAGTCGGTTTGTCCGCACGCGCACGTGAACGCTGTTCGGGTGAGCAACGCGTACATGGCGTCGGAGTTGCGTTGCTGGCGAGGGCGTCCGTCCCGGTCGCAGACGGATGCGGCCAACTCCCGTACCGAGGCGTTGGAAGCCCGGATGTTCTCGGCGGCCATGACCGCGGTGATCTCACCGGTGCCGTCACCGTGGTTCTCGGTCCACACCCCTCGTTTGTCGAGCGCTTCGCGGCGCCGTTCCCGGACGGCGTCGGCGTCGTGACCGAAGACCAGGCGGTCGATCATGTCGCGCAAACCCGACGTCGACCACGACCCGGACCGAGAGCGCAGCAGGTCGGCGATCGATTCGTCGAGCACCTCGATGATCCGACGGCTGTCGGGGTCGTCGGGGTCGTCGGGGTCGAAAAGGTGATCATCGGACACCAAGTGCGTGCGGCCGATGATCTCCCGGATGTGGTGCGGCCCGATGACACCGTCGCGCAACGTCTCCAACACCCGCGGCAACCGATCACGCAGGCACAGCGCCTCGTCGACCAGCATCCCCGCCCGGTAGCGGGTGATCCCGGCCTCCCGCGAGACCCGGGCGACGACGTCACCGAAACCGTCGGACACGTAACTGTTGCCGACCGTGGTCAACAGCCGATCACACAACACCAGGATCGTCTGATAGCGGCACCACGCCAGATACGACTCGCCCGCGCGGATCGACCCCAGACGCTGCATATGAGTGGCGGTGTCGGCATCGGCCGGACGCGCAGGATCGACCCCGGCGAGGAACTCGCCCGGCAGATCCGTCCATGCCCCCACAGTGACTCCCCCCGAAGTCGTTGCCGCCCGGCCCGGTTGACCGGTCCACCTGACACATCCAAGGTAGACCCGACCACCGACAAGAATGCTCGGCCCGCATCGCTACGTGAGCCCGACGGTGCGAGCGACCCTCTCCGACAACAGATACAGCGCATAGGCGAAGTAGGCCACGATCGCGGCGGGCAGGAGCCACAAGGCGGCCACGGCCGCAACGAGACTCGCCGCCCACTGGCGCCCCCACAGCGGCGCGGCGACGAAGATCATCAGCAGGGAGAGCAGGAGAGAGACCGCCGGCGATGATGTCGGCCACGACCAATCGAACAGCAGCGCCCCGCTCGAACCGACCGCCGCGCAGATGCCGACGACGCTCAGCACCAGCCACGCGATCACACTGAGACGTCGCCATCCGCCGGCGACCCATCGCGTGCGAAGTGCCACTGCCGACCACATGATCCACCGCTTGAGCCAGGGGACGCCGGACGCCCGCATCATCTCGCGGAAGAACCGGTCGGACAGGGTGTCACTCCCGAGCGCGCCGGAGTTGACGGTGCCCGTGATGAGCTCGTCGTGGATGAGCGCCGCGAGTGAGTGTCTGCCGTAGGGGTTCTCGAACCAGCGCAGGAACCGGGGGATCGAGGCGAGATCGGTGGGGTTGTCGTCGCCGGGCACAAACGTGCGGGCCGCGTCGACGGCGCCCCGCGCATCGGCTTCCGTCTGTCCTCGCTCGACCAGTTGTGTGACGAGGTACTTCTCGACCGCGGGATCGGAGAAACGAAAGGCGTTGCGCACGAGGAACTGCCGTTCGTCGATCTGCGCGATCTCGACCTCGCCACGTCCGGTCGGGTCGTCGACCTCGAAGCCCGACTTCGGTGCCACCCGCCACGGCACCCATCGCGGTTCGTCCGGCGTGGTCTCGTTCATCGCCACCTCCGCGTCGAGGGGATGTCTCGACCGTAGCCCCCACGTGACCGGGACCGATGGGTAACGGGGGCGCAGCGTGTTGGGTGATGACGTTGTGCCCGGAAACCGGGCGCAACGTCATACGCGTTTTCGGCCCCCGGCTGACATTGAGCGAGATCCACTCAACTTTTTTGCTCGATCCGGGAACAACCCTTCGGGCATCCCCGTTACACACTTCGAGAAACCTGAGCGACGAAGACTCAAGTCGGTTTGACTCGGATCTACTTTTTCAGTAGGACATGAGTCGGACGCACTGAAGTCCGGTCCCGCAGAGTTTCGCCACGACATCCCCGCGGTCGCGAGACCCCGGGACAAGGACTCGGGTGCACACCCGCAAACTAGGAGGAAGCCAAACATGTCTCGTGCTGTTGGAATCGACCTCGGTACCACCAACTCGGTGGTGGCCGTGCTCGAAGGCGGCGAAGCCGCCGTCATCGCCAACGCCGAAGGCGCACGGACCACCCCGTCGGTGGTCGCGTTCGCCCGTAACGGCGAGGTGCTGGTCGGCCAGCCCGCCAAGAACCAGGCGGTCACCAACGTCGACCGCACCATCCGCTCCGTCAAGCGCCACATGGGCGAAGGCGACTGGACCGTCGAGATCGACGACAAGAAGTACACCCCGCAGGAGATCAGCGCGCGCACGCTCATGAAGCTCAAGCGCGACGCCGAGTCGTACCTGGGCGAGGACGTGACCGACGCGGTCATCACCGTCCCGGCCTACTTCAACGACGCGCAGCGTCAAGCCACCAAGGAAGCCGGCCAGATCGCCGGCCTCAACGTGCTCCGCATCGTCAACGAGCCGACCGCGGCCGCCCTGGCCTACGGACTCGACAAGGGTGAGAAGGAACAGACCATCCTGGTCTTCGACCTCGGTGGCGGTACCTTCGACGTCTCGTTGCTCGAGATCGGCGACGGCGTGGTCGAGGTCCGTGCGACCTCCGGCGACAACCACCTCGGTGGTGACGACTGGGATCAGCGCGTCGTCGACTGGCTCGTCGAGAAGTTCAAGAGCCAGAACGGCATCGACCTGACCAAGGACAAGATGGCCCTGCAGCGTCTCCGCGAGGCCGCCGAGAAGGCCAAGATCGAACTCTCGAGCTCGCAGAGCACCTCGATCAACCTGCCCTACATCACCGTCGACGCCGACAAGAACCCGCTGTTCCTCGACGAGCAGCTCTCGCGCAGCGAGTTCCAGAAGATCACCTCTGATCTGCTGGAGCGCACCCGCGCACCGTTCCAGGCCGTCATCAAGGACGCGGGCATCTCCGTCGGCGACATCGACCACGTCGTGCTCGTCGGTGGTTCGACCCGTATGCCGGCCGTCACCGACCTGGTGAAGGAACTGACCGGTGGCCGCGAGCCCAACAAGGGCGTCAACCCGGACGAGGTCGTCGCCGTCGGCGCCGCACTGCAGGCCGGTGTGCTCCGCGGTGAGGTCAAGGACGTGCTGCTGCTCGACGTCACCCCGCTCTCCCTCGGTATCGAGACCAAGGGCGGCGTGATGCACAAGCTGATCGAGCGCAACACCACCATCCCGACCAAGCGGTCGGAGACCTACACGACCGCCGAGGACAACCAGCCGTCGGTGCAGATCCAGGTCTATCAGGGGGAGCGCGAGATCGCCTCGCACAACAAGCTGCTCGGCAGCTTCGAGCTCGGCGGCATCGCTCCGGCCCCGCAGGGTGTCCCGCAGATCGAGGTGACCTTCGACATCGACGCCAACGGCATCGTGCACGTCACCGCGAAGGACAAGGGCACCGGCAAGGAGAACTCGATCCGCATCCAGGACGGTTCCGGCCTGAGCAAGGACGAGATCGACCGCATGATCAAGGACGCGGAGGCGCACGCCGACGAGGACCGCAAGCGCCGTGAGGAGGCCGAAACCCGCAACCAGGCGGAGTCGCTGGTCCACCAGACCGAGAAGTTCCTCAAGGAGAACGAGGACAAGGTCCCGGCGGAGCTGAAGGAGAAGGTCGAGGCGGCCGTCGCCGGGGCGCAGGAAGCGCTCAAGGGCAACGACACCGCGGCGATCAAATCCGCGATCGAGAAGCTGTCCGAGGAGTCGCAGGCCCTCGGCCAGGCGATCTACGCCAACGCCGCTGCGGAGTCCCCCAACGGTGAGTCCGCCGCGGCCGACAGCGATCCCGACGTCGTCGACGCCGAGGTCGTCGACGACGCAGATTCGAATGCTGCCGACTCGAAGGAGAACAAGTGACCGCAGGAGCCCATTCGTCGAATGGGTCCGGCGAGGAGCCGGTGACGGTGACCGACCGTCGTCGTATCGACCCGGAGACGGGTGAGGTGCGCGACGAGCCGGCCGCCGGCCCCGGCCCGGCCGACGCCGGACCGGTCGCAGAGGAGTCCCAGACCGACGAGTCACAGTCAACCGACGAGCCGCAGGCCGACACCGCAGCCGACGAGCCGGATGCCCGCGTCGCCGAGCTGACGGCCGACCTGCAGCGCGAACGCGCCCAGTTCGCCAACTTCCGGCGGCGTGCCGCCGAGGAGAAGCAGGGTTCGGTCGCCTACGGCAAGCAGATCCTGATCGACAAACTGCTGCCGATCGTCGACGACCTCGACCGTGCCCGTGAACACGGCGACCTCGACAGCGGTCCGCTGCGTGCGGTCGCCGACAAGCTGACCGGTGTGCTGGCCGCCGAAGGTCTCGTGGCCTTCGGTGCGGCGGGTGACGAGTTCGATCCCGAACTCCACGAAGCCGTGCAGCACGACGGCACCGGCGCGAACCCGGTGATCGGATCGGTGTACCGATGCGGCTACCGCCTGGGCGAGAAGGTGATCCGCACCGCGATGGTGACGGTCACCGATCCCGCTCCCGCGGGCGACGCGCCCGGTGCACAATAGAACGACCGTCGACCCTGAGGTGCGAGGAGCGCAGTCCGCGAGCCTCGCACCTCAGGTTCTTCCCAAGACATTCATCAAGAGACAAGACATTCATCCAGACAACAGAACTCAAGGAGGTGACGTCTGGTGGCACCACAACGTGAGTGGTTAGAACACGACTTCTACAAGGACCTGGGCGTTGCTTCTGACGCTTCGGCTGAAGAGATCAAGAAGGCCTACCGCAAGCTCGCGCGCGAGCTGCATCCGGATGCGAATCCGGGTGACAGCGCGGCCGAAGAGCGCTTCAAGCGGGTGTCCGAAGCCCACAGCGTCCTCGGGGATGCCGAGAAGCGCAAGGAGTACGACGAGACACGCGCCATGTTCGCCGGCGGACGATTCCGCGGCGGCGGCAATGGCTTCCCGGGTGGCTTCCCCGGCGGGGGAACCACCTACACCACCGGCGGCGGTAGCGATTTCGACCTCGGCGACCTGTTCGGCGGGGCGCAGACCGGCGGCGGCGGTGGCGGTTTCGGCGACATCTTCGACGGCCTGTTCAACCGCGGTGGCGGAACGCAACGTACTTCGACGGCGAGCCGGCCGCGTCGAGGCAAGGACCTCGAGACCGAGACGACGCTCTCGTTCTCCGACGCCGCGCTCGGCACGACCGTCCCCCTGCGGGTGACGAGTCCGTCGCCCTGCACCACCTGCCACGGCTCGGGCGCCAAGCCCGGGACCAGTCCGCGGGTGTGCGCGAACTGCAACGGTTCCGGCTTCGTGAGCCGCAACCAGGGCGCGTTCGGATTCAGCGAGCCCTGCCAGGACTGCCAGGGCACCGGATCGCGGATCGATGACCCGTGCACCGATTGCGACGGCAGCGGCGTGAAGGTCCGCGCGCGCACCATCAACGTCCGGATCCCCGCCGGCGTCGAGGACGGTCAACGCATCCGGCTCGCCGGGCAGGGCGAGGCCGGCCGTCGTGGCGCCCCGTCGGGTGACCTCTACGTCGTCGTGCACGTGACCCCGCACAAGCAGTTCACCCGTAGCGGCAACGACCTTCGGGTGCAGCTGCCGGTGCGGATCTCCGAACTCGTTCTCGGAGCGACGGTGTCGGTTCCGACCCTGGAGGGTTCGGTCGGGGTGAAGATCCCGCCGAACACCACCGACGGCCGCACGCTGCGCGTGCGCGGTCGTGGAGTGCCCAAGCGCTCCGGCGGGGCGGGCGACCTGCTCGTCACCGTCAAGGTCGCGGTTCCGAACAAGCTCGACGAGGCCGCGGTCGAGGCGATGCGCGCCTACGACCAGGCCGAGCGGGCAAGCGGTTTCGACCCGCGGGCGGACTGGGGGCGATGAGTCATGGCCGGTGCGAGCAACTTCGACGGCGACGGTGCGACCTTCCTGATCTCGGTGGCCGCCGAACTCGCCGGCATGCACGCCCAGACCCTGCGGACGTATGACCGCCTGGGCCTGGTCACCCCGCAACGGACGAGTGGCGGCGGTCGCCGCTACTCGTCCCGCGACGTCGAGCTCCTGCGCGAGATCCAGCGTCTCTCGCAGGAGGAAGGCGTCAACCTCGCGGGCATCAAACGCATCATCGACCTGAGCAATCAGGTCGAGGCGCTCCAGCACCGCGTGCGGGAGCTGACCGACGAGGTGCAGAGGTCGCGGACCCGCCGCGGCGGCGAACTCGTCCCCGTGCCGCGCACCAACGCCCTGGTCGTCTGGCAGCCGCGACGCAATCGCACCACCGACTGACCACCTGCTTGGTTTCGCCGAGCCCACGGACGTGCGTACCGTTGAGCGTATGGCTTCTGAACCCGTCACCACCGTCGACTCCGGCCCGCACAAGGTCTCGCGCCGGGTCGTCGTGAACGCCCCGGTCGCCGATGTGTTCGCGCTCGTGTCGAACCCCCATCGGCATCCGGAGCTCGACGGTTCCGGCACCGTCCGCGACACCCCCGTGGACGGGCCCGAGACGCTGACCCGCGGGGCGCGTTTCAGTGTCGGGATGAAGCAGTACGGCGTGCCGTACAAGATCACCTCGACCGTCACCGACTTCGAACCCGGCCGGGTCGTCGAATGGCAGCACCCGATGGGGCACCGCTGGCGGTGGGAGCTCGAGTCGACCTCGCCGACCACCACGGCCGTCACCGAGACCTTCGACTACTCGACGCTCCGGGTACCGAAGATCATGGAGCTCATCGGCTACGACAAGAAGAACGGCAAGGGGATAGAGGGCACCCTCCGGGCGCTCGCGGCCCGGTTCGCCTGAACGCGCCGACCGCCGATGGACTCCTCCGCCGGTCACACACCCGAACCCGGTTCCCCGGATGAACCCGTCGTCGTCCTCGGCGTCGTCGCCGCGCCGGGCCAGGCGATCGGTCTCGCCCGCAAGCTGGTCGAGGCCGATCTGACCGACCACATCCAGACGACCTTTCCCGGCGCCCGCTGGCAGCTCGAGCTCCTCGAGGCCGGCGTCGTCCAACCACCGGCCGGTGACGCCGAGATCGTCGACGCCACCAGAGACCTTCTGCTCGAACACGAATGGGATCTGGTGCTCTGTCTGACCGACCTGCCGCTGCACGTCGGCAAACGCCCGGTCGTGGCGCATGCCAACGCGGTGCACGGCGTCGCGGTCCTCTCGGTGCCGGCACTCGGCGCGACCGGTGTACGGCAACGGGCACGCGGCATCATCACCGGACTCGTCGGGCAACTCCTCGGCGCCGACGCCGACGACCTCCGCGAACACCAGAAGTCGCCGGCGCGGTCGGCGCTCCGCCATCGCGTCCGGCAGCTCGGGACCGACGTCGACGAGGCGGGCACCGCCTTCACCGCACGTGTGCTGACCGGGAACCTGCGTCTGCTCACCGGCATGGTGCGCGCCAACCGCCCGTGGCGGCTGGCGCTCGGCCTCAGCCGCGCACTCACCGGGGCGATCGCGGCCGGGGTATTCGCGCTGGTGACCGCCGACATCTGGTTGCTCGCAGACACTTTCGGCGGGATCCGGCTGACCGGGGTCGCGCTCGGCTCGATCATCGCCATCACCGCGACGCTGATCATCGGGGCCGACCTCTGGGAACGGGGGAGTTCCCGTCAGACGCGAGAACAGGTGGCGCTGTTCAACATCGTCACCGTGATCACGGTGGTGCTCGGCGTCGCCGCCTTCTACGCGGCGCTGTTCGTCCTGTCCGCCATCGGCGCGCTCTGCCTGGTGGTGCCGCAGGTCTTCGGTGCGACGCTCGACCACCCGGCCGGCTTCACCGATTACCTGGAGGTCGCCTGGCTGACCTGTTCACTCGCCACCGTCGGCGGAGCACTGGGCGCGGGCCTGGAAACCGACGAGGCGGTCCGCGACGCGGCCTACACCCAGCATCCCGCCGAACCGATCTGAGCGGTCCACCGGGCACAACCGGGTGTACGGTGTCCGCCACCCAGCCGCTAGGCTTGCGGGTCAGAACGCCACAGCAGGTCGGCGACGGGAGGTGAACCATGTCCGAGGTACCGGGGAACGGTCCGATGCCGGGGTTCGTGGTCCTGGGTATCTCCGTCGTCGACGACCAGATCAGTTCGGTGGTCCGGGACGCGGACGGACACATCCTGGCGAGCAACCTCGTCGATCTCCCCGATGCATCGGCCGCCGGTGCCGAGGCCGCGATCGTCGAACTCGTCGATTCGGTCCCGGTCGAGGTCGACCGGATCGGCATCTCGGCGTCGCGCGCCGACGTCCGCGACCACCTGGCCCGCGTCTTCGCGGCGGGCGCGGGCACCGGGCCGTCCTGGTCGGGCAAGGTCGTCGTCACCGGGTACGCCGCTGCTCTCGCCGAGATCGCGTGCACCCATTCGACGCGCGGTGGGGTGGTGGCCGTCGTCGACCTGGATCGCGATGCCGCGCCGGCCGCCGGCACGACCCTCGCCACCGTCGACACGTCCTCCGGCGCCGTCCTCGGCACGACCGACTTCTCGCCGGGCGAGGTCGCCTCGGTCACCGACCCCGACGCGGCGACCCGACTCGCGTCGGCGGTCACCCGCCTGCCGCGCGGGCGTGACATCACGTCGGTCATCGTGGTCGGCCCCGGCGCGCAACTACCCGGCATCGCGCCGGCCTTCGAGTACGCGGCGCAACGCCCGGTCACGGTCGCGGACAACCCGGCGCTGGCCTCGGCCCTCGGTGCGGCCGACGCCGCGGTGGTAGCCGCGGCAGCACCCCCCGTCGCCCCGCGGACGTCGACGGGACGTCGCTGGTGGTTCGTCGGCGCCGCCATCGGCGCGGCCGTGTTCCTGGCCGCCGTCGGGATGACGCTGATTCTCACCGCCGAGTCGACGGTCGCCGAACCGGCGCCCGTCACCGTGACCGAGACACCGGCAGCGGTCACCTCGACCGAGGAGGCGACGGTTACCGAGACCGCAACGGAAACCTCCGTCCGCACGACGACGGTCACCAGCACCCCGCGTCCGGTCACTCGAACGGAGACGGTGACCGAGTCGGCTCCCGAGACGTACACCGTGACCGAGACCGAAACGGTCACGGCTCCGGCCGGCGGCGAGCCGAGCCTCGAAGTCCCCTGAGTCGCAACCGGTTCGGGGGAGTCAACGCTGGTGCCGGGTCAGAACACCGGGTCGTGCTGGATGCGGCTGGCCCGGACGCCCGCGATGATCAGCGTGCGTCGGGTGTTCTCGATCATCTGCGGTGATCCCGCGATGAGCACCTGGCGGTCCTGCCAGTCACCGGACCGGGCCACGACGTCGGCGAGGGTGCCGATCTCGTGGTCGATGCCGAGCTCGGCGGGTGTCGCCACCGCGTTGATCCACCACGGATCGCTCTCCTCCTGGGACACGGCGGTGACCCGCAGCCAGGGATTGGTCGACGCGATGCGGCGCAGGACGGTCAGGTCGTAGAGCTCGCCCGGGTAGCGCATGCCGTAGAAGATGTGCGTCTCCGGCGAATCCGCGCGCATGGACATCTCGATCAACAACGCCCGCAGCGGTGCGAGCCCGGTCCCGCCCGCCACCATGAGGACCTTGCTGTCGCGGTCGACGTGAAGCGTCCCGTGCCCCTGGGCGAGGGTCCACACATCGCCGATGCTGGTCTCGCTCACGATCGCGGTGCTGACCGTTCCACGGGGGATCGCACGCACGTGGAACTCCAGTTCACCGGCCGGGTTGGGCGGGATGGCGGGGGAGAGATTGCGCCACTGCTTGGGCCATTGCGGGGTGTGCACCTCGAGGTACTGGCCCGTGTTGAACGTGAGCGGCGAGTGGGCGAGGAGTCGGACGACCGCGAGGTCCCGGGTGATCCGGTATTTCTCGACGACCTCGGCGGTCCAGCGCGCGGGATGGGTCGCGCTCTCGGCCGCGCCCCGCATGACCCCGGTGACCAGCATCATCGCCTGCGAGACGGTCTGTTCGGTCTCGGCGTCCCAGTAACCGGCCATGAGGCTGCCGAACTCGCCCATCAGGGCGGCGTACATCACGTGGTAATGCTCGGGCTCGACCCCGAACTTGCGATGGTCGCGTCCGAGCTGCGCGAGGAACTCCACGAGTTCGGCGTGACCCGACTCGGCCGGGATCGCTTCCAGCACATGGTCGATGACCCGATGGAAGGCCACTCGCTGGGCCGCCATCGATACCCCGAACAGGTCACGCAGGTCGGGATCGATCGCGAACATCCGGGTGTAGACGTTGGTGACGAACCGGTCGGGTTGCCGATTGACAGCCGTCCGCAGCTGATGCAGCGCGTGGCGCGTATGTGTCGCCATCTCGAAAAGATCACACCTCCGTCGCGGCTCGTCTCCCCGCCCGGTTCAAGATAGTCCTCAACACGGCACAATTCATGATCCGGCATCCCATGTCGGACAGTGATGAGGTATGGCAAGGTACGGGGATGACGTCCCTCGAAGGGGTCCTCACGGGCATCGTTGATGCCCATGTGCAGCACTGGAACCCGCGGCGCACCCCGTGGGCGGCCACGCGGGCGTCGCGGATGTACGGGTTCGTCCCCACCTTGGGTGACCGGGTGTTCCCGCTCGTGGTCTCGCGCGCCGACCGCGAGTACATCCTGACCCCGCGCACCGTGGCCCGGACCTACGAGCCGCGTCAGTACGCCACGGATGCGGCGCTGGTGCCGACCGTGGTGGGGGTACCGATCGACACGGTGGTGCACGTCGAGTCGCATTGGCGCCGCGAGGTCGCCGACGCCGCGGAGCCCCCGGTGGACAGCACCGCCGTCGAGGAGACCCGATATCTCGAGAGCCTGCCGTTCGGCCAGGCCGGCACCCCCCGCCTCGGCGCCGTCATCTCGCACGGCGATCCGCGGACCCGCACGTTCGCGACCATGCTCGACGAACAGTTCGCGGCCTCCCCGCGGTTCCGCGGCATCCGCATCGTCGCGTCCCGACATCCTGATCCGCGCGTCCGCGATGGCGGGGACACCGACAACCTGCTGTCCTCGACGGCGTTCCTCGAGGGGTTCGCCGAACTCGCGAGCCGCGATCTGGTCTTCGAGGCGTCGGTGTACTCCCATCAGCTGTACGACGTCATCCTGCTGGCCCGGGAGTACCCGGACACGACGATCGTCCTCGACCACTTCGGCATCCCGGCGGGGGTCTTCGGTCCCGTCGGTGTCCGCACCGGCGCGACAGCCGCTGCGCGCGCGGACATCTGGCGATTGTGGCGAGAACGGATGACGACCCTCGCGAACCACCGCAACGTCGTCGTCAAGCTGTCGGGTCTGGCGATGCCGATACTGGGTTACGGTCACGAACGGTGGGGCAACATCGGCGGTCAGGCCACGCTCGCCGAGATGATCGGTCCCTTCGTCGAGCACATCGTCACCCATTTCGGGTCGGACCGCATCATGTTCGGGTCCAACTATCCGATCGATCGGCCGAACGCCGCGGTCGACGTGCTGGTCGGCGCGCTCGTCGACTGTGTGTCCCAGTGGGGTTCGGAGGCTCTGCGGAAGATCTTCCGCGACACCGCTGTTCGTGTCTATACGATCGATGACGCGGCGGGTTGACCGCTCACCGGCCGCGGGGCCACCAGGTCGAGCGTTGCGGCGACTCCGGCACGGGCACGTCCCGCATGAGCCGGGTCAGGATCTCGACGAGGGCGGTGCACGAGGGATACCGGTCCTCCGGTGACTTCGCCAGCGCCTTGGCGAAGATCGAGTTCATCGCCGACGGCAGCCAGGGGCGGCGTCGGGTGAGTTTCGGCGGGTCGTCGTTGAGGTGGGCATAGGTGATCGCGAAAGCGGTGTTCCGCGGATACGGCGGTGTGCCCGTGATGAGTTCGACGAGCGTGCACGCGAATGCGTAGAAATCGGTTGCCGGGGTGAGCTTCTGGGCCTGCAGTAGTTCGGGCGAGGCGTAGCCGATGGAACCCTGCACACGACCGTTGCGCGCGAGTGGACGGGTGTCGTCGAGGAACTGGGCGATCCCGAAGTCCGAGAGGTAGGCGTCGGGGGGATCGGTACCGGCGGGGCCGGCACCGTCCGATCGCGGCCCGGGGTTGCAGGAGAGCAGGATGTTCGCGGGTTTGACGTCCCGGTGCAGGATGTCCTGGGCGTGTGCGTAATCGAGCGCATCGGCGATCTGCATCGCCACCCGCAGGATGGTGTCCATGTCCGGCTCGTCGCCGCGCTCGGGGACGAGGGCGGTCGCCGCGGGGCCGCCGATGTACTGCATGGTCAGCCACATCGACGGCAGGTGCCGCGGCCCGAGCGACCCGCGCGGCGAGGCGATCTCGCCGTGCTCGATCATGCGCACGATGTGCGGATGGTCGAGCAGCGACGCGATCCCGAATTCCCGTTCGAAGCGCTCCCGGACCCGCGCGTGGTCGGACGCGTTCGGGTGCAGGACCTTCAGGGCCAGCGGCCCATCGCACGACGGGCCCCCGTCGTCGCCGGTGCGATGGACCCGGAACACATCTGCGCTCGCCCCGCCACCGAGGAAGTCGTCGATGGTGAAGCCGGCCACGCTCTCGCCAACCTCGAACACCCTGCCAGGGTAGTGGCGTTCGAGGGCCGGCCGCGGTAACCGCGGTGCCCGCGAGCCGGGGTCAGCGAGCCGGTGTCAGCTTGAAGATCGGGAACCGCCGGCCCTGCGCGGTCTCGGTGTACTTCAGGAACTGCTCGGATGCCGAGATGAACTTCTGCCACGCGGGTTCCCAGTCGTCACCCTCGACTTCGGTCACCGCGGTGTCGAGCCGTTCGACGCCGTTCTCCGCCGGTGCCTCCACGGCGACCGATTCGGGATGGGCCCGCAGGTTGTGCACCCACGCCGGGGCCTTCGGCGAACCGGCGTACGAGCCGATCACCAGCCAGCTGTCGGCGTCGGGCAGGGCGAACAGGGGACTGATCCGCGGCTCGCCGGACTTGGCGCCCAGCGTGTGCAGGAGCACCAGGTTCTTGCCGAAGCCGGCGGTGTCCACATGCCCGTTGTTGGAGCGGAACTCGTTGATGACGGTCGCGTTGAAATCGTTCACGTTGCTCATTGTCGCGGTGCCCGGCGTTTCCGGCCATGTATCAATCTGAAACCGTGGTCGTTCGGTCTGCGAATACTCTGAACAGATGAGTGTCGACCCGAGTTCGCTGGCCGCTTCCCTCCCCAACGGCATGGTGGTCACCGACGCCGACATCCTGGCCGGCTACCGGCAGGACCGTGCCGCCGATCCGACGGCCGGCACCCCGCTCGCGCTGGTTCGGCCGACCACCACCGCCGAAGTGCAGGACACCGTCCGCTGGTGTGCCGCCAACGGTGTCCCGGTCATCACGCGGGGTGCGGGTACCAGTCTGTCGGGCGGGTCGACGGCCGTCGACGGCGCGATCATGCTCTCCACCGAGAAGATGCGGGACATCGACGTCGACCCGGCGACGCGCACCGCGGTCGTGCAACCCGGACTGTTCAACTCGGAGGTGAAGGCCGCGGCCGCCGCGTCGGGTCTGTGGTATCCGCCGGACCCGTCGTCGTTCGAGATCTGCTCGATCGGGGGGAACGTCGCCACCAACGCCGGCGGGCTGTGCTGCGTCAAGTACGGCGTCACCACGGACTACGTCCTGGGCCTCGAGGTGGTGCTGGCCGACGGCCGGGCGGTACGCGTCGGCGGCAAGCAGCTCAAGGACTCCGCGGGCCTGCCGCTGACCAAGCTGTTCGTGGGCAGCGAGGGGCTTCTCGGGATCATCACTGAGGTCACCTTGCGGCTGTTGCCACCGCAGGGCCCGGCCAGCACCGTCGTCGGTGTGTTCGGTTCGGTGCACGACGCCAGCCGGGCGGTGTTGGCGGTGACCGGGGACATGCGTCCTGCGATGCTCGAGTTCATGGACTCGGTCGCGATCAACGCCGTCGAGGACCTGTTGCGGATGGGCCTCGACCGGAAGGCCGGCGCGCTCCTCGTCGCCCAGTCCGACGCCCCTGGTGCGGCCGGTGCGGCCGAGGTCGAGTTCATCCGGAAGGCGTTTGAGACGAACGGCGCCGGCGAGGTCTTCGCGACCGACGACCCCGTCGAGGGCGAGGCGTTCACCGCGGCCCGCCGTGCGGCGATCCCGGCGGTGGAGAAGCTGGGATCGTTGCTGCTCGAGGACGTCGGCGTACCGCTGCCCTCGTTGCCCGACCTCATCGACGGTGTCGCCGAGATCGCGGCCGGGAACCGGGTGATGATCTCGGTGATCGCCCACGCCGGCGACGGCAACACGCACCCGCTGATCGTCTTCGACCCCGCCGATGTGGACGAGGCGAAGCGCGCCCAGGTGGCCTTCGGTCAGATCATGGACCTCGCGATCGAGTTGGGCGGCACCATCACCGGCGAGCACGGGGTGGGACGACTGAAGAAGGGCTGGCTGCCCGACCAGGTGGGGCCCGACGTCATGGAACTGACGGCTCGGATCAAGCAGGCTCTCGACCCCGACGGTCTGCTGAACCCGGGCGTGCTGTTGTAGCCTGGCGTCCTCCGGTGGACCGGGAGGCCGCGGTGCGCCCCGCCACCACATAGGCGTCGCGGCCTGCGGCCTTGGCGTGGAAGAGCGCTTCATCGGCGACATCGAACTCGTGCCGGATGAAGGCGTCGGCGTCGTCGGCGGACATGTGGCCGCCCGGAGTGACCCCCACGGCGATCCCCAGGCTCATCGTCGCGGTCGCGCCACTGGGGATCGTGATGCGCCGCGCACGGATGCGTTCGGCGAGCGCGCGCACCGAGGTCTCGTCGGCGAGCGTCGCGATCGCGAACTCGTCACCGCCGAGCCGCGCGACGATGGCCTTCTCGTCCGTGGCCCCTTGCAGAATCGCCGCGACCCGCTCCAGGACGTCATCACCCATCGCGTGACCGTGTTCGTCGTTGATGGCCTTGAACCGGTCGACATCCGCGGTGACCAATGCGAACGGGTGGGCGGGGCTGCGACGGAGCATTGTCGTCGTCGCGTAGATGAAGCCGCGACGATTCAGCAATCCGGTGAGCGGATCGGTATTCGCCATGATGAGCTGATGTTTCAGCGATCGCTGGAAATCAGATGTGTAACTGCGATGAAGGGCCGTTGTGCCATTGGTGACGACCAACAATGCGAGTGTGGTGAACAGGACGTTCAACACCGGAGTGCCGTCTGCCCAGGACATGAGGCCCATCGCGCAGACCGCGATGCTCGAGTAGATCATGTGGGCGTACGCGACCGGGGACCGGACGAAATGCGCCACATATGACCCGATGACGGCGAAGATCACGGCGCAGAACTGGGCCAGGATGATGTCGGAGATGGCGAGTATCGCGACGGTCAGCACAGCGTCGGCCCATAGGACGAACAGGGTGTTGAACCCCCTGATCGACGACTGTTTGGTCCACCAGATCACGCCGAGGTGGACCCGGCTGACCGCGAGAGCCATCGGGATCGTGGTGGCGACGACGATGCCGAGGGCGATCGAGCGCGGGACGGATCCCTGTGTGCCACTCGGCGTGAAGAGGGCGATCGTGCCGAGCGCCCCGCACACCGCGACCAGTACGGCGATGGTGACGCGGACATACCATTCGCGCATCCGGACCTGTTTGAGGACGTGATCGGCGTTGTCGTAGAAAAGGTGATGATGGCCGGAGATCTCACCGGTGGCCGGCCCGTGGCGAAGAGCCCGGAAACGAGCGGCGGGCCGTTCCTCGTGGTCTCCGCGTTGTCGGTGCTCGATGGCCGCATCCTCTTTCACTCGTGACGCGCGTGACGCGCGTGACGCGCATGCATGTCGCGACGACGAATCGTCGAACACACATTACGGAGTTTAGAGGACGATTAAAGATCGTTTCTTCTCGAAATCCGCGATATGACCCAACAGAGCGAAAGATGTAAGAATCGGCAGAATCGCCGTCGATCTGATGCGCGCTGAGACGGTCGTGCCGATCGGGCCCGATCAGCCGCCTCCTGCTGGGGTCCTCCCGTCCCCTCCGCGGGAGGGACCCCAGCAGGTAGTCCGAATGCGATGTGGCCGGCGCGAACCTGGCCTCGCGGAATTCAGCATATTGGCTCGATGGTCAACCTACAATCACATCAATCGGGATAACTGACAGGAGATCGTTGATGAATGGTCCCGGGGAGCCCGGACTACGTGATATCGACCTCCGACGACTGCGGATGTTCGTCGTCGTGATGGAGGCGCCCAGCCTTCGTGTCGCCGCGGATGACCTGTTCATCAGCCAGCAAGCGCTCTCCTCGGCGATCCGCGAACTCGAGCGACACCTGGGGGTGGAGCTCTTCTCGCGGTCGCGCCGAAGCCTCACGCCGACGCCTGCCGGTGAGGCGCTCTACCGTGGTGCAGTGCCGTTGCTGGCCGGTGGCGAACAGCTCGCGACGCAGGTACGACGGGTGGACGCCGGCTCGCCTGCGCCGTTCGTGATCGGTCACGCCCCGGACCTCGCCTCCTCCGAGGTCTTCCGGATCATCGAGCCGGTGGTGCTCGCCGACTCGTCGGTGCCGATCACGGTACGACCGGTCTTCGCCGAACTCATTCGCGACGAGTTGCTGTCGGGAGCCATCGACATGGCTCTCGGACGAGGCGTGGCGGCCCCGCCGGACATGGCCACCACCATCGCGACACAACACGAACTGCGTCTCGCGGTGCGAGCCGATCACCCGCTGGCCGCGCACGACCGGGTCGACATGGCCGACCTCGCCGGCTACGAGATCGTCGTCTGGGGTCCCGAGCACGAGTACGAGTACACCGACATCCTCGTCGGCATGTGCCGGCGCGCCGGATTCGAACCGAAGATCATCCTGTCGACCCTGTTGGGTACGCCCCCGCACACGGCGGTGATCGCACACCCCGAGGCGTGCGCCTTCGTCACCAATGAACCCGGCTGGATCTACGTCAACCGCATCCGGATCGTCGAGTTCACGGATCCGCCGTTCGCGCCCGTCCGTGCGATGTGGCTGCCCAACACCTCGTCGACCCTGCGGCGTCAGATCCTCGCCGCGGCCGAGAACTCGCTCTGAGGATCCGGCCGCAGGCCTCAGTTGCCGTCGAGTCTGCTGACCTGCACCGCGGCCACGTCGAAGATCCGCGGGTACCCGATCGTCGAGTCGGGGACGGCGCGGTCCGGGAAGTCGAAGACGCTCAGCATCAACTGCATCGGGTAGTCGATGGACTGGTCGACCGTCTTGAACGGGTGTCCGTCGACGCTGAACACGAGCCGGTGAGGTTCCCAGTCGACGGCGTACTCGTGCAGGTCGGCGAGATCGTGCGGGATCTCGATGACCGAGAAGTCGTCGACGATCCGGGGGTCACGGTGCGGATGGACGCCCACCCCGACCGTCCAGGGCTCGCCGGGCCGCGGGCCGAAGATCTCGGCGACGCAGATCTCGCCGGACTCGTCGGGGCGCTCCTCGGTGCCGAGAAGCCAGAACGCCACCATCGATGCCGGATCACGGATCGCGCGCATGGTCACCTCGAACCGGCCGTGGGCTTGGGCGAAGCGGACTTCCGAGGCGCGATCGGTGGTGACGGTCAGTCCGTCGCGGTGGGCGTGCTGACCGACCGGGCTGCCGACCGGGCCGGCGCGATGCCCGGTCTGCAGGCTCGAGACCCGCATCCCCGACTCGGACGGTCGCCACGCGGGCTGGTCGTCGTCGATGCACAGCCGCGAACGTCCCTCCGATGTGCTCCACCGGGCGGCGGAGTTCTCGGGTGTCGACCAGTGCGGCAGATATGCGGCGATCCACGTCCGGGGGTCGAAACCATCGCCGGTGAAGTCGTCGTGGAGGGTCGTCGTCAGGCCCGTCAGATCCGCGGTGGGTCGGTCCATGGGATTACGGTACAACGACTTTCGTGGGCCACACGCGTAGTGTGTGCGGGTCAGCACATGCGTGATCAGAGGTGGGATGACTTGGAGACGACAACTGCGGCCGACACTCTCCGGCGATGGGCGCTCGACGAAGACCTGAAGTCCCGGGTCATGGCCGACCCCGCGCTCGCCGACTGTGCGCGGCGAGTCGCCGACCGCTACACCGCGGGAGAAGTTGTCGAGTCCGCGATCCGCGCCGGAGCGCGCGCCGTGGAACGCGGGCACCGGGTGAGCATCGAGTACACGGGGGAGAGCGTTCGCGATGCCGCCGAAGCGACCGCGGCCACGGACGTGTTCGTGTCCGTCGCCGAACACATCGGCCGGACCGGACTGCCGTCGACGGTCTCCGGCGATCTGTCGCACATCGGCCTCCTCGTCTCGGAGGAACTGGTGCGCGACAACGCTTCCCGCCTGGCACAGGCGTGTGCCGCGGTGGACTCGGTCTTCATGATCTCGGCCGAGGGATCGGACCGGGCCGACCAGGTTCTGGAGGTCTACGATTGGTTGTCGCAGCGATTCGACAATGTGGGCGTCACACTCCAGGCACGGCTCCACCGCTCGGAGGGCGACGTCGAACGCCTCCTCGCGATCGGTGGCCGCATCCGGCTCGTCAAAGGCGCGTTCTACGAATCGGATTCGACCGCGCTGTCGCGAGAGGATCCGGAATTGGCGGAGCGCTTCGGAAGTCTCGCACGGCGCATCGTCGACGGCGGCGGCTCCCTCACACTCGCGACCCACGACGAGGTGCTGCTGACGCGCGTCCTCGACTCGGTCGGCGCCGCCGACGCCCTCGAGGTCGAGATGCTGATGGGTCTCGGAACCGATCTCCTCGATCGGTTGGCGGCGAACGGGGTTGCCACGCGCGAATACTGCATCTTCGGCTCGGAATGGTGGTTGTACGTGCTCAACCGCATCGCCGAAGACCCGACGAGGGTGTTCCAGGCCATCGTCGACCTGGGGCGCGGGCCGATCAGCCCGCCGGCCACCGCTCGGTGATCAGCTCGACCATCTCCTCGACCCACGCGTCGTCGAGTGCGGCGTCGCTGCGGATGAGGATGCGGAAGATCGCGGTACCGGCGACGACCTCCGCGAGCATGGGCAACCGGTCGTCGCCCCGGCGTTCCTGACCGAACCGGCGTTCGAAGGCGGTGAGGTCGCCGGCGAGCCGGGCGATCATCTGACTGTGCAGCTCGGGTGAGGCCACGGTGTCGGCGATGAGACCCGGAAGCGCCACGCGCACCTCGGGTCGGTTGAACATGGCACGCACGATCTCGACAAGGGCCCGGATGTCCTGTCGGGCGTCACCCGAACCCGTTGGCGGTTCCAGGGTTTCGGCTGCCAGCACCGCTTCGTGGACGAGTTGGGCCTTGCCGGACCAGCGCCGGTAGATGGCCGCGGTGGTGGTGCCCGCGCGGGCCGCGATCGCCGAGAGGGACAGCGCCGGGTAGCCCGTCTCGAGGATGAGTTCGCGGGTGGCCGCGATGATCGCGGAATCGATCCGCCCGTCGCGGGGCCGTCCGGGCGACGCAGGGTTCGACCTCTTGTGTTCCCTTCGGCCATCTGCTGTCATGAGTCCCAGCATAGTTGCAATACGGTGTGCATCGTATTTATGGGAGGGTCCGTGGAACTCAGTCCACTCGACGAATATCCGATCCATCAGGCCCCGGCGCCGATCACCTGGCCGGCGACCTCCGACCGGAACTTCTACGACCGTTCGTACTTCAACGTCCTCGACCGCGAGGGCCGGTTCATGGCGCTGACCGGCATCGGCTACTACCCGCGGCTCGGGGTCAAGGACGCCTACTTCGTCGTCCGGCGCGGCGACACCCAGACCGCGGTGCACCTGAGCGACGCCATCGACGACGACCGCCTGCGGCAGAACGTCAACGGCTACCGCCTGGATGTGCTGGAGCCGTTGCAGGAACTACATCTGACGCTGGCCGAGACCGAGGGGATCTCCGCCGATCTGACCTGGCGCGGTCTCTTCCCCGCGGCGCTGGAGAAGCCGCACGACATGCTCACCGAACGGCGGGTCACCCTGCAGGCGTGCCGGTTTGCGCAAGTGGGCAGCTGGCAGGGATGGATCGATGTCGACGGGGAGCGGTTGACGGTCGAGCACGACACCAGCGTGGCGAGTCGTGACCGGTCGTGGGGCATCCGCCCCGTCGGTGAGTCCGAACCCGCGGGCCGGCCCGACACCGCCTTCCGCGGTATGTGGTGGCTGTACCTGCCGTTGGCCTTCGACGACTTCCAGTTGTTCCTGATCCTGCAAGAGGATCCCGACGGTCATCGCAGTCTCTACGACTGCACGCGGCGCTGGCGGGACGGTCGTGTCGAGCAACTCGACGGTGTGCGCGTCGCCATCGACTACACGCCGGGCACACGGATTCCCCGGGGCGCGCACGTCGAGTTCCTGACCCGTGCCGGTGACCGGGTGGTTCTCGATGTCGAGTCGAAACTGTTCGCTCCCATCGCGTTCGGATCGGGGTACGGCGGCGACTCGTCGTGGGGACACGGCACATGGAGAGACGGACCGTTCGCCGAACGCGTCAGCTTCGACCTCACCGACCCGGAGGTGATGGCGCGGGCGCCCTTCAGTCTGATCGACCACGTCGGGTCGGCCGTCTGTACGGAACCGGACGGCACCGTCCGGCATGGTGCCGGTCTGTTCGAGCACGGCGTCATCGGTCCTCATCACCCGTCGGGATTCTCCGACTGGACCGATGTGATCGGCTAGGACATCGACATGAAGATCATGACGGCGTTGTTCGATCCGGTCGGAGCGGTCGATCGCGCGCGTGCGTTGCAGGAGGCCGGCGCGTCGGGGGTGTTCACCTTCGAAGGTCCGCACGACGTGTTCACGCCGCTCGCGCTCGCGACAGCGGTCGACGGGCTCGACATCATGTCGAATGTGGCGATCGCGCTCCCGCGCAACCCGATTCAACTGGCTCATCAGGCGAACGACCTGCAGCTGCTCAGCGAGGGACGGTTCATTCTCGGACTGGGTACTCAGGTGCGCGCCCAGATCGAGAAGCGGTACGGCGCCGAGTTCGACCGTCCCGTCGAGCGGATGAAGGAGATGGTCGGCGCCCTGCGGGCCATCTTCGCGACGTGGAACGACGGTGAACGTCTGGACTTCCGGGGCGAGTATCACCGGCACACCCTGATGACGCCGACCTTCGTACCCGGCCCGAATCCGTACGGGCCGCCGCCGATCTACCTGGGCGCGTTGGGCCCTCGGCTCACCCGTGCCACCGCCGAGGTCGCCGACGGTCTGCTGGTGATGCCGTTCGGGTCGAAGCGGTTCCTGCACGGCACGACCCTGCCCGCGGTCCGCGACGGTCTCGCGGCAGCCGGTCGGAGCGAGGACGACTTCGAGGTGGTGCCCGAGATCATCGTCTCGGTCGGCACGGGCGACGACGACCATGCCTCGACGCGAATGCTGTTGGCGTTCTACGGTTCCACTCCCGCATACCGGCCCGTGCTTGACGCGCACGGATGGGGCGACCTGCAGCCGGAACTCAACACGATGTCCAAACAGGGCCGCTGGCAGGAGATGGCCGGACTCATCGACGACGAGATCCTCCACACCATCGCCGCCTGCGGCACTCCGGCCGAGATCGCCGCACACATCCGCGACCGCGTCGACGGTGTGTCCGACCGCATCTGCCTCTACCAACCGGGACCCATCGGTGTCGAACCGCTGGCCGAGATCGTCGATTCCCTGACCGGTGACGCGAGATGAGCGCGAAGACAGTCGAATTCGAGGAGATCACTGACGGCCGTTACGGCGGCAAGGCGGCCGGGCTCGCACGTCTGCGGCGCCTGGGTCTCCCGGTGCCGCCCGGGTATGTCATCGCCGGCGTGTCGGGGGTTTCCGACGCTGCGACAGCACGATTCGACGAGATGGCCGCCGCCGGACTGACGCCGGTCGCGGTCCGGTCTTCGGCCGTGGGGGAGGACGGGGACGACCAGTCCTTCGCCGGACAGTACGACACCGTGCTGGGGGTCGATTCGGTCGACGACTTCGTCGCCGCGGTCCGCGCCTGCGCCGACTCCGTGCACTCGCGACGAGCGTCGTCATATTCTGGAAACGGCGCGGCCACCATGAATGTGGTGGTCCAGCGGATGGTCGATGCGCGCGCCGCGGGCGTGGTGTTCACCGCGGACCCGGTCTCAGGTCGACGGGACCTGACGGTGATCGACGTCGTCTCCGGACTCGGCGAATCGCTCGTCGACGGGACGGCTGCTCCCGATCACGTCGTGCTCGATGCCGACGGAACCGCGGTGGTCAACGAAACCGTTGCGGCGCCGGTTCTGTCCCCGGTCGAGGTCGCGGCGATCCAGTCCGGCGCCCGCCGGGCTGAGCAGGAGTGGGGCCGGCCGATGGACCTCGAATGGGCCATCGACAAATCCGGTGAACTCTGGTGGTTGCAGGCCCGGCCGATCACCACGCTGCCCGGTGACCTCAACGAGATGGACTCGCCGGTGGCCGGCGCCGACCATGTCTACACACGATGCAACATCGGCGAGATGATGCCGGGCGCGTTCTGTCCGCTGACCGCATCGGTCTCCGGATTCGCGATCGACTACGCGATGCAGATGGTGCAGGTGGTCGCCCGGGCACAGGAGCGATACGAGAAGCCCTGGCTGCAGGTGGGTTACTTCTACGGGCACATGTTCCTGAACCTGACCGAGGGCACGGCACTGAGTTCCGGCATCCTCGGGAACTCGCTGGAACAGTTCTCGACCTCGATCTGCGGGCGGGTCATCGACGAACTCGAACCCAAGCCGCCACAACCGTTCCGGCGCAAGCTCGGGAACACCATCCGGCTGACCTCGCACGCGCTGTCGGTCGGTCCGGCCATCCGTCGACTGCCCGGTGAGATCGCCGGGTTCGCGGTGCCGACGAGCCGCGACCCCCGGATCGTATGGCAGGAGCTGGAAGCCGGGGTCGCCCAGTACTGCGACGTCACCCTCATCCATGTGCGGTCGTCCTCACGTGCTGCCGTCGCGGCGAATGTGCTCGAGAGCGTGCTGGTCCGGCGCGCGGAGAAGGACGGCCGCACCGAGGACGACGGCAAGGCCGAGGCCGCCCGGCTCATGGCCGGCGCCTCGGAGGTGGAGAGCGCACTGATGCTCGCCGAACTCGATGCCGTCGTACGGACGATCGCCGCCGATTCCGCGGTCGCCGACGCGTTCCTCGATGCACCGCCCAACGATGCGGTCACGACGTTGCAGTCGTCCGACGGAAGTGTCGGCTCGGCCCTGCGGAGATTCCTCGGGCGCCACGGACATCGCGGGTACCGCGAACTGTGCATGCGCGACCCGTCCTGGGCCGATGACCCCGGTGGTCTGGGGGCGATGATGCAGGTGATGCTGCGTTCGGTCGGGACCCGGACCGTCGCGCGACCTGACCGTGCGCCCGCCGACCCGCACCCCGCTCGGGCGATCCGAGTCCTGGCCCGCCTGGCGCAGGGCGGCGCGCGCGGGCGCGAGGAGACGAAGTCGCGGATGGCGCTGATGGCCCATCGGCTCAAGCGCGGTTACCGGCACCTCGGCGAGGTGTTGGTCGAGACCGGGCGGCTTCCCGACGCCGATCTCGTCTTCTTCTTCGACCGTGCGGAGCTGCAACGGATCGTCGGCGCCGGCGACGTCACCGACCTCGTCGAGAGCGCGCGGAAGCGTCGAGAAGCGTTGTCGTACCAGGATCGGCTCGAGTTCGACGATGTGTCGGTCGGCCGCCCGTCCCCGCGCGTCGTGGCTCCTGAGCGGAATGTCGGCGATGGCCGGATCGTGGGTCGCCCGGCGGGCCGGGGAACCGTCGAAGGCGTGGTGCGCGTGGCGAAGTCGATCGTGGAGGCGCGTGATGTCCAGCGCGGTGAGATCCTCGTGGCACCCGTCACCGACGTCGGCTGGACGCCGTACTTCACCGTCATCGGTGCGCTGGTCACCGACATCGGCAGTTCGGTCTCGCACGGTGCGGTGGTCGCCCGCGAGTACGGGCTGCCGTGCGTCGTGAACACCCTGGTGGGCACCCAGGTGTTGCGGACCGGAGACCGCGTGCGGGTCGATGGAGATCGCGGGATCGTCGAACGGCTCGAGAGTCGTTGACGGGACCGGCCCTGGGCCGAGTCCGGCCGTCCCGGTTCAGTCGGCGACGGCCGGATACGCGTCGAGCATGAGGCCGGCGACCGCGCCCAGAGCATCGGTCCAAGCGGCGGTCATCTCGTCGGTCCACTCCTCACCCCCGCGCTCGGCCATCGTCGCGATGAGCGCACCGGCCACCCAGCCGTACATCTCGGGCGTCACGCCGAGGTCGTTGTGCCGCCGTCCCAGCGCGCCGAGCGTGCGTCCGAGCCACTCGGCGTCGTCGAGGTGGTCGAGGACCGCCGCGATGGCCTGCTGGAGCATCGTGGCCTGTGGCCGCAGATCGGCGCCGAACATCGGCCGGACCTCCGGATGTTCGGCGAACAATCGGTCGTAGAAGTCGAGCATCAACTTCTGTTCGTCGTCAATGACCAGGGAAAGGCTGTCCTGCAATACTTCTGGGTTCAACATGGTGGGGCTGCACCTCGTCGGAGTCGAGCGATGTGACAATGACACAGTGTCTGTATCTCTGTAACACCTAGCACGACGCCGGGCCTTGCACAGCGGAATGGCCGGACCGGTACAGATCAGGCTGACGTGGCTCGAAAGCCGGCGACCTCGCTGGCCGCATAGGAAGCGAGCAATCGAAGGCGTTCCGCGCTGGGGAAGCCGGGTTCAGCCGTGTAGATGTAGAGGACTGCGCCGGGGTCGGCGGTGACGGCGAGCTCTTCATAGGCCAGCGTCAGTTCGCCGACCACCGAGATCCCTGCCTTCTTGTGCTGCGTGGATCTGTTCTGCGGAACTCGCACGTCGGCTAGTTCACGACCGCCGGGCACCCTGGGTGGCAGCATGTGTCGACACGCCAAGGTCCCGCAACCGCCGGGTAGTACCCCTCCTAGTTCCTCCTATCCCTTTGAGGTGTGTTGTCACCCGACAACCGCCGTCGCCAGAACTACTATCGATCCCCTAAGAGGGTTGCCGAACAACAGGCTGGGCGCGAGGTGTTCTTAACGTCCTTCCCACAGTGGTGTTCTTCTCTCGGAAAAGGCTCGCGGTCCCTCCTGTGCATCGCGGCTCTCGTAGCACGCGACGGACGCATGCCGGGCGGCTATCAGGGCCGCCGATCTGCCCATCTCGGTCGAGAGCATCACAGTTTCCCGCCCGGCAGCGACCGATAGGGGAGCGTTATCGAGGATCGTGCGCGCCAGCCCGAGTGCGTGTTCCAAGAGTAGTTCGGGATCGACGACAGCGTTGACAAGCCCGATCTCGTAGGCGCGCTCTGCGGTGATCGGCCGTCCGGTGAGTAGGACTTCCATCATGATTCGCTGTGGGATCATGTGGATCAAAGGGGTTGCCCAGGGCGAACTGCGTCCGACGCGGGCTTCGGTGACGGCGAAGTTGGCAGTCGTGCTGGCGACGCACAGATCGCATGACTGCGCCAGCATCCAACCACCGGCATAGGCGATTCCGTTGACGGCCGCAATTGTTGGTTTGGTGAGTTCAATGGTGTCGTATGGCACGGGGAACATGTCGCGTGGTGGTATTGCCATCTCGGTGCGCACCATCTCGGTGAGGTCACCACCTGCGCAGAATGCCTTCCCGGCGCCGGTCAATATCGCGACCCGCAGTGACGCGTCATTCTCGAACCTGGTCCATGCCTCGAAGAGGCCGGCACGGATATCGGCGTCGAGGCAGTTGCGCGTCGCCGGACGATTGAGCGTGATGATCGCCAGACCGTCGACCGACGTGTCGAACAAGACTGCGTCGTCTGAGTGCTTGTCCATCAGTAACCTCGGCTCGCGATTTGGGCAGCGTGCCTTTCCAGATCTTCACGGAAGGCCGGGTGAGCAATCGCCGCTAGCAGTCTCGCGCGTTCGGCGAGAGTGCGGCCACGCAGGCAGGCGGCGCCGTACTCCGTGATAATCACATCGGCATCGCTTCGTGGCGTGGTGACGGGGCCCGTGAGTTGGGTTGTGATTCGACTGACGGTTCCGCGCTTCGCCGTTGATGGAAGTACGATGAGCCCCCGACCGGATTGTGATCGCGACCCGGACCGGGCATAGTCACCCTGTCCTCCGTTTCCGCCGACGTACAGGGTGCCGGTCTGTTCTGCATTGACCTGGCCGGTGAGATCGACCTGAAGTGCCGAATTGACTGTGACGAGCCGGGTCAACGCGCCTAAAGGCGCTGCCCCGTGGGTGTAGTCCGAGCTGCACATGCGTACGGATCTATTGCGGTGTGCGTACGTGTACAGGCGATCGGTTCCGATGAGAGCACCGGTAACCGTCACGCCCGTGTCGATCTCCTTGTACGCATTTGTGATCACGCCGCTTTCGATCAGATCGACGACGCCGTCGCCGATCATCCCCGAATGGACTCCCAGATCACGTCGATCGGACACCATCCGTAGGATGGCGTCGGGAACAGCCCCGACGCCGATCTGCAACACCGAACGGTCCTGTACGAACGAAGCTGCATGGGTTGCGATCGCCCGCTCGGTATCGGAGATCTGATTGGAGATCACCTGAACCGGTTGACGAGAACTCCGGACGGCGTGGTCGATAACGTCGGCGTGCAAATACTGTCCGAAGGTGAATGGCACCTGGTCGTTGACCTCGGCAACCACGGTGCGTGCTGTCCGCGTGGTCGCCGCAACATGGTCACTGACGAGTCCGAAGCTGTGTCGTCCGTCGGCATCAGATGGACTCACCTGGACGAAGGCGACATCGCATCTGATCGCGCCGCTCTCGATCAGTGGACCGATCTGACTTACATGGCACGGCACGATCTGAAGTCTGTGGGCGGCGGCGAGAGAGCGTAGCTCACCGATGGCTCCCATGCTCGACATCGCCAGCGACGTCGGCATTGACGGCGAGAACACTCCAGAGAAGCTGGTGGCAACGAAGATCGACACACCGTCAAGCAAGTGGTGCTGTTGGAACAGGGCTTCGATAAGAGTGCTGGGTTCGCCACATGCTTGGCCCACGACGATCTGGTCACCTGGTCTCAGGATCTCCTGCAGGTCAAGCTCTTCGACGGCTGATGGGCTCATCGTGACGGGGGATTTGTCGGCTCGTTCACGGAGAGGTCCGCCAAGACTTCGGTGGTGTGAGCACCCAGCCTGGGTGCCGGCCCTGAAACGGCCCCTGCCGTTAGAGAGAACCATGTCGGTGGGCCGGGATAGCGGATTGGGCCGTAAGGGCTGTCTACTGTGTGAAAGAAGCCCACGGCGTCGAGATGATCGTCTTGGAACAACTCGTCGAGGGAGAGAACGGGCGCCGCTGGAACCCCCAACGAGCGCAACAGTTCCAACCAGTCGTCGGTGTGGCGCTCCGCGAAGGTGCCGGCGAGCAGCGTGTACACATCGTCGATACGGGCCGCGCGCTGTGCCAGGGTCGCGAGATGAGGGCCTGCCCAGTCCGGTTGAACTGCTGATACGAAAGCGTTCCACTGCTTGTCGTTGTACACCATCGCCGAGATGTAACCGTCTCGGGTGCGATAGGGCCTTCGGTGTCGAGTGACCGCGCGCGGATAAGCTGCCGGCCCCAAGTCGGATTCGAACATGGCCCCGTTCGCATGTTCGACAAGCATGAAGGCTGCCATTGTCTCGAACATCGGGACCTCGATTTCCTGCCCGTCCCCTGACCGCTCCCGGTGGAAGAGTGCCATGACCGTCGCGTATACGGCCGTCATGCCTGCCACTTTGTCGGCAAGAATGGTTCCCACGTAGCCAGTGGCGCCGGTCAATTGGCGTTGTGCGTCCGCCATCCCGCATTCGGCCTGAATGGTGTCGTCGTATGCAGTGCGGTCTCGGTGCGGTCCTCGGCGCCCATATCCGTAGCAGTTCGTATAGATGATCGATGAATTTCGCTGGCGAACAGCGTCATAGCTGAAGCCGAGTCGGTCGATCGCACTGGCCCGCATCGAATGGATGAACACGTCCGCGTCGGCGATCAACCGATTCAGGTCACTGACTCCCTCTGGCGTTCGCAGATCGAGAACGACGCTTCTCTTTCCGCGGTTGACATTCGCGAACACTCCGGACATGCCGGGTTCCGGTCCGACCGAGATCCGTCGCGTGTCGTCTCCGCCGGGCGGCTCCACCTTCACCACGTCTGCGCCCATGTCTGCCAGGATCTGCGTGCAGTACGGACCCATCACCATCGCCGTCAGGTCGATGACTCGTACTCCAGATAGTGGACCGTTGTGTTTCATCACCCATCCTGATTAGTGGTTCTCGGACAGTGCGACCGTATCTGATGAAACCTTGTAAGGATAGTGGTATCAAGGAGATGTGCATCCAACAACGATTGCCCGAGTACTCGAATCGACACTCAGGACCAATCCGGAAGCTCCAGCAGTAGAGGCGAAGTCCGGCGTGTGGTCTTATCGTGAGCTGGATCGTGAAGCGACGCGTGCGGCCGGGGCGCTGTGGTCGATGGGAGTGCGGCCCGGCGACCGCGTCGCTGCCTGCTTGCCCAACGACCTCGATATCGTGGCGGCCTTCCACGGCGCCCAGCGCGTGGGTGCTATCTGGGCGGGGATAGGTGAGGCGCTGTCCGCGGAGGAACAGGGTGGTCTCCACGAACTGTGTTCCCCAACCGTCTTGATCGCAGGTTCTCACTGCGGCATCGACGCACCCTCGCGCGTTGATGTCGAGCAATGGACGACGTTGCTGAAAGAGGCCGACGCGCCGCCCCAGATCGAGATCGACCCCGATGCCCCCGCCGGGATAGCCTTCACTTCGGGTACGTCAGGACTCCCCAAGGCGGTCGTGCACAGTCAGCGAAACCTACTGTTGCCCGGCGCCGCGTTGGTGGCTGACAGGCGGTGGGGGACGGCGTTGCGCAAGGGCGACAGCTTTCCGATGACCATTCTGAACCTGATGGTCCTGTCCACCCTGTTGTGTGCCCAAGCGGGCGGTTGCGCGGTGGTCATGGATCGCCGCGATGTCGATGGAGTGGTCGACTGGATCGGGGCCGGCCGCGTGAATGTGTGGAACGGCGCTCCAGCGCAACTGTATGACCTTGCACGACGATCGAGTGCGGACCTCGGCTCGTTGACCGAGGTGTGGAGTGGTGGAGGGGACACGTCCGACTCGTTGCGCCGCGACTTCGCGAGAGCGCACGGGATCGTTCCGCGCGCGACCTACGGACTCACCGAGGCCCCGACCGTGGTGGCCATCGACCCACCAGGCGGGGAGTGGCGTCCAGGGGCAAGCGGTCGGGTCATGCCGCAATACGATGTCGCTGCGTATGACGATGAAGGCCGGCGTCTTGCTCCAGGGGAAACGGGAGAACTGAGGTTGTCCGGTGCCGCATCAGGGTCGTGGGCTGGACAGTGGACGCCACTTCTGGGCTACTGGCGTGACGGCACAGTGCACGATGACTCACGAGGTGGCACTGTTTCGACCGGAGACATCGGGCAGGTCGACGAGAACGGCTGGCTATCCGTGCTCGACCGGAAGAAGCTGGTGATCATTCGCGGCGGCGCCAACGTCTATCCGATGGAAGTCGAACGAGTGATCGCATCTCATCCGATGGTAGAGCGAGTGGCTGTGTGTTCGATCGCCGACGACAGGTTGGGCCAGCGTGTCGCAGCCGTTGTCCAGACGTCGATTGAGGACATAGATTTTGATGCGATCGCGGCGGCCTGCGGCCGGTCCCTGGCCTCCTACAAGGTGCCCGAGGTGTGGAAAAGGGTAGACCAGCTGCCGGTGAATGCCATGGGCAAGGTCGAACGTACAAGGCTCGCTACGATACTCGGTACTACTGAGCATCGCCCATCGGGAGCGCGGTGAGCGATGCCGTCACTCGCCGATCCGCTGAAGTCGTTCGATCTGACCGGCCGCGTCGCGATGGTCACGGGTGCATCGTCGGGGCTGGGCGCGGAGGTCTCCCGGGCCTTCGCGTCATTGGGTGCCGAAGTTGTTGTCGTGGCACGGCGTCGCGAGAGACTCGACGAACTCGCGGCGGAGATCGGCGGGTACGCTGCGTCTGCCGATCTCACAGAACCGCATGAGCTCGACGGACTTGTTCCGGAAATCGCCTGTACAGTTGGGGCGCCGGACATTTTGGTCAATGCAGCGGGCAATCGATTCGGTACCGGGCCGGCCGAATCAGAATCCCTCGACGAGATCAGGCGCACAATAGATCTGAACCTTGTGGCGCCGATCCGGCTGGCGCAGGCGGTGTTTCCACACATGCAGGCCAGCGGCGGCGGTTCGATCATCAACGTCTCGTCGATCAGCGGAAGCGTCGGCATTCCCGGCATTCCGCAGGCGTCCTACGCCGCGAGCAAGGCCGGGTTGTCTGGTCTCACGGCCGAACTCTCGGTGCAATGGGCTCGGCATTCGATTCGAGTGAACACTGTGGCGCCGGGGTTCTTTCGGAGCGAGATCACCGACAGCCTGTACGAAGACGAGCGTGGACGGGCCTTTCTGCGACGAAACACACCGCTGCCGATCGACGCGAGCGCATCGGATCTGGTGGGCGCGATCATCTGGCTCGCTGGGGAAGCAGGCCGCTTCGTCACCGGTCAGACGATCGTCGTGGACGGTGGTTGGACCGCGAGATGACGTAAGGGCTCGAGAGGCAATTCGTACGTTCAGTGATCAATCGGGGAATGCAGGTCGACATGCACGAAACAACTGGAAACAATGAACTCCACGGTCCAGCAGCGGATGAGCAGGCAGACGGCGACGAGTTCGCCGTACTCTGCCCGCCATGTCGCCGATCGGGACGATGCCGAATGGGCATGCGGCGCGAGACCGCCGGCGATGACGGTCAATCAATCGACTACGAACTGATATGTGGTCCCGAGAACGAGGGCGGACCCGGTGTGGCACACGGTGGTTGGATTTCCGGTGTTTTTGTGGAGATCGTGGGTCACCTTCCGCTACACATGGATCAGTTGGTCGTCACGGGTGCACTGAGTGTTACCTACCTGAAGCCGGTCCCGATCGGCCGACCACTGACCGCGCGAGCGTGGCTCGCCGAGCGTGCTGATGGCAAGTGGACGGTGCGAGCGACCATACGTCTCGCGCTGACAGGAACCGAATTGGCGAATGCCACCGCGACTCTCGTCGAGCGCGAGATGAGTCATTACGAACGTACCCAGCGTTGGCTGACCAGCGAAGAGGAGAAGTCCCATGGCGTTGCGTGATGTTGCTGTTGTCGGGGTGTATGCCACCGAGCAAGCCCGGCGACTTCCGCACAGAACAGGTCTCGATCTGGCGCAAGAGGCAGTCCTCGGTGCGATCGCAGACGCGGGTCTCCGGCCAGACGAGGTGGACGGAGTGGCCGCTGACTGGCCCGGGCCGGGCGGGACGGTAGATGAGAGTGCCTCGTGGGCCAGAGTTCTGGGGAGAACGCTTAGTTGGGTGGGTGACGGGATGCTGGACACCGCGGGTGCGCGCGGGGTGCTGAAGGCGGCGGCCGCCATCTCTTCGGGACTCTGCGACATCGCGGTGGTCGGCGGTGGTATGGCGGGCAAGTTCGGTGGAGGTCGCGGACCGGTCGGTGCCGCCGTCGACCCAGTCGAGTTCGTCGACGTCTGGGGCGCCTACTCGGTTCCGCTGTTCGCCCTGGTCGCACAGGGTCACATGCGGAGGTTCGGTACCACCGCAGAACAACTCGCGACCGCGGCAGCAACGATCCGGAGCAACGGGTCCAAGAACCCTGAGGCGATGATGTTCGGAAAAGGGCCCTATACGCCCGAGGACGTTCTCGCCTCGCCGATGGTCGCGACGCCCTTTCACCTTCTTGATGTGTGCCTGACCGGTGAGGGCGGTGCCGCTGTGGTCCTCACCTCGAGCGAACGTGCACGCGACCTGCCCCATACCCCTGTCAGAGTCCTTGGAGCCGGCATGGAGTTCGCGGGCAATCACGGGATGCCACCAGTTGACTATGAGTCTGTCGGTCGCCTCGGTGTCCAGGCGGCCGAACGGGCGTGTGGACTGGCCGGTATCGCGGCGGCCGAGGCCGATGTATTCGAACTCTACGACCCCAATTCCTTCGAGCTGATTCGCCAACTCGAGGTGATCGGCTTGTGCGAGGAAGGCGAGGGTGGCGCATTCGTCGAGGCCGGTTCGATCGCGCTCGACGGCCCGTATCCGACGAATCCCGAAGGCGGATGTCTTTCGCACTCGTGGAACGGGACTCAACACATGACGCTCAAAGTTGCGGAGGCGACCAGACAACTTCGCGGCACGGCCGTCAATCAGCTTCCCGCGCCCGAGTTGGCTGTCGTCGCGAACGCCGGCTCCGGAACCAGGCACTTCGAGACGCTCGTACTCGGAAAGGACTGACATGTCGATCTCAGTTCCGGCATCGACCGAACTGTCGGCCGAGTATTGGTCGGCGGCCGCGGATCACCGACTCGTGGTCCCCAACTGCGAACAGTGCGGATCGAGATTCTTCCCGCCGGAACGGTTGTGCCCGGCGTGCCGATCGGCGCGGTGGACCTATACGGAGAGCTCCGGCATCGCAGTAATCCGCAGCCACACCGTTGTGTTTCGGGCACCCACGGCAGATTTCGTGACCCCATACATCGTCGCAGTTGTCGAGGTCGACAACGAGTGGACGATGTTGACCAACATCATCGGCAGTCCGCCCGACGCCGTTGTCGATGGCATGTCCGTGGTGGTGACCTTCGTCGATTGCGATGGTGGGGCGTTGCCGTGCTTCGCGCCGGCAGCGATGGATCGCGAGGTCGCGCGGTGATGGCTCACGGTTATGACGTGCCCACTGACCTGCCTCTCACCGGGCTCTTTGTCCTCGATCTGACTAGAGGGCGTGCGGGTCTGTCGGCTCGGCTCTTCGCGGATCTGGGGGCTGATGTGCTGCGAGTGATGGAACCCGATTCCACGAGGTTCGGCGACGCGCACACGGAGATCGTCGAGCAGGTGTACAACGTCAACAAGCGTTCCAGGCCGATAGATTTTGATAGCGCCGACGACATCGCTGCACTCGACGGCATGCTCCGGACGTGCGATGTGGCTTTCAATGAGGGCGAGACATCACTTCCTGCGGTGTTGGGCCTGACCGAGGACGAGTTCCGCTCACGCTTCCCGCGGCTTGTGACGGTGACGACCTCACAATTCGGTAGCACGGGGCCCTATAGTCGCTGGACGGGAACGGACGCGGTGCACAGCGCTCTGAGCGGGTATCTTTCCCGTTCGGGACTGCCCGGGCATCCACCGAAGATACCTCCGGCGGCGTTGCCGACGCAGACAGCGGCCATCGTCGCGGCGTGGGCGGGTCTCTTGGCTTATCACAATCGCCTTGTCACCGGGAGCGGAGATGACGTAGAGGTGTCGGTGCTCGAATCCGCGGTACAGGTGCTGGACCCCGCGTACGGAATGGCTGGCTCGGCGACCAGCGGCGTGCCGACCGTCGACGGTCCACGCGGAAGACCGGCGGCCGGCCACCTGTACCCGATCTTCCCGTGCGTGGACGGCCACGTCAGGCTGTGCATTCTCAAGCCGCGGCAATGGCAGGTGCTCTTCACATGGATGGGCAGTCCTGATGAGTTCGCCGATCCGGGGCTCTCGGACATGGCTGCTCGATTCGCGATTGCCGACAGTCTCTACCCGGCGATCGGTCGTCGGCTCGCTGGCCGCCGGCGTCAAGAGGTGGTCGAGGAGCTCCAAAGACTCGGTGTTCCAGCGGCGCCCGTGCTCGACCTCGCCGAAGTGCTGGGTGCAGAGCATTTTGCCGAGCGTCGAGTCTTCACGAGCGTCTCGTCGTGTCTCGGGGACATGTCGGTGCCGGATTCCTTCCTACGAATCGACGGGCAGCGCGTAGGGATTCGTCCAGCGACAGATGGGTTCGATACGTCCGTCCTCGGTGATCGTCCCAATGGAGATCGTCGCGAGTTCTCGGCCTCCGAACCGACAGCACCGCAACGCCGTCCCCTCGAAGGGGTTCGCGTGCTCGACCTCGGGGTGATCGTGGTGGGTGGAGAGACCGGTCGTCTGCTTGCCGACATGGGTGCCGAGGTGATCCGAGTGGAGAGCGCGGCGTTTCCTGATGGATCGCGGCAGTCATTGACCACGGAGCGGATAAGCCCGGTCTTCGCTTGGGGTAACCGAAACAAGGTCAGCCTGGGTCTGGACCTTCGAGCCGAACGCGGCAGAGAGTTGTTCCTGGAATTGGCTAGGACTGCCGACGTCGTCTTGTCGAACTTCAAGCCGGGCACCATGAACAAGCTGGGCATCGGCACCGACGAACTCCTGCGTGTGAATCCACGACTGGTCATCGCCGACTCGAGCGCATTCGGATGCGACGGCCCGTGGGGACAGCACCTGGGTTACGGCCCATTGGTCCGGGCGGCAACCGGCTTCAGCTGGCTATGGCGCTACAACTCAAGCGATCCCGACGGTTCGAACGTCGGCGGCTACTGCGACGCATCGACAATCTATCCAGATCACGTGGCCGCGCGAGTCGCCGCCTTCGGGATCGTCGCGTTGCTGGTGCGTCGTCATCGCACACGCAGCGGCGGAACAGTGAGCGTGTCACAAGCAGAAGTCATCCTCGCGCAGAACGCCGATTTGTACGCGGCCGCGTCAGTAGGGTTGGCCGCCAACCCACCTTCGACCATCCGGGACGTCTTTCCGTGCCGAGGTGACGATGAGTGGGTTGTCATCGACATTCGTACATCCGGCGAACTGGCCGCACTCAGGACAGTACTTGCTGACGCGAAGGTCACCGTGGACAGTGCTGTGTCCACCGACGGCGATGTCGAGTCGCACGCTCGTCGAATCGAGGCCGACCTCGCCGCCTGGACACTGACTCGAACACCTCGTGAGGCCGCGGAGGCTCTGCAGAGCGCGGGCGTTCCCGCCGCACAGATGAACCGGCTCACGGAACTACTCGACGACGAGCATCTGCGTGCCCGCAAAGCGTTCAGGATGGCGCACCACCCGCACATTCGGCGCCCCATGCCCAGCGAGAACACGCCAGCGCACTTCCGGCGGATCCCCGATGTCCGGCTCGAACCCGCGCCGCTGTCCGGCGAGCACACAAGAACAATCGTTCATGACCTGCTGGGGCTCGACGATCAGGAGGTGGACTCGTTGATCGACGCGGGTGTATTGCACGAGACCATCGTGTCCAGGCCTCACGATCCGTCGCAACGATGAGTGCGGACTGCTCACACCCCGTACGCTTCGGCAACTCGTCTTCGATGCGCCGACAGCGAACCGAACAGGCTCCGATTGAGGATCGCCCGCTTCAGATACCGGTGAAGACCGCTCTCCCAGCTGTACCCGTATGCTCCGTGCAATTGCACCGCTTTACCAGCTACCTGGACACCCGTGACCGACGCGGACACCTTGGCCATGGAGACAGCTCGGCTCGCCCCAGGCAATCGATCGGAGACAAGCTCGGTGGCCTCGTCGACAAGACCCCGCGCCAGCGATATCTGAACGAACATGTCTGCGCAAGCGTGCTTAACTGCCTGAAACGATGCGATCGGACGGCCGAACTGCTCGCGCGCCGCGCAGTATGCGACGGTCGCCTCCAACATCGCCTCGCTCAGACCGAGGCTGTCCCACGCAAGGGCGAGCGTTGCTCGATCCGCGATGTGGGACAGAGGGTTCGAATCCTCTGAGAGCATTGGTATCACCGCGTCCGGCACAGCACCGGCCGCGTCAACCCGCCCCATCGTTCGAGTCTCATCCACCAGCGGCTGTTCGGTTATCGAGATACCCGAACTGTCTGCGTCGATGACGGCGATCGCCGGCCTACCGTCTGGATATCGGGCAGGCAGCAGAAGTCGATCTGCGGACATGGCGTCGAGGACCGAGGACTCGGTGCCATGTACCGACCACCTGCCGTTGCTGTGCACGAGATCGAAGGCGGTGTGCGGCTCCAAACTGTCGGCGGCGACGGCGGTGACATGCACCGACTCGGCGGCCTCGATCGCACCCGTCAGACGGTCTCGCTCATCACCGGGAACGCCCAGCTGCGCGAAAGCCACCGAGATCGATGCCACGGCGAGGAAGGGTGAACCGGCGCAGGCCCGCCCCACTTCGAAGAGTAAGACGGCCACCTCGCGGAAAGTTGCGCACTCACCGGCGTCACCCGGCAGTTCGAGGCCCGTCCAGCCGGCCTGCCTGACCGTGGACCACGGCAACCGCGTGATGTCCTCTGCACTACCGAGACCGGCGAGGATACCTCGCGCCACCGAGCGGAGTTCGTCGTGGATCTCGTACAGGTCTACGGTCATCGTGCGCCCCTCGGCTCACGAGGCAAACCCAGGCCGCGTTCGGCGATGATCGACCGCTGGATCTCACTAGTCCCGCCCGGAATCGTCCACTCCCACGATCCGATGAAGTCCAACACCCAGGCCCCCGACTCCCAACCTCCCGATCGCGACTTTCGTCGGATCTGCTGCGCACTCAGCGCGCCCACTTCGACGCCAAAATCAGTGAATCGCTGCAGGATTTCGCTGTAGGAGAGCTTGACCACCGACGCATCCGCCGGCTGGATTGTGCGGTCTTCGTGTTTATGCACGAGCTGGACGGCCAATGCTCGGACGCCGGAGATGTCCGTCTCGAGGGACGCCAGTCCATTCAGTACCACCGCATCGTCGATCAATCGGCGCCCAGAGGAGTCGGGTTGCACACATTGCTCGACCAAGCGACGGAAACCGACGTTGGCGAGTCGTTCGGTGAGTTCGAGCATCGTCAACCCACGTTCGGCCCCGAGAGTCTCTTGCGCAACCGTCCAGCCTGCGTTTTCAGAACCCACCAGGTTCGTTCGCGGTATGCGGACATCGTCGAGGAAGATCTCGCAAAAGTGCGACTCCCCGTTGGCCTGTCGGATCGGTCGGACATCGACGCCGGTCGATGTCATGTCGAGCAGAAAATACGAAATCCCTTGGCGTCGCGGTGCATGCGGGTCGGTGCGCGCCAGCAGCAAACACCAGTCGGCGTACTGCGCTCCGCTCGCCCACACCTTGTGTCCGTTGATCAGGTATGCGTCACCGTCGAGTTCGGCACGCGTCTTCAGAGCGGCGAGATCCGAGCCGGCGGTCGGCTCGGAGAAGGCCTGCACCCAGACCTCCCCGTCGAGGATCGCCGGAAGATGCTTCCGTTGTTGCTCCTTGGTGCCAGCAGCGAAAAGTGTTGCTGCGGCGTGATGAATCGCCACGAATGGAACCACTAGCCGTGGTGCGTTGTGAGCGGCGAGCTCCTGGTACAGGACGATCTGCTGCGAGATCGGCATCCCACCACCATGGTCGCTCGGCCAGTGCGGAACTGCGAAACCCGCGCGACGAAGCGTCTGGAGCCATTCCCTTTGGAAATCGACGAAGTCGTCATCAGAGGCGTTGGTCTGCTGACTTTCCCAGTCCTTCGGAATATGTTCGAAACACCATGTCCGTACCGCTGAGCGGAAATCGTCGAGGTCGGTCGCAATCGGCGGCGCCATCAGCGAACCTCGCTCCGGCGGCGCAGTGCGGCCAGTTGTCTGCGATGCTCGTCGGATTGCATCGTGGTTAACTCCGCCGCAAATCCCGCTTGTACGGGTCCGGCCAGGGCTTGGGAGACGAACATGTTGACAACGCGCTTCGTGGCCCGAAGTGCTTCGGTCGGCTGCCCCGCGAGCTTTGTCGCCAAGCTGTGGGCCTCCGCAAGCAGATCGTCGGCCGCAACAACTCTGCTGGCCAGCCCCAGCTCGACGGCGGTACGTGCGTCGATTGGGTCGCCTGTGAACAGGAACTCGCGTGAGCGTAGTAGCGGGGTGAGCAGAGGCCACAGCGCGGCAGCGCCGTCACCGGCGGCGAGACCCACACTCACGTGCGGGTCGGCCAGATGGGCGGTGTCGGCGATCAGAACGATGTCCGAGAGGGCCGCGATGCTGGCACCGAGGCCGACGGCAGGCCCGTTGACGGCGGTGATCACCGGTAACGGGAAGCGCAGCATCTCCTCGATGATCTGTGCCCCTTCGCGGATGCTGTCGTCTCGGGCCGCGGTGTCGGTCAGAAAGGATTCGATCCACAGCAGGTCGCCCCCAGCGCTGAAGGATCGACCGGCTCCGGTGACGATGACAACTCGCGCATCCTGGTCGGCGGCGAGCTGACGCCACACTTTTGCCAGGGCCGCGTGCAAGGTTTGATCGATCGCGTTGAGGTGGTCGGGACGGTTGAGGACGACAACGCGGATGCCGCCGTCGGACTCGACCCGCAACTCGGCTGGAAGGTCATAGGACATGTGCGTCACGCCCCGGCCGGCTCAGTGAACAAGCCGGCGATTCCGCGGCGGCCGACCTGCTCGGTCAACAATGCTTCGGTCTCCGACCGGCCGAACGGGAGCCGCCGGATGGACAGACTATAGCGTGAGAGCCAGGACAGGGTGGACTCGTCGCAGAATCCGGTCGCGCCGTGGATCTGATGGGCCGTACGGAAGACCAGATCGGCGGCCTCGACGGCTGCGAGACGAACCGCAAGCGCGTCTGCTAGTGCGTTGTCGTCATGATTCTGAATGCTCCACAGAGCATATCGCGCGAGAGTGTCAACACCGCGGTACTCGACCTCGGCGTCTGTGAGCTGAAACCTTACTGACTGGAAGTGGGCGAGCGGCCGGTCGAACTGCTCGCGCAGTAGAGCGTGCCGCTTGGTGAGATCGATCGCGCGCTCCATCATTCCGAGCAATGTCCAGCACGGCAGTACTATGCCCAGCGCGATCGCTCGTGCCGCGACCTCGATCTCCGGCCCGTCGAGGTCGAGTTGCGCAGTGAATCCCTCGGTCGGGGGTATCGACGCACCTGATCGTGCTTGCGCTTGATGCCCGTACCCATCGATGGTGACCGCAAGCCAGGTCATGTCGATGTCGGCGACCGGCCCGGCAGGTCCGTTGTCGGACACGACGATCAGCCCGTGCAGCTCCGGCGTGATTCGGCACAGCCTTTCAGCAACCGGGTACGGCAGTGCGACCATTCCACTTGCCCGGCACAGCGCTGCGGCCGCTTCCAGTTCAGTCGGGTCCTCGAGTGGTCTGAGATCGAAGGCACCCAGGGCACCGAGGGTCTGTTCGATACCATGAATACGTCCAGCCGGGTTCGCGGCGGCCAGCACCGCGAGGGAGTCGCCACCCGACGCGTCGAATGCTCGTGCCGCCTGAACGCCGAACTCCTTCGCTTCGTAGCCTAGGTCGATGTGCATCGCGCACCTTTCGGTTCTGTCGGCGTTGTACCGGTATCGGAGGCGATCATCCTGTCGGCAACATCGCACGAGCCAGTAGGATTTTCTGCATCTCGATGCTTCCCGATGCGACTGTCGACGCGTTCGCGTAACGCCAGTGATCAGCCACCGAAGCCTGAAAGAGCTGTGTTGCAGCAGTGTTCGAACGAGCAAACTGCGCGATCTCGGCGAGCACCACAGCGCTGTCCTGGTCGAGTCGGGTGACCGCGATCCGATACGCCGCCGCGTCCGAGGGGTCGATCGAGCCCCGCGACTGCGTCTCCACCACCTGGTAGGCGAGGAGCCGAGCACGCCGACAGTGCACCAGCGCACGTACCCAGCGCGTGTGAAGGTCGGGTGGGATCACCTCCCAACGCTCTGCGAGGGCCGACGGGGCTTCGATGAGGAGGCGTTCACATCGCGCATACCGCGCGATGCCCACTCGCTCGAACGCGAGGACATCCTGCACGATTGGCCACCCCGCGCCGACCCTTCCCAGGACGTCAGCCTCCGTTGCCCGGACGCCGTCGAAGAACACCTCGTTGAGGTGATGCGGGCCCAGCATGCTCCGAATGGGCCGTACCTCTATCCCGGGTGACGACATGGGAAGCAGGAACACCGTCAGCCCACTCTGCTTTCGGCCTTCTCTAGATGTGCGGGCCAACAGAAAGCACCACTGCGCCATACCGGCGTAGGACGTCCAGATCTTCTGGCCGCTGATGGACCACCCATCGGCGTCGGCATGTGCAGCAGTTCGAATCGACGCAAGGTCCGACCCCGCCTCGGGCTCGCTGAAGCCCTGACACCAGATCACCTCTCCGCGCGCGATCGGGGGCAGGAGCTTCTGCTGTTGTTCGGGCGTTCCATGCCGCATGATGGCCGGCCCGACCCAGTTGACACCCATGTACTGGGCGCCGCGAGGCTCGTGGCGGGCCCACATCTCCTCGCGGATGACCGTCTGCTCCCATATGGACGCCTCGGCGCCCCCGAATTTCTCCGGCCACGCGGCGCACAGCAGGCCCTGCTCGGCAAGAACGCCGCAGAAGTGTTGTGCCAGAGCCAGGTCCGCAGGGTCGTGAGTGAAGGCACCGAGAAAGTCCGGGGGGATCTCCTCCGCGAGCAGGTTGCGCAACGTTTCACGGAGTTCCACGGCATTGTCGCCCAGTGTGAAGTCCATATGGCGCACGGTACTCAATCCGTATAAGGATGGCAATGTTTGCAGGCCAAGAGGTGGGTGTTTACAATTCGCATATGACTCAGAGCATGGTGACGGCAGCGGGCCCGCGTTGGTGACGACTGCCGGACGTGGGCGTGGTCCGCGGGTTCCCCAATTGCGGATCGCCGAGTATGTTGCTTCCGAGCTGCGTACCAGAATTCTCGCAGGTGATGAGGGGTTTCGTCTGCCCACCCAGGACCAGCTGGTGCAGGAGTTCGGGGTCAGCTACCCGTCGGTGCGGGAGGCTCTTCGTATTCTGGAGACAGAGGGGCTCGCGACTGTTCGGCGCGGAAACGTCGGCGGCGCGGAGGTGCATCGTCCCGACGGCACTTCCGCTGCCTACCACCTCGGATTGTCGCTGGAGGCGGCTCGGGTCACCCTCGACGACCTGGCGGACGGACTCCGCTCGTTGGAGCCCATGTGTGCGGCCGCGTGTGCCGAACGCCCCGACCGTGGTGAAACCGTTGTCCCCGAACTCGACGCAAACGTCGAGGAATCAGCGGCGCTCGTCGGTGACGGTGTCGCTTTCACGCACAAAGCACGTCAGTTTCACGATCTGATCGTCGCGCATACGCCTAACCTGACCACCCGCTACGTGGTGAGTACTTTGGTCGCTCTCTGGTCGGCGCAAGAGGAAGCGTGGGCAGAAGCCCTTACGCGTCGCGGAGAGTATCCCTCCGAAGGTGAGGCCAAGCATGCGGTCCGAGCGCACAAGCGAATTGCCCGTGAGATTGCGGCCGGACATGCCGCTGAAGCAAAGCGCCTGTACCGTACGCATCTCATCGCGACCCAAGAGGTGGTGCTCGAGCGCTTCGGCGACGGAGTTGTGAACGCGTCCCATGCGATGGCGAGATCCGCTCTGAAGAGCGGTCGCACGACGTTTATCTGACGGCCGACGTAATCTGCCGAACTCAGCCGGGCCATCGATCTCCGATCGATGGCCCGGCTGCGTGTCATCTCCTGGAAATGAAACTGACGAAGCTCCTCGACCGCCGAAATTAGTTGGCGGGAACCAGATTTCACATGCGTCTGTACTGGTCGAAGGATGGATCGATGAGGTGCGACGCCTGATCAGTCGACGCCACATAAAGCCGGTTGACCACCAAGCATTGCTATCCTTACTAGGATTACGGTAACGTCGGCACCGGGCGGTGGTCCGGATCACATTTCGGGCAAGTCAATCCAACGTCATGCAGAGCCAGATCAGCCAACGGGAGGTCTGCGTTGTCTCACGCACATGTTTCGCGCTATCAGAACGCGACATCGATGTCGCCGGCCGCGGGGGTGCACGTCGAACGGGTGACCGAGCCGAGTCGCTTGTTCGGTGCCAACGGAATTCGCACCGGACCCGACGGCCGCATCTATGTGGCGCAAGTGGCGGGGAGCACGATCAGCGCAGTCGACGTCGCGACCGGGTGCATCGATACCATTGCGGAGAAGGGTGGCGACATCGTCGGTCCTGACGACGTCGATTTCGTGGCCGATGGTTCGGTGGTCGCCACTGAGTACCTCGACGCCCGTGTGAGTGTGATGGCTCCCAGCGGTGCGGTGCGAGTGATACGCGACGATCTGCCGGGTGTCAACGGCATCACGGTCTATCGGGACCGTCTGTTCGTCAACGAGTGCCGGCCGGGCGGACGCCTGATGGAGTTGCCTCTGGACGGGAGCGCACCTCGTGTGCTCCAGGACAACGTGGCGATGCCGAATGCCATGGAGGTCGGACCGGACGGTCTTCTCTACTATCCCGTCATGGCGCTGAACGAGATCTGGCGCATCGATCCCAATGGTGGTGAACCGCAACGGGTTGCGAGCGGTCTGGGGGTTCCCGACTCGGTGAAATTCGACCCAGATGGTTTCATCATCTCGACCCAGGTCAACAGCGGTGAGGTGCTGCGAATCGATCCGCGAACCGGTGCACGTACCGTTCTTGCCCGGTTGGATGCAGGACTCGACAACTGCACGTTTGTCGGCGACCGTCTGTTCGTCTCGCACTTCTCTGGGGAGATTACCGAGGTGCTGGCAGGTGGGCGGACTCGGCCCCTCCTCCGAGGTGGGCTCCTGTGGCCGTTGGACCTGACCGTTGGTGCAGACGACACCCTCTACATCGCGGACGGAACGTTCTTATACGCCTTGCGTGACGGCGGACTGCAGACCGTCGCTTCACTGTTCAGTCCCCGAACACCTGGTTACGTCCGGGGACTCGCAGTAGTTGATCCAGGATGGTTCGTGAGCACCACGTCGAGCGGTGAGATCACCATGTTCCGCACAGGATTCGATGATGAACCCGCCGTTGTCGCAGACGGTTTCGATCAGCTCTACGGTATCGCGGTGACGAGCAAAGGGGCATTCGCATTCGCGGAGTTCGGTGCCGGGCGGGTGCTGTCGACCTCGCCCTCAGGGCCCACCCAAGTGCTGGCTGAGGGACTGGACGGACCGAAGGGCGTCGCGGTGGGGCCGGATGACACGGTCTTCGTATCGGAGTCCCGCGGTGGCCGTGTCGTCGCGATTGATGGGTCGGGCGTGGACGTCATTGTCGACGGGCTGGATTCCCCTCAGGGGTTGTTGCTTCGCGGGCGCCGCCTACTCATCGTCGACGCAGGTTTGAGGTCTCTGCTCGAGGTCGACCTGGACACCAAACAAGTGCAGCGACTCGTCGAGCACCTGCCGGTGGGGGTGCCGAATGGCGTTGTCGCCAAGCCGCTCAATGCAAGCCCGCCGTTCGCCGGTCCGATGGGTCCGTTCGCGGGGATTACCGCGGGTCGCGACGGCACGATCTACATCTCGGCGGATGCTGAGGGAAGCGTCGTTGCGGTCCACCGCGAAGAGCGGAACCCAGCATGAGCACAATAGATTTCGACCTGCACGATCGCGTTGTGATCGTTGCCGGTGCTGGCGGTGGTGGCATTGGCACTGCAGTGATGAGGCGGGTGGCGCAAGCGGGCGCCACGGTGATCGCGGTCAACCGCACGCTCGAGCACATGGTCGAGTACGCCGATGAACTCATCGCAGAAGGCCGCCAGGTCTACCCCGTGACCGCGGACGTATCCACCGAACCGGGGATCGCGAAAGTGATGCAGCGGGCAGCGGATGCGCGTGGCGAGTTGTATGGCCTCGTGAACGTGGCCGGCGGGGCCGCACCCGAGACGTGGATGCCTGCGATCCGGGTGTCACGCCAGGACTGGCGGGATCTTTTCACCGCCAACCTCGAAACGATGTTCTTCATGAGCCAGGCGGTTGCCGCTGAACTCCGGGGATCGTCGCGACCGGGATCGATTGTCTCTGTCTCGTCGATCAGTGGCATGAACACCGCGCCATTCCATATCGGATACGGAGCGGCCAAGGCCGCGATAGTTGCCGTAACCCGCACCCTCGCCCTCGAATTGGCCTCTGACGGTGTCAGGGTGAACGCCGTCGCGCCGGGTGTCACCGCGACCGCTGCGTCGGGAGCCTACGTCGATGTCGACGAAGTGCGCGATCGCCAGGCGATCGCCATGGGGCGAAGAGGTACCCCGGAGGAACAGGCGGACGCTATCGTGTTTCTCCTCTCCGGACTGTCCAGCTATGTCACCGGCCAGACGTTGCTGGTGGACGGCGGTCTGGATCTCCGGTGGACTCACGTCGGCGCAGACAACACCTCGGTGTTCCTCAAGGACGAGTCCTTCCGGGCAGCGATCACTCACTGAAACCACATGGCAAAGGAGCAACTCATGACCGGTACAGTCGATAACCTCGAGAACCAGGCGGACCAGGACGACGCCTTGGCTACTCCGAAAGTGATCGGTGTAGAGGCCTATATCTCCGAGGACTATGCCAAGGCCGAAGCAGACAAGTTGTGGTCGAGAGTGTGGCAGCAAGTGTGCCGCGTGGAGGAGATTCCGGCCGTCGGGGACTATCTGACGTACGAGATCATGGACGATTCCGTGATAGTCGTCCGGACAGGCCCGGATATGATCCGAGCACACCACAATGTGTGCGCGCATCGGGGTCGTCGCTTGATCGACACCCCACCGGGCGCCCATGATGCTCGCGGCAGCGGGAAGCAATTCGTATGTGGCTTCCACGGCTGGCGCTACGACCTGGAAGGTCGGAATACCTTCACGGCGGAGCGCGACGACTGGCCGTGCGGTCTCTCGGCAGCGAATGACGGCCTGGCTCGAGTCCAGGTCGACACCTGGGGGGGATGGGTCTGGATCAATCTAGATCCCGAATGTGAGTCCTTACGTGCGTATCTCGAGCCCGCAGCGAGCCTGCTCGAGCACTTCGAACTGGAGAAGATGCGGTATCGGTGGCGGCGGTGGCTTACCTTCGACTGCAACTGGAAGGTCGCATTTGAGGCCTTCATGGAGACCTATCACGTGCCCTACACCCACCCGGAGTTCATGAACTTCGGACGCTTTCTGGGTTGGGCGCGCGCGCAGGGGAAGCACTCTAACATCGGCTACGACGCACCGAAGGGCATGGAGGAAAACCAGGCCAAGGTCCGCATCGGTTTCGGCCCGGACGCCCGCGTGTCGACCGCTGCTCTGCAGAACTTCACGTGGGAGGAAGCCAACACCAACACCACCAGCACCTTGGTCGACGTGGCCAATCGCCTCGTCGACGAACTTCCGGAGGGCACCCCGGCTCCAGAAGTGTTGCGGTACTGGATCGACACAGCGCGGTCGGAGGACGAACTCCGCGGGGTGTTCTGGCCGAAGGTGGATCCGGATGTCGTTGCACGCGCCGGCACTGCATGGCAGATCTTCCCGAACTTCCAGATCGGGCACGCGCTCAACAACATGCTGTGCTATCGGTTCCGTCCGAACGGTCACGATCCAGACAGCTGCATCTTCGAAGCCGCGGTGTTCGAACTGTTCCCCGAAGGGCAAGAGCCCAAGACGGAATGGGAGTACACCCCCGTGGGTGACCCGAACTGGCGAAGCGTGCTGCCCCAGGACTTCGACAACATGGCAGCCGTGCAGCAAGGGATGAAGAGCCGCGGATTCACCGGACCGAAACCGAATCCCTACCGAGAACGCAGTGTCGTCAACCTCCACCACAACCTCGCCCGCTATATGGGTACCGGCGAACCGCGCGACCTGTCCTGACAGAGAGGTTCCTGAGGAAAGAAGCAAATGACCGATTGTGCACCAACGCAGACGCCCGAGATCGATCTCCCAGCGCTGCAGGAGAAATATCGCGAAGAGCGCGACAAGAGATTGCGGTCAGACGGCCAGGAACAGTATCTGGTTGCTGAGGGAGCCTTCGAACAGTTTCATCGCGATGACCCCTACACCGCAGTGGTTCCGCGAGATGCTCTCGACGATGATGTGCAGGTCGTAATTCTCGGCGGTGGCTGGGCGGGTCTCCTGGCCGGTGCGCGCCTTCTCGAGGCAGGCATCAAAGACTTCCGGATCGTCGAGCATGCCGGCGACTTCGGTGGAGTGTGGTATTGGAATCGCTATCCCGGAATCCAAGTCGATACGGACAGCTACCTCTACCTGCCGCTCCTGGAGGAGACGGGGTACATGCCGACCGAAAAGTACACCCACGGCGATGAGAACTTTCAGCACGCTCAGCGAATCGGCAAGCACTACAACCTGTACGAGCGTGCTGTATTCAGCACCCTCGTGACGTCGCTCGAATGGGATGAGGCCATTCAGCGGTGGCGGATCGGAACCAATCGCGACGACGATCTGCGCGCCCGGTTCGTCATCATGGCGCAGGGGCCGTTCAACAAGCCCAAGCTGCCGGGTATACCGGGAATCGAGACTTTCGATGGACATATGTTCCACAGCGCCCGTTGGGACTACGACTACACCGGTGGTGATCTGCATGGAGGCTTACACAAGCTCGCCGGTAAGAAGGTGGCCGTCATCGGAACTGGTTCAACGGGCGTGCAGATCATTCCGCATGTGGCCAGATCCGCGGACCATCTCTTCGTGTTCCAGCGCACGCCGTCGTTCGTGTACGAGCGAGGGGACATCCCTACCGATCCGGCCTGGGCCGACTCGGTCCAGCCAGGCTGGACCGAAATCCGCAAGCGGAACTTCCACAAGGCCTCTTTCGAGGCATTCGATCCGGGCGAAGAGGACCTGATCTGCGACGGTTGGACGGAGGTTGCCAGGAACCTCGAGGCGACCATCACCGCGACCGACTCCTGGCAGAGCCTCACCCCCGCTGAATTCATGCGACTGCGTGAGATCGAGGACTACCGGGCGATGGAACGGGTGCGAGGCCGTGTCGCCGAGGTCGTCACTGACCCACAGACAGCGGAGGCACTCAAACCCTTCTATAGGTTCCTCTGCAAGAGACCGTGTTTTAGTGACTCCTACCTGCCGACGTTCAACCGAGAGAACGTCAGTCTGATCGATGTGTCCAATACGAAGGGCGTCGAGCGAATCACCCGACGAGGCATCGTAGCCCACGGGGTCGAGCACGAGGTCGACTGCATCATCTTCGCCAGCGGATTCGAGATCACCACGGATCTGGATCGTCGGCTGTCGATCGCTCCCTTCACCGGACGCGGCGGCGTGTCGCTCTACGACCACTGGGCCGAGGGCTATCGCACGTTACACGGAATGACGACGAGCAACTTTCCGAATCTGTTCTTCACCGGCTTCTTACAGGGCGGTGTGACCGCGAGCATCACCGCGGTTTTCGATCAGCAAACGTCTCATATTGCGGCAGTCCTTGCCGAGGCGATCGGATCGGGCGTCATCGCAATCGAGCCCACCGCTCGAGCGGTCGACTCGTGGTGCCAGACCATCAAAGACGAAGCCGTCGACACCACATCATTCGCTCGCGAATGCACCCCGGGCTTCTACAACAACGAAGGTTCGGGCAACCTTCGTTCGCATCTCGGCGAACCGTACGGGCCAGGGTTCTATGCGTTCGGTGATCTGCTCACCGAGTGGCGTGCCAATGGAGAGATGCGCGGTATGGAGGTGCGGCATTGAACGGCGAGGGAAGGAGATACGTTGAGAGAATACAGATTCGATGACAGAGTAGCGGTCGTCACTGGGGCGGGACGTGGGCTCGGCCGAGCATATGCACTACTCCTTGCCGCACGGGGCGCCTCGGTTGTGGTCAACGACCCAGGATTCAGCCAACGCGGGGAGAACGCGGACAGTGCTCCAGCCGCGGATACCGTGGCGGCAATAATGTCAGCGGGGGGAAACGCAGTCGTATGTACCGAGTCAGTGGCCACAGAGTCTGGCGGACAGGCGATCGTGGAGACCGCACTTGAGAGTTATGGCCGCCTCGACATTGTCATCCACAATGCCGGCAACGTGCGGTACGGAAACCTTCGCGAACTGACGCACGACGACTTCGATGCGGTACTCGACGTCCACTTACGCGGAGCGTTCAATGTTGTACGACCGGCGTTTCCGGTGATGGCCGATGCGAATTATGGACGCGTCGTACTGACCTCATCGATCGGCGGTCTGTACGGGAACATCGGAGTAGCGAACTACGCGGCAGCAAAGGCCGGAATCATCGGTTTCTCCAACGTCATTGCCATCGAAGGCGCCGAGCAAGGTGTTCGGAGCAATGTCATCGTGCCGGCGGCAGTCACTCGTCTGTCCGAAGGCCGCGACACGTCGTCCTTCCCAGACATGGATCCCGAGTTGATCGCTCCCACCGTCGGTTGGCTCGCGCATGAGACTTGCTCGGTGAGCGGCGACATTCTGGTGGCGGTCGCGGGCCGCGTCGCACGCGCGTACGTCGCGGAGACCCGCGGGATCCACCGGCCCAAATGGTCGATCGAGGAGGTCGCGAGCGAGATCGACGCCATTCGAGACACCCGGGAACCGTGGCTGCTGGATCCAGTCCGCGACGGGCACAACGAACACCTGCGAAAAAGTTTCGCGCTAGCGACGGAGGCGATACACCATGTCGGTTAAGGTTTACGAGCGAATTCTCGACCTGTTCGAAGCCGAGGGCATCACCACGATGTTTGGCATTCCCGACCCGAACTTCGTGCACATGTTTCACCTCGCGGAAGAACGCGGGTGGAAGGTAGTCGCGCCGCATCACGAAGAAGCGGCAGGGTTCATGGCCGAAGCAGTGTCGCGAATGACCGGGACGGCTGCCGTGTGCATTGGCACGCTCGGTCCTGGAGTCGCCAATCTCGCCGGGGCCATGATGTGCGCGAAGGTCGAGAACTCGCCGGTCATCTTCCTCGGTGGCCAGCGCGCACGCATTACCGAGCAGCGGGTACGCCGCGGTCGTATCCAATTCGTCAAGCAAGCGGAACTGTTCGCCCCGTCGGTCAAGTACCACGCTAGCATCGAGTTCGCCGACCAGACCGATGAGATCATCCGGGAAGGTCTTCGCCGAGCGTTGTCGGGGACACCGGGGCCCGTGTACATCGAGTATCCGAAACACATCATCGAGGAGGACCTCGATGTGCCCGCACCGCTGCCGCCACATCGTTACCGACTGGTTGGGCAGACGGCGGGACAGAGTCTCATCGACGACGCCGTTGGCCACATACAGTCAGCGGTGCAGCCAATCCTGTTGGTCGGGCACGGCGTTCATACCGCACGAGCAGGCAAGGTCGTGCGTGAGTTGGCAGATGCGATGGCGTGCCCCATCATTCAGACATCCGGCGGTACGTCGTTCATACCCGGCCTCGAAGACCGGACCTTCGCCTACGGCTTCTCTCCCGCAGCGGTCGACGCCGTCGCCTCCTCAGATCTCTGCGTGGCCATCGGAACCGAACTGGGTGAACCGGTGCACTACGGCTCCGGGCGCCACTGGGCAGCCAAGGATGCCGACCGGAAATGGGTCCTGGTGGAACAGAACGCGGAGGCGATCGGAGTCAATCGGCCGATCGACGTGCCGTTGGTGGGGGATCTGCGAGCAGTCGTTCCGCAGTTGACCGATGGACTTCGCGACGCTCCCCGAACCGCCACTCCCGAGCTGTCCGAATGGGTGAAGGCCGACGCGGCGCGGCTGGCCGAGTTGGCCGAGACGGCACCGTCTGGAATGGTGCCCGTGCACCCGGCGCGTCTGGTTGTCGAGGCGACGAGAGCCTTTCCTGGCGACGGCATCATGGTCAGAGACGGCGGCGCCACAACGATATTCGGGTGGACATATTCGCAGGCCAAACCACGCGATGTCATTTGGAATCAGAACTTTGGGCATCTCGGGACCGGACTTCCGTACGCGGTGGGAGCGTCGGTTGCGGACGGCGCCAAACGTCCACTCATGTTGGTGACCGGTGACTCGTCGTTTCTGTTCCACATCGGTGAACTGGAGACAGCGGTGCGCTTGAATCTACCGTTAGTGTGTGTCGTCGCTGTCGACTATGCGTGGGGGCTCGAGGTCGGCGTCTACAAAGGGTTGTTCGGCCAAGGGTCTCTGGAGACGGGGACTCACTGGAGCTCAGAGACTCGACTGGACAAGGTCGCGGAAGGATTTGGCTGTCACGGGGAGTACGTCGAACGTGAGGAGGACATCGCACCCGCCATCAAGCGCGCGTATGCCAGTGGCAAACCTGCAGTAGTGCACGTGTCGGTCGATCCGAAAGCGAACAGCGAGGAGATGCCGAGTTACGCAGAGTTCAGGACCTGGTACGCGGAAGGAACTCAGTGATCATGCGCGAGTATCCAACGCTCTACATCGACGGAAAATGGATTGAACCGGTAGGCGGGGAGACCTTTGATGTTGTCAACCCCGCGACCGAGGAAGTCTGCGGGCGGGTTGCCTTCGGCGGTGCCGAAGACGTCAATCGGGCGGTTGCCGCAGCCAGACAAGCGTTCCCTGGGTGGTCGGCGACGTCCATTGCGCAGCGCGCCGATCTACTGCGGGCGATCGGTGTCGAGTACTCGAAAAGGCTCGGTGAACTGGCTGAGGCGTTGACGGAGGAGATGGGGGCTCCCGCATCGCTGGCGGGTGGATTCCAGGTCAACCTTGGTGCGGGTCATCTCGACACCGCGGTGTCGGTTCTTGAGGAGTTCGAGTTCGAGTATCGACTCGGCGACACGAGAGTGGTCAAGGAACCCATTGGGGTCTGCGGATTGATCACCCCGTGGAACTGGCCATTGAGTCTGATTGCAGTAAAGGTGTTTCCGGCGTTGGCAGCTGGTTGCACGATGGTGCTCAAGCCGTCGGAACAGGCCCCCTTCACCGGTCAGATCTTCGCCGAGATCCTCGATGCGGCCGGGGTTCCCGCCGGCGTGTTCAACCTGGTGCAGGGCGACGGTGAGAGAGTTGGTGTGCCCCTGTCGAGCCATCCAGACGTCGACATGGTGTCGTTCACTGGATCGACACGAGCCGGCATCGAGGTTGCGCGCAACGCGGCACCGACTGTCAAAAGGGTCACTCAGGAATTGGGAGGCAAGAGCGCCAACATCGTCCTCGACGATGACGAACTCGTCGCCAATGTCGGCGCCGCTGTCGCTACCATGATGAACAACTCAGGACAGACATGCAGCGCGCTGACCCGACTGCTGGTGCCCCGAGATCGAGAGACGGACGCCGTCAAAGCAGCCAGGGCTGCTGCCGAACAACTCACGATCGGCGACCCGACCGAGAACGTTCACCTGGGCCCTGTCGTGTCGGCTGCGCAATTCGACAAGGTGCAGAAGCTGATCAACACCGGGATCGACGAAGGGGCCACCGTTGTAGCCGGCGGCCCCGGCCGCCCTGAAGGTCTGAAGTCCGGATACTTCGTGAAACCCACGGTCTTCGCCGACGTCACCAACGACATGACCATTGCGAGAGAGGAGATCTTCGGGCCGGTCCTGACGATCATCGCTTACCACGACGTGGATCACGCGATCGAGATCGCCAATGACTCCGACTACGGACTCGCGGGCAATGTGGCCGGCCGAGACCTGGACCAGGCGCGCGATGTGGCGCGAAGAATCCGCGCCGGGTGGGTGACGATTAACGACGCGTTCGACTTCCGGAGTCCGTTCGGCGGATACCAGAAGAGCGGGAACGGTAGGGAGTGGGGCGAATTCGGCCTCGAGGACTATTTAGAAGTCAAGGCAATTCTCGGGTACGCGTCGTGACCGCGCATCGCGCGATCGCCGACCCTGCCCGCTCCGACTCTGGCGGTATGTGTTTCAACCTCACCGACGACCAGGAACTCATCCGCCGTTCGGTTGCGGATCTCAGTCAGAGATTCGACGATCAGTACTGGATGAACAAGGATCTTTCCCACGAGTTTCCAGGCGAGTTCTACACGGCAATCGCCGACGGTGGCTGGCTCGGCATCACGATCCCGGAGGAGTTCGGAGGCCATGGTTACGGCATCACCGAGGCGTCACTACTCGCCGAGGAGGTCGCGCGGTCGGGCGGTGGCATGAATGCGGCGACCGCCATCCATCTGTCGATCTTCGGCATGCAACCGGTTGTTCTGCACGGTTCTTCAGATCTCAAACGGAGAACGCTGCCCCAGATCGCGACCGGTGACATGCACGTCTGTTTCGGGGTGACAGAGCCGGGAGCGGGTCTCGATACCTCACGCATAACAACCACAGCGAAACGGCGAGGCGATCACTACGTGGTGAACGGCCGCAAGGTGTGGATCTCGAAAGCGCAGGAATCCGATAAGATTCTGCTTCTCACCAGAACCACGCCTCAGTCTGATGTCGAGAAGAAAACCGACGGCATGACGCTGTTCTTGACCGACCTGGATCGTTCCCACATCGATGTCCGTCCCATTAGAAAAATGGGACGCAACGCAGTAAGTTCCAACGAGCTGTTTATCGATGATCTGCCGATTCCCGTCGAAGATCGGGTCGGAGAGGAGGGAGAAGGGTTCCGCTACCTCCTCGACGGACTCAATCCCGAGCGAATGCTGATAGCAGCCGAGGCGCTCGGTCTGGGGCGAGCGGCCCTCGATCGAGCGGTCCGATACGCCGGCGAACGAGTGGTGTTCGATCGGCCCATCGGAATGAATCAGGGAATACAGTTTCCGCTCGCAGATTCGTTGGCGCGACTCGATGCCGCCGAACTGATCTTGCGAAAGGCCACCTGGCGCTACGATCAAGGGCTGTCCTGCGGCCGCGAAGCCAACACCGCCAAATACCTCTGCGCCGACGCGGGCTTCACCGCCGCCGACCGGGCACTGCAAACCCACGGTGGCATGGGGTATGCCGAGGAATACCACGTCGCTCGATACTTCCGCGAGGCCAGAGTCATGAAGATCGCGCCCGTCAGTCAGGAGATGATCCTGGCCTACCTCGGGTCCCACTGCCTCGGGCTGCCGCGGAGCTACTGATGTCGTCCCCCGCGCACGGTGAGTCAGGGTCGCCCAGGCGGACAGTGACCGTCGTACTCCGAGGACGAACCAAGACGGTTACGAACCACAATGGAGAGACCGTGTTGCAGAGCGTTCGCAGGGCAGGGATGGCGCCACCGTTCCACTGCGAGGCTGGTCACTGTGCGACGTGCGTCGCGCAACTGATAGACGGGAAGGTGGCACTCGTGCACAACGAGGCCCTCAGCGACGATGAGCTGGCCAGTGGGCTCATTCTCACGTGTCAGGCGGTACCAGAAAGCTGGACCGCGACAATCGAGTATCACTGAGATGGACAACTAGCCCCAGCGGACGGCGGCACGGCGTGACGGGTCGACGACCCGCGAGCTTCCGGGGGACGGTAGGTGGTCGTCGACGTCGCTAGTCTGTAGCTCTTTGGGAAGTTGTGAACGGCACTTCTATGGGGGTGGCTGAGCCGTCGTGTCAGTGCTGGCGGCAGGCCGTCAACGGCGAATCCTCAGCCACGCTGGCCCGAGCCCGCAGCATCGGAAAGACCATGGTCGAGGCTCTACGGGCGTCAGTGACCCGGCAGGCGTACTCGGACGCCATAGTCGACTGCCAGTCCTGATCGCAATAGGAGCGGCGATGAACTTTCCCACCGCCGCGCTACCCGCCGTCGCCACCGGTCTTCTGTCGAAGGTGCCTACCGGTCTCTGGATCCAGGGGCGCTCGATGCCGGCGGCTGACGGCGCGACGATTGCGGCTATTGACCCGTGCCACCGAGCACACGCTTGCACTGGTCGCCGACGCGTCGCCCACCGACGCCCAACGCGCACTCGATCGGGCCGCCCGGGTGGCGGCCGCGTGGGCGGACACCGGGCCCCGGGAGCGCGCGCCGAGATCCTGCGAGGGGCGTACGACATCATCGCCGAGCGGTTGGACGAGTTCGCGATGCTGATGACACTGGAACTCGGCCGAGCGCTTTCCGACAGTCTGGGCGAGGCACGGTACGGCGCCGAATTCCTCCGATGGTTCGCCGAAGAGGCGGTCCGGACCGATGGCCGCTTCACTCGATCGCCATCGGGCAACTGCAGCATCCTCGTCACCCACCAGCCGGTCGGCGTATGTCTGGCCACCACCCCGTGGAACTTCCCGCTCGCGATGGGTACGCGCAAGATTGGTCCTGCCCTGGCGGCCGGCAACACCATGATCATCAAACCCGCTCAGGAGCCCCCGCTGACGATGTTGGCGCTGGCATCGGTGTTCGCCGATGCCGGCCTGCCTGCCGATGTGCTCGCCGTCCTGCCGACTAGTGACGCCGGCGGCGTGTCCAGCGCACTCATCGAGGACGAGCGGGTCAGGAAGATCAGTTTCACCAGGTCGACGCCGGTAGGCCGTACGCTGATCGCCCAAGCTGCCGACCGCGTTCAGCGAACGTCCATGGAGCTCGGCGGCAACGCTCCCTTCATCGTGTTCGACGACGCCGACATTGACGCCGCCGTCGAGGGTGCCTTCTCCGCGAAGATGCGTAACGGCGGGCAAGCTCGCACCGCAGCCAACCGTATCCTTGTTCACGCGACGATCGCAGAAGAGTTCACCAGCAAGCTCGTAGAGAAGATGGCTCAGATCGCGCAGGGAGCCGGGTACGAACCGGCGACGACACTTGGTCCGCTCGTTAGCCGGGCCCAATGCGATCACGTCGCCGACATCGTGAGTGGTGCGGTGCGAGCCGGTGGACGAATTCGACTCGGCGGAACGATCGAACCCGCACCGGGTTTCTTCTTTCCCGCAACCGTAATCGACCAAGTCCCTGCCGATGCCGCTGTCGATCGGGAAGAGGTCTTCGGGCCGGTTGGGCTGATCAGTGTCTTCGACACTGAGAACCAAGCGCTCTCGGTGGCCAACGCTACCGAATACGGACTCGCTGCGTACTTCTATAGCCGAGATCTCAACCGTTGCATGCGTGCTTCCCAACTACTCGACGCCGGGATGATCGGCGTGAACCGGGGAGTCATCTCCGATGTCGCTGCACCTTTCGGCGGTGTGAAGAAGTCCGGCCTGGGCGGAGAAGGCGGCACCGAGGGCATCGCTGAGGACCTTACGACCAAGTACGTGGCCCTGCCCTGACCAGTCTCTCCAGTCCTGATTCCCGCGATACGACGAAACGAGGATCACGATGGGGCACAGTTGTTCCGGCTGGAGAGGTCTATGGGCAGACGTGCGCGTCGGCGAAGCCGTCGGTAACGTTCGAGGATGGACCGCACTGGATCGATCGTGCCCTCACACTCCACATATGAATGACTGCCGTCGGTGTTCTTGACGGCGTTGGGCGCCACGAAGCCAGTCCGGGGACACGCCCGGATCTGCCACCGTGGAGGGCAGGTGAGCGCCTACTCGGCTACCCCGCCACGGACAGGCAGCAGGGGAAGGGAGGGGTGTGATGCTGTGGCGAGCTCCCCCGGCCCTTCCCTGTGCGAGCGTTCTCTCGTTGGGTGTGGCAACTCAGAGCAACCTGCGCGATCTGCTGCGCCGGCTACCAGTCCCGGTGTGTGCACGCCGAGCCGATGGGCGCCCAGCACTGGCAGTGTGCCGCCCCCACGCGACTGACGGTCCACCTCGCGATAAACGAGGGCGACGACGACCACGTGGTCGTGCAATGGCTGCAACCGGTCGCCGATGACGAGTACTCGCAGGCTCCAGGCGTCTGACGCCATCACCCACCGACGACGACGTCAGTCTCGGGGCACCGGGTCGGTGGCGGCCGGTGTGACCGCGCGACCTCCGTACGGTCCGCGCGTCGGTGCTCCGTGACAAGGCCAGATACAGCGCCAGCAGGATCGGGCCGGAGATGCCGAACAGCCAGAGCGACGTGATGAGCGCCAACCGTGTTCGAATCGTCCGAAGCACCCGGGGAACACGGCAACTGAAGCGGGACATGTGCTCAGGAGGTCTGGGCCGACGATGGGTGCGCGCCGGCGACCGTGCGCAGCCGGTATCCGCGGCCGATCGCGGTGTGCAACAGCTGTTCCTCGTCGCCGACGGTCAGCTTGCGACGCAACGTCCCCACCGTCACGCGGACCGTCTGGGTGAACGGATCGGCGTGTTCGTCCCACACGTGCCAGCACCAGGTCTGGACCTCCGACCGAGCGGTGCGTGCGCGGTATGCCGAGGCGGCCGCGCGCCGCCACGCCGCGGTGCATGACGCGATCGCGGCGACCGACTCGGACCACCTCGCGGTCAGCGGGGTCGGCAGCGATGACGTTTCTGTTCCCGCTCGGGCTGCTCGTCCCGCTGCCGGGATTCGCGCTGGCACTCCCCTACGGCGTCATGGTGCGTCGGCGGCAGCGGTATGCGGTGCGATTCGCGTCCCTGCCGTTGCTCGACAGCGTCATCCCCGAACGGCCCCGCTGGCGCCGGCACCTGCCGGCGCTGCTCCTGCTCGTCGCGCTCGCGCTGACCGGCCTGGCGGTCGCCCGGCCCGAGGTCCCGATCCGCGTGCCGTACGAACGGGCCACCATCATGGTCGCGATCGACACCTCGGACTCGATGCACGCCCAGGACGTGAGCCCGGACAGGTTGACCGCCGCGCTCGACGCGGCGCGCGCTTTCATCGGCGAGCTTCCCGACACCTTCAACATCGGGGTGGTCACCTTCGCCGGCACCACCGTCGTCGTCCATCCCCCCGAGACCGATCACGAAGCGGCACAACGCAGTCTGTCCTCGGTGACGACAGGCCCGCAAACCGCCATCGGCGAGGGTGTGCTGACCTCGCTCGACCAGGTGCGCACCGTCGTCCGGCAAGACCCTGCCGAGCGGCGAACGCGACTTCGGGTCCGACCCGCCGTCCCCGCCGGAGCAACCCGCTCGCGAGCCGCGGAGCCGGGCGGCCGCTTTGCTCGTTGCGTGTCTGCTCGTGGGGAGCGTCGCCGGCGCCGGCGCTGGGCTGGTGGCCGGACAGGTGGGTTCCAGCGGTGCGCTGTTCGCCGGCGCGGAGAGATCGGCGGGAACCCTCGACGCACAGCAGGCCGCGGACGACCTGTTGCCGAGCGTCGTGCAGATCCGGTACGGTCCGTCCCGCGGTTCCGGGTTCGCCCTCGACGACGACGGCCACACCCTCAGCAACGCGCACATGGTGGACGGTGGCGGGCCCGTGGCCGTGGCGACCTCGGACGGGCGGACCATGCCCGCGCGTGTCGTCGGCGTCGATCGTCCGACCGACGTCGGGGTGGGTGCGTATCGACGGGCAGAGTCCGCCGGCGGCAACGTTCGGCCTCAGTTCCTCCCTGCGGCCCGGTCAGCCGGTCATCGCGATCGGAGCGCCTAGGGGGCTCTCGAGCACGGTGACCGCGGGCATCATCAGCTCCGCCGACCGCAATGCACGGATCGGACCGCCCGGCAGCGTGGAGCGCCGGATGCTGCAGACCGAGCATTGATCAACCCCGGCAACTCCGGTGGGCCGCTGGCCAACCTGGACGGCGAGGTGGTCGGGATGAACACCGCGATCGCCACCGTCGGCGGTCGGGAGTCGGGATACATCGGCATCGGTTTCGCGGTACTCATCGACGTCGCCACCGCCGAGGCGCGGCGCATCGTCCGGGACAACTGACCGGTCGCGCACTGTGCAAGACCGCGAGACCGGCCGTCTACTCGTGGCTTGTCGTGGAGAAGAACTGGTGTACTGCGGCTTCGTCGCCGTCGATCTGCAGTAGCCCGGCGGCGGTGGCGTCGACGAGGCTGAGTGCACCGGCCGCGACTCCGAGGATGAACGCGGGCTCGGCGCTTACGACTGCGTCGAGGGCCCGCCCGTCGCGATGTTCGACCAGGAAGTGCTGTGGAGTGGCTCGCAGTTGGAACATCGGGCCGCCGACGTCGAGGCCGATTGCGGCAGTCGGCCGGTGCGCTAGCCGAGCATGCAGCAGAGCGGGGATAACGAGACAACCCCTCGGGTCGGAAGGCATCGTCGCCGGGGCCCTCGGATCATGAGGGGAGTGGACCAGCGGATCAGGCTGGCGATGGGCTCGCGCCGCTCGGATCCCCAGGATGTGAGCGAGTATTCGACGGCGTTGTCGCCGGTGACCGGACGGCGCTCGATCACGCCGGTGGACTCCAGTGCGCGGAGCCGGTCGGCGAGCTTGTTCGTGGCGACGCCAGGAAGACCATCGGCGAGATCGCGGTACCGGCTGGGTGCGATGAGCAGCTGGCGGACGATGAGCAAGATTCCAACGGTCGCCGACTATTTCGAGTGAGCGAGCGAGTCCGCAGAACTGGCCGTAGGTGCGCACATGACCTCATTGAGCCATTTGACTTTTACAAGCTCACTTGCGGACGTCAAGTGTCGTGCGGAAGTCGGGCTTGTCGCTCCTCGATGTCCCGATCGCACGATTCCACGCCCTCGGCGACGCGCCGTACTCGCGCGTAGCGATTTGACTCGTAAGAATCACAGCGTCGAACCACCCCGCACGTCCCGGATCGCCACTGAGCTGGGCCGCTGCGCTGTACCGTACCTGCGGACCTTCAACCGCACGACGACGACGTGAATGGAGCCGGTGTTGTTTTCTCGTATCGCCATCGTGAACCGAGGTGAGGCCGCGATGCGGCTCATCCACGCCGTTCGGGGACTGTCGGAGGAGACCGGGCAACCCATCGAGGTCATCGCGCTGCACACCGACGTGGACCGCAATGCCTCGTTCGTGCGTGAGGCGGACGTCGCCTACGACCTCGGGCCCGCGGCGTCCCGTCCGTACCTGAACATGAAGGTGCTCGAACACGCACTGCTGGAGACCGGTGCCGACGCGGCATGGGTCGGCTGGGGCTTCGTGGCCGAGGACCCGCTGTTCGCCGAACTCTGCGACCGGATCGGCGTCACCTTCGTCGGGCCGTCGGCCGAGGCGATGCGCAAGCTGGGCGACAAGATCGGCGCGAAGCTGATCGCCGAAGAGGTGGGCGTGCCCGTTGCGGCGTGGAGCCGCGGTGGTGTGGACACCCTCGACGAGGCCGTGGCCGCGGCCGCCCAGATCGGCTACCCGCTGATGCTGAAGGCGACCGCCGGCGGTGGTGGCCGCGGGATCCGCAAGGTCGCCAGCGACGCCGATCTCCGTGACGCCTACACCCGCACGCGCGAGGAGGCCGAGCGCGCCTTCGGCAGTGGCGTGGTGTTCCTGGAACGACTCGTCACCGGCGCGCGCCACGTGGAGGTCCAGGTCATCGCCGACGGCCAGGGCACCGCGTGGGCGCTGGGCGTCCGCGACTGCTCGGTCCAGCGACGGAATCAGAAGATCATCGAGGAATCCGCGTCGCCGGTCCTGCCCGCCGACCGGGTCGCCGAACTCAAGGCGTCGGCGGAGCGGCTCGCCGTCGCCGTGGGTTACCGGGGCGCGGCCACCGTCGAGTTCCTCTACCACCCGGGCGAGAACCTGCTCGCGTTCCTCGAGGTCAACACCCGTCTGCAGGTGGAACACCCCATCACCGAGGCGACGACCGGCTTCGACCTGGTCCGTGGACAGCTGCACGTGGCGTCGGGTGGCCGGCTCGAGGGCGAGCCCCCGGTCGAGCGCGGGCATGCCATCGAAGCCCGTCTGAACGCCGAGGACCCCGACCGCGACTTCGCCCCCGCGCCCGGCCGGATCGACCTGCTCGAGCTGCCCGCCGGACCCGGCATCCGCGTCGACACCGGCGTCAGCGAGGGTGACACCATCCCCGCCGATTTCGACTCGATGATCGCCAAGATCATCGCCTACGGACGCAACCGCGACGAGGCACTCGGCCGCCTTCGACGGGCCATGCGCGAGACCCGCGTGATCATCGCCGGCGGCGCGACCAACAAGAGCTTCGTGCTGGAGCTGCTCGCGCAGCCGCAGGTCATCGACGGCAGTGCGGACACCGGCTGGATCGACCGTGTGCGCGCCGAGGGCGGCCTCGTCGCCAACCGGCACTCGGCGATCGCGCTGATCGCCGCCGCCATCGACGCCTACGAGGAAGAAGAACGCGTCGAGCGGCAGCGGCTGATGTCGACGGCCTCGGGCGGTCGCCCGCAGGTGCAGCACGACAGCGGACGTCCGCTCGACCTGAAGCTGCGCGGCGTCGCGTATCGCGTTGGGGTCGGGGCGATCGGCGCGCATCGTTTCCGCGTGACCATCGAGGCGCCGGGCGAGATCCGCACCGCCGATGTCGACCTCGAACGCTTCGACGAGCACGCCGCGCAGCTCGTGGTCAACCGGGTGCGCTACCGCCTGCTCACCGACACCCACGGGCCGATCCACCTCGTCGACGTGGACGGCGTGACCCACCGCGTCAGCCGTGACGAGGGCGGCGTGGTGCGCTCGCCCGCGCCGGCGCTCGTCGTCGCGACGCCGCTACAGGCCGGCGACGAGGTCGACGCGGGCGCCCCCATCCTCGTGCTGGAGAGCATGAAGATGGAGACCGTCCTGCGCGCGCCGGTGCGGTCGCGCGTCAAGGAGTGCGCGGTGTCGGTCGGCACCCAGGTGGAGACGGGCGCGACCCTGATGCGCCTCGAACCGCTCGCCGACGACGAGGACGACGCCGTCGAGGAGGTGGCCGTCGACGCCGTCGACCTGGAGCTGCCTGCCGAGCTCGAGGTCGATCCCACCGAACGCACCACCCGCAGTCAGGAAGACCTCCGCAGCCAGTTGCTCGGCTTCGACGTCGACCCGAACCACCGGATGCGCCTGCTCGACGAGTACCTCGCCGTCCGGCGCGCCGCGTTCGACAGCGGCCGTCGTCCGCTGGCCGACGAGCTCGAACTGGTGACGGTGTTCGCCGACCTGGCCGAGCTGAGCCAGAACCGGCCGTCGAGTCATGAGGTCGGTGTCGAGCACGTGCACAGCGCGCGCGAGAACTTCCACACCTACCTGCAGAGTCTCGACGTCGAACGCGACGGGCTGCCCGCGGCGTTCCACGACCAGCTGAGCCGCGCGCTCAGCCACTACGGCGTGACCGACCTCGAGCGCACCCCGGAGCTCGAGGCCGCGGTGTTCCGGATCTTCCTCGCGCTGCAGAACCCGAACGACTCGGCCGCGGTGATCAGCTCGCTGCTGTTGGAATGGCTCGACGAGCCGACCCCGCGCGACGAGCTGCGCGACGCGGTGGGCACCGCCCTCGACCGCCTCGTCGCCGCCACCCAGGTCCGCTTCCCGGCCGTCGCCGACCTCGCCCGCGGCGTCATCTACGCCTGGTACGGCCAGCCGCTGCTGCTGCGCGACCGCGCGCGCGTCTACAGCAACGTACGCAAGCAGCTGAAATACCTCGACGAGAATCCCGACGCCGCCGACCGTACGAGCCGCATCGACGACATGGTGCGCAGCACCGAACCGCTCGTCCGGCTTCTCGGTCAGCGCATCGAGCGGCACGCGGACAACACCGTCATGCTCGAGGTGCTGACCCGGCGTTACTACGGCAACCGGGGTCTGTCCGACATCCGTATCCGCGAGGTCGGCGGCGCGACATTTGTGGTCGCCGAGCGCGACGCGGGCAACATCGCTTCGGCCGCAGTCGGTTTCGATGCGCTGCCCGCCGCCATCGGCGGACTCGCCGAGCTCGCGCGCGACACCGCCGCCGTCGACGCGGACATCTATCTCGCCTGGGAGCAGCAGCCCGAGGACTTCGACGTCCTCGCCGGGACGCTGCACGACATCGTCGCCACCAGTTCGCTTCCGCCGCAGGTGCACCGCGTCACCATCACGGTCGCCGGCAGTGCCGATGCGCGGATGCATCACCACGTGACCTTCCGGCCGTCGGCGACGGGTATGGCCGAGGAACGCCTGATCCGCGGACTGCACCCCTACATCGCGCAGCGCATGCAGATGGAACGGCTCCGCAAGTTCGACCTCACCAGACTGCCGTCGTCGGACGACGAAGAGGTCTACCTCTTCCGTTGTGTCGCACGGGAGAACGCGTCGGACCGCCGTCTCGTCGCCTTCGCGCAGGTCCGAGACCTTACCGCACTGCGCGACCAGGACGGCCGGTTGCTGACGCTGCCGACCGCCGAAGCCGCCCTGGCGTCATGCGTCGACTCCATCCGGCGTGCGCAGCGCGGCTCCACAAATCTGTCGAGCGCCAACCGGATCATCATGTACGTGTGGCCGCCGATCGACGCCGACGCCGACATCCTGGATCTGATCGCCGATCACATCAGCGGCACGACGCAGGGCGTCGGGCTCGAAGAGGTCCAGCTCATCGCACGTCGTCGTGACCGCGACACCGGTGAGCTGAGCAAGGTCTCGGTGCACTTCTCGGTCAACCCCACCGGCGGGTTCGACGTCCGGGTCGTCGACCCGACCGACGAGCCGATCGAACCGGTCGACGAGTACCGCCAGAAGGTGCTGCGGGCAGCCAAGCGCAACACCGTCTACCCGTACGAATTGGCCGCCATCCTGGGCGATTTCACCGAGTACGACCTCGACGCCGAGCAGCGTCTGGTGCCGGTCGACCGCCCCAAGGGGCGCAATTCGGCCGCACTCGTCGCCGGTGTGGTCACCACGCCGACCGAGAAGTACCCGCGCGGCGTCACCCGCGTGGTCCTGCTCGGCGACCCGACGAAATCGCTGGGCGCGCTGGCGGAACCGGAGTGCAGTCGGCTGGTGGCGGCGCTCGACCTCGCCGAGCAGATGCAGGTCCCGCTCGAGTGGTACGCACTCTCGTCGGGTGCACGGATCTCCATGGATTCCGGTACGGAGAACATGGACTGGATCGCCCGAGCGCTGAAGCGGATCGTCGAGTTCACGCAGGACGGTGGTGAGATCAACATCGTCGTGGCCGGTATCAACGTGGGCGGGCAACCGTACTGGAACGCCGAGGCGACGATGCTCATGCACACCAAGGGCATCCTCGTGATGACACCGGAGTCGGCGATGGTGCTCACCGGCAAGCAGTCGCTGGACTTCTCCGGCGGTGTGTCGGCGGAGGACAACTTCGGCATCGGCGGTTACGACCGCGTCATGGGCCCCAACGGCCAGGCGCAGTACTGGGCGCCGAATCTCGGTGCGGCACGCGATCTCCTGATGGCCCACTACGAGCACACCTACGTGATGCCGGGCGAGCAGACCCCGCGTCGCGCGATCACGAGCGACCCGGTGGACCGCGACATCTCCGACTACCCGCACGTCCTGGCGGGCAGCGACTTCACCACGGTCGGGCAGATCTTCTCGGCGGCCACCAACCCGGATCGCAAGAAGCCGTTCGACATCCGCACGGTGATCCGCGCCGTCGCCGACCAGGACCACCCGGTCCTGGAGCGCTGGGCGGGGATGGCCGACGCGGAGACCGCGGTCGTGTGCGATGTCCACATGGGCGGAATCCCGGTGTGCCTGTTGGGTATCGAATCCCGGGAGGTGCCGCGCCGGGGTTACACCCCCACGGACGGTCCGGACACCTACACGGCCGGCACGCTGTTCCCGCAGTCGTCGAAGAAGGCGGCGCGGGCGATCAACGTGGCCAGCGGCAACCGGCCGCTCGTGGTGCTGGCGAACCTGTCCGGGTTCGACGGGTCACCGGAGTCGTTGCGCAAGCTGCAGCTGGAGTACGGCGCGGAGATCGGCCGGGCCATCGTGAACTTCGAGGGCCCCATCGTGTTCTGCGTGATCTCGCGCTACCACGGTGGTGCATTCGTGGTGTTCTCGAAGGCCCTGAATCCCAACATGACCGTGCTCGCGATCGACGGCTCGTTCGCGTCGGTGCTCGGCGGTGCCCCCGCGGCAGCGGTGGTCTTCGCCGGCGACGTGGCCAAACGGGTGAGTGCCGACGCACGGGTGCGTGAACTGGAGGCGGAGACCGCACAGGCCACCGGCCCGGACCGTTCACGGCTCAACGCCGAACTGGCCGACCTGCGTCAGTCGGTGCGCGCGGAGAAGATCAGCGAGATCGCCGCGGAGTTCGACGCGGTGCACAGCATCCGCCGCGCCGTCGAGGTCGGTTCGGTCGACGCGGTCATCCAGGCCGACGAGCTCCGGCCCCAGATCATCGGCGCGATCGAGAAGTCGCCGGCGTGGGGTCGGCAGGACTCGCAGGTGGCCAGCTCGTAGCGCCCGCGCGCCTTGATCCGAAAGAGCCTGTTTGTGCTAGGAGCGAGCCCAACTACTGCTCCCTGAGGAGGCCGGAGCTTGCGGAGGCCGTCACGAAGGGTCTTCGCAACTCGCCTCGGGAAGACCCTTCGTGACGCGCCCTCCGCAAGCTCCGGGCGCTCCTCAGGGAGCGGGGGGGCAGGTCGTTCTTTCGGATCAGGGAGCAGAGACGCCGCGCTCGACGATCTCCTTGATCGCGGCGAGGGTGACCGGGATCCCCGACAACGCGGCATCGCGGCGCTGATCGAGCTGGGTGTCGGCGTCGTCGCCGTATCGCTGAGCGAACAGCTCGAAGCCGGCCGGTTGGACCGCCCAGGACTCGGTCAGCGTCGCGCCGTCGCCGTTGGGGGCGATCGTGTACGACCAGCGGACGGCGTTCTCGTTCACCATCCAGGCGAACTCCCGGGGTTCATCCGCGACGACGACCAGCGAGCGGGTCTCCCACACGCGTTCGGGGGTTTCGTTGCGGCCGTGGAAGTGGGCGCCGGCCTCGGGTCCGGTCGCCGGCTCCTCCCACCAGCAGGCCTTGCAGATCGGACTCCACTCGCCGGTGCGCGCGATGTCGGTCACCACGTCCCAGACCTGCTGCGGCGTGGCGTCGATGCGGATGGACTCGGAGCGGGTGAATCGAGCACTGCGTTCGGTGTCGCTGGTCGTCATGGGTCCCTTCCCGCGGTCGCGTACGGACCATCCTAGGAACAGTCGGGACCAAATCGGGGCATCGTGTTGTTGTGCACGGTGACGCCTTCCGAGCGCCGTCGCTCGACGGAGCCGGGGGAGCGTCAGCAGGAGGAAACGTGAGCAACACCTACCGCAAGACCCCCGAGGCGTTGAGCCGCCTCACCGACATCCAATACCGCGTCACCCAGCGTGACGGGACCGAGCGTGCCTTCGACAACGAGTACTGGGACAACCACGAACCCGGCCTCTACGTCGACGTCGTGTCCGGGCAGCCGCTGTTCTCGTCGACCGACAAATACGACAGCGGCACCGGCTGGCCCAGCTTCACCAAGCCGATCGAGCCCGACGCGGTCGCCACCAAGACCGACCGCACCCTGTGGATGCGACGCACCGAGGTGCGCTCGTCCGGCGCCGACAGTCACCTCGGGCACGTCTTCGACGACGGGCCGCGCGAGGCCGGCGGACAGCGCTACTGCATGAACTCCGCCTCGTTGCGGTTCATCCCGGTCGGCGAACTCGAGGCGGACGGGTACGGCGAGTACGCCGGCCTGTTCGGCGGCACGCACACCCCGGATTCCCACACCACCGACACCCAGGAGGAGAACGCATGACGACCGACACCGGCCAGATCACCGTCCGTCCCGGCACCGAGACCGCGGTCCTCGCGGGCGGGTGCTTCTGGGGAATGGAAGACCTGATCCGCAAGCAGCCCGGCGTCCTGGACACCCGGGTCGGCTACACGGGCGGACAGAACGACCACGCCACCTATCGCAACCACCCCGGTCACGCGGAGGCCGTCGAGATCGTGTTCGACCCGACCCAGACGTCGTATCGCGACATCCTGGCGTTCTTCTTCCAGATCCACGACCCGACGACGCGCAACCGGCAGGGGAACGATGTCGGCACGAGCTACCGCTCGGCGATCTTCCCGGTGACGCCGGAGCAGGAGCAGATCGCCCGGGACACCATCGCCGACGTCGATGCATCGGGGCTGTGGCCCGGCAAGGCGGTGACGACGATCGAGGAGCTGGGTCCGTTCTGGCAGGCCGAGCCCGAACATCAGGACTACCTGCTCAATTTCCCGAACGGGTACACCTGCCACTTCCCGCGACCGGGATGGGTGCTGCCGAAGCGGGACGCGGCGTCCACGCGGTGACGCGCGAGGCCGGCTGACAGTGCCGCGGCCCGTCGACGGTCGTGCGACAACGACCGTCGGCGGGTTCGCCGGCGTATGCTGAGGCGATGTAGCACTCTGCTACACACGTGGGAGGTCTGCGATGAGCACCGGTACGGACAAGGTGACCCGGCTGTCTGCCGCGTTGGTGACCGATGCAGCCCGAGAGGGTGCGCGAGAGCAGCGGTCGGCGCGGCAGCAACTCGAACACTGGGCGCGCCTCGGCCGCAGCGTCTCGCAGCGCACCACCTCGTCGCGTCAGCGGGTCGAGGCCGCGCTGGCGGGTGAACTGCCGGGAGAGGTGCTGACCGCAGAGGAAGCCGTCGTCTACGACGCCGAGATCGACGCGCACCTCGAAGCGCGGCTCGCCACCGACGACCACGTGGTTCGTCGTGCCTCGGCAGGGTTGTCCTCGGTGGTCGTCGATGACGCCGGACGGCTCGTCGAACACCGCCCCGACGGGACGAGCGTCATCCTCGGGCAGTGACTCCGCGGCTCGATCTGGTCGTCGGATGCAACGGCGCGGGTAAGTCGACGCTGGTCGAGCGTCATCTGCAACCCCTGCTGCATGGGCCCTTCGTCAACGCCGACCTGATCGCCCGGCAGCGGTGGCCCGACTCCGCGGAAGCCCATTCCTACGACGCCGCCCGGTTGGCGGCGGCGACCCGCGACACTCTCGTCGAGCGCGGCACCTCGTTCATCGCCGAGACGGTCTTCTCGCACCCCTCGAAACTGGAGCTCATCGAACGTGCGCATACCGCCGGATACCGAGTCGCGCTGCACGTCGTGATGATCCCCGAGGCTCTCGCGGTCCATCGCGTCCGGTTGCGCGTCGACAGTGGCGGGCACGCCGTCCCGGAGGCCAAGATCCGCGAGCGGTTCCGACGCCTGTGGCCGCTCGTCCGGACGGCCATCGCGCGGAGTGACCTGGCAACCGTGTACGCCAACGAGCGACCGGCCATGCGCATCGTCGCGCGGTATGTCGACGGTCTGGTCGCCGGCGTACCCGACTGGCCGGACTGGACGCCGGGTGCGCTGACGGATTCGGAGGCACGATGACTTCCCTCGATCGAGCTGGCCGGCTTCTCGTCGTCGGCGCCGTCAACGTCGACCTCGTGGTGGCGACCGACCGTCTGCCGGGGCCCGGTGAGACGGTCGTCGGTCCGACCGTGACTCGTCACGGCGGCGGCAAGGGCGCGAACGCCGCCGTCGCCGCGGCGCGTGCGGGTGCCGAGGTGCGGTACTGCGGCGCTGTGGGTTCCGACGACGTGGGCGCGAGCGCACTCACCGAACTGCGGGAGTCCGGTGTCGACGTGACCGACGTGGACGTGCTCGACGGCGTCGCCACCGGGATGGCGCTCATCGTCGTCGATCCGCACGGGGAGAACCAGATCGCGGTCGGGGCAGGCGCGAATGCCGTCCTCGGTGCCGACGAGGTCCGTGCCGCGGTCGGCCGCGCGGCGGGCTGGGCCGGCTGTGTCCTCGTCAGCTCCGAGATCCCGGCCGACGCCGTCGCCGCGGCGGTCACGGCGGCCGCGGCCCGGGGTATCCGATGCGTCGTCAACCCCGCCCCGGTGTTGCCGTCGACCGTCGACTTGATGACGTCGGCGCCGATGCTGACACCCAACTCCTCTGAACTGCGGGATCTGTACGGACTCGTCTCCGAGGGTGTGGCCGCGCCGGAGGTATCGGCGGCCGAACAGGCGACGGCGGTCGCATCCCGAACGGGCGCACCGGTTCTCGCGACCCTCGGTGCCGACGGCGTACTGATCGCCGACCCCGCGTCCGAGGTGATCTCGCTCCCCGCCGGTCGGGTCGGGCGGGTCGTCGACACGACCGGTGCGGGTGACACCTTCAACGGCGTGTTCGCGGCCGCGCTCGCCGCCGGCTCGACGGTCGTCGACGCGGCGAGACGTGGGGCCGCGGCGGCGTCGCTGTCCGTCGCCGCGGTCGGTGCCCGGACCGGGATGCCGAGCGACGACGAGATCCGCCGCGCGATGTGAGCGGAACCGGCCGGGAGGGGACCGCTAACGGCTCGCCGGTTTCGGCCGTTTCATGAACCGATGGTGGTCGTCGCTCGGCAGGAAGTAGTCGCCCTGCCCGCCCGCACGCAGCAGCGGCCGGGCGCCGGCCGTGTCGTACGTCTGGTCGTCGCGCAACAGATGGGTGGCGATGTGGATCTTGACCACCTCGCCCAGCACCATCCAGGTGTCGACGAGGTCGCCTGCAGCTGTGCGTAATGGGAAGGACTGGGTGGTTCGGCACTCGAAATTCACCGGACTCTCGCCGACCCGTGGCGGGGCCACGAGATCAGAGGCCAGGCGCGTCAGGCCGGCGACGTCGAATTCGTCCTCGCCGGCGGGCACCGCAGCCGAGGTGGCGTTCATCTGCTCGCCGAGGCCGTCGGTCGCGAGATTCCAGACGAACTCGCCGGACCCGATCGAGTTGGCGACGGTGTCCTTGTATCCGACGCTGGCGAAACCGACGACCGGCGGCGTGTAGTTGAAGAGGTTGAAGAAGCTGTAGGGCGCGAGGTTGCCGACGCCGTCGTCGGACACCGTCGAGATCCAGTCGATCGGCCGCGGCGCGACGATGGCATTCACCGGGTCGTGGGAGAGCCGGTGGCCCTGCGACGGCTCGTAGGAGTGGTAGGTCGTCACCATCGCCACGGTACGTCAGCCCGCCGCCCGTTCGCGTGCGTAAGGTAGGTGCGACCGACCACCGCGCACATCGACGATCGGGACCGCCGTGACCCTCTCCTCCGCCTCTGACCTGCGGACCTTCGCCAACCTTCGGGACCTGGGCGGCATGCGGGTCGCGGGCGGCGGCGTCACCGCCGCCAACGTGCTGATCCGCAGCGACGCCCCCTATCCCGACGACGAGGACCCCGTCGGCCTGCCCTGGCCGCCGGCGACCGTCGTCGATCTGCGCGACCCCACCGAGCTCGGCCGGATGGCCGTCACCTGGCCGCCGAACGTTCGCGTCGTGCACCGTCCGGTGTCCTCGGGTGCCCGCGTCGACCGCCTCGCCGACACCGCGCTCGTCGAGATCTACACCGCGATGATGCGCACGGGCGGGCATCGACTCACCGCCGCGCTGAACGAGTTCGACCCCGAGGGCGCGACGCTGGTGCACTGCGCTGCCGGCAAGGACCGGACCGGGGTGATCATCGCCATCGCGCTGTTGCTCGCGGGCGTCGACGAGGAAGCGGTCGTGACCGATTACCACCGCACCGAGGACGGCATCGCCGGGGTGTTCGCGCGTCTGCGGTCCCGCAAGCGGATCCCGGCGGGCACCACGCTGGACGCCCCGATCCTGCGCACCCCGCGTGAGGCCATCGAACTCGTCGTCGGGGACGTGACCGGTGTGCGCGGAGGTGCGTGGGGATGGTTCGAGGAGCACGGCGGCGACGTCGACCACTTCCGGGGCTGGGTCTCGAGGTTCGTGCGTCCCGAGGTCGAGGAGGCCGGGCGTGACTGACGAGAACACTGCGGATTCAGCGCAATTCAGCCCGGATGTCGTGGCAGCCGTGCTCGCGCACATGAACGACGACCACGCCGACGACTCGCTGCTGATCTGCCGTGTGCTGGGCGGGCGACCCGATGCGGTCGCGGCGCGGATGACCGGATTCGACCACGACGCAGCGACCTTCGACGCCACGGTTCCCGAGGGGGTCGTCGGGGTGCGGCTAGCCTGGGATCGCCCGGTCCGCGACCGTGGCGACGTCCGCACCGCGGTCGTCGCGATGTTCCGTGCGGCGCAAGAGCGTTCGGGCACATCGTGAGACGGATGCGCGCGACCGTCTGACATTCGCGGGCGTCCAGCGTGTCCGTAGCGACCCCGACGCGGTACCGGCGATAGTGACCCGTATGTGGAGGCAACTCGTCGGGCTCGGCGTGTTCGGTGCGGCAGTTGCCGCGCTGGGCGCCGCACTGTCCCAGGGCCGCCGAGGGTCGGTCGGTGGCCCCGACATCTGGATGGTGTGGGGCGCCGCTGATGCGGCGAGCTTCCCGCCCGACTCGGAAGCACCGATCATCGCGGCCGCCGCGGTCGGTGCGATGGTGGGTGTGCTCGCGGCAGTGGTGCTGTGGGCGGCGGGTGTCCGGTTGTCGGACCGGAGCGGACTGCGCCTCGGCCGGGTCATCGCGGCCGGGATGACGGGTGTCCTGGTCGGATTGGCGCCGGCGATCATACTGCTGGCCAACGCGTTCGCGGGTAACTCGGATGACGAGTACCCCGTCCTGGTCGTCTATGCCGCCAGCGGTGCGTTCGGGTACGTGCTGGTACTCGCCGGGATCTTCGGTGTGCTGCGGTTGTCCGGAGATGCGCACACCCGGGCGACCGTCCTGGCGACCGCGGTCGCACTCCCGGCCGGTGCCGTCCTCGCCACGGGCGCCGGCGTGGCAGTGGCCGGATGGTTCGGGTACACGACCACCACCTCCACGTGGGTTGCCGCGATCCTCGTGGTCGTGATGGTGCTCGCGGCCACTTTCGGGTTCGCTCGTGCGTGGGCCATGCGTCGAAGTGCCGAACCCGTGGCTCTCTGATGGCCTTCTGAGAAGCGACCGGGCGCAGAGGGCTGGTGGGGGTCGATCGTCCTGATCAGCTCGCTGGCCGGAAAGAGGCTGCAGCCACTGATGGTTCACCACACGACGAGCAACCAAGCGCTGGTCGGTGTGTTCCGGGCGTCCGCGGCGGAGCTGGGCCTGCACAACATCCGGGTCAACACCGTTCATCCCGGTGCGGTGATCACACCGATGGGGTCGGGTTCGATGGTCGAGCGGATCGAGCACCAACCCACGGCTCGCCGGTATGGGCATGACATTCCTCAATGAGTTCGCGGCCGAGCCCGGGGAGGTCTCGGACGTCGTGGCCTTTCTCGCCTCCCGACGAAGCGACGTTCATCACTGCAGAGGAGATCTCGATCGACATTGGCGCACAGCACTTCTGAGACTCGATCCCGCATTCTGCCTCTACGTACTCCCGCGCACGACGAGTTCGACCGGGAGGCGACGGGATTCGACGTCACGCCCGGCGGCGAGGTCGAGGAGGCCGCGTACCGCGGTCTCGCCGATCTCTCGAGCAGGGGAGCGGATGGTGGTGAGCGGCACGGGGAGTTGGGCGGCCACCGGGATGTCGTTGTAGCCGATCAGGGCGAGGTCATCGGGGATGCGGAGTCCGAGGTCGCGGGCGACACCGAGGACTCCGATCGCGACGGTGTCCGACACCGCGAAGATCGCCCGGGGGCGGTCTGGACGATCGAGCAGTGCGCGCCCGGCCGCCGTCCCGCCGTGAACCTCGAATTCGGAGGCGATGATGCGGTCGTCGGGCAGCGTGATCCCGGCATCAGCCAGCTCGGCGCGGAATCCGCGGAGCCGGTCGGTGGCCGTCGTGGCGTGGCCGGGTCCGCCGATGACGGCGAGGTCGGTGTGACCGCGTTCCAGGAGGTGCCGGGCGGCGATGCGTCCGCCGCGCACGTCGTCGCCGCCGACGAAGGGGAGTCCGGAGTCGGCGTGCCGGGTGAGCGTGAGCATCGGGAGGTCGCCGACCCGCAGGGATTCCACGAAGTCCCGGCCCGGCAGGTGTAGTCCGCTCAGCAGCAGACCGTCGACCTGCCGGCCGACGAGGAGTTCGATGGCCCGTCGCTGAGCGGCCTCCTCGTCGGGCGGGGACGACAGCAGGACCGAGTACCCGGCCCGGGTGGCGGCCTGTTCGATGCCCTGGTAGGTCGTGGCGACGACGCCGTCGGTGAGGCGGGTCATCACGACCCCGATCGTGGTGGTTCGGCGGGTCCGCAGGCTGGCCGCCCACACGTTGCGCTGGTACCCGAGTTGGTCGGCGACCTCCCGCACCCGCAGTGCCGACGCCGACCATCCGTCGGCGGGCTCGGACTGTCGCAGCACCCGGGAGGCGGTGGACACGTGGACGCCGGCACGCCGGGCGATCTCCTTCAGCGTGGGGGCGCGCTGACCACTGACCACGCTGATCCTCTCTCTTGCTGATTGACCCGACGGCCGTCGAACACCTACCTTAGGCGATGCAAACGTTCGTGCAAACGTTCTCGTCGACGGCCCCCGCCCGCCGCGAGTCCCATTCTCGACGGAGGTCCGCCATGTCCCGCACCAGCACGTTGACCCAGCTCTTCGCCCTGGACTCGTTGCTCGACGCCGACGAGATCGCCATCCGCGACAGCGTGCGGGACTTCGCGGCCTCGAAGTTGCGTCCGCACATCGCCGAGTGGTTCGAGGAGGCCCGGCTGCCGGCCCGCGACATCGCCCGCGAGCTGGGCGGGCTCGGAGCGCTCGGCATGCACCTCGAGGGCTACGGCTGCCCCGGGATGAGCGCGATGTCCTACGGATTGACGTGCCTGGAACTCGAGGCTGTCGACTCCGGCATCCGCAGCCTGGTCTCGGTGCAGGGCTCGCTGGCGATGTTCTCCATCCACCACTGGGGTTCGGAGGAGCAGAAGAACGAGTGGCTGCCGCGGATGGCGGCGGGCGAGGCGATCGGCTGTTTCGGTCTGACCGAGCCCGACTTCGGGTCCAACCCGTCGGGGATGCGCACTCACGCGAAGCGCGACGGCGACGACTGGGTGCTCAACGGAACGAAGATGTGGATCACCAACGGGTCGATCGCCGACGTCGCGGTGGTGTGGGCGCAGACCGACCTCGCCGACTCCCCCGGCGGCATCCGCGGGTTCGTCGTCCCGACCGACACGCCGGGGTTCTCGGCGCCGGAGATCACCAAGAAGATGTCGCTGCGCGCCTCGGTCACCTCCGAGCTCGTGTTCGACGACGTGCGCCTTCCCGCCTCGGCGATGTTGCCGAAGGCAGAGGGTCTGCGCGGGCCGCTGACCGCTCTCGGCGAGGCGCGCTTCGGCATCATCTTCGGCGCCATGGGCGCCGCCCGCGACTGCCTCGAGGCGGCCGTCGAGTACGCGCAGTCCCGTGAGGTGTTCGACAAGCCGCTGGCCGGCTACCAGATCACCCAGACCAAGATCGCCGACATGGCGCTCGAGGTGGGCAAGGGCCACCTGCTGGCCTACCACCTCGGCCGCCTGAAGGACCGCGGCGAACTCACGCCCGAGCAGGTCAGCACCGGAAAGCTGAACAGCACCCGCGAGGCGATCGCGATCGCCCGCGAATGCCGAACCATCCTGGGCGCGAACGGCATCACTCTGGAGTATCCGGTGATCCGGCACGCCAACAACCTGGAGTCGGTGCTCACCTACGAGGGGACCTCGGAGGTCCACCAGCTCACGATCGGGCGCGCACTCACCGGGTCGGCGGCGTTTCGCTGAGGCAGTCAGGCGCCTGGCGGTAACCACCGGCGCCCACGGAACGTGGCGCAGTGGGTTACGTTGGACGAGCACGCCGAACAATGCGCGTCCGTGGTCGTTCGCTCACGTCGGGCGTCGAAAGGGGTTCGACCATGACCGATCCGGCTGACGATGACGTTCACCGCAAGATCGCGGATCTGGCGCGTGAACTCCACGGCGACGACTCCGACGAGCAGGTTGCGAAGACGATCGTCGAGAACGCGCTGGTCGACATCCCCGGAGTCGCGTACGCCGGCCTCACCGTCGCAATCGACCGAAAAGCGATCGCGTCGTTCGGGTCAACGCACGACGTTGCCGACGTACACGACCGCATCCAGGCGGAACTCGGTGAGGGACCGTGCATCTCGGCGGCGCTCGCCGATCGCATCGTTCGGGTCGACGACCTCGAGAATGAGCAGCGCTGGCCCGACTACCGCCGCCGCGCGCTCGTCGAGACGCCGATTCGTTCCGTCCTGTCGTTCCAGCTCTTCGCCGACACCACGGCGATCGGGGCACTGAACCTCTACGCCGACGAGCCGTTCGCCTTCGACCTCCACGCCGAGGACATCGGCGTGGTCTTCGCGACGCACGCCGCCCTCGCGTGGAACAAGGTGAAGAAGGACAAGCAGTTCCACAGCGCCCTGGCCAACCGGGACGTCATCGGTCAGGCCAAGGGCATGCTGATGGAACGGTTCGACATCGACGCGGTGGCCGCCTTCGACCTGCTGAAGCGCCTGTCGCAGGACTCGAACACCAAACTGGTCGACATCGCGCGTCAGGTCACCGTCACACGGTGATCAGGGTTCACTCGGTGACGGTGAACTCCATCGTGCTCGGCCCGACCTGATCCTGGGTCAGAGCGCGTCCCGCGTCCTCGATGGACTCGAAAGTCTTGACATACGGCGCCATTCCGCAGAGTTCGAGGGGGCGGGTCACCGCGCGGCCACCCACGACCACCACTGGGACGAATCGGCGACCGGCGTCGTCGATGAACGAACGCAGGAGCACCAACCCGACGGTCCCGAAGAAGTTCAGGCCCGAGAAGTCGAGGACGATGCCGTCGACGGGGCCGCTGATCACGCGGTCGAGAGCGGCGGCGAAGTCGGCCGCCGAGTCGCGGTCGACGCTGCCGGAGAAGCCTTGCACGCAATACGATTTCGGGGAGACCAACTGGTGGGAATGGGCCTTCGGCGCGGACTCCGCGGTGGGATCGAACGCCGAACGGAAGATGGTCGAAGAGGTGAGAGCCATGATGTTCTCAATTCAGTCAAGTGCGTCTGGCCACGACCGTCACTTCTGGATCGGAAGCCTTGGTGCTGCGCCGAATCGGCGCCAGTACCCCAAGTTCACGATCACCCGGTGAGGGGGATTGGACGTGATGGGTGGAAAGCGAGAAGGCCCTGGGCGCCTAACGCTTAGGACGCAGCTTCTACCTGAACCGCATCTCTTACCCTACGTTGCCAAGGCATTGCCTACAAGGTTGTGCCGAGTTCGGCAGCTTCTTTGCGGTCTGTTCCTGCCACGCAACGCCCTGACCAGCCGACGACCGGTGCGGCTGGACGTCGTCGGGAGACCGTGGTTGGCTGGACTCGGATATGCGTCGAACCCGTGCGCACATCAGTCCTGTTCTGGATGCGGCACGAGGTCTGCGCATCGATTCTCGAGCTGTCTTCGAAGTCTGGTGGTGAGAATGGCGTCGGGTGACCGGGGCGATCACGACGATTACAGTGACGTCCTTCCTTCTCTTCGGGAGATGCACGAGGAGAAGGACGACGATCGCCGTGCCCGGCTGCGGGAGGACGTCATCGCGAGGTGCCTACCTTTGGCAGACCATGTCGCCAGGCGCTTCTCGGAGCGCGGCGAACCCATCGACGATCTGCGTCAAGTGGCGCGGATCGGCCTCATGCACGCCGTCGACCGCTTCGACGTCGAACGCGGCAACAACTTCCTCGCCTTCGCGGTTCCCACCGTGATGGGCGAGGTGAAGCGTTACTTCCGGGACAGCACCTGGTCCATCCGGGTGCCACGCCGAGCCCAGGAGGCGTCGCTCAACATCGCCAAGGCGAGCGAGGAGTTGCTGCAGTCCCTCGGACGGTCACCGCGCCCGAGCGAGATCGCCCAGCACCTCGGGCTGCCCGTCAGCGAGGTGATCGAGGGCATGGTCGCCCGGTCGGCCTACACGGCGAGCTCGATCGATGCCGAAGCCGGTTCCTCGACCGACGGCTGGACGCTGGCCGATACCCTCGGCGACGAGGACGCGCGACTAGAACTCGTCGAAGAATTCGTCACGCTGCAGCCGGCCCTCGAGCGGCTGACCGAACGTGAGCGCACCATCCTCACCCTACGGTTCTTCAAGTCCATGTCGCAGAGCGAGATCGCGCGTCAGGTGGGGATCTCCCAGATGCATGTGTCGCGCTTGCTGACGCGGATTCTCGAAACCCTGCGGTCCGAGGTCGTCGTCGACGAGGACGACACCGGGGACGAGGGCGGCGGCGGCACTTCACAGGGCGACGGCGAGCGTGCCGCGACGAAGGGCCGCGGCACGCCAAGCGGGTTCACGGCTTGAGAATGACCTTGACCATCCCGTCGTCCTTCTTCTGGAAGGTCTCGTAGGCCTGCGGGGCCTCGCTGAGCGGTAGTTCGTGGGTGGCGAAGGTGTCGACGCCCAACGGGTCGTCGTCGGTCAGCAGCGGCATGATGTCGTCGACCCAGCGCTTCACGTTCGCCTGACCCATGTGCAGCCGGATCTGCTTGTCGAACATGGTCAGCATCGGCAGCGGGTCGGCCGCGCCGCCGTACACCCCGGAGAGCGAGATCGTGCCGCCGCGTTTGACGATGTCGATCGCCGAGTAGAGCGCGCCCAGCCGATCGGTACCCACCTCCGACATCGCCTTGCGGGCGACGGCGTCCGGTAGCAGGCCGACGACGCTCTGCAGCGCCTTGTTGATCGGCGACCCGTGGGCCTCCATGCCGACAGCGTCGATGACCGAATCGGTACCCAGTCCTCCGGTCAGGTCGCGGATGGCGTCGCCGACGTTGTCGACGGCGTCGAAGTTCACGGTCTCGATGCCGCGGGCCTCCGCCCGCGCGAGTCGCTCGGGCACGCGGTCGACGCCGATGACCCGCGCTCCCTGGTGCGTGGCGATGCGGGCAGCCATGTCGCCGATGGGGCCGAGGCCCAGCACCGTGACGGTTCCGCCCTGGGGGATCTCGGCGTAGGCGACGGCCTGCCAAGCCGTCGGCAACACATCGGAGAGATAGACGTACCGCGAGTCGGGCTTCTCCAGCGGCACCTTGATGTGGGTGAACTGGGCCTGCGGCACGCGCAGGTACTCGGCCTGCCCGCCGGGGACGGAGCCGTAGAGCTGGGAGTAGCCGAACAGTGCGGCGCCCGTCCCCTGTTCGGTGACGCGGGTCGTCTCACACTGCGTCATGAGTCCGTCGTGGCAGAAAAGACATGTGCCGCAGGCGATCTGGAAGGGGATGACCACCCGGTCGCCGACCCGCAGGTCGCCGGTGTCGCTGCCCACCTCCTCGACGATCCCCATCGGCTCGTGCCCGAGGATGTCGCCGGCCTGCATGAACGGGCCGAGAACTTCGTAGAGGTGGAGGTCCGACCCGCAGATGTTGGTCGAGGTGACCTTGATGATGGCGTCGGTGGGCTCGATGATCTTGGGGTCGGGCACGGTCTCGACCGACACGTTCCGCTTGCCCTGCCAGGTGACTGCACGCATTCTCTAGGCCTTTCCGTTGTCGGCTCGACGCTCGTCGCGAATCTCCTCGAGGCGGTCGTCTCGTCCTCGTTCACTCTTTCCGGCGTGTTCCACCGGGAAGTCGTGGAACCGCTCCTCATAGCGTTCGGCTTCCTCGGCGGTGGTCTCGGGCTGGATCGGGTCCTGATGGGCCCGATCGCCGTCGCGGGCTGCGCGACGTCGCAGCAGGACACGGCTGCCGATCAGCAGTCCGATCGCGAGCAGACCCAAGACGACGGCGCCGACCGCAAGCCACACCGTCCCATCGCGGTCGCTTGCACCGGCGGCGATGGCGATGCCGGCGAGCACCAGCATGAGTCCGAGGCAGACGAAGCCGAGTAGGCCGACGGCCTTCAGTCCTCGCGACTTTCGTGCCGGGCGCCGGGCGATGGCCTCACGCGACGCGACTTCTCGTTCGGGTGTCAGATCTGGCATGGTGCACTCCCTGCGCTGTCTGGTCGGGGCTCGGTGGCCGGCGTGCTCGACACCGGCCTCGGTGCGGATGGTTTACCGCGAGCGGCCGGCGATGAAACGTCGCCTCACCGCGACCGCGGTCGTTCATGGGACGGATGGAGACGTGAATCTCATCGAGTCATGATCTGGGTAAACGCTCTGCTAACGTGTCGACACGTGTTCGGGGGGCACGTTCAGCGCGGCAAGGTCCCCGGCCGCGGTTTGGAACACGGAATCACGGGGCACTCATGACCAGACCAGCCGAGATCGGCACCACCAATCAACGGGCGAAGAAGACTCATTTGATGACCGATTCCGACGCGACGTCCCAGCTATCGATCGACGGCGGTACGCCGACGGTCCTGCGGGTTCCGGCCGCCACCGATCGTCTCGCGCTGGTGCGCGCTCTGGTCGAGACCGCGCTGTACATCGACGACTGGGCGCTTGACGACGTCATCGACGCCAAGGTGGCCGTGGACGAGATCTGCTCGCAGATCATCTCCGCCGCCGCGGAGGAGTCGTCCATCGAACTGACTCTGCACATGTCGTCGCAGGGCGTGATCGGCGAGATCCGGGGCGAGCTCGTCCCGGACGTGACCCTGAAGCAGTCGACTTTCGGATGGCGGATCGTGCAGACCGTCACCGACACTCACACGATCTCCTACGACGAACCGCTCCCGGGTGCCGCCTCCCGCGGCGTCGTCATCGGGTTCTCGAAGTTCCGTCGCTGACCCGGAGCCACTCGTCGCCTGCGGTGTCGTAGGAGACCAGGCCGCGGTCGGCGAACGCGCGCAGCCACCCCTCCATGGGCCAGTTGCCCCATCGTCGGTGGAACACCCGTGCGTTGCGGAGGATGTCCGCAAGGTGTTCGACCGGCGGGTTCGAGACCGGATGGTGCTGGTGGTAGGCGTGTGCGCCACCAACCCAGGCGATCCGAAACCCGTTGTCGCGCGCGGACATCGCGAAGTCCGTGTCCTCGCCGCCGTAGCCGCGGTAGCCGGGGTGGAAGCCGCCGAGGGCGAGCCAGTCGGTAGTCCGGACGGCGAACGACAGCGACCAGAAGAGCATCAGCTCCGACGAGAGTTGTGTCTGCCCGGTTCCCGGTGACGGACGCGCCGGGTGCGGATCGGTGAACCGGGCGAGCTCGCGCGCATCGAAGGTCGGCTGGTCGCAGGGGAGGTAGGTGACCGGGCCGCAGTAGAGGACTTTCAGGTCCGGTGTCGCCGTGCATGAGCGGAGGTAGCGCTCGAGCATGTCCGGGCCGGGGATGCAGTCGACGTCGAGGAACACCAAGAGCGAGGCCCCCGCGGTCATGGCGGCCGTGGCGCCGGCGTTCCGGGCATCGGCGAGTTGCAGGGTGTCCGGGTCGTCGTTGGCGAACCGGATGACCTCCACCGGATGACCGTCGGTGACAGATGTGATGTCGGGGTCGTCCATGGCCACCACGTAGTGCAGGTCGGGCCGCCGGGTCGAATGGGCGAACGCCGCGAGTTGTCGTCGAAGGTGGCGGTGCCGCCCCGACACGATCGTGATGACGGCGACCACCTCGGGGACGCCGGTCATCGGTGCGCGACCGCCTCGATCGCCCGCGCCGCACGTTCGGCGGCGCCCGCGGTGTGCCACCGCGACCACTCCGGCGACGAACTCCCGGCGGTGTCGAGAATCGAGCGCCAGCGTTCGGCGGACGGCCATGACGACGTGACGAGGGCGAGTTCGGAGCGTGCGAGGGTGTTGCCGGTTGCCCGTTGTTCGGCGAAGGGTCGGTCCTCGGGGATGACCACCGCCGGGCGCCCGGCCGCGGCGGCGTCGGCCACGCTTCCCTGACCCGCGCCGATGACGGTCACCCGCGCACTGCACAGGAAGGGCCACGGGTCGTCGACCCAGGTGCCGAAGGCGGGTCCGAGTCCGACGACGGTGTGCTCCGGGAGCTCCTCGCCGAGTGTGGTCGCCGGATGCGGGGCACCCGGTACCCCGCCCGCGCCGGTGACGACGAGGATGTCGGCGGCGAAGGTGGGGTGGGACACGGGGAGTCGTCCGTCGAACCGCGAGATACCGCCGGTGAAGACCGTTTTCGGCAGATGCTCCCGGAGCCAGTCCGGTTGATACAGCTCGGCGGGCCAGGGCGCGATGATCGCATCGGCCGCCCGGTAGGCGAGCTGATGCGGCAGATCGTCGCGAACGCCGGGCTGCGCCGTCACGATCACCGGCACGCCCATCAGCCGGAGGAAGAGGGTGACCTCCACCGATACGTCGACGACGACGGCGGCCGGTCGGCGCGTCTCGACGAACTCGGCCAGCTGCGCCATGCGTGTGCGTAGTCCGCCATCGTGCCGTGGTGCCCAGTGCAGCAGGCCGCCGGCGTCGACGTCCCGCGGCTGCGGGTCGGAGTCGTCGCGCTCGAGCGTGATCACCTCGCTGAACTCCGGGGCGGTCAGCGACGCACTGGTCAGCGCGACGACGTCGGTGCCGAGGTGGCCGGCGACGGCGGTGGCCCGGGAACAGTGTCCGCGGCCCTGATGGTGGACGTAATAACCGATCACACCCCGACCTCCCGGGGGATCGAGGAGTCGGCCAACGGCCGCCCGGCGACCAGATCGGCGTAGATGTCGAGGTACCGATCGATCATCGCGATGTCCGAGCAGTGGTCCTCCGCGCGCCGACGCACGAGGCCCCGGTCGAGGGTGAGCGCATCGTCCACAGCGAGGGCCAGCGCGTCGATGTCGCCCGGAGGCACGAGGACGCCGGCGTGCTCGCCGACGATCTCGGGGATACCGCCACGGGCGAAGCACGCCACCGGGGTGCCGCAGGCGAGGGATTCGGCCACCACGAGGCCGTAGGGCTCGTCCCACACCGGGGTCACCAGGGTCGCGCCGCAGGAGCCGACCAATCGCGCCAGGTCGTGCTGGTGGAGGTGTCCCTCATAGTGGACGAGCCCGCCCAGCGACGGGGCGATCTGTTGCTCGAAATACCTTGTGTCGCTGATGGGTCCGGCCAACCGGAGTCGACGGCCCGCGCGCTGGGCGGCCTCGATCGCGAGGTGGGCGCCCTTCTCCGGTACGAACCGGCCGAACCACACCAGGTCGTCTCCGCCGGGGCCGGCGGGCCAGCGGTCCAACTGAACCCCGTTGTGCACCACCGGGATCTCGCCGAGCACATGCGACCAGGACTGTGCCGTGTGCCGACTGACGGCGACACAACGCGTACCGGGCGCAAGGGTCAGGGCCGACTCGAGCCACGGCGTCGGCGGGGTGTGCAGCGTGGTGACCATCGGGGTCTCGACGGCCGGACCCATGGCGACCGGGAGGTAGTGCAGGCTGTGATTGTGGATCACGTCGTAGTCGCCGGGGTTGTTGGTGAACGACAGCATGAGCGACAGGTACGCGTGATGATCCTGCAGTGCTTCGAGTTGGGGCATCGACACATCCGAGCGTGCGGCCGCGGAGGGCTCGAACAATTCGCCGCGCAGGCGATCCGAGTCGACCGGTAGATCGCTGCCCGCGCCCGCGAACAGCGTGACCTCGTGACCGGCGAGGGTGAGGGCGCGAGTGAGATGCCAGACGTGGGCCTCGAGTCCGCCCGCGAACGGCTGGGCGATCGGGTAGCGGCTCGATGCGACGATGGCGATCCTCAACGTGTCACGCATCCAGAGCCCTGGTGTAGAGGGCGGCGTGCTGTTCGGCGAGCGACTCGCGCTGCGCGCGCCGGTCGGGCCATGAGGCAGCCGCGGGACGAGCCGAATAGGCCTCTGCGAGGGCAGAAACGAGTGAGTCCGGATCGAAGGTGTCCTCGGTGAACCCGAAGGACAGGCAGTCCTGCTGCTCGCGGTAGAAGCCGCAGCTCGGCGCGATCACGGTGGTACCGAGATCGTGGCAGGCCTCGAGCCACCCGGAGTGGGTTCCGAATCGGTACGGCAGCACCGACACGGACACGCTCCGCAGATAGTCCCACAACTGATCATCGGTGAAGTACTCGTGCACGAGCACGCGGGCATAGGGGTGCCGGGAGAGTGCCAGCGCAGTGGTGCCGAAGTCCGGGTTGTACGCATGCTTCCCGGGGACGAACACCTCGTCGTGGAGGTTGATCTGGACCGTCATGTCCGGGTAGTCCGCGGCCGCCTCGAGCAGGGTCATGATCACCGGCAGCGGATCCATGTTGGCGCGAATGCTCTTGGCGTGCACCCCCACCACGAAGTCGTCGGCGTCCGGCGAGCGCGGGCCGAATCGGCCGGGCGGCACGACATGCGGATGAGGCAGCACGGTCGCCTCCCGCTGCCAGCGGCGCGCGATCTCCCGGGAGACGCCGGGGGTCAGGGTGATGACCTCATCCGCCGCCGGTACGAGGATGTCCAAGACCTCCTCGTGGCGCCCCGGTTCGGCGTGGTGCGGATTGCGCAGATCGTGCAGCGTGTACACGAGTGGTTTGCCGTGGGTGCGCAGCTCGTCGATCACCTTCGACATCTCGGCCGGCTCGACGGCGTCGAACCCGAAGTGGAGATGGAAGACGTCGAACTCGTTGTGATTGCGGGCAATCCACGCGGGGTCGAGCATGAGCGGGGGCCACCAGCCGCCCGGCACCTTGGCGCCGTCGGCCGGAACCGGGTCGGGCAGGCGGACGACCGAGACCGGTCCGGTGTCGAGCCCGCTGACCGTCCCGTTCAGCGGCGACAGGTGGCGGACGTACACATGGGAGTGCGGCGCCGACGCGACGCGCACGCGGGTCGCACCGCCCCTCCCCGAACCGAGGCCCGCCGACATCGTCGACAGACCTCGTGTCGTGTTCGACCCCGTTGTCTCGAGGGTTGCTGTTCCGACTGGCTGCGCACTGCTCACTGCCACATCCGTTCACTAGGGTCGCAACGGCTGTGTTCTCAACCGGGCCTGCACGATCGCGGCTTCGGCGAGCCGCAGATGACTGCCGGTTTCCGGCACCTATCTCGTGCCGGTCCGGATACCCCGGAATGTCGGCGGTGAAACCGCCCGTGGACGCGATGAACGGTGGTGCGTCGGTGCTACTTCGAGGACGAGGCGTTCTCGTTGTCGGAGCGGTGTGCGTTGAGCAGCAGATGGTCGAACGACTGCCGGACCGGGTCCGGTAGCACCACGTATCGGTGGACGCCGGTGACGATCGACCGCGCGAGCTCGTTCACCTTGACGTTGGCCGTCTGCGAACGCCAGCGCATGACCTCGAACGCGCGATCGGCGCTCACGCCGTAGGCCAGCGAGATCATGCCCTTGGCCTGCTCGATGACGCCCTGGTGCTCGCGGAATCGCGCGACGTGCTCGTCGACGCGGTCCTTGACGGCCTTCTCCTCGATTGCCGTCAGATCGAGATAGAACCCCTCGGCGCCGATCACGGCGCCGGATTCGTCGGTGAGTTGCTGCGACACCACCGCGACGTGGCGGACCTCACCTTTGGTGTCGACGATGCGATGACGGCTCGAGAACGGGATCCGGCGGTCGAGCATCGTCGCGAGCAGCTCTTCGAACGACTGCCGGTCGTCCGGGTGCTTGTGCCCCGCGATCAGCTCGGTCGTCGGAGTGACCTCACCGGGCCGGTAACCATGCATCTCGGCGACCTCGTCGGACCACTCCCATTCCTGGGTGTCGAAGAGGAACCGGAAGCTGCCGACGTGACTGATACGGGACTCGCCGGCGGTGTGATCGTTGGCGTCTGTCACCCTCACCCCTACAAACCACAAATCAACAGGAATGCCAGCGGTCTCGGGCGAAAGATGAGCTTACCTGGCTGACGCATTTGGCGGGAATCGACCCGGTGCGTGTCCCGGGGCAGGACTCGCGGAGATCGTTTCGGTGGCGTGTCGGCCGGGTATGTGCGGTACCCCGGGCCGGCGGTGAAACCCCGACCCCGACCGACACCGATCTCGGCTACGGCCAGGAGGACGAGAATGAGTACCGACAACGTGGGCGACAGTGCGACAGCGGCATCTGAGGGCATCAACCCCGATCTGACGTCGACAGCCGGTTTCGAGGATCTCGACGAGGACCGGCTCGGTCAGGACCCGCTCGAGGAGGGGATGGACCCGCCCGAGGACTGGTCGGCCAGTGATCGGACCGGCATGACCGCCCGGGAACAGCGGGAAGGCGAGTCCCTCGACGAGAAACTCGACCAGGAGATCCCCGACCAGAACCCCTGACGACGTCCGCGCCCCGGTCCGCGCCGATGTTTCCGCACGCTTCTCAGCGGGCACCATCTCGACCATGAGCGACCAGAACCCCGAGCACGAACCGAAGACGATCTCCTACCCCGGTGAGACCGACGAGATGGGCGAACGCCCCCGGGACGAAATGCGCGACTATCGCGGCCGCGATCTGCTGGCCGGCAAGACCGCCCTCATCACGGGCGGCGACTCGGGTATCGGTCGCGCGGTCGCGGTCGCCTTCGCCAAGGAGGGCGCCGATGTCGCCATCGCCTACCTGGAGGAGGACAACGACGCCCGCCACACGGTCGAGCTCATCGAGGCCGAAGGACGGCAGGCCCGCGCGTACCGCGGCGACCTCGCCGACCCGGCGCACTGCGCCGACATCGTGAAGCGGACCGTCGACGAGCTCGGCGCATTGGACATCCTGGTGAACAACGTCGCCTATCAGGAGATCGTGGACGACTTCCTGGAGCTGACGCCGGAGCAGTGGCGACGCACCTTCGACGTCAACATCGACAGCTTCTTCCACACCACGCGAGCGGCGGTGCCGCACCTGACCGGCGGCGGCGCCATCATCAACACGTCGTCGATCAACGGTCTGCGTGGCAACGACAGCCTCATCGACTATTCGGCCACCAAGGGCGCGGTGCTGGCCCTGACCTACTCGCTGGCGCAGGCGCTGATGGAACGGAAGATCCGCGTGAACTGCGTCGCGCCGGGCCCGGTCTGGACGCCGCTGATCCCGGCGACGATGCCGGCCGAGGCGGTCAAGGACTTCGGCACCCAGGCGCCGATGGGACGGGCGGCCCAGCCCGACGAGATCGCGCCGTCGTACGTGTTCTTCGCGGCCGAGCAGCTCTCGTCGTACTACACCGGCGAGGTGCTGGCCCCGATCGGCGGTGAGACGCTGCCGGGGTAGGCCGTCGGGTCAGGGCACCGGGAGCGGCGCCAGGCTGTTCCCGCGCGGCAGCGAACCGCAGTTGCTCTGCGTCGGGGCACCCGCGAACCGCTCGGTGAGGTACTGCAGTGCCAGCGGTTCGAACGGGAGGAACGCCTCCTGATGGGTCAGGCCGTTGAGCTGCCGGTAGGTGATGTCCACGCCGCGTGAGCAGTACTCGTTCGCGAGGCCGATCACGTCACCGGTGATCATCAGGGTGTCCCCGATCGCGTTGTAGTGGCCCACCGCGAGAAGCATCTTCGTCGACGGGGTGCCCGACCGTCCCATGATGTTGTCGTTGATCGCCCGCACCACCTGCGGGACGTCGAGCAGGCCGGTGTACGGCGGCCTGACCATGTCCGCGCTGGTGAGTCCCGGATACTTCGACGCGAACTCCGAGATGCACTCGTCGCTGACGTCCTGGGCGACCTGTCGGCCGCGGGTCGAGAGGAACGTCGAGGTGTCGAGCCGGTAGGTCCGCTGGTAGGCGACCACGAGCGCCGGGATGACACCCGCCCACTTCGCACTGCCGTTGATGTAGGGCAGGTTGTGCGCGAGGTCCACCGGCAATCCGCCCGCGGCGGCGCCGACGATGTTCAGTTCGGGCGCGTAGCGCGGCGCGACCTCGGCGCCGAACTGCGTGGGGATGGACCCGCCGGAATATCCGACGAGGCCGACCGGGGTCGACCGCGGCAGCCGCAGGAACGACTGTGCGGCGCGGACGCCGTCGAGTGCGGCATAGCCCGACTGCCGGCCGATGGTCCACTGCAGCTTCTCACCCTCGTAGTCCGGGACCACGACGGTGTACCCAGCGGCGAGATAGCCTGCGATGACGCCCTGTTCGGCGGTCGCGGTGCCGTTGGTGTAACCCCCGCTGAGTGTGTACGACGGATCGCACTGAGACCCGAGCGCGTCGTAGGCCATGTGGTACGAGACCAGGCGCGTCGGCCCCGGGGTCAGCGGTCGCAACACGGTGGCGACCGTCACCACGCTCTCGCCGAACTGGTCGGTGGTGCGATAGAGCACCTGCGAGCCGGTGATCGGGGTGGACATCGTGGGTGTCTGGAACCGCATGGGACGGCTGCGGAGCACCGCTCCGGGAGCCACGCCCGACAGTGAGGCGTCGTAACGGTAGAACGGGTCGGCCGACGGCAGTGGCGAGCCCGGCCCGGGTGCGGCCTGGGCGGGGGGCGTGCCCGCGAACACGCCGAGCAGCACGCCGACGACCACACCGATGACACCCACGCGCAGCCAACTCGTGCGCACCCCGAACGACATGGCTCATCTAAGCATCGAACGGGCCGTCCCGTCCGGGAAAGGCATGCTACCGGTCGGGTCGCTCAAACATGGGATGTTAGGTTGTTTGGCGTGTCCGGACCCATCAACCCGCCCCAGCGAACGAGCGAACTCGTGGTGCAGCGCATGCAGGAGTTGATCGCAGCCGGTACCTGGCCCCTGGGCGAGCGGATTCCTGCTGAGCCCGAGCTCGTGGCGCAGTTCGGCGTCGGGCGCAACACGATCCGGGAGGCCGCGCGCGCACTGGAACACGCGGGCATGCTCGAGCCCCGACGGGGCGACGGCACGTATGTGCGCGGCCGGAGCCCACTCGCCGGTGCGATCGCGCGGACCTCCGCGCCGTCGGAGCTCCGCGATCTGCTCGAAGTGCGACGTGCACTGGAGAGCGAGGCCTCGGCCGGTGCGGCCGCCCGGGGCGACGCCGCCGACGTCGAACGTCTCCGCCTGTTGCTGGCGTGCACCGAGGACGCTATGGCCGACGGTGATCTGGATCGATACACCGAGGCGGACATCGCATTCCACGCCGAGCTCGTCGTCGCGTCCCGCAACGCGCTGCTCATCGCAATGTACGACGGAATCGCCGAGGCGATCGCCCGGACTCATCCGTCGGTCTTGCGACGTCCGCTGGCCGAGCAGTCGCACCCGCGCGGTCATCGGGACGTCGTCGACGCGATCGAGCGCGGCGACGCCGACGCGGCGCGCGCGGCGGTGTATGCCTACGTCGACTTCACCGAGGTGTCGGGATGAGTGCGCAGGCGCTGTCCACGCGCGAGAAGTCCGGCGTCGGGGTCATCGTCACCGCGGTCGGAGTGATGCTGGTCGCCGCGAACCTGCGACCGGCCGTGGTGGCCGTCGGACCGCTCATCGGCGTGATCTCCGACGACGCCGGCTTCAGCAGCGCCGTCGCCGGTCTGCTGACCGCGCTGCCGGTGCTGTTCTTCGGGATCTCGGCGCCGGTGGCTCCCCGTCTGGCCAACCGGTTCGGCATCGAACGGGTCATCTTCGGGGCCCTGCTCGTCTTGATCGTCGGCATCCTCGTCCGGCTCATCCCGTCGCCGGCCGCCCTGTTCGGGGGTTCGGCGGTCATCGGCGCCGCCATCGGCACCTGCAACGTCGTGCTCCCGGCGCTGATCAAACGCGACTTCGCGCACCGCTCCGGGCTCATGACCGGCCTCTATTCGATGACTCTCTCCGGCGGGGCGGCGGTCGCGTCCGGGGTGAGCGTGCCGATCAACGACGCACTCGGCGGGGACTGGCGACTGGCGTTGGCCGCGTGGTCGCTGCTCGCGGTGGTCGCCGTGGTCGTCTGGATTCCGCAGCTGCCGCTGGTTCACCGGGTGACCTCGGCGGCGCCGACATCGTCGTTGCTGACGAACCCGATCGCGTGGGCGATCACGGTCTTCATGGGCACGCAGTCGATGATCTTCTACACGTTCGTGGCCTGGCTGCCGCAGTACCTCGTCGACGACGGTATGTCGCCGCTGCGGGCGGGTGCGGTCCTGGCGTCGGCGCAGGTGGTCGCCCTGATGATGTCGCTGGTCGCGCCGATCGTCGCCGGCCGCTTCGCCGGCCAGCGGGTCGTGACCCTGACGGTGCTCGCGGTGTGCGCCGTCGGATTCGTAGGCCTCCTGAGCACGGATGTGTGGCCGGGTTTCTGGGCGGCCTGCGTCATGGTCGGGCCCGGTTCGTCGATCAGTCTGGCCCTGCTCTTCATGGTGCTGCGCAGCTCGGGATCCGAACAGACGGGCCAGGTGTCCGGGATGGCGCAGTGCGTCGGCTACCTGGCGGCGGCGGCCGGCCCGATCGTCATCGGCGCCATCCACGACGTCACCGGCTCGTGGACCCTGGCCATGGCGGTGCTCGGTCTCGTGCTGGTGCCCCAGGCCCTCTCCGTCCTCGGCGCCGCCAAGGACGTCAAGATGACCGGCTGACGAGGTCTGCGCCGGGCCCCGGACAATTCGTCGCACAGCCGGTATCGGTCAGCCCTGACCGCTAATCTGTCGCCATGCATTGTGTGGTCGTGGGTGGGGGACTGGCCGGACTGGCGTCGGCGATCTGGCTGTCGGAGGCGGGGCAACGCGTCACCCTGCTCGAACGTCGGGGTGCACTCGGCGGCCGCACCATCTCGATGCCGCTGCACGCCGTCGACGACGTGCCCGACAACGGGCAGCACGTCTTCGCCAGCGGGTACGAGCACCTCATGCGCTATCTGGACAGCGTCGGTACGCGGGAGCATGTGGCCTTCCCGGGTCACATGACGGTCCGGATGCCGGGTGGGGCGACGCGCCGATCGGCGTTCACCGGCCTGCCCGGACTGCGGGCCGCACTCGGCGACCTGCCCGGGGTGACCGGCCTCGACCGGTTACGCACGGCGCGTGCGCAGATCAGGTTGATACGGCAGGCATTTCGGCAACCCGACTGGCTCGACGACGTGACCGCCGATGAATGGTTCCGTCGCAGCGGACTGCCGCAGGCGGCACGGGATGCGTTGTGGGACGGCATCGTCATCGGCCTCACCGGCGACAAGCCCGACATCTCCTCGGCCAAGGTCCCGGCCGATCTGCTCGTCACGGGAGCCCGCCGGGCGCGGGAGACGCGTACGCCGATCTCGATCGGGTATCCCACCGTCGATCTCGACACGTTGTTCATCGACGGCGCCGAGAAGCGCTTCGCCGACGCCGGTGTGGAGGTCCGACACCGTGCGGTGGTCTCGTCGATCGACGTCACCGACGGGACGGTGAGCGGGGTGACGCTGGCCGACGGCGAGAAGATCGCAGCCGATGCCGTCATCTGCGCGGTACCGGTGTGGAGCGTGAAGGGTCTGCTCGACCAGGTGCCCGGGCACGAGCGGATCTATCGCGCCGTCGAGAACCTGACCCCGGTGCCCATCGTCAGTGTGAACCTCTACCTCGACCGCTCGATCGGGATGATCGACTGGGGCGAGATCCTCTACGGCGGAGAGGGAGTGCTCGAACAGGTCTGGGACCGCCAGCGCATGCACGGGCGCACACCGAGGGACAACTATTTCTACTCGACGACGGTGTCGGCGTCCTACGATCTGATCTCGAAGACGAACGCCGAGATCACCGAGATCCAGATGGACATGCTGCGCCGCTACTTTCCGCAGGCGGCTGGTGCCGAGGTGGTCCACAGCCACGTGGTCCGGATGCCGAAATCGACCTTCGCGCAACGACCCGGGACCGCGGGCCTCCGCCCCGACCAGCGCACCGAGGTCGACGGCCTCGCCCTCGCCGGTGACTGGACCCGCACCAACTGGACCACGACGATGGAAGGCGCGTGTCAGAGCGCGGCGCGGGCCGTCGACATCATCCTGGAGTTCGCCCGGCGCGGTTGAGTCGAGGACTTTCCCCGCGGCGCATACCAGCATGGTTGCGGGGGTTTGTCGTCCCTGGCAGGGTGCACATATACGGCCGTTTCCCGAAGGGCGTGCAGAACTCCGCGCCGCGGACGCCGTACCTCGCGACGCGTCGTCGTGCGACGGTCGCGCACAACACAATCACCTTGCCTGCCGCCGGGGCAGAACTGCTCCGCGAGCGGCCTGCCGGATGAGGGAAAGGACCGTTGCGATCGTGGTAACTCACACAGCAGCCAGAACTCCAGAAGCCGCCGATGTCTCGCCCGGCGCGCAGTCGACGAGCACACCCGTCGACGTCTACCGCACCCGGCTCGCGCAGCGCAGCCAGATCGAACCGCGCCCACACAACACCGTGTGGGGGAGCATGGGAAACCCGGGCCCGCTGTCCGCGCCCGAACTCCGGCACTATGCCGATCGCGGATACCACACGGAGACAAACATTCTCGCGGACGCCGACATCGCCGACTGCCTACGCGAGGTGGAGTCGATCACCGAGCGGCTCGGCGACGACGATCGGGTGATCCGCGAATCGTCGAGCGGGCAGGTGCGATCGCTGTTCGCGGTGCATCAGCTCAGTGACGTCATCGCCGAGATCTGTTCGCGTGAAACGATTGCCGGGGTGGCCCGGCAGATCCTCGACGACGACGTCACGATCCACCAGAGCCGCATCAACCTGAAACCCGGGTTCGCGGGCGGTCCGTTCTACTGGCACTCGGACTTCGAGACGTGGCACGCCGAGGACGGCATGCCCGCCCCACGTGCGCTGAGCGTCTCGCTGGCCTTGACGCCGAACCACACCACCAACGGTCCGCTGATGATCATCCCGGGTTCGCACCGCCGGTTCGTCAGCTGCGTGGGCGAGACACCTGATGACTACCACCGGGAATCGCTGACGTCGTATCGGCCGCCATTCGGGACACCGGAGGAGGAGGACGTCGCGAGCCTCGCCGACGAACTGGGCATCGACACGATCACCGGCCCCGCCGGGTCCGCACTGTATTTCGACTCGAACTGCCTGCACGCGTCCGGCGGGAACATCACGCCCTTCCCGCGCAGCAATCTGTTCGTCGTCTTCAACGCGAAATCGAACGCCCTCCAGGCGCCGTTCGGCGGGACCGCGCCACGCCCGGATCATCTGGCGCACAGGTGAGTTGATGGGGGCGAGCGAGGGGTGGTCGCTCCTCAGAACCCCGTCGACGAGCCCAGCTCCGGGGCCGGCCCGGCGAAGTAGTGCTCACCGTCGAAAATGGCCGGCAGGCCGGCGGCCAGGTAGGTGCCGATGCCGGGCTGCTCCAGCTCGGTGAAGAGCGGATTGCGCTGCAGAACACCTGATTCGACGACCTCGTCAAAAGTCCGGTAACGCTCCCAGAGCACGGAGGTCTGCGCCAGCGCGGCCTCGACCTCGGCAGACGTGTGTCGCGCGAACCACGCCGCGAACAGCGGTGTGAGGACACCGCGGTGAATGTATCGGTCGTCCTCCCTGGCGAAGTCCGCTCTCAGCGCCCGTTCGACGGCCGCGACCGCCTCGCCGGTCCCGGTCATCTCGACCAGACCGCGGAAATGCCGCGGGGTCAGGGCGACGAGCATGAAGCGAGAGTCATCCGCGGTGACGAAATCGGTTCCGTAGGTGCCGTATACGTCGTTCCCGGTGGCCGGTCGGGTGCCGCCACTCAGCTGCGGCTCGGTGAGATAGCCGAGCGTCCCGGCGATCGCGAGAGCGGTGTCCTCCAGGGGCAGGGTGATCTGCGCCCCCACCCCGTTCTGGTCGCGGCGCCGGACGGCGGCAGTGATCGCCAGTGCGGCATAGAGGCCGCACGCGACATCCCACGCCGGCAGTACGTGATTGACGACGCCGGCGTAGTCGGTGGGGCCGGTGATCGACGGGAATCCGAGTGCCGCGTTGACCGTGTAGTCGACTCCGGGAGTGCCGTCGGTCCGGCCGAGCAGTTCCAGGGTGATGACGTCGGAGCGCCGCGCCGACAGCGTCTGGTGACTCATCCACGACCGTCCGCCCGCGTTGGTGACCAGGATTCCGCCGCCCGGCCCGCTGTCGATGACAAGATCTTGAATCATCGTCTGTCCCTGAGGGTCACGGAAGTCGACGGTGACGGACTTCTTGCCGCGGTTGAGACCGGTCCAGTAGATCGAGTTGCCGTCATCGGTGACCGGCCAACGGTTGATGTCGGCGGCCCCGCCGATCGGGTCGACACGGATCACCTCGGCGCCGAGCTGCGACAGGGTCAGGCCGCACAGCGGTGAGGCGACGAAACTCGACACCTCCACGACGCGGAGGCCTTCGAGCGGACGGGGATGCGAGCTCATGCGCGGAAACTCCTGGAGTGTGGAATGGGGATTCGGCAGACGATCACGCCATCAGGACGCGGAAACGCCAATCGAGGACCTCGCGATCGGAGTCGTCAACGTGTGCGACGACGGTGGAGCGCAGGCGCAGGACGCCGCCGCCGGCGGCGAGCGGCGTCGCCTCCTCGACGAGGATCGTCGAACTGAGGGTGTCGCCCTCGTGCACCGGTCCGGTGTGGTCGCACGAGTCCCAGCCGGTCACCGTCACCAGGTTCGGCAGCGCCCGGTTCGCCTGCGCGAGGGCCAGTCCGATGGTGTGCCCGCCGTAGACCAGCCGACCGCCGGCGGCCGCACCGGCCACCCGCTCGTCGTGGTGGGTGGCTGCGATGTTCAGCGAGAGCCGGGCGAGTTCGGGTGCGCTGGACACCACGTCGGCGCTGGAGGAGAAGGCGCGTCCGGCCAACTCGGGTGAGAAATGTTGTCCGCGTGCGGATTCGCGATAGGTGTCGAGGTCCCATTCGGGGATGAACGGTTGCGCATCGTCTCCCGGTCCGATGGTGCTCAGGTCGTCCGCGTGCACGGTCCGCCCGGGATCGGCGTCGGGTGACAACGGCAGCATCGCGCACCGGTAGAAGTCGAGGACGGTGACGCCGGTCTGATCGGTGGTGACCATGTGGAGCGCGGCGAGCCCGGTCGGCGCACGTCCTGGCTTCGGTGTGTTCTCGCGCAGCCCGACCACTTCGGTGACGGTCGTCAACGTGTCGCCGATCCGGGGGTGGCTCAGGAACCGCAGGCCGCGGTAGAAGAGGTTCGCCTTCACGTGGTGGGTGGCCAGCGTGGATTGACCGATCGCGACGTCGGTGACCAGGCCGGGATGGGCGAGGACGCCACCCACCACGCGATCCGAGAGATGGGCGTCGAGCGATAGTCGAAGGCGGTCACCGAGAATCGCTTGGTGCGTCGCGGCGAGACCGGATGTCAACGTGAGCGACGGCGCGTCGTCGAACAACTGTCCATGGGACAGTTCGTCGAAGAACGGGCCGCCCACGGCGACCGGCTCGGACGCGCTCATTCGGACGCAGCCTTGGCGAGGACGCGCCGCGCGGACACGGCGAGCGCCTCGTCGAGCATTCGGCCGTCGAGCTCGGCCGCACCGGCACCCGCGGCGGCTGCCTGCTCAAGTGCGTCGAGCACCCGTCGTGCGTCCTCCACGGCGGCGGCGTCCGGGGTGAAGATGTCGATGGCGGACTGCAGTTGAGCCGGATGGATCACCCAGGTGCCGTCGAAGCCGAGGTCGCGGACCCAGCGCTTGGCGCCGCGGAAGGTGTCGTCGTCGGCGATCGTCAGATGCGGTCCGTCGATGACGTCCACGCCGGCCGCGCGCGCGGCGAGCAACACCGAGTCCTGGACGACGTGCCACGTCCGCATCGGCAGGCCGGGGCTGCGTCCCAATGATGCGGCGAGATCGGCGTAACCGATGAGGACGGCATCGAGCCGGTTTGTGGCCGCGCAGATGGCGCCGGCGTCACGGATGCCGCGCGGTGATTCGAGCAACGCCTGCAGGCGGACCGGCGCTCGGCCGAGCTGCTCGTCGGCCGACCGGAGGTCGGCGGGCGAGTCGGCCTTCGGCAGCACCACCGACATCAGGTTCGGCATCTGGACGCAGGCGGCGAGATCGGCGGCGGCCCAGGGCGTGTCGATCGCGTTGATGCGCAGGGAGATCGCGCGGTCGGCGCCGAACTCGGCGACCAGGTCGGCGGCCGCTGCGCGTGCGGAGCCCTTGTTCGCCGGGGTCACCGCGTCCTCGAGGTCGAGGACGACCTCGTCGGCGATCGAAGCCAGCGCCTTACGGGCCTTGCGGTCGTCGGAGGCGGGCGCGACCAGGACGGCTCGTCTTCTCTGCACGGTTGCTCCAGGGGTCGAGATCAAATGTGCGGCCATATGTGATGCGGTTCCGGTTGTATCAGACCGCGGCGAGCTTTGGGAAGTGTTGACAGGTGCGGCGGGGATCGACAAAATGGCCGTACAAATCTGGCCGTAGATCGTAGGGACACAGTCATGAGCTCGCTTTCCGCCGAAGAGGCGTTTCTGGTCGACACCGTGCGATCCTTCGTCGACCGCGAGGTGAAGCCCTCGGTCCAGGATGTCGAGCACGCCAACGAATACCCCGAGAAGTGGATCGACCAGATGAAGCAGATCGGCATCTACGGTCTCGCGGTGCCCGAGGAGTTCGGTGGCTCACCGGTGTCGATGCCGTGCTATGCGCGGGTCACCCAGGAACTCGCGCGCGGGTGGATGAGCCTCGCCGGTGCCATGGGCGGGCACACCGTCGTCGCGAAACTGCTCACGCTGTTCGGTACCGACGAGCAGAAGCAGCGCTATCTGCCGCGGATGGCGACCGGCGAACTGCGCGCCACCATGGCGCTCACCGAGCCGGGCGGCGGCTCCGATCTGCAGGCGATGACCACCGTGGCGAAGCTCGATGGCGACGAGTTGGTCATCAGCGGGGCGAAGACCTGGATCAGCAACGCGCGGCGCTCCGGCTTGATCGCCCTGATGTGCAAGACCGATCCGGGGGCGCAGCCGCGGCACCAGGGCATCTCCATCGTGCTCGTCGAACACGGTCCGGGACTGACCGTCTCGCGCGACCTGCCCAAGCTCGGCTACAAGGGCGTCGAGAGCTGCGAACTGTCCTTCGACGGCTACCGTGCGCCACGGTCGGCGATCCTGGGCGCGGTTCCCGGCAAGGGGTTCGGCCAGATGATGAAAGGGCTGGAGACCGGTCGTATCCAGGTGGCGTGCCGCGCGTTGGGGGTGGCGACCGCCGCCCTGGACGACTCACTCGCCTACGCGCAGCAGCGGGAGTCGTTCGGTCAGCCCATCTGGAAGCACCAGTCGATCGGTAACTACCTGGCCGACATGGCGACGAAGCTCACCGCGGCGCGTCAGCTGACCTGGCACGCGGCCGAACAGTACGACCGGGGTGAGCGCTGCGACATGGAGGCGGGGATGGCCAAGCTCTACGCCTCCGAGGTGGCGATGGAGATCGCCCTGAACGCCGTCCGCATCCACGGTGGTTACGGGTACTCCACCGAGTTCGACGTCGAGCGATACTTCCGGGACGCGCCCCTGATGATCGTCGGCGAGGGTACCAACGAGATCCAACGCAATGTCATTGCGGCGCAACTCGTGTCGCGGGGCGGGATCTGATCGGCACGCCGTCGTCCGGCGGGAGAGTGGGTTCCATGCGCGAGTCCGAGCAGTCCGCACCTGCGTACAAGACGCTGGCCGCGGAACTGCGCGCGCAGATCGTCGCGGGCAGATACGCCGGCGGTGTGCGGCTGCCGACCGAATCCGAGCTCTCCCAGGAGTACGGGCTCAGCCGGCAGACCGTCCGCCGCGCATTCCTCGAACTGGTGACCGAGGGCTCGGTGTACCGCGTGCCCGGCCGGGGAACGTTCGCGACCGAGACCGCGGGTCAGTACCTGCGCCAGCTGGGTTCGATCGAGGACCTGATGAACCTGTCGACGGACACCGAGATGCAGGTGATCGAATCACCCTCGCGCCGCGTGGATCTCGAGGCGGCCGGTCGTCTGCGACTGGACACCGACGTGGTGTACCGCATCGTCTTCCAGCGATTCCACGACGGCGTTCCGTTCGTGGTGACCACCGTGTGGTGGCCGGAGTCGGTCGCACGCCTCGTGATCGACGCCCCGGAAGTCGAGACCGGAGCGCGGAGTGATCACACGATGATCGGCCTGCTGGAACCTCATCTGGTGCACCCGATCGAGGAGTGTGCGCAGTCGATCACCGCCACCGTCGCCGATGCCGAGACCGCCGCCCGGCTCGGATGCCCGGTGGGGCACACGGTGCTGCGTGTCGACCGGCTGTACACCGATTCACGCGGCCGGGCAGTCGAACTCGCGGTCAGCCACTTCCTCCCCGAGCACTACACGTATCGGGTGACGCTCCGTCGCACCGCCGACCCGCGGCCGGAGTGAGCCGGCGCCCTCTGCTCCTTGAGGAGCGCCCGGAGCTTGCGAAGGGCGCGTCACGAAGGGTCTTGGTGAGTCGGGTTGCGAAGACCCTTCGTGACGCTCGCAAGCTCGCTCCTCAGGGAGCGGGGGTGACGCTCGCAAGCTCGCTCCTCAGGGAGCAGGGGTGACGCTCGCAAGCTCGCTCCTCAGGGAGCCGGGGGTGACGCTCGCAAGCTCGCTCCTCAGGGAGCAGGGGGCCATGCGCCCTCTAACGAAGCGGTACCCGCATCAGCCCCGAGCCGGAAGCAGTTGCTGCTCCGGCACATTCGACGATCCGCGACGCGATGGGATGGTCAGTGTGATCGCCATCCCGACGAAGGCGGCGGCCGCGGCGACGAGGAAGCACCAGGTGAACGTCGACTCGTCGGGCACCTCGGTGCCGCCGAGCGAGATCGTGGCGCTGGCCAGAATCAGTGCCATCACGGCGGAGGCGACGGTGGTGCCCAGCGAACGCATGAGTCCGTTGAGTCCCACGGCGGCACCGGCTTCGGTGGCCGGCACCGATCCCATGATCAGGGTCGGCATCGCCGCGTAACCGACCCCCACACCGATGGCACACACTATCGAGGCCAGCATCAGCTTCCAGGCCGCGTCCATGAGGAAGAAGGCGAGCAGGTAGCCGCATCCCAGGATGGCGGCGCCGATGGCCAGGGTGATCTTGGCGCCGATCCGGTTGATGAGGATGCCCGAGATGGGCGCGAAGATCATCATCATCAGTCCGCCGGGCGCCATCCACAGGCCCGCGGCCAGAAGCGACTGTCCCAGACCGTAACCGGTGGCCTCCGGGAGGCGGAGCAGCATCGGCAGCACGATGGACTGGGCCATCATGCCGAAGCCGATCGCCGCGGCGGCGATGTTGGTCAGCAGGACGGCGGGCCGTGCGGTGGTGCGCAGGTCGACGAGCGGCTCACGCTGGCGCAGTTCGAAGAATCCCCATCCGATCAGCACCAGGATTCCGCCGATGCCGAGTCCCAATGTGGCGCCGGACGTCCAGCCCCAGTCGTTGGCCTTCGACACCGCGATGAGGAAGGCGGACAGTCCCACGGCCAACCCGATGGCGCCGGGGATGTCGATGCGGCCGCCCGCGGCGTCGTTCACGCGCGGGACCAGGACGAGGACCGCGACCGTGACGAGGACGCCGAGACCGGCTGCCACGTAGAACAGGGCGTGCCAATCCCAGGTCTGCACGATCCAGGCCGCCAGCGGTAAGCCGATCGCACCGCCGACGCCGAGCGTGGCACTCATCGCGGCGACGGCCATCGAGGTGATCCGGGGCGGAGTGATCTCTCGGATGAGGCTCATACCGACGGGGATGAATCCCATGGCCAGGCCCTGCACGCCGCGTCCGATGATCAGCGGGATGAGCGAATCACCCAGCGCGCAGATCAGCGAACCGACCGTGAGCAGCACCGCACTCACCAAGAGGACACGCTGCTTGCCGAACATGTCGCCGAGGCGTCCGGCGATCGGCATGGCCACGGCGGCCGCGAGCAGGGTCGCGGTGATGATCCACGATGCGTTGCCGATCGACGTCCCGAGCAGACGGGGCAGGTCGGGCTGGATCGGGATGATCAGCGTCTGCATCAGCGAGGCGACCAGGCCGCCGAAACACAGCACCACGACGCTGCCGATCGCGCCGGCGGGTGCCTTCTCGACGGCGTCGGACGCGTCGTCGGTCAGCTCGGGCGCGGAACCTCGTACCTGGGTCATGGGAGAGACCTCCTTCGAGGTATGCAGCATACATATGTACTGTACACATGCAAATCGGACAGTAGATTGTCCACGTCGAGAGATGGAGGAGAGATGTCGGAGGACCATGCGCCCTGGCAGTCGCCGGTGCATCGTGACCTGGCGCAGGAGTTGCTGCGGATGTCGCGGCGTCGCAGCCTGGTGCACCCCGGCGTCGGGCTGGAACGCTCGGCCTTCGCGATCCTCTGGATTCTCTCCGACGGTCGGCCGCGGACGTTGCGGGAGCTGACCGCCGACCTCCAGCTCGAACAGTCGACGGTCAACCGGCAGGTCAACGCCGCCATCAAACACGGCTACGTCGAGCGGTTCGAGGTCGAGGACTCGTTGTCGAAATTGATCCGCCCGACGGAGGCCGGGCGAGAAGCGTTCCGGCGCGACGGTCTGCTGCGTGCCGAACGGCTCGAGCAGGTCTTCGCCGATCTGGCCCCGGGCTCGCCGCAGGCCCTGCTCCACGAGCTGCGTGCCTTCAACGACGCCTACGAGCGGACCCAGCACCGGCACGGCGCGGCCGATGAATCCGACACTGGGAGAAGGGGATTGGCGTGACCCGGTTGCACATAGGTGGTGACGGGTCGGAGTCGGGGATGGATTCGGCGGTGGCCGCCGCCTTGCGCGCGGACGGTCACACCGTGATCGGGGTCGATCAGCGCGACGCCGAGGTCATCGCGATCTGACGGCACCCGAGGGGGCCACCCGGGTGGTCCGACGCCGGCGCAGCGGCACGGGCCCGGTGGCGTATGCGTCGTCGAAGATCGTGCTCCCGCGGCATGGTCGTCGAGTACTAGAGCCCGGCCCGTTCGAGCGCCTCGTCGAATTCTTCGGACGCCTGCTTCTCGCTCTTGCCGTCGTCGAGCGCCTGTCGATAGACGGCGAACAGTTCCGCGCCCCGCTCCACATAGGCCTGCGTCCATCGCTCGGCGTCGACACGCCAGTAGCCGATGATGTCGTAGGACCGGCGGTCCCAGCGAAGATTGCCGCGCAGGTGCTTGCGGATCGCGCGCGACTCCGCCGCCTCGCCGGCGAACCAGCAGTACGCGCCCGAGGTCGGCAGGGTGAGTCCGCAGACCGTGTCCGCGAGACGGCTCGGCGTGCGGGAGTTGCCGCCGACGAGCGTGATCAGCTCGACGTCGCGCTCGGGCAGATAGACCAGTTCGGTCGGGGCGGGCACCTCGACCACGGCGGTGACACCGTCGGTCGACGGCAGTTCGTCGAGGATTCGGGCCAGGGCAGGGAGTCCGGCCAGATCGGCGGCGAGGATCAGGCGTTCGACGCCGGCGGGTGGTGCGTACCAGCACCGCGCGTGCGTCATCACCACGTCGTGCCCCGCTTCGGCGCGCTGGGCCCACAGTGTTGCAGGGCCGGCCGCGTGGATGACGAAGTCGACGACCATGGTGCCGGCGGAGTGGTCGACCGAGCGGATCGAGTAGTTGCGGCCGTCGGGTGCGGGGTCGGTGTCGTAATAGGCCCACGTGCCGTCGCGACATTCCATATCCGGTGTGACACGCTCGGGGTCGTGTGGGAAGTAGATGCCCACGGCTTCGTCGGCGCCGCCGGGCAAGCCGAGTCCTGGCAGATCGTTCACGTCGAAGACGATGCGACGCAGATTGGGCGTCAGGTCGGCGACGTCGGCAACGCGTGCTCTGGAATAGCCCATGAGGTAACCCTAACCTGAGTCGGGCTGGACCCCGGTTACTAGGATATGCAACCATCGGAGAACTGTCGGTGTGGAGAGGAGTTCGCCCGTGTCGGAACCATCGGTCTTGACGGAGGAGAACGGGTCGGCGCGGTCGCTGATCCTGAACCGTCCGAAGTCCATCAACGCGATCGATCACGAGATGGTCGGCTCGATGGCCGAGCACCTCGCGGCCTGGGCCGCCGATGACGCGGTCGATGTCGTCGTACTCTCCGGCGCCGGTGAGCGGGGCCTCTGCGCCGGTGGCGACATCGTCGCCATCCATCGCGACGCGTCCGCGTTGAGCGGTAATCCCCAGTCGACCGATCGTGACGCAGAGCAGTCGCCGTCGGCGAAGTTCTGGTTCGACGAATACCGTCTGAACGCGCTGATCTCGGGCTATCCCAAGCCCTACGTCGCGATCATGGACGGCATCGTGATGGGCGGCGGGGTGGGGGTCTCCGCGCACGGCGACATCCGCATCGTCACCGACCGCACGAAACTCGCGATGCCCGAGGTCGGTATCGGCTTTGTGCCCGATGTCGGTGGCACGCATCTTCTCTCACGCGTTCCGGACGGACTCGGAACCTACGCCGGCCTCACCGCCGGTCACCTGCGCGGCGCCGACGCCATCGCGATGGGCCTGGCCGATCACTTCGTCCCGTCGGAGTCGCTGCCGGCGTTCCGCGCCGCCATCGGCGAGTCGGGAATCGAGGCGGCACTGTCCGCGCACGCCGTCGACGCACCGGCCTCCGAGCTCGCCGAACACCGTGAATGGATCACGGAAGCGTTTGCGGCCGATACGGTCTCGGAGATCGTCGAACGATGCCGCGCGGTGGGTTCGCCCTTCGCGGACAAGACCGCCGACGCGATCGAGGCGAAGAGCCCGACCGCACTGGCCGTCACCCTGCGTTCGCTGCGCGAGGCAGCCGGCGACGCGACCCTGGAGGACACCTTGGTGCGCGAGTATCGCGTGTCGGTGCGTTGCCTGCTGCATCCCGACATGGCCGAGGGCATCCGCGCCCAGGTGATCGACAAGGACCGCGATCCGAAGTGGGCCACGTTCTCCGAGGACGCCGTCGACGCCTTCTTCGCGCCGCTGCCCGACGACCTCACGTTTCCGACCGCCTGACCGAGACCTTCCCCGGGTGGGGGTCAGCCCGTAACATCCCGCCCGTCATCGAACCGAAAGAGGACTCACCGTGACCGAACACCAGACCATCATCGTCGAGACCAGCGGCCGGGTGGGCATCATCACCCTCAACCGCCCCAAGGCACTGAACGCCCTCAACACCGAGCTGATGAACGAAGTGGTCGGTGCCGTCCGGGAGTTCGACGTCGACCAGGGGATCGGCGCCATCGTGATCACCGGCTCGGAGAAGGCGTTCGCCGCGGGTGCCGACATCAAAGAGATGTCGTCGAAGTCCTACGCGGACGTGGTGAACGAGCAGTTCTTCGGTGCCTGGGATGAGCTGTCGCGGGCGCGCACGCCGATCATCGCCGCAGTCACCGGCTACGCCCTCGGCGGCGGCTGCGAGCTCGCGATGCTGTGCGACACCATCATCGCCGGCGACAACGCCGTCTTCGGTCAGCCCGAGATCAACCTCGGCGTCATCCCCGGGATCGGCGGTTCGCAGCGTCTCACCCGCGCGGTCGGCAAGGCCAAGGCGATGGACATGGTGCTGACCGGGCGGCAGATGAAGGTCGACGAGGCCGAACGCCTCGGCCTCGTCTCGCGCGTCGTACCCAAGGAGGACTGCCGCGCCGCCGCCATCGAGGTCGCCGAGGTCATCGCCTCGAAGTCGCTGATCGCGTCCGCCGCCGCCAAGGACGCGGTCAATCGCGCCTTCGAGTCGAGCCTCGTCGAGGGTGTCCGCGCCGAGCGTGCGCTGTTCTACTCCACGTTCGCGACCGACGACCAGACCGAGGGCATGGCTGCCTTCGTCGAGAAGCGGGACCCGAACTTCACCCACCGCTGATCCGAGACATTCGCAAACCCACCTTTTTTCGGTGTTTCCACCCCCTGTGTGGCGGGTGGAAATACCGAAAAGGGGTGGGGTTTGCGGCGTTCAGGAGAGGGTGCGCAACACCGCCAGGGCCCGCTCGACGAGTGGGGTCCGACGCCCGTCGGGTAACGCGACGGCCAGTTCGACCTCGTCGTCGGTGTCGAGCGGGCGGTAGACGACGCCGGGCACTCCGAGCGCCGAGGTGGGTTCGGGGACCAGGGCGACTCCCACCCGCGCTGCGACGAGTGTCACCAGCGTCGACGTCTCCTCGACTTCGTGCCGGATGCGGGGGACGAATCCCGCGCGTCCGGCGGCCGCCGACAACACCCCGTGCATGATCGACTTCCCGCTGCCCGCGTGCACGATGAAGTCGTCGCCCGCCAGCAGCGCGAGGTCGACGGGCGTATCCGATGCGCCGTGGGCGAGCGGATGATCGTGGGGCAGAGCGACGATGAGGCGGTCGCGGCGGATCGACTCGACCCGCAGTCCGGTGGTGTTGATGGGCATGCGCAGTAAGGCAAGGTCGATGTCCCCGGACGCGAGCGCGGCGATCTGTGCCGGTGCCAGCATCTCGCCGCGAACGCGGACGTCCACATCGGGGAGTTCGTCGCTCAGTGCGCGTACGAGCGCGGGCAACAACGAGTAGGTGGCCGAACCCACGCACCCGATCGCGAGGTTTCCCTGCCGCCCGTCGGCGATCCGCTGCGCCTGCTGGGCGGCGGCGTCGACCGAGTCCAGGATCGCGACGGCGCGCTGCAGGTAATCCGCACCTGCCGGGGTCAGCTCGACACGACGCGTCGACCGGACCAGCAGTGCGACACCGAGCTCGTCCTCCAGCTGGCGGATCTGCTGAGACAGCGGTGGCTGGGCCATGTGGAGCCGCTCGGCGGCCCGGCCGAAGTGCAACTCCTCGGCGACGGCGCGAAAGTAGCGCAGGTGTCGCAGTTCCATGGAGTCAGTCTAGAGCGTTGATATCTGCTGCATATCAAACACCGCAATACGGATACTTCTGCATATCGCTGCGTGTTCCTAGGGTGGACTCATGGCTTCTCTCACCACGGACGCGGGTACCGACATCGTTGTCTGTTCGCCACTGCGTACCCCGGTCGGGCGCATGGGCGGGGCGCTGTCGACCGTGCCCGTCACCCGCCTGGCCACCGACCTCCTTCGCGAACTCGTCGGGCGCACCGGACTCGAGGAGGGTGATGTCGACGACGTGATCCTCGGGCAGGGCTATGCCAACGGTGAGTCGCCGGCGCTCGGTCGCATCGCGGCTCTGGACGCCGGTCTGGGAGTCGGGGTACCCGGAATGCAGATCGACCGTCGCTGCGGTTCGGGGTTACAGGCGATCCTGACCGGGGCGTCGATGGTCGCAACCGGGGGCGCGCGGCTCGTCGTCGCCGGTGGCGCCGAGTCGATGTCAACCGTCGAGCACTACGCGCTGGGCCTGCGGTCGGGGATCAAGCAGGGTGGCGTGGAACTCCGCGATCGCCTCGACCGCGGGCGTCTGACCGCGGGCGGCGAGTCGCACCCGGTTCCGGGCGGGATGATCGAGACCGCCGAGAATCTCCGTGCGCGGTACGGCATCTCGCGGACCGAGCAGGACGAGTTCGCCGCCCGATCCCACGAACGGGCGATCGCGGCGCACGACAGCGGTCGCTTCGCCGACGAATTGGTGCCCGTCACCATCCCGGGCCGACGCGGCCGTCCCGACACCGTCGTCCATCGCGACGAACACCCGCGAGCGGACGCGACTGCGGCATCGCTTGCAGCGCTGCGTCCCATCAGGCTCAAGATCGACGCGGAGTCGACGGTCACGGCCGGAAACGCCTCGGGCCAGAACGACGGTGCGGCCATGGCCGTGGTCACCACGCGCGCCGAGGCGGAGAGCCGCGGACTGGAACCCCTTCTCGCACTGCGCTCGTGGGCCGTCACCGGGTGCGAGCCCGAGGTGATGGGCATCGGCCCGGTCGGTGCCACCGCCGCCGCCCTCGACCGCGCCGGCCTCACGCTGGACGACATCGATCTCATCGAACTCAACGAAGCCTTCGCCGCCCAGGTGCTCGCCTGCCTGGCGGAGTGGAAGGTCGACCCGACCGATGAACGACTGAACCCCAACGGGTCCGGCATCTCACTGGGTCATCCCATCGGAGCCACCGGCGCCCGCATCCTCGCCACCGCGGCGTACGAAGCGCGCCGGCGCGACGCCCGGTACGTCCTGGAGACGATGTGCATCGGCGGCGGACAGGGACTCGCCGCGATCTTCGAGGCGACCCGATGAGCGCGCAGGTCTACGCCGTCGTCACCGGGCGCCCCGACGGACCGGCGGTCGTACTGTCCAACTCGCTGGGGTCGACGCATCGGATGTGGGACGCCCAGATGGCCGCGCTCGAAGAGCGGTTCCGCGTGGTGCGCTATGACACCCGCGGGCACGGCGATTCGCCAGTGCCACCGGGGCCGTACTCGATCGACGAGCTGGCCGACGACGTGATCGCGCTGCTGGACCGCCTCGACATAGAACGAGCACACCTCGTCGGCCTCTCGCTCGGAGGGATGACCATGATGCGCGTCGCCGCACGCAATCCCGAACGAGTGGATCGGCTGGCCCTGCTGTGCACGGCGGCGTATCTGCCACCGGCGCAGGGTTGGACGGACCGTGCCGCGCTCGTGAGAGCCGAGGGCACCTCGGCGGTCGCCACGGCCGTGGTCCAGCGGTGGTTCACTCCTGGCTACCTCGCCGCGAACACCGACGCGCGACAGGGGTTCGAGGCGATGGTCGCCGCCACCCCCGCCGAGGGATACGCGGCCTGCTGTGAAGCGATCGCCGCCATGGATCAGCGATCCGGCCTGTCGTCGATCATCGCCCCCACGCTGGCGATCGCCGGTGCCGACGACCCGGCCACCCCGCCGGATCTGTTGCGCGACGTCGTCGATGCCGTGCCGAACGGCCGCCTGCTGGTGGTCCCGGACTCGGCCCACCTGGCCAACGCGGAACAAGCCGACACCATCACTCCCGCACTCATCGAACATCTGGAGCAGCCATGAGCACTCGCGACAGTGCCGCCACGACAACGGTTCTCGACCGTCCCGGCGGTCCGATCAAACTCGCGGCGTCGGCGGCCGAGGCGGTCGCCGACATCCCCGACGGTGCGAGTATCGCGGTCGGGGGCTTCGGGCTGGCCGGCATCCCCGGCTTCCTGATCGACGCGCTCCTCGAGCAGGGGGCGGCGAACCTGACCATCGTCTCCAACAACTGCGGAGCCGACGGTGCGGGTCTGGGTCTGCTGCTGGAGGCCCGGCGCATCGATCGGGTCGTCGCGTCCTACATCGGTGAGAACAAGGAGTTCGGGCGCCAGTTCCTGTCCGGCGAGGTCACCGTCGAACTCACGCCTCAGGGCACCCTCGCCGAACGGATGCGCGCCGGCGGAAGCGGGATCGGGGCGTTCTTCACCCCCACCGGCGTCGGTACGCTCGTCGCCGAAGGCGGACTGCCCTGGCGTTACCACTCCGACGGCACCATCGCGGAGGCGTCCCCGCCCAAGGAGGTGCGGACCTTCCACGGTCGGGAGATGGTCCTCGAGGAGTCGATCGTCACCGACTACGCGCTCATCCGGGCCGCCGTCGTCGACACTGACGGCAACTGCCGATTCCACGCCGCCGCCCGAAATTTCAACCCGCCGGCGGCGATGGCCGGGCGCATCACGATCGTCGAGGCGGAGAAGGTGGTCGGGGTCGGCGAGCTCGGACCCGACGAGATCCATCTGCCGGGCATCTTCGTGCAGCGGATCGTCGAGCTCGCCCCGGAGCAGGTCGCGCGCAAGGGGATCGAGAAGCGTACCGTCCGTGAACGTCCCACCGCATCGCCGTCAGCCTAGGAGTGTCGACATGACCTGGACCCGTACCGAGATGGCCGCCCGCGCCGCCCGCGAACTCACCCCCGGCGACTACGTCAATCTGGGGATCGGTTTGCCCACCATGATTCCCGACCTCATGCCCGACAACTCCGGCGTCCACCTGCATGCGGAGAACGGCATTCTCGGCGTCGGCCCGTTTCCCTACGACGACGAGGTCGACCCCGACCTCATCAACGCGGGCAAGCAGACCGTGTCGGTGCTGCCCGGGGCGTCGTACTTCGATTCGGCTACGAGCTTCGCGATGATCCGCGGCGGCCACGTCGACGTCGCGGTCCTGGGTGGCATGCAGGTCGCGATGAACGGCGACCTGGCCAACTGGATGGTGCCCGGGGCGCTCGTCAAAGGTATCGGTGGCGCCATGGACCTCGTCAACGGTGCAGGCCGGGTCATCGTGCTGATGGACCACGTCACCAAGAAGGGGGAGCCCAAGCTCTTGGAGCACTGCGCGCTCCCGCTGACCGGCCGCGGCGTGGTGAGTCGCGTGATCACCGACCTCGGTGTGTTCGACATCGCCGGAACGGGATTCGACGTCGTCGAGTTCGCCCCGGGCGTGGACCTGGGGACGGTCGAGGACCGGACCCGTGCGCCGGTCACCGACCGTACCGAGGCCTACGCGACGGCCGGGGCGTAGGCCTGCCGCAGGTACAGGCCGTCGGGTGCTGGTGATCCGTACCGGATCATCGACCGGGCGTTCGGTGCGGCCGTCCATTCGGTCGGCGTGTATGGCCGCACCCGTTGATCAGCGGAGTCGCGTGGCCAGATGACTGGGCGGTGTCCGAGGATCCGAAAACCGGTGCTGGGCTGGATTGCATGTTCGATCCGTCGCAGTGATGAGTCGGTTCGGCGCCCCTTGGTCGGCACTAGGCATTTCCCGTAGTCGTACCACGGATATGTCTTGTTACCGTGCAGGTCGGATGGTTCGTACTCGCGACGGGCCCGGTGACGCGCTGCGTCGAGACTGTATGGCGCAGAGAATAGTTGAGAGGACTTTTTCGAATGCAGGAGATAGGCCGTGTGTCGGCGGGTCAATGGATCACCATGCCGGACGACGTCGACGTGGAGAATCGCGTTCTCGCCAATTGTGATGTCGACACCATTTCGGCCGCGTTGGCGGGTTTTCCGGGTGTGACCGTGACGGATGTGTCCGTCAACCGTTCGGGCACAGTCGAAATCCCCGAACACGTACTCGGGATACCGGGCTTCACCGCGGAATCGATGCCGGACTATTGCGCCGTGCACATCGAACGTGCATGTTCGGACAAGCACACCGAGAAGATCACGGTGTGGGTGCCGCTGGTGTGGAATGGTCGGTTCATGGGCACGGCCGGCGGCGGCAATCGGTTGACGGTGGGACTGTCGCCGTTGGTCGCGGCGGTGAAGAATGGTTTCTCGGCCGCGAACACCGATGGGGCTGTCGGTGGGGATGACCGGGTGTTCGATTGGCAGTTCGATCTTTCGTCGGGTGCCAATGACGATGTCCTGGTCGACAACTGGGTGCATGAGAGCACCCATCAGATGACGGTGATCGGCAAGGCCGTGACGGCCGCCATCCATGGCGAGGCGCCGCGGGTGTCGTATTTCCAGGGTGGGTCGGGCGGGGGACGGCAGGGTATGGCCTCGGCGATGTTGCATCCCGATGATTACGACGGCATCTGGTCGCAGATGCCCGCGATGAACTGGACGCGGTTCATTCCGGCGGAGTTGTGGCCGGCGCTGGTCATGAAGGAACTCGGTGTTCTGGCTGTGGCGAAACTCGAGGCGTTCCGTGAGGCCGCGGTGGCCGAGTTCAACGCCGAGCACGGCCTGGGGTGGGCGTTCATCGCCAGTCCCGACACCCCGTCGTTCGACCCCTATACCGTTGTCGGCCAGGACACGAGTGCCGGGCCGATCACCGACAACGATGCGCGTGTGATGAAGACGATCTGGGACGGACCGCATACACCCGACGGGCAGCGACTGTGGTTCGGGCTCCGACCGGGAGTCGAGTCGTGGGGAGCGATCGCGCCGGGTCTCGGGTTGTGCTGTGTGAAGTCCGATGCAGATGGACAGTTGACGCCGGACCCGGTGCCGGTGGCGGTGTCGTGGTTCCAGACATGGCTGCTCGAGGACCCGACCTGGGACTGGACGAGTCTGGACTTCGACGAATACGCCCGGCTGTTCGAGTTCGGTCAGGAGAAGTTCGCGCATGTCGCCATCGACGATCCTGATCTCACGGCCTTCCGGGACAACGGATCGAAACTGCTGATCACCCATGGAACCGATGACGAGGTCATCTTCGTGCAGGGCACCTGCCACTACTACGATCGCCTGCTCGAGACCATGGGTGGTTTCGACGAGGTCGGGCAGTTCGCCCGACTACTCCTGTGTTCCGGGGAGGGCCACGGGTTCCCGATCACCGACGGCGCCAACATCGATCTGGCCGCTGGGATGGCCGCGTTGATGAAGTGGGTGGAGCAGGGCGTTGCTCCCGACCACATCGATCCGGTCGGTCCCGCAGTGAGTGATGTGGAATCGGCCCGCGGACTCGTTGTCACCTACGGCGTGAAACGAGCCTGAGACAGCGCACTGCTCACCGTCACGTGCTCGCCACCGCCCCGCGATCTGACAGGACGTGGGGCGGTGGCACTTCCGCTGAGAGCCAACGTTCTCTGCCCATGCAATCGGAAGTGCCTCACGCGTGAGCAGGGCAGCGAACTCGCTCGACACGCTCAGTTCACCGTCGCGCCCGGAACCGCAGCGCACTCTGCCGAACAGCGCCCGCCGAGGGTCATGGCTCAACCTCGTCGACATGGAGTGCCGCGGGCGGCGAGCCCCTTCTTCTGGGCGGCGTCGCACTCTCGGCACGATCAGCCGTACTCAGCCGGGCGGCAAATGCGCACGGAGCGAGGTCATCTGCGGGTGGCGGCCAGCTCGGCGCGGGACCGGACGCCGAGCTTCGCGTAGATCCGGGTCAGGTGATACTGCACCGTCTTCGGTGAGATGTAGAGTTCGGCCGCAACTTCCCGATTCGACAGACCGCGCGCGACGAGGGCGGTCACTGCCTCCTCCTGAGGAGTGAGTTCGACGGCATCCTTTACAGCGGCGCGGTTCTCACCACGCGACGTCGCGAGACCGCCGGCTTTCAGCTCGCGTTCACAGCGATCGACGTAGGTGGTCGCGCCGAGCGACAGGTACAGGTCGCGGGCGGTCCCGATGACAGTGTCGGCGGCCCGGCGCTTGCCCGCACGTCGCAACGTCTGACCATAGGCGAAGTTCACCCGCGCCTGGTCGTAGCGCAGGCCGAGACCGTCGAGGAGTTCGATGCCCTCTTCGAAGGTGCGTCGTGCTCCGTGGATGTCACCGGTCGCGCCGAGGTGGCGGCCGCGTGCGTATTTCATCCGGGCTGCCGACGACCGGTGGCCCCGCTCGGCAGACCGGATCTCATAGCGTCGCAGCAGGTCGTCGGCGGCCTCGTGCCGTCCCTCGAGAACCAGTGCGTTGGCGAGGACGTCGACCCACGGCCACAGGCCCGGCTCGGACAGGGCCGGGACGGACTCGGCCATCGCGACCAGCGGTGTCAGTATTCGCCGGACCCTGCCGTAGTCGGCCGCGGCCTCCGCCAGCTGGGCCCGGGCCAGCAGGTCGGGTATCCGCATGATCTCGTAGTCGCCGATGGAGGTGCTGCTCTGCGCGATACTCCCATGCGCGTCCTCCCAGTTCCCGCGCAGCGAATGGATCTGGCTCGCAGTCCAGTTGAGCAGGGGCGTCGTGAGCGCGATGCCGCTGCTGCGGGCCAGCGCGCGACCGGTCTCGACGCCACGCAGGGCCTCGTCCCAGTCGCCGGTGAGGAACTGGACCCGGGCGAGCCAGGCCATCGCCCACAACGTGATCCGGGTGGAGCCACCGAGCTGCGCCATCGACACGGCGGTTTCGAGATCGGTACGCGCCGCGTCGATCTCGTCGAGGCCGAGCTCGAGCCAACCGCGTCCCATGATCGCGCGCTGCGCCTGCGCGCCGTACCGAACTCGTTCGGAGACGGTCTTGTACTCGGCGCGTGCGGCATCCGGGTGTCCCGACCACGCCAGTCCCAGCCCGCGGATGACGGCGGCCTCCACCCGGGCTGCCGACCCGGCGTCGGCCATCGCATTCGCACGATCGGCCCAGTCGACCAGTTCGGTGCCCTGGCACCGGACCAGATTGTGCAGGACGTAACGCTGCGCGATCAGGGCGGCGACATCGGGCTCGCGCTCGACGTTGACGATCGCCCACGCCCGGTCGAGACGCAGCTGTGCCTCCGCGGACCGGCCCCGCAGGATGGCGAGGTACGCCAGGGTCGCGTTGCGCAGCGGTGTCTCGCGCAGGCTCTCCACGGTCGGGACCAGCGCGCCGGCGCCGGTACAGTCGCCTGCGGCGAGCAGCGAATCGACCGCGAGCGTCACCCGTGTGTCGCGCTGCAACGGATCGGGGGTGAGCCGGCCCGCCTGACGGTACAGCCCGGCCGCCTCGGCCCACGCACCGTCGGCGCCGCGGGCACGTGCCAGGTCGACGAGGGCGTCGGCGAGAGCGGCGTCGACCGTCGAGGTGGCCGCGACGCGGTGATGGAGCTGTCGGGCGGGGTCGTCGACCAGGTCCGCGGCCCGGCGGTGGGCGTCGCCCACGGTCTTCATGCCGAGGACCTCGAGGACGGCGGCCCGCACCAGGGGGCCGGCGAGCCGCGGTTGCGCCTCCGCGGGTGTCAGCGCCCCGTCGTCCGTCACCAGACCGGTTGCCTGCGCGGCGTCGATCGCGGCAAGGGGGTCGGTGATCCCGGCGAGCGCGATCGCGGTGGCGAGGGGCTCAGCGGGGTCGAGGATGGCGAGCGCCTCGATGAGCGCCCGTCCCGGTGTCCCGGTGTCCGGCAACCGGCCGCGGACCGTCGTGACCACATGGGCCGGCGCGGGCAACCCCACACCGGTGCGGGACCAGGCGCCCGCCGGGACCTCATCGAGCAGGGCCACGATGTCGCGCGGATTCCCGCCGGTGTGCCGGGCCAGTTCCTCGCGCATCGCCGGGTGCAACACGATGCCGCGCTGCGCGGCGATGTCCGCCGTACCCGGTGCGTCCAGGCCCTCGAGTCGTAGCTCGTCGAGTGTGTTGCCGACGAGCCGGGCACCCGGCCGAGACATGGTGATGACGGCGAGGATTCGGCGATCACGGTGTTCGCGGGTGAGCGAGACCAACGCCTGCAGCGACTCCTCGTCGGCGAGGTCGGCATCGTCGACGGCGATGAGTACGGCTGTGTCGCCGGGCATCTGGGTCGATGTCTCCGCAGTGGCGGTGACCGCTGCGAGCAGTGCGTCGAGCAGGTCGTGCGGGGTCGGGTCGGTAGCTGTGACGGTAGCGGTCGCGGGTGTGGCGTCGAGCCGGTCCTGTACCAACTGCCGGATGAGCGCGCCGGGTGTGTGGGCTCGCCACGGTGAGACCGCGGCCCACAACGTGGGTCCGATTGTCGGAGCGGCCAGTCGCCGCCGGACCAGGTGCCTCAACAGCGTCGACTTGCCGATGCCGGGATCTCCCGTGACGGCCAGAAAACCCGACTCCGACACGGCGTCCAGCCGCGACGACAGCAACTCGATCTCGCGGTCGCGGCCGACACACCCGCCGGTGACCATCATCGGTCCATACTAGGGGCTCGCAGGGCGGCTCAACCCTGGTCACCGCCGGCGACGGGCAGCACGGTCCCGGTGATGTACGACGCCTCGTCCGAGGCGAGGAAGCAGATGGCGGCCGACTGCTCGTCGAGGGTGCCGTACCGGTGCATCGTCGACGACGAGAGGGTCTGGTCGATGTGTGCCTGGTACCACCGCGCTTCGGTGTCGCTGCGCGGTTCGGGGGTGCCACGAGAGATGCGGCGCGGTGGTGCGTCGGTTCCGCCTGGTGCCGTGGCGACGACCCGGATGCCCTCGTCGGCGTACTCCAGCGCCAGGGACGCGGTGAGCGCGTTGACCGCGCCCTTGGCCGCGGAGTAGGGAATCCGGTGGATTCCCCGGGTCGCGGCGGACGAGACGTTGACGATCACACCGCGCCCCGATCGCACCATCGACGGCAAGACCGCGCGACAGGTGAAGAGCGTGGTCATCAGCGACCGGTCGATCTCGGCGCGGATCTGCTCGTCGGTGAACTCGGTGAACGGCTTGAAGTTGATCGCGCCGCCCACGTTGTTGATGAGGACGTCGACGCGGCCGTAGGAGTCGATCGCACGCCGGACGACGGCCTCGGCACCGCCGAAGGTCTCGAGGTCGGCGACGGCCGACACCGCACCGGGCCCGGTGCCGGCGAGTTCGCGGGCGACGTCGTCGACGAGTACGGAGCGGTCGGCCAGCACGACCTGCCCGCCCTCGGCGCTGATCCGCCGCGCGGTCTGCTCCCCGATACCCTGCGCGGCACCGGTGATCACCACGACCTTGCCGGTGAACCGGCCCGGAGTGACGAAACGTGGTCGCCGAGAGCCGATCTCGTCGGACATCGCTCGTCGCATGGTCTGCTTGGAGCGGTCGGCGTGGGCGACGATCAGATCCCGGGCGGCGTCGTGGTCGCCGGAGGTGAACGCGGTCACGATGTCGAGGTGGTCCTGAGCGCACAGCGGGTGACACCATGTCGCGTTCCGCAACACCTCGCTCATGCGGCCTTTCACACCGAGGGCCTTGTAGGCCTCGAGCAGGTGATCATTGCCGGTGAGCAGGAACAGATAGTCGTGGAACGCGGCGTTGGTCTCGGTGTACTCGGCGGAATCGACGAACCGGTCGCCGTCGACGTGGGGCACCGTGGCGTCGGCGAGCAACCGGTAGCCCGCCAGCTGTTGCGTCGTCAGTCGGCCGAAGGTCAATTCCAGAGCGCCGAGTTCGAGTGCGGCTCGCGCCTCGAAGAGGGCGTCGGACTCCGAGATCCCCGGATGTTCCTCGCCGATCTGATACCCCTGCGAGCCGACAACGGTCGGCGGGGGAGACTCGTCACCGCCGGGAGACGCCGGCACCACGGCCGGAATGTACTCGTGGAGTTGCGAGATGTCCGATGCGCCGAAGACCTCTTGTCCGGCTATCGAACGCGCCGGGCCGCCCGGCTGTGATGCAGTGAGCTGCACCGCACCTGCATCGTGGTCCAGGATCGCCTCGCCCGACCCGCTGCGCCAGATCGGCTGACCGGCGATCGCGCACCGTGTGTCGTCGATGGTGCCAGGGCGGGGGCCCGACCACGGGTCGAGTTCGGTGGACGGGAGCGTCTCTTGTCCCGCGATCGCTCGTGCATCCGGTGCGAGCAGCACTGTGTCGTCGATGGCCGGTGAGTCGACCGGCGGCAGCGGAATCGTCGGCGGTGAGTCACTGTCGGGCACCTCGTCGCGGATGACCACGGTGTCTGTCACACTGCCCGGATCCGCGCAGGCATCGGCCTCCGGTGTTTCTTGCGCGGCGAGCGCGAACTTTTCGTAGTAGAAGCCGGTCGGTTCGATTCCGGCCTGCGTGACATGCTGCCGGACCGATTCCACCATCGGTGGAGGGCCGCAGAGATAGATCGCCACGTCGCCGTCGTTGAGGTGGCGCGGGCCGATCAAGCTCATCACGTAACCCTTGTTGGGTGCCGAGCTCGCCGGATCGGAGACACAGTGGTCCCAGGTGAACCCGGGTAGTCGGCCGGCGAACCACTCGATCTCGTCGACGGCCACCAGGTCGACGTCGGTCGACACCCCGTAGATGAGGTGGACCGTGCGTCGGCTGTTGTCCGAGTGTAACTTTCGCAGCATCGACAGGATCGGGGCCACCCCGGTGCCACCGGCCAGCAACAGCACCGGACGGTCCGCCTCGCGGAGGAAGAAGGAGCCGTGCGGACCGGTGAAGGCGATCGACTCACCCCGGGCGGCGCGGTCGGTGAGATAGGTCGACATGGCCCCGCCGGGCGTCAGCTTGATCAAGAAGGTCAGCCGATCTTCGTGCGGTCCGTTGGCGAATGAGTACGACCGGGTGACCGGGTTGCCCTGCCCGTCATCGCTGCCGGGGATCTCGATGTTCACATACTGACCCGGCAGGAACGCCAGTTGGCCGCGATCTTCGATGCGGATACCCAACCGGACGGTGGATTCCGACAGTCGGTCGAGCTCGACCACGGTCCCGGTGAATCTGGCCGCCTGTGTCTTGGCGATGTCCGACGTCGCCGGGATCTGCAGGACGAGATCGGATCTCGGCGTCATGCAGCACGGCAGCGCGTAACCCTGTGCCGACTCGTCGTCGCTGAGGGCGTCCTCGATGTACGTGCCGCCGTCGTAGTCTCCGGACTCGCAGAACGATTTACACGTGCCGCATGCGCCGTCGCGGCAGTCGAGCGGAATGTTGATGCGCTGACGATACGACGCGTCGGCGACGGTCTGATCCTCTCGGCACATGATGAATCGGGTGATCCCGTCCTCGAAAGACAGTGCCACCTGATGGGTGGTCGCGTCGGTGTCGCCGGTGCCGCTGCGGACACCCGCCTCCGTGGTGACAGTCATGGAACGGTCCTTGCTGACGGGAAATGGGCTGACGGGAAATGGGCTGACGGGAAATGGGCCGATGGGGAATGGGATCGGGGACCGGTCAGAAGTGGTACACGTCGACGACGTGATGGATGTAGTCGTTCTTCAGCACGATCGTCTTGCGCCTGATCAGCGGATGCTCGCCGGAGAAGTCGATCGTGTAGAACGAGGTCCCGTAATACGGGTCGACGGTGTTGTACCGGAAATACATGGTGTGCCAGTTGAATCGGACGTCGACGAGGTCACCACGCCGGTCGATGACCTCCACGTTGGTGACGTTGTGACTCGTCCGTGGCTCCGGCAGTGACGTCGCCGAGGACCGCTCGGTGCGGATCCGGAACACCCGATCCTCGAGGCCGCCCTTGTTGCCGTAGTAGATGAGCGAGATCTCGCGGTGGGGGTCCTCGGTGAGGCGGTCCCGGTCGTCCCATGACGGCATCCAGTAGACGACGTCGTCGGCGTAGCAGTCGAGCCACTTCTCGAACTCGCGGTCGTCCAGAAAGCGCGCCTCACGGTACAGGAACTGCTCGATCATGTTCTGGGTGATGAGCTTTCCGCCGGTGGATATGGCCGACCCGGCGGGATCGGCAGCGGCGGAATGGGTCTCAGCGGTGGTCATGGTGCTCCCTTCAGGGCGGTGGGCTGGGCGGCGGTCTACTGGGCTGGGGCCGCTGCTTGTTCGGCAGCCGCCTCTTCCTTCGCGGCAGCCGCGCGCATCCGCTCGAGCCAGTAGCCGTGCTGGACCGGGTAGAGCCCCTCGTCCTCGTTCTTGACGCCGGCCGAGATCACCCCGGTCATGCCCAGCGATTCCGCGACGGGGTCGGGCCCGGTGAGCCAGTGCTCGGCCCCGCGGCTCATGTCGTTCCACGGCGCGGCCTGGGCCCGGAACGTGAGCTGGCACGACCGGAACTCCTCGAGGTCGTCGGGAGTCGCCATCCCGGACGCATTGAAGAAGTCCTCGTACTGGCGGATGCGGTGAGCCCGCGCGGAGTCGCTCTCACCCTTGGGCGCGATGCAGTAGATCGTCACCTCGGTTTTGTCGGGCGCGATCGGACGGAAGTGGCGGATCTGCGTCGAGAACTGGTCCATCAGATAGACATTCGGGTACAGGCACAGGTTGCGCGACCCCTTCACCATGAACTCGCCCTTGGCGTCGCCGTGGATCTCCTTGAGCTCGTCCATGCGGTCCCACAGCGGACGGTCCTGCGGGTTGGCCGCCCAGGTCCACAGGCACAGGTGACCGTTGGGGTAGGACCAGTAGCCGCCCCCGGACTTCCCCCAGCCGCCGGCGTCGAGTGCCTTGGTGTCGTTCTTGGACTCGCCGGTGCCGCGTCGCGATGTGGTGGCCGCGTAGTTCCAGTGGGTGGCGGTGACGTGGTAGCCGTCGGCGCCGTTCTCCGCCTGCACTTTCCAGTTGCCGTCGTAGGTGTAGGTCGACGCGCCGCGGAGCACCTCGAGTCCGTCCGGCGACTGGTCGACGAGCATGTCGATGATCAGTCGGGTGTCGCCGAGATGCTCGTCGAGCGAGGCGACGTCGCCGTTGAGGCTGCCGAACAGGAAGCCGCGGTAGCTGTCGAAGCGGGCGACCTTGGTCAGGTTGTGCGAGCCGCCGACGTCGAAGGTGTCGGGGTAACCGGCCCCATCGGGATCCTTGACCTTCAGAAGGGTCCCGTCGTTGCGGAACGTCCAGCCGTGGAACGGGCAGGTCAGTGTCATCCGGTTGTCGGTCTTGCGCCGGCAGATCATCGCGCCGCGGTGCGCACAGGCGTTGATCAGGCAGTGCAACCCGCCGTTCTTGTCGCGGGTGATGACGACGGGCTGCCGGCCGATGTAAGTGGTGAAGTAGTCGCCAGGCTCGGGGACCTGGCTCTCGTGTGCGAGATAGATCCAGTTGCCCTCGAAGATGTGCTTCATCTCCAACTCGAAGATGTCCTCATCGGTGAAGATCCGCCGGTTGGCGCGGTAGACACCGGCGTCTCGGTCGTCGACGACCGCGTCGCCGAGGACCGAGTTCACATGGTTCAGGTGTTCCGATACGGACGCGGTCATGGTCGTATACCTCCAGAAAGTGGGCTGCTCTCTGCACTGTGGCAGCAAGTGGTGGCGATCACACCCGGGTAATTGCCAGTCCTGGCCAAGCAACATATTGATCAATGGCGTCGATCAATCGCCGTAATTTGTGTCTTTGTCATGTATGGATCGACGCTCTACCGTGGGACGTGTCCGCGGTCACAACCGCGGTGTCGATCAGTACGAGACGAGGCGGGTCATGGAGCTACGGCACTTGCGGTACTTCGCCGCCGTGGCCGACACCTGTCATTTCGGGCAGGCGGCGGAGTCGTTGCACGTGGCACAGCCCGCGCTGTCGTACGCAATCCGCCAGCTCGAGGCCGAGCTCGACGTCACCCTGTTCACGCGGACCACCCGTCAGGTGTCGCTCACCCCGGCCGGGCAGTACCTCAGGGCCCAGGCCGAGCGAATTCTGGCCGGCGTGGACGAAGCCGTGGACGGCGTGCGTCGGATCGCCGCCGGCCGCAGCGGCCTCGTCCGGGTCGGTATCACCGGTATCGCCGCGTTCTCCCATCTGCCGCGCATCGCGCGGGTCGTCAAGCGGGAGTTGCCCGATGTGGATCTCCGTATCCAGTCGGACATGCTCACGCCGGGCCAGTGCGACGCCCTGCGCGCCGGCACCCTCGACCTCGGGATCCTGCGCCCGCCGGCGATCGGGGAGGACATCGAGACGACGGTGATCGATGTCGAGCCGATGGTCCTCGCGGTGTCGGTCGATCACCGACTGGCCGCCGAGCCCGTGGTCTCGGTCGCCGACCTCCGTCACGAGCCGTTCGTGCTGTACGACAGCCGGGACTCCGCCGTCAATGACGCCGCGATACGAACTTGTCGCGCAGCGGGTTTCGTTCCCCACCGGGCGCACCAGGCGCCGGGTACCGCGGTGCTGCTGGCCCTGGTCGCCGCCGGGCTGGGGGTTGCCCTGCTTCCGGCCTCGGTGCGTTCACTACCGCTCGACGGATTGGTGGTGCGCGACCTCGTCGATGCCGACACTGTCGAGGTGGCACTCGCCTGGCGGTCGGGTTCCGACGACCCGGTCGTCACCGCGGTCGCCGACGTCATCGCCGCTGCCTTCGCCGATTCCGTCTTCGCCGATCCCGCCGCCGCAGAGTCGCGCGACACCCAGCTTGCCGACCACCGTTCCGTGAGGACCCGACTGGGTGCTCGATCTGGAGAGAAGCCGTGAAAATTACCGCTGTGGAGGCGATTCCGTTCGCCATCCCGTACGTGAAGCCGCTGCGGTTCGCCTCCGGCGAGGTGCACGCCGCGACCCACGTGCTGGTCCGGGTGCACACCGACGCCGGCGTGGTCGGCGTCGCCGAGGCGCCGCCCCGCCCGTTCACCTACGGCGAGACGCAGGACGGCATCATCGCCGTGATCGAGGGCATCTTCGCGCCCGCGGTCGTCGGCCTGACCTTGCTGGAACGTGAGGTGGTCGCCGCCCGGATGGCGCGCACGGTCGGCAACCCGGCGGCGAAATCTGCTGTGGACATGGCGATCTGGGATGCGCTGGGCAAGGTGCTGGGACTCCCGGTCGGCGACATGCTCGGCGGCTACACCGACCGGATGCGCGTCAGTCACATGCTCGGGTTCGCCGAGCCGGCCGCGATGGTCGCCGAAGCCGAGAAGATGGTCGACACCTACGGGATCCGCACCTTCAAGGTGAAGGTCGGACGTCACCCCGCATCCCTCGACACCGCGGTCGTCCGCGCGCTCCGCGAGCGGTTCGACGGCGACGTCGAACTCTACGTCGACGGCAATCGGGGTTGGACCGCGGCCGAGTCGGCGCGAGCCATGCGGGAGATGGCCGACCTCGATCTGCTGTTCGCCGAAGAGCTCTGCGACGCAGCCGATGTGCTCGGCCGCCGGTGGCTCGTCGAACAGCTGCCGGTGCCGTTCATCGCCGACGAATCGGTGCCCACCCCGGCCGACGTCACCCGCGAGATCCTCGGCCGCTCGGCGACCGCCGTCAGCATCAAGACCGCGCGTTCGGGTTTCACCACCTCACGTCGTACGCATCACCTCGCCGAGGGTCTCGGCGTCCCGGTCGTCATGGGCAACCAGATCGACGGACAGATCGGGACGGCGTGCACGCTCGCCTTCGGCAGCGCCTTCGAGCTGACCTCACGCTACGCGGGTGAGCTGTCGAACTTCCTGGACATGACCGACGACCTGCTGACCGAGCCGCTCCAGATCCGCGACGGCCATCTGCACCGGTCGACCGCGCCGGGCATCGGTTTCGAGATCGATCCGGACAAACTCGACCGTTATCGCACCGACAACTAGATCCGCACGCCCGCAGCACGTCTCGTGGCAGCCCCGCGAACCTCAGTAGCAAGGAGAAGAACATGACCACCACCGAACATCCCCAGGAAGTCGCCACCGCCGCGGCGTCCGGCGCCTCCGCCACCGAGCGGTTCCACGCGGACAAGTCGCCGTTCGAGGCAGTGAAGGACACTGCGCCGGAACGCGTCTCGACCCTCATCAACGAGGTCCTCGCGGGCGTGCACGAGGTGATCCGGAAGCACAAGGTGACCTACGACGAGTACAACGCGCTCAAGGCGTGGCTCATCAACGTCGGCGAGGACGGCGAGTGGCCGCTGTTCCTCGACGTCTGGGTGGAGCACGTCGTCGAGGACGTGGCGACCTCGCATCGTCAGGGCAACAAGGGCAGCATCGAAGGCCCTTACTACGTCCCGGACGCCCCGGAACTCGGCGCCAAGGGCACTCTGCCGATGCGGGACAACGAGTCCGGCGATCCGTTGGTGTGGACCGGCCAGGTCCGGTCGTGCGACGGCACCGCCCTCGCCGGCGCCACTGTCGAACTCTGGCACGCCGACGACGACGGCTTCTACTCGCAGTTCGCGCCGGGAATCCCGGAGTGGAATCTGCGCGGCACCTTCACCGCCGATGACGAGGGCCGCTTCGAGATCACCACCATCCGGCCCGCGCCGTACATGATCCCGACCGATGGCTCGTGCGGGAAGATGATCTCCGCGGCCGGCTGGCATCCGTGGCGTCCCGCGCACCTGCACCTCAAGGTCTCGGCGTCAGGCCACGAGCAGCTCACCGCACAGCTGTACTTCCCGGGCGACCCGCACAACGACGACGACGTCGCCAGCGCCGTCAAGCCCGAACTGGTGCTCGACCCGCAGGACGACGGCAAGGGCGGCTTCACCGTCTCCTACGACTTCGTTCTGGACCCGGCGAAGTAATGCTGTTCCATGTGCGGATGGACGTCTCCATCCCCGACGACCTCGACCCCGACGTGCGGGCCGACACGGTCGCACGGGAGAAGGCGTACTCGCAGGATCTACAACGCGCCGGCAAGTGGCCGCACATCTGGCGGATCGTCGGGGAGTACTCCAACTACTCGATCTTCGACGTCGAGTCGAACGACGAACTGCACACCCTGCTGTCAGGTCTGCCGCTGTTCCCGTACATGCGGATCAAGGTCACCCCACTGGCTACTCATCCGTCCGATATCAACGGCTGACGGCCGCTGCTCCTCGAGAAGCGAGCCCACCCATCTGCTCCCTAATCCGAAAGAACGACCTCACCACCGACCTCGGAGCACTTGACAAGCTATAGGACCGTCTCGCTTCGCTCGCACCTCAGGGAGCATGGGGGCTCGCTTTCGCTCCTCTCGCATCAGGGAGCATGGGGGCGCGTCATCCTGCTCCCTGAGGAGCGGCCGGAGCTTGCGGAGGCCGCGTCACGAAGGGTCCTGGTGACACCCTTCGTGACGCTCGCGAGCTCGCACCTCAGGAGGCAGGCGGCGCCGATCGCAGCGTGAGGATCGTGATCTCCGGCGGCGTGAGGACACGGACCGGCGGGCCCCAGGCGCCGGCGCCGCGGGTGGTGTAGATGGTGGTGTCGCCGATCTGGTCGAGCCCGGTGATGGTCGGTTGCTGGGCGCGGACGAGGTAGCGGATGGGCCAGAGCTGGCCGCCGTGCGTGTGCCCGGACAGCTGGAGGTCGACACCCAGATCGGACGCCTCGACGGCCTGCTTGGGCTGGTGGGCGAGGAGCAGGGTGAAGTCCTCGGGAGACGTTCCCGCCAGGGCCGCGGGGAGGTCGGGCTCGTACGGTTCCGGGGCGGTGGCGTCGTGGACGCCGGCGAGTGTGATGGTCGCGCCGTCGACCTCGATGGGCACCCGTGCGTTGCGCAAGGTACGGACCCCGAGTTCCTCCCACACGTCGAGCCACCGGCCGCCGTCGTCGGCGTAGTACTCGTGGTTGCCGCTGACACCGAAGACCCCGAGCGGGGCGCGGAGGTCGGCGAGGGGTTCCAGGGTGTCGCGGACGTTCGGGATGGTGCCGTCGGTGAGGTCGCCGACGAGGACGACGAGATCCGGCTTCTGCTCGTTGACGTCGTCGACGACGCGCTGGGTGAACGACGCGTCGCGGGCCGGGCCGACGTGCAGGTCGGAGATCACCGCGATGCGCGTTCCGTCGAACTGCGGCGGCAGACTCACGAACGTGGCGTCGACATCGACGACCTGGGGGCGAGATGCTTCCCACACCCCGTAGCCGGTGACCCCGAGCGCGATGATCACGACCGCGGCGGTCGCGACGCGGAGCTTGCCGAGTCGACGGGCGGCGCGGGCCGGAGTGTCCTGCACTCCCGACCGCCGCCGCCGGATCGAGCGGACGACGTGTGCGGCGAACGACACGAGGCCCACCACCGCGAGGCCGAGGAACAGGTAGAAGACGGCGGCGAGCCAGATCAGCCCGATCGTGCCGATGGGCCGCGCCCACGACGGGTCGAGCACCCGTCCGGTGGCGAAGCCGATGAGGGCGAGCGCCCACAGGACGACCAGCGCCACGTCGGCGATGATCGACCAGGGGCGCGGCATCGCGGTCGCGCGGACGATTCGCCGGTGCAGCCAGAACGTGATGAGTCCGAAGACGACGGCAGGAAACAACGCCACGGGATGGACTCCTGAGGGTGGTGACGACAGGGCGACGGAGGCCCAGGTGCCCGGTCATGGGCGGATTGCCCCATTCTGCCATCGGTTCGCGTTGGTACCCTCGCCGCCATGGCCGAGGTCCTCATCACCCCGCTCGAGCTGGCCGAGATGCTGCTGGCGACTCCGCCGATCTTGCTGGACGTGCGCTGGCAGCTAGGCGACTTCGATGGTCGGCACGCCTATCGCGAGGGTCACATCCCCGGGGCGGTCTACGTCGACCTCGACTCCGAACTGGCGGCCCCGCCTTCCGGACCGGTCGGCGGCAGGCATCCGCTGCCCGCCGTCGCGGACCTCCAGGCGGCGGCCCGGCGGTGGGGGATCGACGACGGCGTCCCGGTGGTGGTGTACGACGACTCCGGCAATCTCGCGGCCGCCCGCGCCTGGTGGCTGCTGCGCTGGGCGGGTGTCGCCGATGTGCGACTCCTCGACGGTGGTCTCACCGCGTGGCGTGCCGAAGGTCTACGGACGACGACGGGGGACGGCGGGCGGCAGCGAGCGGGCAACGTGACCCTGAGCCCCGGACACCTGCCGGTCGCGACCATCGACGACGTCGCGGCCGGGCCGATGCACCTGCTCGATGCCCGGGCCGCCGAACGCTATCGCGGCGACGTCGAACCGGTCGATCCGCGCGCCGGCCACATCCCCGGGGCGATCAGTGTCCCGACGGCGGACAACGTCGACACCTCCGGCCGGTTCCGTCCGGCGGAGGAGCTACGACGCCGGTTCGCAGATCTCGGTATCGACGCCGGGGCCGGCTCCGATGTCGTCGTCTACTGCGGTTCCGGGATCAATGCCGCGCACCAGCTCGCGGCGCTCGCCATCACGGGGATCGACGCGACGCTGTTCCCCGGATCGTTCTCGCAGTGGTCGTCGGACCCGGAACGGCCGGTCGCCGAGGGCGACCGGCCCTGAGGCGAGAGGCGCGCAAGCCGCACCCTCTGCTCCCTGAGGAGCGCCCGGAGCTTGCGGAGGGCGCGTCACGAAGGGTTTGCCACGCACCTCGCCAGGACCCTTCGAGGCTCGTCGCTTGCGCTCCTCGCACCTCAGGGAGCGGGGGGTGACGCGCGCACGGGTCAGGCCGCGAACACCGACAGTCGGGCGGGTTCTTCGACGACCGAGTAGTGCGTCGCGTCGCCTTGGACCTGGCTCGCCTGACCGTGCTGGTACTCGGAGCTGGTGAACTCCTTGTAGTGCTCGGCCTCGCGGCTGACGTCGACACCACCCGACGGCTCCTTCTCGCCGACGTAGTCGTACAGATTGGTGTGAGTGGCACACAGCTCTTCGGTCAGCGTGCGCAGCGGTTTCGGTAGCTGCTCGTAGGCGGCCACCGTCGACGCCCAGGTCGTCGCGCCGCCGTAGCTCGGCAGCGTCACCGCCCGGAGGATGGACGCCTTCGGGATGCGATCGACGAACGTCCCGTCGGAGTGCCAGCTGTTCACGGCGCCTTCGACGGTCAGCAGCCGTCCGCCGCGTGAGGTCACCGTCGGATACGGTGCGGTGGGATCGCCCAGGAGTTGGCGAAGGCGTACTGGCTGTCGTCGTCAAGCTGGCCCTGGCCCTCGAAGGCGATCGTCTTGTTGATCGCCAGCGCCAGGCGGATCGCCTCCACCCGCTCCGGGGCGAGGTCACCGCCGAGTCGCACCTGGCCGATGCGTGCCCCGATGTGCTCGCCGAGCTTGTCGACGGTGATCCCCGCGTCGCGGTAGGTCTGCTGAGCTGCCTGCTCGCGCTCGGTCCGGTCCTCGATCTGCGCCACGGTCATCTCTCGTCCTCTTCTCAATATCGTTTGATGGCAATCGAATTCATCAGACCACCGCGATGGTGGTGCGATCGAGGGAAGCGCTCACCGTGAGCGGAACGCTTCAGTCCGCCGAGGCCTCCGCCGCGTCGTCGATCTCGCGACGGGCATCAGCCGGGACGCGCACCGTCCTCACCGCCCGAGGGCCGGTACATGAGGGACCTCGTCGATGCCGTGCCGTTCGCCGACCCGGTCGAGCTGCGGGCCCGTCCGGAACGGATTCGAGGAGTTTGTCTCAAGCCTCCACGCCGGAGCCGGCGGAGATGGTGTGATCGGGTGACCGACGAGCAGGGCGCAAGACCGCCCGAGGGTGCGGGTCCGCCACTGCATGGCGCGGCACCGGCCCGGCTCGACACCGCGATCCCGGGAGTCGCCATGAGCATCGCCCTGACCGATGACCACGTCGAACTCGCCTCGGTGGTGCGCGAATTCGCCGTCGACCGAAAGGTGCGGGCGCAGGCGCGAGACCGACTCGACGCGCCCGAGGAGGCCAGACCCACGTTCTGGGCGGAGATCGCCGAACTCGGCTGGCTGGGCCTGCACGTCGCCGAGGAGTACGGCGGTTCCGGCTTCGGGATCGCCGAGTTGGTCGTCGTGACAGAGGAATTGGGCCGCGCGGTGGCGCCGGGCCCGTTCCTGCCCACCGTGATCGCGTCGGCGATCCTGACTCATGCCGACGACGAGACGAAGGCCCGCTGGCTGCGGTCGCTCGTCGACGGCACGATCACCGCGGGCGTCGCGGTCGTGCCGGGACTGACCGAGGCCGATGGGACGATCTCCGGTCAGGTCGACGCGGTACTCGGCGCACCGCTCGCGGATCTGCTGGTACTCGTCGCCGACGACGACGTGCTGGTGCTGGAGTCGTCGCACGCCGGTGTCGAGGTGGGCGCGCACGCCGATCTCGACCCGACCCGACATTCGGCGAGGGTGACGCTGTCGGAGGCCGCCGTCGTCCGGTTGCCGAGACTGGCGGCCACCGCGCTGGCGCTCACCCGGACGCTCGTCGCGGCCGAGGCCGTCGGCGGGGCGCGGGACGCGCTCGACACCGCGGTGGCCTACGCGAAGGTCCGCGAACAGTTCGGCCGGACCATCGGTACGTTCCAGGCCGTCAAGCACCACTGCGCGAACATGCTCGTCGGCGCGGAGGCCGCCACCGCGGTGGTGTGGGACGCGGCGCGGGCGGCCGACGAGAACGCCGACGCGCTCGGGCTGGTCGCGGCATCGGCGGCCGCGCTGGCACTGCCCACGTACACGACGAACGCCGAACTGAACATCCAGGTGCACGGCGGCATCGGCTTCACCTGGGAACACGACGCGCACCTGCATCTGCGCCGCGCCACGGTGCTGCAGGCACTGTTCGGCGGACAACAGCCGGCTCGTGACGTGTACGAGTTCTCCGCAGGCGGTGTCACCCGTGCCAACAGCCTCGACCTCCCACCCGAGGCCGAGGAACTGCGTGCGCGCGTACGGGCCGACATCGCCGAGATCGCCGGCGTCGGCGAGTCCGCGCTGCGCGAGAAGCTCATCGACACCGGTTACGTCATGCCGCATTGGCCCAGGCCATGGGGACGCGCCGCGGATTCCGTCGAACAACTCGTCATCGAGGAGGAGATGGCGGCCGCGGGTGTGAAGCGGCCCGATTACAGCATCACCGGGTGGGTCATCCTCACCCTCATCCAGCAGGGCACGCAGGACCAGATCGACCGGTTCGTTCGGCCGGCGCTGCTCGGGGACGAGGTGTGGTGTCAGTTGTTCTCCGAGCCCGGTGCGGGGTCGGACGCGGCGGCGGTCAGCACGAGGGCCACGCGCGTCGACGGCGGCTGGCGCATCAACGGCCAGAAGGTCTGGACCAGCGGCGCCCACCTGTGCCGGCGAGGGCTGGCAACGGTGCGGACCGACCCGGAAGCCCCCAAGCACAAGGGCATCACCGCGATGTTGATCGACATGTCGGCGCCCGGTGTCGAGGTACGTCCGCTGCGGCAGATCACCGGCGGCTCCGAGTTCAACGAGGTGTTCTTCACCGACGTCTTCGTCCCTGACGAAGACGTGGTGGGCACACCGAACGACGGCTGGGCCGTGGCCCGCGCGACCCTCGGCAACGAGCGGGTCAGCATCGGCGGCAGTGCGCCGGGTAGCGAGGGTGCGGTCCAGCAGATGGTGACACTCGTCCAGGGCTACGGGGACCGGGTCGAGGGGGCGGCGACGAAGGTCGGTGAGTTCCTCGCCGTCGAAGACGCGCTGCGACTGCTGAATCTGCGTCGCGCCGCCCGATCGGTCGTCGGCGCCGCGCCCGGACCCGAGGGAAACGTGACGAAACTGCTTCTCGCCGAGCATCTCAGCGACCGCGCGCATCTGGCCGCGGAATTGCTCGGACCCGACGTCGCGTTCTCGTCCGGTCCCGGCAAGCTGGCCGGCCTGCTGATCCTCGGGGCCCGCGGGATGTCGATCGCCGGCGGGACGTCGGAGATCACCCGCAACCAGATCGCCGAACGCATCCTCGGCTTGCCGCGCGACCCGCTCATCCGCTGAGCGCCCAGAGCTTGCGGAGGGCCACCCTCTGCTCCCTGCGGAGGGCCACCTTCTGCTCCCTGCGGAGGGCCACCCCTACGCTCCCTGAGGAGCGCCCGGAGCTTGCGGAGGGCGCGTCACGAAGGGTCTCGCAACCTGTCTCACCAGGACCCTTCGTGACGCTCGCAAGCTCGCTCCTCAGGGAGCTGGTGGTGGCGCTCGCAAGCTCGCTCCTCAGGTCGGGGGTGCTTCGCTCACACCTCGGGGCGTTCACCGTCGCCCGGGCGGCCGGTCACCGGCCGGGCGCAACGCCCACGACGGCACCCAGTGCGTGACCTTCTCCTGTCGGTCCTTCGAGGTGATCGTGTAGGTGACCTTGCCGTACCAGGCACCCCATTCGTCGCGCCCCCACTCGGTGAGGACGCCGAGGTGCACCGACCGGATCTGTAAACCGTCGGGATGGTACTCGCCGCTGAAATGCGGTGCATTGGGGTAGAGCGCGCCAAGGTCGATGAGCACCGCCTTGTGGCCGACCCGCACGAAGGCGGGCCGGTGTGGTTGGCCGTTGTCCCCGCCAATCCACTTCATGCCCACCCAGTCAGTTTCGCACGTGTGTTCGAGCGGTGTCACCCTCGGTCGGGTCGGCCGGGCCGCCCTGGCGGGAACTAGGGTGTCACGATCGCGAAATCGGGATCGGGGTCGTCCAGGTAGCCGGCGAGTTCGCCGAATGCGCCCGGATCACCCGCGACGCCGACGTCGCCCGCTTCGACGGCCGTACCCAGATCCACGAGCCCGAGGAGCAGCGTCAGCAGGGTCTGCTTGGTCAGGGTGAACGTGGCTGCGACGGGGTCGTCAGCGCTTGCCTGATCCACGTCGAAATGGACCAGGAGGCCGTTGCGCAGCTCCGACCGGTGGCGTCGGTCGGCGTCGGTGATGTGCCAGTCGAGGACGATGTGGGCGTCCCAGGCCGCGGGTCCGTCGACTCGCAGGGCGACCGCGTCGAAGAGCTGGTCGACCGACATGGCGGCCACGATGTCGGCGGCCGCGGCCGTGGTCGGGGTACCGACCGGTCCGTTGCGCAACTCGTATGCGCCCATGAGGTAGAAGTTGCGCCAGGTGCCGTTCTCGGAGCCGTAGCCGAGTTGCTCGAGCGTGTCCGCCTGGAGACTTCGCGCCTCCTCGTGAGTCGGGTCGGCGAAGATGACGTAGTTCAGGACCTGGGCAACCCATCGGAAGTCACCATCGTCGAAGGACCGCCGGGCCTTTCGGACGACCTCGTCCGCACCGCCCATGAATTCGACGTGCCGTTTCGCGGACTCCACCGGCGGATGCTCCCAGAGGTGCGCCGGATTCCCGTCGAACCATCCCATGTAACGCTGGTAGATGGCCTTGACGTTGTGGCTCACCGAGCCGTAGTAGCCGTGCGTGTGCCAGGCGTTCGCGAGCGCGGGAGGTAGTGCGATGTCCTCGGCGATCTCGAGGCCGGTCCGCCCCTTGTTCAGGTGCCGCAGGGTCTGGTCGTGGAGGTACCCGTAGAGGTCGCGCTGGAGGGACAGGAACTCCGTGAGTTCCGCGGTGCCCCAGGTGGGCCAGTGATGCGACGCGAAGAGCACGTCCGAGCGCGCCGCGAACTCGTTGATCGCCTCGGTCAGGTAGCGCGACCACACGTGCGGATCACGGACCAGTGCACCGCGCAGAGTGAGCAGATTGTGCAGAGTGTGGGTGGCGTTCTCCGCCATGCACAGTGCGCGCATCTGCGGAAAGTAGAAGTTCATCTCGGCGGGTGCCTCGGTGCCGGGGGTCAACTGGAATTCGATGGTGACGCCGTCGACGGTCTCGGTCTGCCCGGTGGTGGTGACGTCGAGGGTCGGCAGGATCAGGGTCGCTGTTCCGGTTGACGTGGACTGGCCGAGGCCCGCGCCGATCGCACCGCGCGGGCCCCTGGGCAGCGCGGCCCCGTACATGTACGCCGCGCGCCTCCCCATCGCCGTTCCCGCGTAAACGTTCTCGGCGACCGCGTGCTCGACCATGCCTGCCGGCGCGATGACCTGGCACTCGCCGGCGTCGACGGCCTCCTGGGTGGTGACTCCCTTGACGCCGCCGAAATGGTCGATGTGCGAATGGGTGTAGATGACCGCGGTCACCGGCCGATCGCCACGATTCTCCCGATAGAGGCGCAGGCCCGCGGCCGCGGTCTCCTGCGAGATCAGTGGGTCGATGACGATGACGCCGGTGTCGCCCTCGACGACGGTCATGTTCGACAGGTCCAGGCCGCGGATCTGGTAGATCCGATCTGTCACCTCGAAGAGGCCCTGTCGGGCTACGAGACCCGACTGCCGCCACAAGCTGGGGTGGGCGGTGGCAGGCGCCTCGTCGGCGAGGAAGGAGAATTCATCGCAATCCCACACCGGCTTCCCGTCCTGGCCGGCGATGGAGGGGGGATCGAGTTCGGCGACGAGTCCGCGCGTGGTGGCGTCCAGGTCGCGGGTGTCCTGGAACGGGAGGTGATCGTGGGCGGACGAATTCGCCTGTGCCACTGAAGGGGATGCGTCTCGAGAGAGAGCCATGTGCTTGACCTCGTCGATTCTCGGTTGAGTGCGTACGGTGACGTTCTCGGTGAGCGATGCGTACGTACCACTCTGTCAGAAGCGCGGATGCCTCGCCGGGGTTCGGCACTCTCAGTTGGCACCCGACCGCTCGCCGACGGTGTGGACGACGACGACCTCGGGGTCCCAGGGGACCAACTCGTCGACCGTCGTCTGGAGCTCGTCGATCGGCGGCAGGTCCTGTGGGGCGAGCACACTGACGGTGACCGTGCTGCCTGTCCAGCTGACACCGGTGACCTCGGACGATTCGTTCCCGCCCGATCCGAGCCACGACTCCGCGGCGGTCGCGATCTGCCGGGACCACAGTGACGAGAGCGAGTTCGCGACCATCGGGACGGTGACGACGACGAGAGCTACGGCCAGTGCGGCGTAGGCCCGGCGACGAGGGGCCCTGGGATGTTCCGCACCGGCGAGATCGGCGGCCTCGCGGCCATAGCCTGCGATCGTCAACACGACGAGGCTCGTGATGATCATCGCGACCACGTTCGACGCGAACAGCACGAAGGCGCCCAGTGCGAGCGACGGGGCTCCCGACCCCAGGCAGACGCCGACGACCCCGAGAGGCGGCACCAGGGAGATGGCGATGGCCACGCCGGGCAACACATCACCGACGTCGCGACGGGTGATGGCGATCGCGCCGACGAGGCCGGTGGCGAGGGCGGCCAGGAGGTCGACGAGCGTCGGTGACGTCCGGCCCAACACCTGTGAGTTGGAGAGCACGTTCGTCGGATTGGGTAGCAACTGGGCGAACACGACGCCCAGGATCGTCACCAGGATGACCCCGGCGATCACGTAACCGACACTCGCGAGCATGAGTCGACCACGGCCGGTGGCGATTCCGAGTCCGATGCCGAGGATCGGTGTCGACAGCGGCGCGACGATCATCGCCCCGATGACGGTCGCCGTGCTGTCGGCGACGACTCCCGAGACCGCGATGACGCCGGACAGCGTGAGCATCAACCAGAAGGCGCTGCGTTTGGCGGTGCGGTCCCCGACAGAGAAGTCGAGGCGTTCGTCGATCTCGTCCAGGCTGCGACGCTGTGAACCGGGGATGAGGGAGAGCACGATCGAAGCCCCTTCGTCTCGAGGTCCTCTGAAAGTACCCGTTCGCGGTCCGCTGTCCAGCAGAGTCGGCGCAACCGTGTGACCATGGATGAACGCCGGGGAAAGCACAGGGGGCGAACATGGATCGGTTCACCGGATGTCTGCTCGCCGGTGCTGTCGGCGACGCGCTGGGCGGGGCAGTCGAGTTCTCGACTCGGGACGCGATCCTGGAGAGGTTCGGACCCGCGGGTATCACCGCCTACTCCGAGGCGTACGGCGGCCTCGGCACCATCACCGACGACACGCAGATGACGCTGTTCACCGCGGAGGGTCTGCTGCGCGCCTGGGCCCGCGACCGCACGGGAGGCATCTCCTGTTATGCGGCCACGACGGCCCGCGCGTACCTGCGGTGGTTCATCACGCAGGGCGGCCATCCGCGGCACGGCGTGCTGGCGACGACCGAACGGTCCAGCTGGCTGGCAGGGCACCAGCAATTGCACAGCCGGCGGGCACCCGGCACCACCTGTCTCGAGGCGCTCCGGGTGACCACTCGTCCGGGCGCCCCGGCCGACAACGACAGCAAGGGCTGCGGAGGTGTCATGCGGGTGGCGCCGGTCGGTTTGTTCGCGGCCCGCGCGGACTGGTCTGCCGCAGGCACTTTCGACCTCGCGACCACACTCGCGGCGCTCACCCACGGCCATCCCTCCGGTTCGCTTCCCGCCGGCGTTCTCGCGGTCGCGGTCCGGGAGCTGACCGTCGGGGCCGGCCTGCCGGAGGCGCTGGCGACGGCGAAGGGCATCCTCCGGGATCGGGCCGGTCACGAGGAGACCCTTGCCGCACTGGAGACCGCGGAAGTCCTCGCCGGTTCGGGCCTGTCCCACGAGGCGGCGATCACGCGCCTCGGCGAGGGCTGGGTCGGAGAGGAGGCGCTCGCGATCGCTGTCTATTCCGCGCTGGTGGCCGACGACCTCGAGGACGCGGTGATCATCGCGGTCAATCACGACGGCGACTCGGACTCCACCGGCGCGATCGTGGGCAACCTGCTGGGTGCGCGCGACGGGGTCGAGGCGATCCCGCCGCGCTGGCTGGAGCCCCTCGAACTGCGCGACGTCATCGTCGAGATGGCGGGCGATCTACACGAGTTCGTGGACTGGGACATCACCGAGACCGATGAGCCGGCCGGGTCGGGCAGTTGGGTCGAGAAATACTGGGGACGCCGTCCGGGGGCGACTCCGGACCTTCGCCCCGTGGGCTGAGTCTCCGGCGCGACCGGCGCCATCGTCGTCACCCGTCAGAACGTGGCAGGTCAGCGCCTCGGCGTCGTGGCGACGAGGTGCGCAATACGACGGCCACGACCGGGTTGCCCGATGGTCACAGACGTCGGTTTGAGTTCTCCCCATGGCAATCGCTCTGAGATCCGACCGTGGAAACCGTGTGCTCGCAGGCGCTTCCGGGGTCGGGTTCATTCTCGCCATCTGCGGCTCGAATGCGATGACGCCGCTGCTCCCGGGATACATGGACACCCATGGGTTCGGGCCCGCCGCGGCATCGGTGCTGTTCGCCACCTACTTCATCGCCCTGATCATCATCCTGTTGATCTCGGCTCGCGGACCGCTCATCCGGCACAGCCGCACGGTGTTACCGCTCGCCCTCCTCGCGGCGATCGTCGGCGACCTCCTGCAGATCGTCGGCGCATCGGTCGAGGTGCTGCTGTTTCCGGGACGGTTCCTGACCGGGGCGTCGGTGGGCCTGAGCACGGGCGCCGCCGCGGCGATCATGGTGGCCGCCCGCGGCGAACGGGGTCGTGCGTTCATCGCCTCCGGTTCGCTCATCGGCGCCGGAAGCGGGCTGGTCGCGGCCATCGCGATAGCCGTGTTCCTGCCCTGGCAGCTGGTCACGGTGTACGCGATCCACGCCGCGGCGACCGCCGTATGCCTGATCGTCTTGCTCGTCGGTCTGCGTCTGGCTCCCGGTCTGCTTGCTTATGGCAATGATTCGTCGATGGACGATGGCTCAGCGCCGCAGTCGACACACGCTCACACCGGCGACCTCGACGTCCACAAAGGCGACCTCGACGTTGCGGGCGCCCGTCGTCGAGATCCCGGTGCCTATCTGGTCGGCGCGCTGGCGTGGGCGATCGGTGCGCTCGCGGTGGGCGCGATGCCCGCCGCGATCCTCGCCACCGGAGCGAGCGACTCGCTCCTCGTGGCCCAATGTGTCGGTGGCGCATGTCTGTTGGTCTCGATGGTCGCGAGTCTCGCCGGCGTGGGGGTGCGGCTCGTGACGACCCTACCGGCGGTCGGCGTGCTCCTGGTCGCCGGATGGTCGACGGCGGTGGTGGGTCTCGTCCTCGGCCGGCTCGACGTGATCGTCCTCGGTACGGTCGTCGGCGGGATCGGCCAGGCCGGGGGGTACCGAGTGGCGCTCGCCGCTGTCACCCGCGGTCTCGGCGCCGTCGAGCAGGGCCGTGTGGCGTCGCGGTTCTCCGCCTTCGCCTACAGCGGTGCGGGTGTGATGGTGGTGCTCGACGGTGTCGCCGGCCAGGCAGTCGGGACCCTCGGTGGCGCCATCGTCACCGGCGTCGTCTACGCCGCGGTCGCGGCCGTCGCCATCGGTCTGGTCATTCGACGAGCTTCACCGCGCCCCGATCCGAGAGTCCGCAGTACCGCAGGCGTGATGTCGGCACCGCAGAATCCCTGACTGGGCCGATACGCGCCAGTTGCATTGTCACGCAGCTCATACCTGAAGTCGCGCTTCTTTGGAGCCGGAGCCAGACCCAACGGGACCATGGAGCAAACATGCGCGCAGCTTGCGGAGGGCGCGGGGCCCACTGCTCCCTAATCCGAAGGAACGGCCTGCCCCTGCTCCCTGAGGAGCGCCCGGAGCTTGCGGAGGGCGCGTCACGAAGGGTCTTCGCAACTGGTCTCGCCAATGGGGTTTCTGTTCACCACGGTTCACCGTGGTTCACCGCTGAGGCGTGAGTGACAGCGACTGCTGAGCAACAAGATTCGACCCAACCGGGGCTGTGGAGAAATCTCGTCGTCGAACATTTTGGGATCTCCTGACCTGAAAGTGGGCGTTTTTCAGTCAGTTTCGATGTGGGAGTTCCGGGCATGCGCCGCCCCTGGTGAGGTTGGCCATCGCGATCA
>NZ_JBHXVK010000009.1:0-154395 GCF_042672305.1 Gordonia sp. NPDC127522
TTCGGGCTCAGCGGCTTGCCGGTGTTCCACGCGGGACACTGCGACTGGCAGCGACCACACTCGGTACACGTGGTGAAGTCCAGCCAGCCCTTCCACGAGAAGTCCTCGATCTTGCCGGCGCCGAACGCGTCGACATCGGGATCGGCGGTCTCCATGTCGAGGACCTTGCCCTGGCTCATCATCGGCTTGGCGGCACCGAGAGCGACGCCACCGTCGGCCTCACGCTTGAAGTAGATGTTGGGGAAAGCCGAGAAGCGGTGCCAGGCAACGCCCCAGCTGATGTTCATGCCGACCATCGCCAGCCACACCATCGCCGAAAGCAGTTTCACCACAGCCATCACCGACACCGTCCACTCCGGCGCACCCGCGAACGGGACGGCGATGTAGTGCAGTGTCGGTGAGGCCCACACCGGCGAATTGTCGATCCCGGCAGCGATTCTCAATGTCTTAACGCCGAGCATGCCGAGGCCCTCGATGACCACCACGGCTTCCACGAAATAGGCGGCGGCAAAGTTGGAACCGGAAAACCGCGACAGCCGGTCAGGTACCCGCGGATGGTCGAGTTGACGGATCAGTGCCAACGCCACGCCACCGATCACCGTGCCCCACCCCAGCAACTCCTCAGCCAGCCCATACATCGGCGACGCACCTATGACCGGCCAGTGGAAATGTGGGTCGAATGCCTGCCCATAGGCCTCGAACACGAACACAAACCCGAACAGGAATCCGACCATCACCAACCAATGCGCCCAACCGACGGTGCGGAAATTCACCATCCGAGTGTGACCGGCGAACTCCGCTACCACCCTCGCCACACGCGGCACGACCGGATGACTACGCGACCGTTCGGCTAGCTGACCCAAACCCACGATACGAACCATGCGCACCAGTCCGTACCCGAACGAGCCGAAACCGACTATCGTTGCCGCGCTTACCAGTACCGCCATCCCCGCCAGCGACACACTCACCCTCGACCCTCCAACAACTGCGCTACCAACGGCAACAATGGCTGCCCGGTCGTAACCTCAGCGAACTGAACCCCGGCCAGCAACGCCACCAACTGATCAGCCGACAAACCCACCCGTTCGGCGACACCGGCCTTGCTGGCGTAGGCCGCAAACCGCGCCCGCTGCGACGCTAACGCCGCCGCAACGACCGGTTCACGCACTCCCTCCAGCATCAGTTCCAAGCGCGCCAACGTCTGCTCGCGCCCCTCTCGTGCCCACTGGTCGAACGCGGCTGTCCCGTTCCCCTCAGCTTGCGCGGCATCCAGATCCGCCAGCTCCTGGTCGGCCATCCACTGCACAACACCCTCGATCAATGCAGACCGTGTCCGGAAGCAGTTCGAGGTTGCCCCCTCACTCAGACCCGCCTCAGCATCGACCGCGCGATGGGTCAACCCCCGTAAACCCGCCCGCGCGATCACCCGAACCGCCGCGGCGGCCACCACCGATACGCGCTCGACGTTCTCAACCACGCAGTCAGACTACAGATGTAGTGAGGTGCGCGTAGGGCGTCCTTCGAGATTCATTTCGCGTGCCCGGCCCACCCCTTGACAGGACGGTGGATTGCTACTTCCTGTTCCGTTTCGGGCGGACTCCCGGTCTGGGGGCGTTGGCGTTGAGCTTCTCCTGCTTAAGGAGCTTGGCCTCTTCCTCTTCCTTGGCGATGTGCCCGAAGACGATGTGCTGCTGACCGTAGGTCCAGATGTTGTTGCTCATCCAGTACAGGAGGATGGCGACCGGGAAGAACGGACCGGTCACGAGGATGCCGATCGGGAAGACGTACAGCGCGAGGTTGTTCATCATCCGGGTCTGCGGATTCTCCAGCGCCGCTTCGGGCTGGCGGGCAACCGACGCACGCGAGTTCAGGTGCGTCGCGATCGAGGCGACGATCATCATGGGGATGACGACGAACGCGATCTGCGGGCGCGTGAAGTCGATGGGGGAACCGGGCTCGACGAAGGCCTGGAACTCGGTCGCCGGCTCGACGAGGTACGACGACAACGGAACACCGAAGAGGCGGGCGTCGAGGAAGTTCTGCACCTGTTCGGCACTGAACACGTAGTTCCCCTGGGACCGGGTCTCTGCCGCACTCATGCCGAGCTGACCCATGCCGGTGCCCATACGGTTGAACGACCGCAGCACGTGGAACAGACCGATGAAGACCGGGATCTGCAACAGCATCGGCAGACAACCGAGCATCGGGTTGAACCCGTGCTCCTTCTGCAGCTTCTGCATCTCCTCGGTCATCTTCACCCGGTCCTTGGCGTACTTCTTACGGATCGCCTGGAGCTGCGGTTTGATCTCCTGCATCTTCTTCGTGGTGCGGATCTGCTTCACGAAGGGCTTGTAGAGAATCGCACGCAGGGTGAACACGAGGAACACCACCGACAGGGCCCACGCGACCCCGTTGCCACCCGGGGAGTCGGGTGTGACATGGCTGAAGAGCCAATGCCAGACCCACATGATCCCGGAGACCGGATAATAAATGAAGTCGAGCATGATGAGCTGCCTTCCAAGGAAAGTCGATCGACGAGTGGAATTACATGTGGCCTGGCCAGTTGTGAAGCATGCGACGACTGAGCAAACTCATGAGGGCGACGACTACACCCAAGAGTGGGGTTGAAAGTGTGTGCCAGTCGGTTCAGGCCAGGAGGGCATTGGGAGAGCGATCACCCTGCGCAGCAGTCGCTTTGACACCGGGTGTGTCGACCCCAACCGGGTCTGCGTGCTCAGCGCAGGGTGAGGCGATTGGTAGGAGCGCGTGGCTCGACTACGCAACGGGTCCGGAGCTTCTTCCGGGGGAATCTGAGCAAGTCACGTCGTCTGCGGGGATGGCAAATCCGAACAGCACGATGATGCGTACGGACCGCGCGTTGCAACAGCCGGGCAACCACACTGATGAACGCCTGGTAGACCGTTGTAGCGAGAGTGCTCTGAGCACCGATCCAAACGCCAAGAAGAACCAGCAGGGACACGAACCAGGCCGACATCAGCAGGCTTGGTAGTTCGAGTGGCACAACTGTGATCCATAGAACTGCGAACAGCGCCAGCAGCGGGGAATCGACCCGCCGCCATGGGTACGTAAACGCCATCTACCGGATCACCGCCACCTGTCTCTGTGAACGGTCACTATAGCGATAAATCGCCGAAGCGGAGTGCCTGTACGTCGGCTGCGGCCTGACGCGTGAGAATCCAGAACCCACGCAGCCTTCGAATGCCGAAGGGTCGACAGACACACGGGAACCCTCCTCGGAAACTCGAGGTAGAGTCCTCAACAATCCTGAGAGTTGACCGAAACCGGCTTAGCCCATGCATCCAATCGACGACGTCACGCTCGCGAGCTACCAAGCGCGCGCTGAACGCTACGCTGAACGAACACCCGCGCTCGGGCCGCATCTGGTGCCTACCTGGATTCCTTCACCGCCCTCCTACCGGCCGGTGCGACAGTGCTCGAGGTGGGTAGCGGTCCTGGAAGGGCAGCTACATACCTGGAGTCCAAGCACCTCAGTGTTCGGCGCACGGATGCGACGCCGGCGTTCGTACAGATGATGCATGCCGACGGTCACGACGCCAACGTGCTTGATATACGCACCGATGACCTGGGAGGGCCCTACGATGCGATCCTGGCCATAGCGGTCCTGCTACACCTGTCCCGCCGCGAGTTCGAAACCTTCATGCACCGGGCGCGTGAGGCCATCGCCCCTGGCGGCCTACTTGCCTTCACGATGAAGGAGGGCGACGGATCGGAGTGGACCACCGAAAAGCTGGCTCTGCCACGTCACTTCACCTACTGGCGCGAACGTGACTTGCGTACCCTCATGGCAAGAACCGGGTGGACACCCCTGAGCTTCAGTCAGATCCGCATGAACGAATCGTGGATCTTCGTCATCGCCCGATCCGACACCACCAACGACAGACTGCGTCGAAAGCCCCTCTCCCCGGCCGACAACAGCGCTGAACCCGGCGCCACAACAAAAAACGGGGGCCTGCAACTTGCTCCGCGTCTGAGGAGAGGTTCGAATCGGGTCCGGCGGCAGGCCCCCGGTCCCAGGCCCGGATGGTTAGGTTCTCACGAGGGAGAGGGCAGAGGGCAGACATGGACGAGGAAGTAGCTAGAAAGTCGCTTCACCACTATCTGCGAGAATCCCGTTCAGCGATGGTGTGGAAGCTCGAAGGACTTTCTGACTACGACGTCCGTCGTCCCTTGACTCCCCACGGCACGAACCTACTCGGTCTCGTCAAGCACTTGTCGGGTTGCGAGATCGGCTACTTCGGTGCCGTTTTCGGCCGACCTTTTCCCGATAGCCCTCCGTGGCTGACAAGCACGACACCGAACGTGGACATGTGGGCAGCTGCCGACGAGAGCAGAGTCTCGATCATCGACCTGTACCAACGGGCGTGTACGCACTCAGACCACACGATCGCTGAGCTCCCTCTTGATGCGACCGGCGAGGTGACACCCTGGCCGGCGCAACACCGGGTAGTCACACTGCATCAGATTCTCGTGCACATGATCGCTGAAACCTCACGCCATGCCGGCCACGCCGACATCGTTCGCGAACTCATCGATGAAACGACGGGGCGAACTCCTGGCAATGCTTCACAGTCACCGGTGGCGGACCCCACATACTGGTCCCGGCTTCACGAACAGATCGGAGACGCGGCCCGATCCGCCCGGCACCCGACGACGTAAACTACTGCGTTCATCAAACCGATCGCGCCGACGGCCCGAAGACGAGCCCAAACAGGCCCCATCCTCGCTGAACCGCCTGTTCCATCTCGATGACGAACTGCAAAACTCGGTTGACGGTACGACAGACTTGACTAGTGCAGAGAAGCTGTTCACCCGCCGGTTGGCTGCCTACCTGCCGGTTGAGCCGCCTACCTGCCGGTTGGCCGTCTACCTGCCGGTTGAGCCTGTCGAAACCCCCGGGCCCGTCACCAGCGGAAGGTCGAGTGTGGTGCGAAGTCCCGCGGGCCCGTCGACCACCGCGGGGATGGCGTTCACGATCCGGCCGGCCGCGGCGACGATGGCGGCGTGGTTGTGGTCACCCTTGCGGCTCGTCGGCATGATGTCGACGGTGTACGACGGTTCGCCCGTGATCTCTACGCGGTAACACCCGCCGGGCTGAGCCGGTTGCGCCCAGTCCGGCCGCAGGTCACCTCGAAGCCGCGTCACGTGCTCGATGACGATCACGGGTTCGCCGGCCACCTTGCCGATGATCTCGAAACGCACGGCCGCGCGGGTGCCCGCAGCGATGGGACCGGCCGCGATGTCGAAATCCTCCGGCGCAGGCTCGCTCTCGGAGATCTCCTCGATGTCGTCGACGGTGACGCCGAGACCGGCGGCCAGTTGCCGGATCGTCGTGCCCCATGCCAACCCCAGCACCCCCGGCAGGAACAGCATGGGGGTCTCGTCGAGCGGTTTGCCGAAGCCCATGACGTCGAACATGACGGTCGCCCCGTCGTAGGTCGCGTAGTCGGCGATCTCCATGCAGCGCACCTGCTCGATGTGCTGGCAAGTGCCCGCGAAGACGAACGGGATCAGGTCGTTGGCGAACCCGGGATCGACGCCGGTCACGAACAGGCTGGCGCCGCTGCCCGCGGTGGTCTCGTCGATCTTGTCGATCGCCTTCGCGGGCATTACATCCCAGGGGTATTGGAGCGTGTTGGGGGAGGACCCGACGACGTCGATCCCGGCGGCGAGGATGCGCACCACGTCGTTGAAGGCCTCGACGGGACGCGTGTCACCCATGGCGCAGTACACGACACAATCCGGCTTCGTCGCGATCGCCTCGTCGAGGTCGCCCACCGCCAGGACTCCGGTGGGTGTCTCCAGCCCGGCGAGCGTCGCGGCGTCGACACCGACCTTCTCGGGAGTGGACACGCAGACGGCCACGAGTTCGAACCGCGGGTCCTCGATCAGCTGGGTGAGGCACAACCGGCCGACGTTGCCGGTTCCGACGAGAGCTACCCGGAATGACATGGCGTGGAACTCCTTGTGTTCGATCGGCGCCGGTGGGCGTGGTGTACACCTGTCCGGACGATTGTCTGTTCAGTAGACCATTTTCCGGTGGAACCTGTTCTATTTTCGCGCTCGTCGCGGTAGCGTTGCCGCCCATGGGACGCGTAGACGACAAGGTTGCAGTGATCACCGGTGGTTCGCGGGGCATGGGCGCCGAGCACGCCCGGGCCCTCGTCGCCGAGGGGGCGAAGGTGGTGATCGGCGACATCCTCGACGACGAGGGCAAGGCGCTGGCCGCCGAACTGGGGGACGCGGCGCGCTACGTCCACCTCGATGTCACCTCGCCCGAGGACTGGCAGACGACGGTGTCCACCGCGGTAGACGAGTTCGGCAAGGTCAACGTCCTGGTGAACAATGCCGGCATCGTGAACGGTTCGACGATCCAGAAGTTCCGGTTGGACAAGTGGAAGCAGATCCTGGACGTGAACCTGACGGGCACGTTCCTCGGAATCCAGGCGGTCGCGGACCTGATGATCGACGCCGGCGGTGGCTCGATCATCAACGTCTCGTCGGTGGAGGGCCTGCGCGGAAGTCCCTGGGCGCACGGCTATGTCGCGAGCAAGTGGGGCGTGCGTGGTCTGGCGAAATCGGTTGCGCTCGAACTGGCTCCGCACAACGTGCGGGTGAACTCCATCCACCCGGGTCTCATCCGGACGCCGATGACCGAGGGGATCCCCGACGACATGGTGACCGTGCCGATGGGCCGGGCCGCGGAGTCACGGGAGGTATCGACCTTCGTGGTGTTCCTGGCCAGCGACGAGTCCTCGTACGCGACCGGGGCCGAGTTCGTGATGGACGGCGGCCTCAGCGCCGACGTGCCACACAAGTGAACGCCCACACCAGGACGACCATGCCGATCAGTTCGACGAGCGTCTGCGTGATCACCGTCGCCGCGGCCAGTTCCGCCCCGACCGGCAGCGCCAGCGCGAGCGGCAGGACGACGAGCGAGTTGCGGGTGGCCCCGGAGAAGACGACTGCCGTCGACGGTTCCGGGGCCAGGCTGAACATGCGTGCCACCGCGACACCGGCCGCCACCATGATCGCGAGGAACGCGGCGTAGACCGGGATCACCCCGGTGATTTCGGCAAAACGTGAACCGACCAGGGGCACCTGGGAACTCACGGCGACGAAGAGTACGGCCACCATCAGCGGGACCATCGTCATCGTGGCGCCGGCCGAGGCTCGACGACCCGCCTCGAACCGGTCCGCCCACGCCTGGGTCAGCCACGCGAGTGCCAGCGGGCAGAGGATGAGGACAGCGAACGCCCAGAGGAACGGATCCGGCTCGATCACCGACCGTCCGTCACCGAGCAGCATCACCAAGTACAGCGGTGTGAGCAGCATCTGGGCGAGGAGCAGCAGCGGCGTCGCGGCAAGGAGTCGTCGGGCGTCCCCGCCGCCGAGCCCGGCGAACACGACGACGTAGTCGACGCACGGACACAGCAGCACCAGTAGCGCGCCGAGACGGATCGCGTCGTCGGCGGGCAGCGCTGAGGACAACACGACCACCACAAGAGGCGTTACGACGAAGTTCAGGAACAGCACCGCGACCAGGAACCGCCGGTCACGCAGCGATTCCAGGAGATCGGACCGGCGGATCTGCAGAAAGGTGACATAGAGCAGCGCGGCGAGCAGCGGCGTGATCGCCGACTCGAGGCCCTCGGCGGGACCGGGTGCGGCCAGTCCCGCACACAGTCCGGCGAGTATCGCGCCGAGGTAGAGGGCGACCTGGTGACGTTCGAGGCGGTCGACGACGGTCGCGGGTCTTGGCACCGAATCATTCTGCGACACCGCGGCCGCGTTCACCGACACCGCCATGGCGCGGTACGGCAGACTCGACCGGGTGATCACCCCGTCCCGGCGCACCGACGTCGCGCTACTGGTCGTGGTGATCGTGTTCCTCGTCGCGGTGAACATCGGTGCGCATCTCGCGGACGGCCCGCTGTCGGTGGCGATCGTCCCGGTTGCCGCCGTCGTGGCCGTGGGCATCGCCCGCCTGGCCGGCCTCGGCTGGCGGGACCTCGGCCTGAGCCGTGCGGAATTGCGCGCCGGCATCCCGGTCGCCGCGGCCGCCGTCCTCGTGGTCGCGGCTGTGGTCTCGACAGCGGTCGCGATCCCGGCGACGCGTGAGTTCTTCCTGTCCGACCGCTACGACGACACCTCCGAGGCCCTCCTGGCGGCGTTCGTGATCATTCCGCTGCAGACGGTTCTTCCGGAGGAGGTCTTGTTCCGCGGTGTGCTGCAAGGGGTTCTGGGCCGGTTGTTCGCCCCGTTGACGACGCTGGTCGTCGGTGCGATCGCCTTCGGTCTGTGGCACATCTTGTCCTCGACCGGTCTCACCGCGGGCAACGAAGGCCTGAGCGGCGTGCTGGGTGACGGGACGGTTGCACAGATCGCCGGCATCGCAGGTGCGGTCGTGGCAACCGGGGCCGCGGGTTTCGTGCTCGGGTGGTTACGGCAACGCACCACGAGCCTCCTCGCACCCATCGCCTTGCACTGGGCACTGAACGCCACCGGGGCGATCGGTGCCGCGGTGGCCTGGCAGGTGTCGTAGACCGAACACCTCTGATATGCGCGCCAAAGCACCACCAACCCCTGCTCCCTAATCCGAAAGAAGTCCATAACCCCTGCTCCCTGAGGAGCGCCCGGAGCCTGCGGAGGGCGCGTCACGAAGGGTCTCCACTCATCTCACCAAGACCCTTCGTGACGCTCGCAAGCTCGCTCCTCAGGGAGCGGAATGACGCTCGCAAGCTCGCTCGCTCCTCAGGGAGCGGGTCCTTCCGTTCTCGAGATCACGCGGTTCCGAAGATGCGATCGCCGGCGTCACCGAGTCCGGGACGGATGAAGCCGTTGTCGTCGAGTTCGCGGTCCACCGCCGCGGTGAAGATCGGTACGTCGGGGTGTGAGCGGTGCAGCACCTCGATGCCCTCCGGGCAGGCGAGCAGGCAGACGAACTTGATGGACTTCGGACCGTACTCCTTGATCCGGTCGATCGCGGCGACCGCCGAATGGCCGGTCGCCAGAAGCGGATCGACGATCACCACATCACGCTCGGACAGCTCCGACGGCATCTTGAAGTAGTACTCGACGACGACCATGGTCTTCGGGTCGCGGTAGAGACCGATGTGTCCGACGCGCGCGTCGGGAACCACGGTCAGCATGCCGTCGGCGATACCGGCACCGGCCCGCAGAACCGCGGCGAACACCAGCTTCTTGCCGTCGATGACCCGGGCGGTGGTGGTCTCGAGCGGAGTGTCGATGGTGATCTCGTGCATCGGGATGTCACGCAGGACGTCGTACGCCATCAGGATCGAGATCTCGTCGAGCAGACGGCGGAAGTCATTGGTGGACGTCTCCTTGCGACGCATCAGGGTCAGTTTGTGTTGGACCAGCGGATGGTCGATGACGGCGACGCTGCCCATGGGTTCCTCTCGGTCGGCGGTCGGCTCAGAAAACGGTGCCGGTACTGCGTATCGTCAACGGCGGCAACCCATCGCGAAGTCGGCTCGCGAGCACGCGGCCGGCTGCCCAGGTGCCACCCTCGAGCACGCAGGCCAGGGGCATCGAGGCTGCATCGGCGTCGAGGCGATCGCGTACGAGGTCGGCGATCTCGTCGAGAAGGGCGACGGTGAGTGCCCGCCATTCGACGACGAGCTCGTCGTCGACTTCCCATTCCCGGCCCGCCCAGGTCTCCTCACGCAGCGCGAGCACACCCGAGTCGAGGAGAAGGCCACCGTTGCGGTATTCGGGGAGGCCGGTCAGCTCGTCGAGTCCGGTCACCGGGACACCGGCCCAGCGAAACGGTTCGAGAAGCGAATAGGTCAGCCACTGCGACAGTTTGTGGAACGGCACCCAGCCGGCGGTGAGGCCTGGGCCGGCGACGGCGTCGTGATGCCAGCAGTCGCCCAGTGGATGGGTGTCGATCGTGTTGTCCGACGGCCAGATCGGGCCCAGATATTCGAGGACCCCGCTCAGGATGTCGACCGCGGGCACCTCCGCACGACCACCGCGGGTGAGGTGATCGAACAGGCCGCCCGGACGTGCGTCCGGTCCGAAGATCTCGGGGCGGCTCGACAACACCTCGCCCAGGCGACGCAGGAGATCGACCCGCCCGGGCAGGCCCGTGAGCGGGTTGTCGGGACCCACCTGGAAGGCCGCGCCGAGAGTGTCCGCCGTGACGCGGCTCAGACCGGTGGCGTCGACCCGCAGGGGATCGGCCGGGTCGCTCGAGAACACCCCATCGCAGAACGCCTCCCAGCTCGCGACGCCGAGCCCCTCGGACCGGGTGAGAACCAGGTCGCCCGACCGTTCCCGAAACGACCACTCGGGTCCGGCGCCGGCATCGAGGAGGACGCTGACCAGCACGACGTCGATGAGCGCGCGGGTTCGCTCGGAGGAGCCGGCCGGGGGCAAGGCGGCGTCGAGGGCGCCGAGGCGGTCGACACCGCCTGCCTCGAAGTGTCGCCACCTGCTGTGAAAGGGGATGTCTCCGTCGGGATAACGGGACCGGGTCGTTTCCACGACGATGCTTGCTGCCGCGTCCCGGGCATCGTCGTGGACGATGAACCACGACGACTCGCCGGCCCGCGCGCGTTCGAGGAGTTGTCGCGACCGGCTGCGGACGGCGGCGGTGGAGCGCAGCAGCCGGGCGGCCTGTGAGGCGGAGAGCTCCACCTCTGGTGCTCCGGTCATCACAAGCCCCGGCCCTTGACCTGTCGCAGCTGTTCGGCATCGGGCACGGGTCCGGGCGTGAAGTAACCGGCAGCCATCTTCGCGTCGATCTCGACGCGGGCGTCGGCGGGGATCAGTTCGTCGGGGATGTTGACCCGTTCGCCGACCTCGATACCCGAGCCGGTGATCGCGTCGTACTTCATGTTCGACATCGACACCAGGTGATGGATCCTGGTGATCCCGAACCAGTGCAGGATGTCGGGCATGAGCTCCTGGAACCGCATGTCCTGTACGCCCGCAACGCATTCGGTGCGGGCGAAGTACTGGTCCGCGGTGTCACCGCCGAGTTGGCGTTTGCGGGCGTTGTACACCAGGAACTTGGTGACCTCGCCGAGCGCGCGGCCCTCCTTACGGGAATAGGCCACCAGGCCGACGCCGCCGCGCTGGGTGCCGCGGATGCACTCCTCGATTGCATGCGTCAGATATGGACGGCACGTACAGATGTCGGAGCCGAACACGTCGGAGCCGTTGCACTCGTCGTGCACGCGTGCGGTGAGTTCCACCGAGGGGTCGGCGAGGTCGCGGGCGTTGCCGAAGATGTAGACCGTCTGCCCGCCGATCGGTGGGAGGAACACCTCGAGATCCGAACGCGTCACGAGTTCGGGATACATGCCGCCGGTCTCCTCGAACAGCACCCGGCGCAGCTCGGCCTCGGAGCAGCCGAACCGCTCGGCGACGCCGGGGAGATGCCACACCGGTTCCACGGCCGCCTTGGTGACCAGAGCCGCGCCACTCGGCAGCAGGACCTCGCCGTCGGGCACCAGACGGCCCTTCTCGATCGCCTCGGCGATCTCGGGAAGGATGACGTGCGCCTTGGTCACCGCGATGGTCGGCCGGATGTCGTAACCGCGAGCGATCTCGTCGGGGAAACTCTCGGCGACCGTCGCACCCCAGGGATCCAGCGAGACGATCGCGCGCGGATCGCCCCACTGTGGATACGGTCCGATGTGGTCGGTGGGCGAGGTGTTGGTGAGATCGGCTCGGTGCTCTCGTGCAAGGGCGCCGGCGGCGACGGCCAGTGCGCGATAGACGCTGTAGGAGCCGCTGTGGGTGCCGATGACATTGCGATGCGCACGTGTGCCCGTCGTCCCGATGACGGGACCGCGTTCCGCCGCGGTGGCCGCCCCCCAGCGGATGGGCGGAGCGTCGACCCCGCCGCTGTGTGAGGTCAGTCGGATGTGGCCCAGGGACCTGTGTTCGCCGGACATCGTCGTCGTCCTCACCTTCGTCTCGAGGCGGTCACCCGCCACGGAGGGAAAGCGCCAGCATAGTTCCGGATGCCCGTGTGCGCCGGGTGATGCGGAAGGCCACGGCGGCGGCACCCCACGAAGGGTGCCGCCGCCGTATCTGAGTGGTTCGACGATGAACCGATTTGCTCAGAGTTCGAACCGGTCCAGGTTCATCACCTTGTCCCAGGCCGCGACGAAGTCGTTCACGAACTTCTCGACCGCGTCGTCGGCCGCGTAGACCTCGGCCAGGGCGCGCAACTGCGAGTTCGACGTGAACGCCAGATCGGCGCGAGTGCCGGTCAAGGTCTGCTCGCCGGTGGCGCGATCGCGCCCGACGTACAGGTTCTCGTCTTCCGACGCCGACCAGGCTGTCGACATGTCCAGCAGATTCACGAAGAAGTCGTTCGTGAGGACGCCGGGACGGTCGGTCAGGACGCCGGCCGCCGAGCCGCCGAAGTTGTTGCCCAGCACCCGGAGTCCACCCACCAGCACCGTCATCTCGGGGGCGCTGAGAGTCAGCAGCGAGGCCTTGTCGACGAGGGTGAACTCGGCCGGGAGACCACTGGTCTTGCCGACGTAGTTGCGGAACCCGTCGGCAGTGGGCTCGAGATGCGCCATCGAATCGGCGTCCGTCTCCTCCTGGGTGGCGTCGGTACGTCCCGGGGTGAACGGCACCGTGATCTCGACTCCGGCATCCCGCGCCGCCTTCTCGACTGCTGCCGTGCCGCCGAGGACCACCAGGTCGGCGAAGGAGACCTTCGCGCCGGCCTCACCGGTGAACGAGTCCTGGACACCTTCGAGGGTGCGGATCACGGTGGCCAACTCGTCGGGCTCGTTGACCTCCCACGATGCCTGCGGCTGCAGCCGGATCCGGCCGCCGTTGGCGCCGCCGCGCTTGTCGCTGCCACGGAAGCTCGACGCCGCCGCCCACGCGGTCTTCACGAGTTGCGCGACAGTCAGTCCCGAGTCGAGGAGCGTCGACTTCAAGGCTGCCACGTCGGCATCGGTGACGAGTGGGCCCTCGTGCGCCGGGACATTGTCCTGCCACAGGTATGTCTCGGTCGGAACAAGCGGACCCCGATACCGGACGGCGGGTCCCATGTCGCGGTGCAGGAGCTTGAACCAGGCCTTGGCGAACTCGTGCGCCAGTTCCTCGGGGTGGTCCAGCCAGCGGCGGGTGATCTGCCCGAAGCCGGGGTCGTACCGCATCGCGAGATCGGTGGTCAGCATTGACGGGTGGGTCTTCTCGTCGCCGAATGCCGTGGGGACGGTACCGGTCCCGGCGCCGTCCTTCGGACGCCACTGGTTGGCTCCGGCCGGACTCTTGTAGAGCTCCCACTCGTAGCCGTAGAGAGTCTCGAGGAAAGCGTTGTCCCATCGGGTCGGGGTCGGATTCCAGATCACCTCGAGGCCGCTGGTGATCGTGTCCGCGCCCTTCCCGGAGCCGTGCGAGCTGGCCCAGCCGAGACCGGCGTCCTCGACGGCGGCGGCCTCGGGTTCGGGGCCCACCAGGCCGGCGTCACCCGCGCCATGGGTCTTGCCGAAGGTGTGGCCCCCGACGATCAGGGCCGCGGTCTCGACGTCGTTCATCGCCATCCGCGCGAACGTCTCGCGGATGTCGACCGCGGACGCGAGGATGTCCGGATTGCCGTTCGGTCCTTCCGGATTCACATAGATGAGCCCCATTTGCACTGCCGCAAGCGGTGTCTCGAGCTCGCGGTCGCCCGAGTACCGCTGATCGGCCAGCCACTCGAGTTCGGGGCCCCAGTACACCTCGTCGGGCTCCCACTCGTCCACGCGCCCGAAGGCGAAGCCGACGGTGGTGAACCCCATCGACTCCAGCGCGACGTTCCCGGCGAAGACCAGGAGGTCCGCCCAGGACAGTGACTTGCCGTACTTCTTCTTGATCGGCCACAGGAGGCGACGCGCCTTGTCCAGGTTGGCGTTGTCCGGCCAGCTGTTGAGCGGGGCGAATCGCTGCATCCCGGCTCCGGCGCCACCGCGTCCGTCCTGCATCCGGTAGGTACCCGCGGCATGCCAGGACATGCGGACGAACAGACCTCCGTAGTGGCCGAAGTCGGCGGGCCACCAGTCCTGCGAATCGGTCATCAGGGCGGTCAGGTCGGCGCGCAGGGCCTCGACGTCGAGACCCTCGAGCGCCGAGTCGTAGTCGAAGTCGGCGTCCATCGGATTCGCGACGTCCGGATTGTGCTGGAGCACCTTCAGATTCAGTTGGTTGGGCCACCAGTCGCGGTTGCCGCCGCCCTGGGTGGGCGGGGTGAGCCGACCGTGCGCGACCGGGCAACCGCCCGCGGCGGGCTCGGTGTTCGCCTCGGCGATGGGAGGATGTTCCGTCGCGTCGCGGACGGGCTCGTGGTCTTGCTGCGCCATGCGGGATTTCCTTTCGGGCACGGTGAGAACTGCGGTCGCCGGGTCGGTGATCGCAGGGGAGAAAGGCGTCGTGGTCGGGGGTCTATCGGTCGGGGCCGGCGCCCGGAGCGGGCCGGTTGGGTTCGGGGATGCAGTCGGGGCAATGACCCCAGTAGATGACCTCGGCTTCGTCGATGACGAAACCCCGGTCGTCGGACGGGGTCAGGCACGGGGCCTCGCCGACTGCGCAGTCGACGTCCCCGATGGATCCGCATGTACGGCATATCACGTGGTGATGGTTGTCCCCGACGCGTGACTCATATCGAGACACGTGGCCGGACGGCTGGATGCGTCGCACGAGGCCGGCCGAAGTCAGTACGCCCAGAACGTCGTACACCGTCTGTTGCGAGACCTCCGGCAGTCGCTCGCGAGCGGTTCGGAGGACCTCGTCGGTGTCGACATGAGGATGTGCTCGGACGGCTTGCATGACCGCGATGCGCGGGCGGGTCACCCGCAGTCCGGCGGCGCGCAGGCGCCGGGCGCAGTCCTCGTCGGTGAGCATGGTGACCATCGTGCAGCCTTATCTGGAATGATTCAAGTTAAGAAAGCGAAGTGAGGTGGCCGTCACGGGCGCCGTCGTAGTATCTGCTCATGCGGACAGCGACGCCGACCACCGCTCGGGCGGCCCCATGACCCCGTACGACGAGATCGTCGACGAGCTGTACGGTCTGGCGCCGGCGGCGTTCGTGACACGCCGGAACGAACTCGCTCGGGAGATCAAAGCGAACGGCGACCGTGACCTGGCGGGGCGGATCGCGAAGTTGCGGCGGCCCACGCAAGCTGCGTGGGCCATCAATCAGTGGGTTCGCGCGCACCCCGACGACAGCGCCCTCATCGCTGGGTTGGCGTCGGATTTGACTGCGGCCCAGCGCCGCTCGGCTGTCGACAAGATGAAGACGTTGTCGCGACGTCGTCAGGATCTGATCAACGATTCGGTGACCGCGGTCGCCGCCACGGCCGCAGATCTGCGAGTGACGCTGGCAGACAGTGCCATTCGCGAGGTCACGCAGACATTGCGAGCCGCGGTGGCCGACCCGGAAGTGCTCGAGCAGGTGTTGCGGGGAAACCTCACCGCATCCGCCGAATACAGTGGCTTCGGGCCCGCCGGCGTGTTCGTCGTCCCGGAGCCGTTGCAGGAACCAGACGCGGACGAGTCCGAGGCAAGCGGCGCGGACACAGACGGTGCCGACGAAGAGGGTGCCGAGAGGGATGACGCCGACGACTCGGAACACACAGCGTCTGACGAAGCGGAGCGTCGTCGACGGGACCTCGAAGCCCGACTGGCCGAGGCCGAGACGGGGGAGCGAACGGCCCGATCCGACCTCGACGCCGCCTCCCGAACTGTGGACGGGTCTTCGTCGGAGGTCGACGAGATCGTCGGGCGGGCTCAGGAGTTGCGGGCCGAGCTGGCTCGTTGCGAAGAATCGCTGCGGTTCGCGCGGCAACGACTCTCGACTGCGGAACAGGGCCGGGCCGAGGCGCGGATCGCGCTCCGTGAAGCCGTCGCGGTCACCAACGAGATCCGCTCGGCGCTCGCCGAGCTGTGAGCCGACGAAGGGGTCGAACCCGAAGTCTCCACCATGGTTGCCCGTCTCCCGCGGTCAGCGCGTCAAGTGAAAGCGCAGCAACTCGGTGGTGCCGTTCAGCACGCGGCCCCAGTAACCGCCGCGGCCGTCGACTCGGAGCTCGTCACGCACGAATCCCACGGCGGTTCCCGAGTAGTCGACGATGATGACCGGTGCACCGTCCTGCACGGAACGCCCGGGGTACACCGCGCCGGGGAAGGCCCACCCGATCGCGGTGTTGTTGACGACTCGCGAACCCGTGAAGTTCTTGCCGAACCACACCGTGTCGGCGATCGGGGCGCTGGTGACGTCGCCGCGGTAATACCCGGACGGCATCGGCGGTGCAGCCTGGGCGGTCCCGGGTGCGGCCAGTGTCACGGCGCCCGCGAGGGCGCCCGCGGCGACCGCGACGGCACCCCGGCGGAGGTGGGACGTGGGTGAGGTGTCCATCTACCCATTGAACGCCTCCGCCGGCTCGCCGGCTCGTGGTTCGTCGGCGTCGTCCCCGCGGCGCCGAGGATCGGTGGCCGACGAGGATCAGTGGCCGACGAGGCGGAGTGAGTCGTCGCGGCGGAGCACGAAGAAGTACGGCTTCGGCGACCCCTTCAGGTCCATGGCACCCAGGACGGCATCATCGGAGATCCGGTGGAAGACGTCGTTGATCGGCAGCTGGTCGTACGACATGGTCGCGGTGTCCGTGCCGCGGTACCGGGTGGTGCGCAGCCGGGCCCGTGCTCGTCGGGTCTGACTGAGAAGGCGGGTCGCGGCGATCGGCGTCCCCAACGACAACGACTTGACCCCGGGCGCCTTCTCGGCGATCCCCAAACCGCCGAAAGCGATCGCCGGGTTCATGGCCCACAGTGCCGAACCGTCGCGTGTCGGAAAGAGCAGGGGGTGGACGGTCTCGGCGTCGACGAATTGCTTGCCCCACCAGCCGCTGGCCGCGAGGAAGCCGTCCAACGGGTGGTGGGTGGGCAACTCGGCGCCGCGCCAGGTGCCGATCATGAAGTCCGGTTCGATCGCGGGGGCGGAGTCGAACAGGTCGAGGGCCTCGGCGGTCGTCGTCGGCGTGGTGGTCAGGATCTCGCGCACATGCATGTCGACGATCGTACGTGTAAAGACACAAGATCTGAAGAATGTCGCAACGGATCGCGGAGCCATGCCCCGGGGTGTGCGGCCCGTCCGGAATAGCCTGTACGCACGCCGGGTTGCCGCAGACATGAACCAACCCGCGTATGACCCTCGTGATCTTCTCGCCGAAGGCGGAGTCGGTGTCCTCGCCACGATCAAGTCCTCGGGATTACCCCAGCTGTCCCCGGTGACCCCCTTCTACGACCGCGACGCCGGGACCATCTACGTTTCGATGACCGAGGGCCGGGCCAAGACCGCCAACCTCCGACGCGATCCGCGCGCCGCGTTGGAGATCACCGGGCCCGATCGCTACACGTGGGCGACCGCCGAGGGCACTGTGACGTTGATCGGCCCGGGCGCTGAACCGGACGGGCCCGAGGTCGAGGCGCTGGTCGACTACTACCGCAAGGCGGCAGGCGAGCACCCGGACTGGGACGAATACCGCAGGGTCATGGTCGCCGATCGCCGCGTCCTGATGGTCATGTCCGTGGACCGGGTGTACGGCGAACGTCTGCGCTGATTTCTCACGATCGAGGACTCGAGCTGTCCTCGTCGTGTCGCACAGTGGACTCATGACAACCGACTTTCAACTGACCTTCGACTGTGGTGACCCGGCTGCGCTGTCCGCATTCTGGGCCGAGGTGCTCGGTTACCGACTCCAGGACCCGCCTACCGGATTCGACAGCTGGGAGGCGGCGCTCGACGCATTCGGTGTGCCGCCGGAACGCCGGAACGACGCCTCGGCCGTGATCGACCCGGAGGAGCGCAGGCCACGATTGTTCTTCCAACGCGTACCCGAGGGCAAGACCGCGAAGAACCGGGTGCACCTCGACGTCCGTGCTGCCCCTGGTCTGAGTGGCGACCACCGGATGCGCGCACTCGAGGCCGAAGCCGACCGGCTCGTCGGACTCGGTGCGACCCGGGTCGAACGACACGACCCCGCACCTCCGCTCGGCGAGGGGCACATCGTGATGCACGACCCCGAGGGCAACGAGTTCTGTCTGGACTAGGGATTTCGTAGCGACAATGCGCGCTATGTGCGCTCTGTTGCTACGAATTCCGGTGTCAGGCAGATGTTTCCGGCTCTACCCAGCGTCCCGTCCAGGTCGGGCTGCTCGAAAGTGACCTCGGCGAAGCGTCCCTGAACCGAGAGCGTCGCGATGGTGTTGCCGAACAGCGGGCCGAGGGTGTTTCGCCAGGCGACGGGCAGTTCAGGCGAGCCCCCACGACGCGCCCAACGCCGGACGACGGCGGCGAGCCGATTCGACCACCCCAGCCGGAACACCACCTTGATGTACGGCGGGATCGCGTTGTGCACCGGCGAACACACGAGCTGGTGAACGTCGGCGCTCGTCGTGTCCGGGAAGGCCGCACGCGCGGCATAGCTGTGGTGGACGTCGCCGGACAGCACGCTGACCGTCGCGGGCCCGGGGTCGCGCGCCGCAACCTGCCGGATCATCTCACTGAGCCGGACGAAGGAATCGAAGAAGGCCGGCCAGTGCTCGAGGTCGGCACCCTGCCGGATCTTCTCGGCCAGCTGTCCACGACGCCCCGGCCGCCGGGCGCCGATCTCATTGACGGTTTCTGCATCACCGATGACCGGCGGGAGCAACCACGGCAGTGATGAGCCGAGGACCAGGTGGTCGAGTCGCTCGATGTCGTCGTCGACCTGGCTCTCTACCCAATCGAATTCGTTGTCACTCACCATCTTTCGTGTTCCTTCGGACAGGATGCGACCGTTGCGGGAGTCGATCATGACCAGCCTGGTGTTGCCCAGGTTCCACCGGAAACTGAACCGGACACCCTTGGTTCCGTCGGTTTCCCGGTCGGCGCGATCCGCGACCTCGACCAGGTGGGGCCAGCAGTCACCGTCGATCTCGCGGACGCGGCGGTAGTCCTCGGACTCGGCGAGTTCAGCGGGGGAGAGGTTGCCGAGGTGCTGATACACCCAGTACGACGCGAGGCCGGCGCGGATCCGGTCCTGCCACCACGGCTTCTCACTCATCTGCCGGCGCCAGGTGTCCGAGGTGTTCCAGTCATCACGGATGTCGTGATCGTCGAAGATCATGGCCGTCGGCACGGTCGAGAGGATCCATCGGATCTCGGGGTCTCCCCAGGTGTGCCGATACAGTCCCTCGTACTCCTCGAAGTCGACGACCTCGTCGGACGGTCCGGCGGTCGAGGCCCGGCTCGACTCCAGCGACTCCTTCACCTGCGGAGTCAGCTCGTCCGCGTACACCTGATCGCCGAGCAAAATGAGGGTGTCCGGCCACTCCTCCACCGGGAGGTGGCGCATCCGGACCGCGTAGCAGTCCAATGCGTCGAGTCCGAGCTTCTCGTCGAGCTTGGGGTCCTCGGCCCGCGGATACCGGCAGGACCCGAAGACGAACCGGTGCCGGTCCGCGGTGTCCGGTCCCCGGGTCCGGATGATGCTGGGCGGGAACTCGGTGTCCGGGAGGGGCCACTCGAGGGCGCCGTTGACGCGGACCTGATACTCGCAGACCGTGTCGGGCACCAAGCCGCTGACCTCGACCAGCGCGTAGTGGTGACCGGACACCTCGAACGTCCGGGTCGCACAGCCGAGGACTTCGACCTCGCCGGGTTCGTCGGTCTGCACCCAGATCAGCGCGGAGGTTTCGTCGACGTGCCGGAGGATCGGACCCAGAACCAAAGCCATTCGATCAGAGTAGGCCGTGGCGCGGCGTCGCGCGGCCACGTCGATCGTGAGCGATGAGTTCGCCGGGTCGTGCCGGTCTGCACTCCTGTCGCCCTCACCGCAGCGGTGACGTCTCGTGCCGGGACACCGGTGCACCGGAGTATCGATGGAGGAGCACCCAATGGTGATCGTTGCCGGCAGTCTGCGAGTGGACCCGGACCAGCGCGCGGCGTACATCGCCGGGTGCGACGAGGTGGTCGGTGCCGCCCGTCGGGCACCGGGGTGTCTCGATTTCGCGATCTCCGCGGACTCGATGGACCCCGGCCGGATCAACATCTTCGAGCGCTGGGACTCGCAGTCGGCGGTCGAGGCTTTCCGTGGCGACGGGGTCGGCGATGACCAGTCACGGGCGATCCGGTCGGCGTCCGTTGCCGAGTACGACGTCGCCGACGTGCGGATACTGGCGGGCCCTCCGGATTGATGAGCACACAACCCGCGGCGACATCGGTCGTCGTAGGCTGTGTGCGCACTTCCAGAGGGGATCATGACCGGAATGCCCGACATCCAACAGACTCTCGCCGACGTCCTCGGCGAGCTCCGCAGTCTCGACGACCCACGGGTCCGAGCGGTCAACGAGAAGCACGGCGACGACCACGGGGTCAATCTCACGAAGCTCAGGGCGATCGCGAAACGACTGCGAACGCAGCCCGAACTGTCCGCGGAGCTGTGGGCGACGGGCGACACCGCGCCGCGCCTGCTCGCACTGTTGATCTGTCGCCCGCGGGCGTTCGACGCCGCGGACCTCGACACGATGATCCGCGAGGCCGACCGGCCGAAGGTCCATGATTGGCTCGTCAACTACGTCGTCAAGAAGAGTCCGCATGCCGAGGAGTTGCGGAGGTCGTGGATGGCCGACGCCGAGCCCGGTGTCGGCGCGGCGGGATGGGCCCTGACCGCTGATCGAGTGGTCAAGAAGCCCGGTGACCTCGACATGGCCGGGTTGCTCGACACCATCGAGTCCGACATGGGGAACGCACCGCCACGCCTGCAGTGGGCGATGAACACATGCCTGGCGGCCATCGGCATCGAGAATCCCGACTTCCGTTCCCGTGCAATCGACATCGGTGAGCGGTTGCGAGTGCTGGAGGATTACCCGACCTCCCCGGGCTGTACTTCGCCGTATGCGCCGGTCTGGATCGCCGAGATGGTACGGCGTCGATCGTCCTGACCTGAGCGGCTGCTCGTTGCCCCGTCGCTCAGGCGTCGGATCCCGACACGCCCGGATGTGAGTTCCGTGCGGTGGTGTCGCGTCGCTCGACCGCGGTGGCGATGTCCTCGATCAGTTCTCGGATCATGGTGCCGTACGGCCCCTTCGGAAGGTCGCCGGCCGCTTGCCGCGCCGCATCGAGATGCCGCCGCGCGGCGTCGAACGATCCGAGCCGTCGATGGTCGTCAGCGAGATTGAGATGCAGGGAAGGATAGAAGCCCGCCACCGAGAGGTCGGCGTGGTGAGCCTGTGCGCGCCGATCCGACAGTGCGTCGGCGGCGTCGAGCGCGCGGACATCCCAGGTGAGCGACTCCGCGGGCTCGCTGTACAGGTCGGCGAGATGATGCGCGAGCGTGCAGCGGTGAAGCGAGTCTCCCTCGACGCCGATCGTCTCCCACAGAGCGAGGAGCCTGTCACGGGCCAGGGCTGTCTCGCCGCTGCGTCCGAGGGTCACCGCCTGGCTGAGTGCGTGCATCGTTGGGTCCGTGCCGACGTCGATCAAATCAACCAAATCCTCTGCTGCTCAGTCATTGTGGCGGCTGTGGGAAACCGGCATGACGACCGTGGTGAGGTCGCCGCCGTCTGCGGACCGAATCGTCATCGGGAGGTCCCGATTGCGGACGTCGATCATCATCTCGGCCCCGATCGACACATGGACCGCGGGGTAGAGCGTCGAGACCTCGAACCACAGTGCGATCGGGGGGCCGCAGGTCTCGGCTGGCACGACGGCGAGTTGTGCCGACGAGGCGTCGCTCAGTGTGAGGGCCGCCGACGTGAAGTCCAGTTGCACTCGGTCGGTTGCACAGCGCTCCAACGACTGCAACACCGCGGATTTCGCGACACTCGCACGCATGGTCACCGTGGGCAGGGCCTCGATCATCGCCTGGTGGGCGGGAAACGGCCCGTCGAGCACGCGGCACCATAGGTCGTCCCGGCCGTCGAGACAGAACCGAACTGCGCCGGCCGCGGCGTCGATGTCGACGACGCCGCCCCGTGCCAGGTCGGACAGACCATCACGGAGGTCGGCCGCACACAGCGTTCCCGACCACCGGGTGCCGCACGGTTCGACGGTCGGTAGCGACCGGGAAGAGAGCCGGTAGCGGTCTGTCGAGGTCAGGGTCACGGCCCCGTCTTCCAGCCGGAGCTCGACAGCGTCCAGGACAGGATGGGCCGCGTCACGGGCGGCCGCGGTGAGCACCTGGCCGAGCGCTGCTGCCAGGATCGGACCACGCACAGTGGCGAGCATGGTTGTCGACTCCGCGGCGATCGTCATCTTGATCGTCCTGGCCTCGCGCCGAACCCGATCCGCATCGGCAGCGACGGTCCGCACGTGTTCGTCGATCAGGCGGCCGGCGGTACCCGGCTCGGCGGCGAGGACCGTGCGGATGTCGGCAAGCGACATCCCGATCTCGCGGAGTCGCCGGAGTGCGATCGCGTGCCGCTCCTGCGACACGCTGTACTGGCGATATCCGGTCGACGCGTCCACGGCGGCCGGGGTGAGCAACCCCGAGTCGTCGTAGAACCGCAGTGCGGACGCGGTCAAGCCGGTGCGTTGCGCGAACGCGCCGATCGGGACGAGTTCGCTGACTTCGGGAACGGACGGCATATCGCAGATCATCCGGCTTCGACCTACCTGAAGGTCAAATGGAACCGTGTCGGCGTCCGTTCGAGTCAGATGAGACCGAGTGCGAGCATCGCATCGGCCACGCGAGTGAACGCCGCGATGTTGGCGCCGGTCGCGTAGTTGCCCGGTGCCCCGTATTCGTCTGCCGTGTGCAGGCAGTGGTCATGGATGGCCGTCATGATCTCCGACAATCGGTCCTCGGTGTGCGCGAACGTCCACGAATCCCGAGAAGCGTTCTGCTGCATCTCGAGTGCGCTCGTGGCGACGCCGCCCGCGTTCGCGGCCTTACCCGGGGCGAAGCCGACGCCGGCGTCGGCGAAGATGCGCACCGCCTCGGGAGTGCTGGGCATGTTCGCGCCCTCGGCGACGATGCGACATCCGTTCTTCGCCAGTTGAGTGGCGTCGACCCCGTTCAGTTCGTTCTGTGTTGCGCAGGGGATGGCGATGTCGGTGGGCACACTCCACATCGACCCGGTGTCGACGTGACGGGCGGACCCGCGGCGGGCGTCGGCGTAATCCGAGATACGGCCGCGTCGAACGTTTTTGATTTCCTTGAGCAGTTCGAGGTCGATACCGGCATCATCGACGACGTAACCCCCGGAGTCCGAGCACGCGATCACGCGACCGCCGAGTTGTTGCACCTTCTCGATGGCGTAGATCGCCACATTGCCCGAGCCCGAGACCACCACGGTCTTGCCGTCGAGATCATCACCGGCTGCGGCCAGCATCTCGCGGACGAAGAACACCACGCCGTACCCGGTCGCCTCGGTGCGGACCTGCGATCCACCCCAGGCAAGCCCCTTGCCGGTGAGCACGCCGGACTCGTAACGGTTGGTGATGCGCTTGTACTGGCCGAAGAGATAACCGATCTCGCGACCGCCGACGCCGGTGTCACCCGCGGGCACATCGGTGTACTCACCGATGTGGCGGTAGAGCTCGGTCATGAACGACTGGCAGAACCGCATGATCTCCGCGTCGGATCGTCCCTTGGGATCGAAGTCGGCGCCGCCTTTGCCGCCGCCGATCGGGAGCCCGGTCAGTGCGTTCTTGAAGATCTGCTCGAACCCGAGGAACTTGACGACCCCCAGGTAGACGCTGGGGTGAAAGCGCAACCCGCCCTTGTAGGGACCGAGTGCGGAATTGAACTCGACCCGGAACCCGCGGTTGATCTGCACCTGTCCCTGGTCGTCGACCCACGGCACTCGGAAGATGATCTGGCGCTCGGGCTCCGTCAGTCTCTTGATGATCCCGGCGTCCGCGTAGTGGGGGTGTTTCGCCAAGACCGGACCAAGACTGTCGAAGACCTCCCGGACGGCCTGGTGGAACTCGGCCTCCCCGGGGTTTCGAGCAACAACCTGCGCGTACAGATCGCTGATCTTCTCGTCGAGCACGATGGCGACCACTTCCTTTCCCGTAGGTGTGGGACGGCGACCTGCCCAGATGGGCACGCCGCCATCCGCACCCTATCGAGTGACAGGAATTCGACCGCAAACCGGTCCGTCGGACGACGACCGCGGTGTGTCCGCAGTGAGGTGGTCGGACCCGCTCACCCTGCGGAGCAGTTCGGTCGGGCACCGCGATGCGCGGATCACGCGCGGGCGAGAACAGGTCGTCGCACCTGGAGCGACGGATGTCGGGTCACGATCTCATGCCTGGACGTCGGATCGGCACCAGTGGCGAGCGTCAGGATCCAAGGCACCGACTCGGTGTCGTCGGACACCCACGGATCCAGTTCGAGGTGGGCCAGGATGTCGCGTGACAGGCTCTCGAGTCTCGCGACGGTCAGTCGTCTGGACGAGTCCGCGAAACCGAAGCGCACATCCCGACCCTCCGGTACTCCGAACACGTCCACGTCGTTCTCGCGGTGGCGTTGCCGTCGGAGCAGCAACGAGTCCGACTCCTCGACGACAACCGAACACCTGGCGGGGTGGCAAAAGGCGTCGTGCGCGCGAGTCGACGCTTGCTCGACGAATTCTCTGATCCGACCGGGGGAACCACACACGCGTATTCGGCACTCCATCACAACCGATTTCACGGCCACTCTGCCTGTCGCTGCTGTCGGCCATCTGCGACCGGTGCCATGGACTCGAGCCCGGGAGAAAATAGAAGCCATTCCGGCGGATTTCGCAGGCGCACAGTAGATGAAACGTACTGTGTGACAACGCATGGTGTCGGCATGTCAGCACCAGATCGGACGGGCTGGACTTCTGTCATTTCCGGGCTATGGTCACGAAGGAGAGCGGGATCTACCCGATGTAGACCACCACTGATTCGAGGAAAAATGGCGGAAAAGAATTCGAGCTCGAGAAACCGTCGGCAAGAACTCACGGAACGTCGTGAGCGAAAACGGGCACTCGAGGATGTCTCGTTGATTCGGAAGAGGAAAAGTGCGCGTTGACGCCGGCGCTCGCGTCAGCCCGCGCTACTCAGCGCCCGGGCGATCGTTGGCCAGGCTGGGTGCAGGCCCGATTCCGGTAACGCGTGGGGACCGGCACGACCAACGTGAAGACTTCCACCGCGGCGCGGGCCGCAGCTGGGTGTTTGGGCCCACGGGACCCGGGTACCCGAAACCACCCGGGCTGTGAACAGTCGGGATTCACACGACAGAGGAAGGTAGGTGCTCTGGTGGGCACATATGTCACCGCGAATCCGACCACCGGTACGACCGATCGGGAATTTCCCGGACTGAAGGACGACGAGGTGGCCGGCGTGGCCGAACGGTCACTCGCGGCATACCAGGAGTGGCGAGCGACCGAGGCATCCGAACGGGCCGCAATCCTTTCCCGGACCGCTGACGAGTACGAGAAGCGAGCCGATCAGCTCGCGGCCGTCATCACGACCGAGATGGGCAAACCCGCCAAGGAGGCGGCGGGAGAGGTCCAGCTGGCCGCGGACATCTATCGCTGGTACGCCGAGCACGGACCGGATCTGCTCGAGACCGAGGCCCTCGACCCGCAGGGCGCGGACGCGTCGATCGTGCAGGTCGCGCCGATCGGACCACTGGTGGGCGTGATGCCGTGGAACTACCCCTACTACCAGGTCGCACGTTTCGTCGCGCCGAACCTGTTGGCCGGCAACACAGTCATTCTCAAGCATGCGTCGATCTGCGCGGCGTCGTCCGCGTTGATGGCAGAGATCCTGCACGACGCGGGTGTCCCTGCCGACGCGTACATCAACGTGTACGCAAGCAGTGATCAGATCGCAGACCTGCTCGCGCACAACGCGATACGAGGTGTATCGCTCACCGGGAGTGAGAAGGCGGGTGCAGCCGTGGCGAAGGTTGCGGCGGAGAACCTGAAGAAGTCCGTGCTCGAGCTCGGCGGTTCGGACCCGTTCATCCTGCTCGACTCCGCCGACATGGAACGCACGACGAAGATCGCGGCGGGCGCACGGCTGTCGAACGCGGGCCAGGCATGCAACTCGCCGAAACGGTTCATCGTTCTCGACGAGCTGTACGACGACTTCGTCGACGGTGTGGTCAAGCAGTTCGAGTCGACCGTGGTCGGTGATCCGTCCGACGATTCCACTCAGATGGGTCCGCTGTCGTCCCTGTCGGCGCGCGACACGGTGGCCGAACAGGTCGAGACCGCGGTGAAACAGGGCGCCACACTGCGGACGGGTGGGAAGCCGCTGGAGCGCGACGGAGCCTTCTTCGAACCCACCGTGCTGACCGACATCACCCCGGGCATGGACGCCTACTCCGAGGAGATCTTCGGGCCCGTCGCGATGGTCTACAAGGTGTCCTCCCCGGAGGACGCCGTGGCGCTCGCCAACGATGTCGAGTTCGGATTGAGCGGATCGGTGTGGAGCGGTGACATCGGCAAGGCCGAGGAGGTCGCCGATCAGCTGGAAGTCGGCATGGCGTACGTCAACGAACACGGCACCACGCTGCCCGGCCTTCCGTTCGGTGGGGTGAAACGGTCCGGCTACGGTCGCGAACTCGGGCGTTGGGGCATGGGCGAGTTCGTCAACACCAAGCTGCGTCGCACCGCCTCCGAGTAGCCGAACGATCGGCGATGGCCGGACGGGCCGATGCGGAAAGCGTCGGCCCGTCCCGTTGTCCGGCTCGTGATCCGACGGCCGGCCGTCCGACGTGTCAGCCGTTGGTCTGACGCGCCCGGTCGACCGCGACGGCCACCCCGTGATGCCACGGCACCCCGTGCCCGGGAAGCAGAGACTTCGCGTCCGTCGCTGCCAGCGCGTCGAGCGACGCCCGATTGCGATCGAGGTCGGCGGTTGCGGAGCCGGCGATCATGCGCGGGCCGGTCGCCGCGGTGTACGGATCGAGGGTGACGAGCGCGTCGCCGGCGATGACCGCGTCGCGTAACGGAAAGTGCAGCGACACATGGCCGTAGGTGTGACCGGGAGTCGGCACCACCTGCGCGCCACCGGGGAGCAGGGCATCATCGCCGAAAGGCGTCACATCCAGGTGATCGACGCCGCGCACCGTGAACGCACCGGCCGCCGCCATGCGTCCGAGCAGGCGTAGCGAACGCGGATGACGAAGGGGCACTCCGAATCTGGTCGCGTTCTGATGCGCGTAGCGGTAGGGATGGGACGCCAGCCACGCATCGTCGCGATGGACGTGGACCGGGAGCCGCCACTCGCGCGCCAGGCGGCGCGCGGTGCCGACGTGATCGAAATGACCGTGCGTGATGATCAGGTCGGACACGGCATCGGTGTCACGGCCGAGTTCCCGGATGGCCTTGACGAGGGGTTCGTACGAACGGGGGAGTCCACAGTCGACGAGGATCAGCCGATCCTGGTCCTCGATCAGGTACTGATTCGTGTAGGCGTACTCGAGCCAGTGGATGCCGGGGACGACGTCGCGATGGAAGGTCATGTCGAGACGCGTACCCGGTGGTCGTGGCAGCAAACCGGGACGACCGTCGAAGTTTGGACAAGACCGGGGGTTTCTGTAATCACCCCGGCCTCTGGCTCGACATGCGGGTTACAGCACCGCAGGAGCGTGACTGCGACAGTAACAGGAACACCCCGGTGAACGCGAATCACCGATCGCCGACCTGATGTCAATCGTCGGCGAAGACCTGCCAGCACAGGTCATTACGGGCACGTTGGTCGTCGAGCACCAACTCGCGTACCCGATCAGGGAGATGTACTCGCTGCCAACCGCATTCGCGTCTGCCCGCGTCGACCCCGTGTGCGGACCGGACCGCCTTGATCGCGTACGCCGCGGCACCGAGGTCGTGCGATGCGACGTGCGCGGTCACCGCCGCTTGCCCGGCGGCGTAGGCGGCGAACCGCGGTGCGCCACGTAGATCGCGGGCGGCACCCATGGCGTGTCCGCCGGCGGCGCGCGACTCCATCATCGCCAGCTCGCCCCGGGTCCACGCGCGGACCGCTGCGATGGCTTTCCTCGGACGCGCGTCGTCGGGACGTGCCGACTCGAACAAGGGCAGAACGTGCTCGGCACACCGTGCCGCCCAGAGCGCCAGCAAGTGGTGATCGGTGTCGGTGAGCGTCCCGCCACGACGGATGGTGACCAGGCGGGGGTCGAACACTGTGGGGAGGATCATCGCGACCTCTCTGCCTGCACGGACTCAGCGGCGGCGCCGGGCGATTCGCACCTCGACGTCCTCGGGCGTGAGAACCTCGGTGGGTTCGGCGACGACGCCCACGCGTACGGGCGCCTGCGCCCGGTCGGTGACGGTGAGCGGCGGGCCGTCGGGCTGCAGATGGTCGTTGCCCCACTGCATCAACGACATCACCACGGGAAACAGATCGCGGCCCATGTCGGTGAGCTGATACTCGAACCGTTCGCGCTGCCCGTCTTCGCGGTAGGGGACCTTGGTGAAGATCCCGGCCTCGGTGAGTTCGCGCAGGCGGACCGACGCGACCGCGTCGCTGATTTTGACCCGCCGGCTGAACTGATCGAACCTGGTGGCGCCGTAGAAGGCCTCCCGCAGGATGAGGATCGCCGACCGGGTGCCCACCAGGTCGATCGCCTTCGCGATCGAGCAGTCGCTCGCCTCCCAGCTGTCGCGTTCGGCCAGCGGGCCCTTCAGGTGCATCATGCCCCCAGCCTACCCTGACTTGACAAGACCATAGCCAGAGCGTAGACCTGACTTTGGCAGACAAAAGTCAGCCTTCATCCGGATCGGGTTGCGTTCCGATCCGCACACTGACGGAGGATCAGTCATGAGATCTGCGGTCATCGTCGACGCTGTTCGCACACCCATCGGTAAGGGCAAGCCCACCGGCGCCCTCCATGACGTTCATCCCGTCGACCTCCTCGCGCACAGCCTCCGAGCAGTCGTGGACCGTTCGGGTGTCGATCCCGAACTCGTCGACGACGTGATCACCGGTGTCGTCAGTCAGGTGGGGGAGCAGAGTTTCAACATCGCGCGGCGCGCGCTCCTGGCCGCCGGCTACCCCGAATCCGTGCCGGGGGTCTCCGTCGACCGCCAATGCGGAAGCGGGCAACAGGCCATCGCGTTCGCCGCGCAGGGCATCATCGCGGGCACGTACGACATCGCGGTCGCCGCGGGTGTCGAATCGATGTCCCGTATCCCGATGGGCTCGGCCGTTGCCGGTACCGCCGATCTCAACGGACGGGCGTTCGGCGAACGATACCCGCAGGGCCTCGTGGGTCAGGGGATCTCGGCGGAACTGATCGCCGCCCGCTGGGACATCTCGCGACGCGAGATCGACGAATTCTCGTTGCGGTCACACGATCTCGCCGCCACCGCCACCAAAAACGGACTCTTCGACGACGAACTCGCGCCCATCGCGGGGCTGACGTCGGACGAGGGAATTCGTCTCGGGGGCAGCCTTGACGACCTCGCCCGACTGCGACCGGCGTACTACGACGAGGTGATCGCGCGTCGTTTCCCCGAGATCGACTGGCGGATCACCGCGGCGAGTGCGAGTCAGATCAGCGACGGGTCGTCGGCGGTGCTGCTGATGAGCGAGGAGAAGGCCGTCGAACTCGGCTTGCGTCCGCGCGCACGGGTGCACACCATCGCCGTCGCCGGCGACGACCCACTCCTGATGCTCACCGGCATCATCCCGGCAACGCGGAAGGCATTGTCACGCAGTGGATTGCGAGTCGAGGACATCGACCTGTTCGAGGTGAACGAGGCGTTCGCGCCGGTTGTTCTCGCGTGGTCCCGGGAGTTCGGGGTGGACGTGGATCGAGTCAACGTCAACGGCGGCGCCATCGCGCTAGGACATCCGCTGGGTGCCAGCGGTGCCCGCCTCGCGACCACAGGACTCAACGCGCTGGAACAGCGCGGCGGTCGTTACCTCCTGCAAACGATGTGCGAGGCAGGCGGATTGGCCAACGCGACGATCTACGAGCGACTCGGCTGAGCCGTCGGCGGTCCCGGGCGGACGTGCTCGTCGTCCATTCGGAGTATCTCGGTCGCACACGTTGCGTCCGCCCGGTACCGTGATTGCGCATACCCGCTGTTCGGAGCGGGGCCGATGACTGTGGGGACCTCATGAACCCAACCGACCCGAATGCAGCAGCGCTTGTCGCGACGCGGGAGGCCACCGTTCTGGCGCATCTCGAGGCCGAGAATCGGCACGACGTCGGTGCCACGCTGGCGACGTTCAAAGACGGCGCGGCACGTACCGAGTTGCCCGGTGAGATCGCCGATGGCCACGACGCGGTGTCGGCCTCGTATCACGAACTGTTCACCGCATTGCCGGACATGCATTTCGATGTCGACCCCGAGACGCTGTGCCATCACGACGATCGAGTCATCTGTGAGACGCGAGTTCGCGGAACACATCTGGGCCCATACCGCGGACTCGCCCCGACGGGTCGGTCTCTCGACCTGCCCATCGTCGCGGTGTTCACCTTCGCGGGCTCAGATCTGGTTGCGGAGCGCGCCTACTTCGACCGTCTGGAAATGTTCATGCAGCTCGGGGTCGCGCGGGATCCGAACACCCTCGCCGGCCGGATCGCCACGCTGCTCAACCACCCGATCACGGTCATCGGCGCTGCTGTCCGTCGTCGAACATCCCGGTCCGCCGCGTCGGTCTGACGCCGCTGAGGATCACACGCCCAGTCGGCGCCTGACCACATCGATGTCGAAAGACGTCGGGTCGAAGACCGAACCAGGTGTCAGACCCGCCCACTCGCGTAGTTCCAAGTGGCGCGGGTGCGTCTGATCGTTGACGGCCTCGATGAAGTCCACCCATCCGGGCACTCCGCCCACATCCTCGAACGGGGCGGTTCCGCCGCCGGCGACGATCGCCACCGGCGGTTCGCCGTCATTCATCGGGGTGAATGCCTCGACGACAATGCTCACTTCCCAGCCGTCCCCGAAGTCGTACTCGTAGGACAGCACGTCGCCGGGCTCGTCGACCAGCTCACCCAGGGTCGAGTCGAAGACAGACTCCGTGTACCTGCCGGCCCGTGCGGTGCCCATCGCTTCGTCTGACAGATACCGGTGCTCGTGGTCGACGCATGGCGTCGTGAACGCGTAGAGATGCGCATCGTTCCAGCCGAAAGCAACTTGGAGCACGTCGTGTAGTTCGTTCAACGGAACCAGGGAGAACACGCGAATCCGTCGCCAAACTCTGGGACGGACGCCGGCGAGTTCGAGCCGCAACGTGATCATGGTCGCCGCGCGTCCGAACTCCGGAGTGAATGCGTCGGGAACTCCGTCCCACACCGCGGGACGTAAACCTTCGGGAACGACGTAATCCCCGTCACGATCGATGACGAGCCACCCGTCCTCGATGATGTGTTGGATGCGAGACAGGGCCTTGGTCGTCGTCGGTGACTGTAGGTCGCCATCGTACGGCGAGGCGAAGCGATCGGCGGCGAACGGCATGATGGTCAGGCCGTGATACACGACGCGAGCGACGATTCTGTCGACCAACTGTGCCATGGCACCAGATTCGGAGGTCAACGCCCTGCCGACGGCCGCAGCCAGCGTGCTGCGTCGCGTCGTCAACGCCTCTGGTCCACGCCAGGACGCGGCCGCCGGGCCCGGGTAGACATGGGATGGCGTGATCACGATCAATTGAACATCCCGGGCGAGTTCCCAGGTCTCGGCAAGAATGCGGTGATGTTTCATCGCCTTGAGTGCGACAGTCGGTTGCTCGATCTGAAGGGCTTGCAGTAGGTCCGGAAGCAGTGCTGGCTTGAGCCACCCACTTGGCGTCACCGGCCGCTTGTAGCCGATCCAGTCCATCAACACATCGAGTCGGTGCAGAATGCTCACGCTGGACAGAGCGTCGTGCTCGTCGGAGGTCTGGATTCCGGTGACGTCGACCTGCAGCCCTCCGAGTGAGTCCAGCAGGTAGCGTTCGCAGGCCCCCATCACGATGTCCGCGCTGATTGTTCCTGCCCACCGGGACGTCTTGGAGAGAAAATCGACAAACATCCGCAGCGCGAAGACCGCAATGCTTGCCGGAAAGGCGTCGTCCTCTTCCTCTTCCATGTACTCGGCGAAGTCGATTGCCGCATCGACCTCCTCGAGCGACCATTCGGTGGGCCGATGGTCTGGCAATGCGTAGCCGACGGCAAAGTCCAGCGCTCTGACGGCGTCGACGATGGCTGCCTGCTTGTCCGGATCGTCTTCGAATTCCGCGCTGGGCAGCCAACGTTCGAACTCGCGTATCAGCATGTCGATCTCCGAGGTGTCGCGACCGCGAATCGGGATCACATTGCTGCTTCGGCGCGCGGCCCGCTTCTTCGTCTTCTCGGTTCGCTTGGCGCCGCGGGACTGCTTGTTCTTCCGGCTCATCGGACTCGATCCTAGGCGCTGGCGCGACCGACAGCCAGATTGATTTCGGGTCCCGATAGCACGTCGAACGGTCCCGGCTCCTGAGGTGCCGGGACCGTTCGATTCAGAGATTCCAGAGGTCTTCAGCGCTCACGCGGTCCGTGCTCGACCAGTTCCCTCTCTTCCGGCACGTCCTCCTTCTTTGCCAGCGCGCTGGGCCACCACACGGGACGGCCGATGTCGTAGACGAGCGCCGGGACGAGCAGGGTCCGGACGATCAACGCGTCGAGGAGGACGCCGAAGGCGACGATGAACGCAATCTGCGCCAAGAAGATCAGCGGGATGACCGCCAGGGCGGAGAACGTCGCCGCGAGGACCACGCCGGCCGAGGTGATGACTCCGCCGGTGACCGTGAGCCCACGGAGAACACCTCGGCGCGTACCGATCTGCAGTGCTTCCTCGCGGACGCGGGTCATCAGGAAGATGTTGTAGTCGATGCCCAGCGCGACCAGGAAGACGAACGCGAACAGCGGCACGACCGGGTCGGCGCCGGGGAATCCGAGGATGTGGTTGAACACGATCGACGAAATCCCCAGGGTGGCCGCGAAACTCAGGATGACGGTGGCCATCAGGAGGATCGGGGCGACGATCGCCCGGAGCAGCGCGCACAGGATGAGCAGCACAACGATGCTGACGATCGGGATGATCAGGTTCCGGTCGTGGATGGCCGTCGTCTTGGTGTCGAGGTCGACCGCGGTCGGACCGCCGACGAGCGCGTCGGCGCCGTTGACGTTCCCCACCGCGTCGCGAAGACGTTCGATGGTCTCCTCGGCGGCCAGGGAATCGGCCGGATCGGTCAGGGTCGCCTGCAGAGCGACTCGTCCGTCGACGGTCTTGGGGGCGCCACCCGGATCGGTGACCGGGACGACCTCGGCGACGCCGTCGACATCCGCCGCCGTGTTCTGCACCTGCTGCAGCGATGCGGCGTCGGCGATGATGACCGCGGGTGAACCGTCCCCGGCGTCGAAGTGGGCGGTGAGGACTTCTTGGCCCTCCTGCGACTCCACCGCTACGAGAAAGGTGTCGGACTGCGCGACGCCGTCGGCCCTGAACTGGGGGAGGAACAACGCGAAGAGCACGAGGAGCAATGTCGTTGCCACCCAGAAGCGGCGGGGGTGCCGTCCGATCCGGTTCGCCAGGGCGCCCCAGAAGCGATGATTGCTGCTGTCCTCACGCTGCGCCGACGCCGGGTCGACGACCGGTCGCTTCGGCCAGAAGGCACTGCGTCCGAGCAGGGTCAGCGCCGCGGGGAGGAATGTCATCGACGCCAGGAACGATGCCGCGATACCGATCGCGGCAACGGGGCCGAGACCGCGGTTGGAGTTCAGATCCGACAGCAGGAGGCACAGCACACCGGCGATGACCGTGCCGGCGGAGGCGGCGACCGGTTCGAGGGTCGCGCGCCACGCGGCCCGCATGGCGTCGTACTTGTCGGCGGTGAGTCGCAGTTCTTCTCGATAGCGGGACACCAGGAGCAGGGCGTAGTCCGTCGCCGCTCCGAACACGAGGATGAAGAGGATGCCCTGGCTCTGGCCGTTGAGGGTGAGCACGTCGTTCGACGCGAGGGCGTAGACCAGCAGGCTGGCGAGCCCCAGCGCGAAGACGGCGGACACGATCACGACGAACGGAAGGATAGGACTGCGGTACACCACGATGAGGATCAGGATGACGACCGCGCCGGCAACCAGTAGCAGCAGGCCGTCGATCCCGCCGAACGCCTCGGTGAGGTCGCCCGCGATGCCTGCGGGTCCGGTCACGTACACCGACAGTCCCTCGGGCGGGCCGTTCGCGAGTTCCGCACGCAGGGCCTCGATGCTCTCCGAGATCTCGCCGGAGGAATCGACGGGCACGATCATCTGAATGGCCTGACCGTCCTGTGAGCGGATCGGCGGAGACGTTCGCTCGGAGATCCCGTCCGTGCCGGCGACCTTGCCGACCGCCTCGGACACGAATGCAAGGTCGGCGTCGGTGATGCCGCTCGTACGTTCGGCCACCACGACGGCCGGGATCTCGGAGGAGTCCACGAAGTCGGCTTCCAGGCGGGAGACCTCGGTGGCCTCCGCGGACGCGGGCAGGAACGACGTGTTGTCGTTCGCCTGTACGTCGCCGAGTTTGCCGGCGAACGGTCCGCCGACAGAACCCAGGGCCAGCCATCCGATGACCAAGAGGGCTGGCAGAATCCATCGCATGCGACTGACTCGTCCAGCAGAGGTGGGTGGGTTCACGGGCTTCCGTTCGTCGGTTGCGGGTGGAGTGCGTGAGCACCATGATGTTCAGCAGGCTGAACAATTGCAAGTCTGCGGGGTGTGACGAAGAGAATCGGCAGGACAAGGTGGACGACGGGAACGACGGGATGCACGGGTGGCCGACCGGTCGGCTGCTGTCGGTGGCGGCACGGCTCGTCGAGCACGCCTGGGAGGCGGTACTGCGGGAGTACGACATCTCGAGCGCCGGACTCGTCGTCCTCCATGTGGTGAGCACGGGACCGGCCACCCAGCGCGAGATCGCCAAGAAGGCCAGGGTGACCGATCAAACCGCGAGCCGCACCATCGAGCGACTGGAACGGATGGGTTACGTACGGCGTCAGGTCGATCCCGACGATGAGCGGCGAAAGCATGTGAGCGCGACTCCGGCCGGTGCCGAGGTCTACCGCGCATTGCTCGAACGGGAGCGAACCGACCCGGCGCTGATCGCGTCCATCGGCGCGTCGGAACCGGAACTCCGTCGATTGTTGCTCGAATTGATTCGCGTGCAACAGGATCGGAGCTCGGGGCCGTCATAGCGTCGGGTCGGTGCTCAACCCGCGTCCCGGGCCGCTTCGAGTCCGGCGACGAGCGCGTCGACCTTCGCCCGGTTCTCCGCCGACGTCATCAGCCCGACGAACGGCGGGCGCGAGAAGGTGAGGGTCACCTGGAGGAGCTGTTCGCGTTCGCCGCCGAACAGCTTCTTCCGTCGGTCGGTCTCGGTGACCTCCGCGGAGACGAACGATGCCGCCGGTAACCGGGTCTTGGACGTGCCGCCGCGGAGTTTCTCGAACCACTCGCCATCGAGCACGACCGTTTCATTCGACAGACCATGGATCTCGAGCACGTGCTACCCCTCGCCCTGTGGATTGTGTCGTGATCACGATATCCGCCGAGAACGGCGATGCCGGGGTTTGCGGCAGATCACAACACCGTTGCCCTTCGACGCCGCGCGCACTACTGTGCCGATCGTGCATACACCGACCTGCTGGGCCAACACTCGTTCGGCGACCCGTGGCTGAGGTGAGACTTCGGCAGGCCTACGACGCCGACACGGACCGCCTTGTGGCCGTGTGGCGTTCGGCGGTCGAGGCTACTCACCATTTCCTGACTCCCGCTGACATCGACGGCTTCGCGGATCGACTCGCACGTGACTTCTTTCCGGCGGTCGAGTTGGTCGTCGCGGAGGCCGACGGAGTGGTCGTCGGCTTCAGCGGAACCGCAGAGAATCGGCTCGAGATGCTGTTCGTCGATTCGGCCGCCCACGGGCGGGGCATCGGCACGGTGCTTCTCGATCACGCGGTCACGCACGGCGGCGTCGACGAACTCGACGTCAACGAACAGAACCCGGACGCTGTGGAGTTCTATCGGCGCAGGGGGTTCGAGCAGGTGGGCCGCTCGCCGGTGGATTCCGACGGCCGGCCGTTCCCGTTGCTGCACTTTCGGCGCGCCGGGGTCTCGTGAGACGTAGGGTCACGCCGCAGTGCCGCGGTGAATCGCGGGTGCAGAACTTGTTCACCGTCACCACTGCCATTCGAGGCCTCTAGAAGTCTCGCGTACGAGTGTCGGCTCACGTTCGGATGTGTCGAACTGCGACTGCTGCCCTACGCAGCTGATAACGCGCCGAAGACAAACGGGGACGGGAGAGTTCGAGTCCGGCATCGTCGGCGATGTGCTCGACCACCTGGTCGACACTGCGTTCGTCTGCTGGCACATGGCTTGCGAATCGGTCCTCGCCAAGCCGGGCGACGCACCTTTCAGTCTGTTTCATCGCCCAGGTCTCGTCGGCGCCGAGGATGGGGCCGAGACGGTGAGCAAGGCGGGCTCTGAGACGTCGATGGATCACTTCGACGGAAGCGGTCAGGGTGTAGTGCCTGACATCGACGCCATGCTCTCTGAGTCCACCGACGATCTCGTCGAAGTACTCAGCGTCGACGAGCGTCATGGGAACTATCACCGGGGAGCCGCTTGTTTGTTCGGCATCCACGAGGGTTTGGGTGACGCCCGTGCGCCACTGCGGTAGGTCCTGAAAATCGTCGCGCCGGGCGGGCGGCAGCATCTTGTGCATCGCGAATCCGAGGAGTTCGGGATCGGCCACGTGCGACGCAGTCAGCCGGCGGTGAAGCTCGTGTGCGGTCTGTGTCTTACCGACGCCGAAGGCGCCGTTGATCCAGATCAACATGACGTGAGGTTACCGACAGGTTGGCAGCGCCTCCGGTGAAGCGGTCAGGGGCGATGTCGGTCCGCCGGTCAGGATTTGTGCCTCCGGTCTTTCTTGGTCTGACGGCGCGCGCCGGCGGCGTTCCGGGCATTTGCTGCTTTCGCACTCCCGCGGCCGCCTTTGGCCTTGACTTTCTCAGCACCCGCACGGCGGTACAGGGTGACGTGCTTGTTTCGTGCGCGCCGGATTCGCGAGTGTAGATCGATCAGTCCGTCCTCGTCCAGGCCGGCCATCTGTGATTTCTTGGTCTCGCGGACGAGTACATATTCGCTTTCGGACAGGGAATTCAGGGTCTTTTTCATGCCGGTCCTCGCTCGTCATGCCGTCACGTTGCAGTCCTGATGTTAGGTGCCGGCGCGCGCTCGAACTTCGGTTCTGTCCGATTCGGGTCAGATGGGCCGGCTCAGGTGCCCGAGGGGGCCGGCGGCGAACCCATCGGCCGGTCGTAGGCTTTCTCGACCTCCGGACGAAGTCGTGCGTCCTCTCCGGCCTTGCGGGCGGCAGTCGTCCACATCTGGGTGACCATGGGCAGGTAATAGGTCGCCGGGGCGCCGAGAATGTAGGTGGCGTTGCCTTCGACGAACGTCTTGTTGGCCGGATCGTCGAGCCCGATCATGCTGTAGTCGTTGTGTACCGGGCGGCCTTCACCACGTCCGCCGACCGAATTCGACGCACTGTGGTTTCGTCGGGCGGCGTCGTTCATGAGATCGCGGTTGGGTGCATCGGCCCAGTAATCGTACTGTCGCGCAACTATCTTGACGGTGTATCGGGTGTCATCGGGAAAGTTGTTGCCGCCGTAGTCCGCGCGGCATCCTCCCTGGTTGGCGCAACCGTTGTATTTCGATTCGAGATCACCGGTCAGGACGAACGTCACTGTTGCAGGGTCGATGTCGCTGGTGGGACCGTAGGTGCGCAGCCAATCATCCTGTACCTGCGCGCCTTGACTGTGTCCGACGACGATCTTCCGCCCGGTGATCTCGTGCAGCATCTCGTTCAACTTGTCGCGTCCGCGGTGGGTGTTCGTCGCGCCGGGGAAGTTGTTGTACGGCACCTTCACGACTCGATTGGGTGGTGCGAACAACTCTCCGCGGAGCCAGTTCATCGGAAGCGACCGAAAGGCCGGGTCCAAAGTCAGGACCGTCGCGCCACCTGGGCCCGGTGCTGCAGCCGCGACTGTCGGTGCCCATTGCCCGATCCCGATTGCCACAAAGAGCACCAGGACAATTCGCAGATATTGCTTCATTCTTCGCCGCCTCAGAAGTCTGACGACTGTCTACCACATCGCAAATCTCACCGGGTAAATCCGAGGAAATGGGACGGCGGTCCGCCGATACAGTCTTCGCTGTTGTTCGTCGATCTGTATCGCGAATCGACCCTGAATCACACCGAATCGGGTGCGTAGAACTTCGCGGTGGCCGCGGCCGCGGCCTCGACCTGCGCGGGTTCACCTCCGGCCGCGAGGTGTGCCTCTCCCCAGGCCGCCGCGCTACGGCGGATGAACTCACGTCCCTCAGGAGACTTCTCGATTGCTGCGTGGTCAGCGGTTTCGCCATCGACGAGCAGCCGGGTCAGACCGAGGAGCAATAGATCCCAACCGACCCCGCCGGCTCCGGGTCCGTACGTCGGGAACAAGGGTTCTCCGACGAATGCTGCATGGATGAGCTCCAACTCGGTGTCCCCTGCCTGGCCGGGGGAGAGGCGCACCCGCACTTCACTGGTGCCAGGCCACTTGTCGGCGTCGGGACCGTAGAGCCAGGTCACCGTGAGGAGGTGCGGGGGATCGCAGACGAGTATCTCGCCGTGCTCGCCTCCGTCCAGCTCGAATTTCCCGCCGAGTCGAAGGTCACCGGTGACCGCCTTCAGCCATCGCCGCAGTCGCTCTGGGTTGGTGATCGCGTCCCAGACGTCGTCGACGTCCGCGTGATAGGTGCGCCGTAGCTCGATGGTGTACGCGTCCCCGGCGGGCAAGCTGCCCTCGCCCATTGCTCGTTGTGTGGCGGTGAGCTCGTCCAGAATGTCCTTCACGTCAGTCTCCTGTGGTTCTTGAATCGGTGTGTTCCGTACTTGCAATCGACTTCGCACTGCTGGGGTCTCGATCGTGCGGTTGCCGCTTCGCACGCCTGCCTCGGGCCAGTTCGGTCTCCAGGGCATCGAGGCGTTGATCCCAGAACCGGCGGAAGCCGGCCAGCCATTCGTCGACTTCACGCAATGGACCGGATTCGACGGCATAGAACCGGCGGGTCCCCTCCGAGCGCACCGATGCGAAACCGTTGTCGCGCAGAACACGCAGATGCTGCGAGACACCTGGCTGTGAGAGTCCGAACTCGAACCGGATCACCTCGGTGATCGCACCCGACGTCTGCTCGCCGTCGGAGAGGAGCTCGAGGATTCGCCGACGGACCGGGTCGCCGAGGATGTCGAAGGCGTGCACGGAGGAACAATACCGCATCGCACTTATATAAGTAGACAATTAAATACTGGGTGGTCGACCCACGAGTCGCCGCCACCCGAGCTTCCGCCAGAGGAATCGGAGCCGCCGTCGCCTGACCATCCGCCATCGAAACCGAACCAACTCGACGACGAGTCGGAGCCGCCCGCGCGACGACGCTGCGGCGGCCGGGCCCGACCCGGCTCGCGGCGCCTCGGGTTGACGCGTCCGGGATCATTGGCCACATGGAAACCAAATACGAGGCTTGGCCCGCACTACCGGTGGATTCGTGGGTCGACACAAGGGACACCGTGCAGTTGTGGAGCCAGATCGTCGGCAAGACACGTCTCGCTCTCGGACCCGAGGTCAACCACTGGTGGGGCGTACCGCTGTATGTGGACGCCCGCGGCCTGACCACGTCCCTGATGGCCGTCGGAGACCGCGGCCTCGAGATCCGCTTCGACTTTCTGGACCACCAGTTGCTCTTCCTCGTCACCGATGGCAGCACCCGTCAGATGAAGCTGGAACCGCGGACGGTTGCCGATTTCTACGCGGAGTACACCGCCCACCTCGCCGACCTCGGTTTCGACATCGCCATCGTCGGTACTCCCGTCGAACTGCCCGATGCGACCCCGTTCGCCGAGGACACCGCCCACTCGTCATACGACGCCGACGCCGTGTCTCGGTTCTGGCGGTCTCTCGTCAGTGCGCATCGCGTGCTGTCGGAATTCCGCGGCGGCTTCCGCGGCAAGTCGTCACCCGTCCACTTCTTCTGGGGCGCTTTCGATCTGGCCGTCACGCGGTTCTCGGGACGCAGTGCACCCCAGCATCCGGGTGGGGTGCCGAATTGCCCCGACTGGGTGATGCACGAGGCCTACAGCGACGAGGTGTCGAGCGCGGGCTACTGGCCGGGTGGTGCCGAGGAGGGGGCCTTCTACGCCTACGCCTACCCGCATCCGGAGGGGTACGACACGCATCCGGCGGTCGAGGCTCCGGCGAGATGGGATGCCGCACTGGGCGAGTACATCCTGCCGTATCACCTTGTGCGGCAGGCGCCGGACCCGGACGCGGTGGTGCTGAAGTTCCTCGAACAGACTCATCGTGCGGCGGCGGAGACGGCGGGCTGGGACTAGACGCGAGCCGACGGCGGACGTTTCCGACGTCCAGACGTCACCTCGTCGATGCGACTATGATCGAAGTCGTATCGACGAGGTCTGTTCGTCGTTCGTCCTGGCCGGTTGCGATCTCGGTCAGCGGCGCCGCTCGCCACCGAACCCCCCGTGCCTATCCGGCGAGCAGAGCGTCCAGCGCTTCGAACGCCGCACGCCGGCCGGCGGCCGCGTACTCGTACTGCTCGTCGGTGAGGTTGCCGCCGGTTTGGCTGAAACGGATCTCGGTGTCAGCGGCGACTGCCTTGAAGTCCGCGGTGAGGAGTTCACGTTCATCACCCGGCCCGTCGGTCAACGTCAGTACGAGTCTGTTCGGCCGTCGGACGTCGACGTACTCACCGCGCCAATTGAATTCGGGGATATCGTCCCCGACGATCATTGTTGCTGTCCAGGTGCCCCCGGGTCGGGCGTCGAGCGATACCGATTCGACGGGGACCTGGTTCGCGCTGCCGCCGAAGAATGCGGCGAACTGAGCCGGCGTCGTCCACGCGTCGAACACGGCGGCGGGAGAAGCGTTCAGTGTGTAGGTGAGGTTGCCCCGGTTGCGTCCGTCATGGTGTCACTGCCTTCTGGTCGTCGATGTCGGCCGACATCGATGTTTCGCCGCCGACGGCTCGGTCCGCAGGAGGGCAGACTCTCGTTGCTCGCAGAACTCATCGGGCTCACGGCGGGGAGGGTGCTGACCTGGGTGCGGTTGGGCAGGGACAGTCGGGCGAGTCCTGATCGGTTCCGACCCACCGGCCAGGTCTGCTAGTTTCTCGACGACGTGCCTTTCCAGGCGAACAGAACCGGTGGGTATCGATTGTGAACAAAGAACCGCGAGCCGGCGGCAAGGCGCCCGCGATGAGGCCGTCCGAGGCGCCGATCGAGGAAGTGCTCGACCGAGCAGTCGGTCCACGTCGGGACGAGGCCGATGAACTGGTCGCCCTGCTCGGTGAGATCTCCGGACACCGGCCCGTCGTCTGGGCCGGCCGTATGATCGGCTTCGGCGAGTACGAGTACCGCTACGCCAGCGGGCGTGGCGGTCGGGCGCCGGAACTCGCTTTCGCGCCCGGCCCGAAGAATTACACCATCTATCTGGTCAGCGACTTCGCCACGCAGTGGCCAGATCTCACCGACCGGCTGGGAAAGTGTCGCGTCGCCAAGTCGTGCCTCCACGTCACTCGGCTCCGAGATGTCGATCATGCAGTGCTGACAACGCTTCTCGAACGATCGTTGGCGCAGACACGCTCGTCCCACGGGGGTTGAGATCACCGCGGGTCCGGTATCCCGGTCAATCGAGATATCCGGTCTCGGGGTTGATGTTCGAGAGGAAATCCCTGATCGACTCGCGGTGGTCGCGAATCGTCGGCAGGGGGAGTGGCAGCGGGGCGGGCGGGAGCCCGTCGGCGCTCTGCCACGCGACTCGCGGCCCGCTGGAGCCGAAGCCGTACCCAGGGTTCGGGCCCGACGTCCACTTGCTCGAATACCCATCGTCGGCACGGATTGTGACTTGAAACAGTTCTCCGTCGACGACCAGATCGACCGGGCCGTCGGCCGGCGTCGGGCGCCAGTCATCGCTCTGTTGCGCAATCATTCGTGGGACGTCAGAGACTCACGACGACACTCGCACGGCAATTTCCCGCAGACGGGGGACGTGACTCCGAGTGGTGATCAGTCGCCGGGGAAGTGATCCGGCCCGATGGTCATCCGCGGCCACGGTGGTTGCCGCAGGACCGCAGCCGATCCCAGCGCGGCCGCGACGAGGCCGGTGATCACGCCGATGAGTGCCACCCGGCCCCCGTCGACTGCCGGGGACCAGGTCGTTGCGCCGTCGGTCACCGTGTACGCGCCGATGGCCACCGACCGGTCGCGGAACCCGCGGCGAGACACCAGGATCGTCGTGGTGCGTTCGTCGATGACGATCGGTTCTTCGAAGTACGTGCCGCGCCTTGAGGTGGATTCGTTGTTCGACATCAGTTCTCCTTGCGTTCGGCGGGTGATCACGAGGTGGAGGTGCCGTGTGGCCCGGGGCCGATTGTCGTCACGAGTCCAGATTGGCGCGCCGCCACTGTGACGGGGTCACCCCGAACGCGGCTCGGAACCGCTTGGTGAAATGCGTTGGGTCGCTGAACCCATGAGCACGGGCGATGGCCGGGACGGTCAGATATCGACGGGTGATCATGGCGTCGCGTGCACGGTCGAGTCGGCGTCGGATGATGTGATCCGTGAGCCGGCCGTCGGAACTGGGCCAGTCGGCGTACAACTTTCGGGTCGACACGTTGTGGGCCGCGGCGATCGTATCGGCCGACAGGTCGGTGTCGGTCAGGTGCTCGTCGATGTAGGCCTTCACCCGAACGATCAGGTCATCGACCGGATCGCGTGCTTCGGTCTGCGCCGACGTGAGCAGCAGCGAGCGCACTATGTCGGTACTCGCGGACGCCAACTCCGGCAGGACCCCCGGGTGGTGTTCGGCTATACGCCCGAGGTGGACGAGGTGATTGCGGACGAACATGGTGAGCGGATTGGAGTCGTCCAGGTTTCTGATCCCGAGGCGGACGGTCTCGGCCGGAAGAATGAGCCACGACTGTGGGAGGTGAAGCGCGACAATCGTCCCCGGTTCGCGGGTTCGGAAGTCGAATGACGTCGACTGATCGACGACCGCGAGTTCGGTCCTGCGCCGGGAATCCTCCGTGGTCCCGAGCCGAAGATGCCACGAGTCCCCACCTGGAACGGCGACGAAGAGTCGTGGCGCCACTGGTGCACCGCCGCGTTCACCGGCACCCGTTGCCGACACCCCGTGATGTCGGACCGACATCAGCCACATCTCGTCGCCCATCGGCCATGATCGGACGACCGGAGCGTGGTTAGCGTTGGAGCCGTGCGCCGAGAGGGTGATCGCGTGTGCGCGCACGGATCAGTCGTCCGAGTCGAGGGCGAGCCGACGCCAGGCGCGCGGCGTCATCCCGTACACCTCGCGGAACCGGCGGCTGACGAACGACGGGTTGACGAGTCCCCAGCGGCGTGCGACCTGCGCGACCGATTGGTGTCGGCTCGCCGACCGGGCGAGTTCGTCGCGGACACCCTCGAGCCGGGACGCGAGGATCCACTGTTCGAGACTGATGTCGGCATCGGCGCAGAGCCGGAACAGCTTTCGTACGGAGATGTCGTGAGCGTCGGCGATCATCCCCGCAGACAGTTCCGGATCGCCCAGGTGACGCCGCACGTAGCCACGAATCCGGGAGAGCAGGACGTCATCTATCGCCGCGCGGCCGTAATCGAGATCGTAGGCGGATGCGAGCAGAGCCCGCGTCAACTCGATGGTGGCAGTTCCGACCGCATCTGCCGCGACGTCATCGGCGGACAGTCGATCTCCGTCGTCGGTCATCTCGTTGATGTGACTGCGCAGCAACGAATACAACGGACTCGCCGGCAGACGACGCGACGCTCCGCGGATGACCTCTTTCGACAATCCCAGGTCTTCCAGCGGCACGTAGAGCGCCCTCGATGCCCCACGGCCACTCCATGCATAGCCGTACGACGTGTTCATGTCGTTGATCATCAGGTCGCCCTTCTGCACGAGGCGTTGCTCGCCGTACATCTCGTGGCGCCCGACGCTGCGCTCCTGCACGGCGACGGCGAGGACGTCGGCGGGACTGGCCCGGACCTGTTCCATGGAGCGCACGAGTCGCATTCCTCCCATCTGCGCCCGGAAGATGCTCGCGCGGCCATATGAGAACACCTCGATGACGGCGTCGTCGGCGGTCGGCTCGTCGAGTGCGACGGTCGTAGGCCAGGACTGCTCGAGAAAGGCCGCGCGCGTGAATTCCTCACGGTCGGCCTCCGCCAGGTCGGCGGAACGATAGACGATCCCCATGTCCCTCCTCAGCGCCGTCGACTATCGCGACCACAGCGTCGTGAGCAGGAAGGATAACGTGAATCGATCAGCATTCATGGCGGATCTCCCACCATGTGCGCGGGGTGAGCCCATATAGGTCGCGAAATGATGCTTCGAAGGTGGCGAGGTCGGCGAAACCGTGAGCGCGGGCAAAAGCGGCGTCGGGTCCGGTTCGGCGTCGGCGGAGATCCGTGTGAGCTCGATGGAGACGTTTCGCGGTGATCCATCGCGGCACGTCCACCCCTGCTAGCGCGGCGAGGCGGGTGACCTCGCTCACCGGCATCTCTTCGTCGGCAACTCACCGGCGAGCCGTTCCGCGTCACCGAGGCCGCCTCGGTTACCACGGCGCCATCGGGCCGCGATGCTGCCGACCATCTCGACAATCGCGGGCGGCACCAGTGGCACCGGTCGGGTGATCATGGCGGGGTCACGCCGGTGAGCCGCTTGGAAACGCACGCATGCCCCAGAGAAAGAATCTGGAGCGGCTTCACCCAACGCCCATCTGGTCGCTTCGGAGATGAAATTGTCGAATTGGTCGCGCCGTACCGGGGCGCTGCGCCGAATTGAATCCGCGTCGGCGACATCGATGTCGTACAGCAATCGTTCGACCACGCGACCCTCGACACCCAGGATGTACACCGCGTCGAACTTACCCAGAACAGGTGAATGGACTCCTGTGCTGCCGGCGTTGATCGGTGTGCCGTGGGCGATCGTCGACTCGATTGCTTCGTCCGGCTCCGAACGTCTTCTGATGTCTACCGGCAGCCGTGAAGCGACATCTCGGCAAGTGCCGCCAGTCCCGAAAGCCCTCGCAGATCATGATCCGGACGTTGCGCAGGACGGCCTTCGCCAAAGCCACAGTCGCCAAATGGCCGCGCCGAGGATCGGAACGATCCATACGATGCACAACCACATCATGCTGCGCTGCGGGCCGAGGTGACGACTGGCGACATCGACGGTTGCGAACATCGACAGGGTGAGCCACACGGAGAACAGGACGAGCGCAGCGAAAGCGATGTAGAAGGGTCGATTGAACTCTGCGCTGCATGCCGCGTCGCGCGCACATTCGGACAGTCCGGCCTCGGAGAGCAGCACCACTACAAACTACTCGTCCGCAACTCCGGTCAGCCGACAGTGCTAGTCCGTGTCGGTGCAACGCTCAGACGTGCAGTGATTCGACAGATCAGGTCTGGGCCCCGACGGGCCGGCCATTGTTTTGCGACGATGATTCGATGGTGCAGATCACGTTGGACTACGACAAGCAGGTATCACCGGGGTGGCGACGATTCTCGCGAGGCCACGAGCGGGCGCGGGAACTGCCCAGTCAGGCCGAATCGTGAGACGCCCCGCGACGTCCTCATCATTGTGGTCGACGCTGCGCGTTCGCACCACGTTCCGAAATGGCATGCCGACGACCGAATTGCGCACAAACCTGCCACCCGAAGCGGTATGGGCAACCATCACCGATGTGAACGCCTGGCCGGAATGGGGGCCAACAGTTTTCGGGGCACGTATGGACGGCGACGTCGAGTTGATGTTTGGGACACGCGGAACGATCACGACTGTCGCGGGGGTTCCGGTGCCGTTCGAGATCACCGAGTTCGTCGACGGACGATTGTGGGCCTGGAAGGTGGCAGGGGTGAATGCGACGCGCCACGAGGTGATCCCGGTGGCGGGTGGCTGCATTCTCAGCTTCGGTGCGCCGGTCTGGGCGGTGGCGTATCTGCCTGTACTGGCCATTGCGTTGCCGCGGATCGAACGGATCGCATCAGGTCTCGGAAGCTGACCTCGAAAGACGCCGCTGCGTCGGCGATGTGATCACACCAGCCCGCCGCGTCAGTCGATCGCCGCTGCCGGCGGCCCAAGGCGTCGCGCTGAACGAAGATACCGACAACGACACCGACGATTGTCAAGAGCACGACCAGGGCTATCCCCGGAATCACATACCCGATCCCGTCGGGGCAGACCCACACCTGCTGCCCATCGATCGTGGTCGGGGAACAGCCCAGGTGCAGTAAGGACTCGGACAGATAGATCAGCGGCCACGCCAAAGCGACCGCCGTCGGTACCGCGACCGCAACACTGACCAGGAGGATTCCGATCAGTGTCGACAGTGAGCGCAGAAGCCGCGAGTCCGTCATCGCCTCACTGTACGAGCGACCGTCGCCCAATATCAGTGCCCCGGACTGACGCCATCATGAGAGCGGTCCACTGGGTGTCACGGCCGCCCACCGGCCACCGTTGGGTGGTAGGTCTTTCCACCCGCGGGAGTGGGCACGGTCGCAGATGATGCGTTCGCATCGTGGCCGATCGGCGGGAGAGGTGTGCCATCGTTCGACGGCGGCGGCGATTGTGGGGAGCACGGTCACGTGTGGACCCATCGTTGGGTGGCGGGATTCCGCGGCGTATATGTCGCTCCAGATATGACCCCCTACGACGGGGTGGACAAAACCATCACCGATTCGGGCCGACATCATCTTGGTGTAGGCGCGCGTGCCCGCTGCATGGACTCCGTCGCCGTGGTCGCCGCCGAGGGCGAACATCAACTCTTCACCGAGCTGCTGCTGGCGAACGGTTGTGATCGAATGCCCTTCGATGACCGGCTCGCCGGGTTCTCGGCGGCGAAATCCGGACATGATGTCGGCGACCGTGGCGGCGATCTCCGGTGGGATCAGCGGTGGGACAGGATTCGCCGGCTCGTCACTGGTGAGGGCGAGGTACCGAAGGCTCTCTCCGACGAACGTGTCCCAGGTTCCCTCCACGATTGAGTACTGGGTGGCGGAATAGATGAAATGGTCGAATACGTCACGGGCAAACGGGACGCTCCGGCGTAGCAGGTCGACCTGGGCGAGAGGTACAGCACGATGCAAGCGGGATTCGAGGAGACGGTCCTCGTGGTACAGACTCACTTTGGTCCTCATGCACTCGGCAAACCGACGGACGACGCCGTCGGGCATGAGGTCACCTGTCACCAGTAGAACACGGAAACCACCAGGATGTGATCGGTCAGCCTGCACGTCTTCAGAGCTGGACAGCAGTTTCTGGCCAACCGGCCAATACAGCCTGACGTATTACTCTGCACGACAAACGTTCTCGTGGTGGACGCTGTTGGTGTAAAGGTGATAGTCGAGGTTCGAGATGTGCATTTGAGACCCACCCGGTAGGGGAGACACGCCACCCGAATAGCCGGCCTAGATCGCGAGGTAGCAGTCGTCGGAGCTGCGCGTCGCCACAGCCAGGGCTCTGTACGTCCGGGCAACGATGGCGTGGTCGCCGCCTGCGTAGAAGGGGGGAACGCCGCCGCATGGCTCCATTCGTGCAGCGCGTGCTACCGTACTGAAACAGTCGTTTCAGTGAGCTTATTCGGAGGTCGCGATGAGCGTCGATTTCGCCAGGCGAGCGGGTTATGAGCGGATGGAACTCTGGACGGTCGACTCCCTGACTTCGGCTCGTCGCGTCTATATTGACGCCGGATTCGCGCTGGACACCGAGTCGTCGAGCCGCCTGTTCGGAAAAGATCTGGTCGAACAGACCTGGTCACGAACTCTGTGAGCGCGCCTCGGCCTGAGCTGGCGACAGGCTCTGCCCGTCGAGTCCAGCTCCTCGACGCCGCATACGCCTACATCGTCGACAACGGGGCAGCGGCCCTGTCGCTACGACCGTTGGCGACCGCGATCGGGTCCAGTCCGCGCGTGCTGCTGTACTTGTTCGGCAGCAAGGATGGACTCATCGAGGCACTGCTGCAGCACGCTCGCGCCGACCAGATGGAATCGATAGCGGGGCGTGTAGTCGTCGCGAAACAGCCTGCTGTAGGCGATATCTTCGCTGTTGCACGAGCGGTGTGGGAATGGCTGTCCACGCCTTCGCAACGACCGGTACTGGCATTGTGGGTCGAGGCGTACGGTCGAGCGCTCACCGACCCCGACGGCCCGTGGAGCCTGTTCGCGCAGGGGACTGTCGACGACTGGCTGACGATGCTCGCCGAGGCGCAACCGATAGGCGTCCGGCACACGTCGACGGCCGAAAGTGAACGGACGGCTGTTCTCGCCGTCCTCCGTGGCGGTCTCCTCGACCTGCTGGCAACCGGCGACGTCCGACGAACCACGACCGCTGTCCACATGGCTCTGGACTCTCTGGCTGAGCGAGTCGTGCCCAAGGGCCCGCAGTAGTGGATGATCGGCGCGGGTTGTTACATCAGATGGGTGTGTAACCATCTACTTGACATAATGCATCTTATCGGCACCGCGGCCGGGTGGGTGCATGTCACAGCGCGTGGCGTTCTTGGCTCCAAGAACTCGCGGGTCGCTGTGTCCCGTCTCCGGCTACGTGGCCGTTTTTATCAACCGTCCAGGCCGCTGTCTGTTCCGACCGCACCGCGCCGTCCGCTCGAGCCAACGAGTACGTCGTGGCAAATGAGACGCCCCGGTCGTTCAGCGATGTGCGGCGGGCGTCGACCGGAGCCGGTGCTGAGTTCGCGGTCGGCGGCGCCCCTTCCTCGTACCGGCCTGCGTAAGCACGCGCTGGCGGCAATATGTCACGTGACGAATCATGCTTTCAATGGCTCAATGGCCGCCGGAACCTTCATCGCAGCGATGACACCTATAGCGCTCGTTGCATACTCACCGTTGGGCTAACGCTTCTCGAGAACGCGACGAATCACATGTGCTCCAGGTGACCGACTGATCGCCGGCGCTCGCCCACTTCTCCGGTCGCCGATTACCCTTAGATCGCCTAACATTCGTACGACTCGAGGGTTTACACTGCGCGACTGCTCTGTGGTCGGCGCCCCTCGCGTGACAATGCGGTTGGGACAAGGGGGGGCGAATAGCTGATGCGCGATATGTCGAGGCGAGGCTTCTTCGGGGTTGCTGGTGTCTGCATGGTGGGCGCGGCGGGCCTCGTGACGACCCAATCCGCCTCTGCAGCGCCACTTCCCGGAAACAACTCGATACCCGTCGATCCGACGATCTGGCGCGAGCGCGGCGAACCGTTGGTACGCGCAACGGGAGTCGGTATCCTCGCGGGCAAATCCATTGCAGTGAAGGATCTCTACGCGATCCAAGGTCATCGCGTGGGTGCAGGCAACGAGGAGTGGCTGAGGCGGTCACGGCCTGAGCGGAGTACGGCACCCTCGGTCGCCGCATTGCTCGCCGCCGGTGCTTCGATCGCCGGTATCAGTCGCACCGACGAATTCGCTTACAGCCTGGCCGGCACGAACGGGCACTACGGATCTCCGCCGAATCCCAAAGCGCCGGACAGGGTTCCAGGAGGGTCATCGTCGGGGTCGGCGAGTGCTGTCGCCCTGGGCCAAGCGACCATCGGGCTGGGTACCGACACCGGCGGTTCGATCCGTATCCCGTCGTCCTACCAGGGTCTGTACGGGATCCGGACCACCCACGGCTCCGTATCCCGTGACGGCTTGCTCCCGCTCGCCCCGTCATTCGACACCGTGGGATGGATGACCCGATCGCGCGCCGATCTAATCGCCACCACAGGCGTTCTCGTGCCCGGTCTTCCCGCTTCAGTGGACCTCTCGCTGATTTACTCGGAGGACATCATCCAGCTCGCGAGTCCTGATGTGGCCGCGGCTATTCGCGCCGGGATCAGACAACTGGGTGCTCAGGTGCCGCTACGCAAGATCGCATTTGATACCGGTGTCCTGCCGCTGTGGGTCAAGGCTTTTCAGGCTCGCCAGGGATGGGAGGCGTGGCAAGCACACGGGGCCTGGGTTTCGCGACATTGGGATTCCCTCAATTCCGATGTGCGCTCGAGGTTCGAGACGGCATCGAAGGTCACCTCAGCAGACCTCGCCGTGGCCGACAGGGTTCTCACCACGGCGCGCGGCCGGATCAACGATTCGCTCGGTGATGCCATCCTTCTCCTGCCGTCGGCATCGTCGACCGCTCCCACGCGAACGAGCGCGGCCCTCGGAGGGTCTGTCATCGAAGACACTCGAGCACGGACATTCCAACTGACGTGCCTTGCCGGCATCACCGGCCGTCCTGCGGTGAGCAGTCCGTTGCCGGTGTCCGGCCCGCCGGTGGGTCTGTGTGCAGTCGGACCGCGCGGGTCGGACGTCACCCTGGCGTCGCTTCCCGTCGCCTGATTGTAGGGAGATCGCTGGGTACGGAGGGCTCGGTCGCGGTTGGGCTAGGCAACTGGTCGCCTCATCGAATTGTGTAGACCAGTCCCAGACCCTCGTCAGCGAGGGCGACCATGAATTCCTGCGTCCGGCGGAGAAACTCATTGGCGTAGTCTGCGCTCGAGTACGGCACTGCCTCGATGATGTCGGTCTCGGCGATCGGCTCGACCATGACAATGTCTTCCGTAACCTCTTTGGCCACGTCGGAAGGTAGTACGTGAACGAACCCGACGTGACCACCGTACTGGCCCACTGGGGTTGCGTTTCCTTTGACGAGCTCCAGAGAGACATAAAGGGAGAGTTGTTCCATGCCTCACAACCAGTCACGCTCACGGTCCGAGCGGTCGCCGATAGCGGACAAGGTCGTGCAGACCACCGCGGAAGCCATCCGCGCGGCGCGCGCCCACGACTCCGAGGAGTTCGGTGCCGCGACCGACCTTCTCGCGTTGCACCCCGAGTCGCGGGAAGTGCATGCGCTCATGCTGCGCGAACTTCTCGAGACCGTGTTCCCAGATGGGCTGACCGGCGATGATGTGTCCGAGGTGATGACCAGCACCAGCCGTGCCGCCGCCTCATGGACTCCCGCCGTCAGCCCCGCAGCGGTAGCCCTCGTGCTGACCGGCGCGTTGGGAGTGGGCGACACCGCCGACGCCGATGCGCTGCCGTCCGCTGGCCTACCGGATGCGGAGACCACCGCCGCTGCCCTGGTGGTCATCGCCGACCTCACGGCACGTGTCGAGGTCGACCCGATGGAGTACGTGACCCGGGCTGTGGACGAGATTCGTCGCGCCCAGACGATGGAGATGCCTTGATCGGTGGTCGCACGGTGACCGCGATCCGCCGGTCGCCTTGGACGACGGCTTCGCGCGTGACCGACTGCGAGCGCCCGGCGAGGTCGAACCCATCTGCCGGCAACTGCGAACCTCGACTAGATGACCCGTGCTGTCATTCGCTCGCGACGCGTATGACGACCTTGCCGCGCACGTGACCGGACTGGCTCCGCTCGTGCGCGTCGGAGGCATCAGCGAGATCGAACACTTCGGCGATCTCCGGCGTGAGATCGCCTGCGTCGGCGAGTCGGGCGAGTTCAGCAAGATCCGCGGCGTCGGGACGCACCCACACGTAGTGGCCGGCGAACTCGTCGCGCGCCCGCGCGTCGGTGATCGAGGCGACCGTGCCGCCGGCGCGCAACACGTGCTCGACCGAGTCGAGTGCGTCGCCGCCCACGTAGTCGAGGATGACGTCGACACCCTGCGGCTCGAGTGCTCGTACTCGGTCGGCGAGGCCCTCGCCATACGTCGTGGGCTCGGCGCCCAGACTGCGGAGATAGTCGTGGTTCGACTCCGAGGCCGTCCCGATCACGCGTGCGCCCAGGGACCGGGCGATCTGCACGGCGAACGATCCGACTCCGCCCGCGGCGGCGTGAACCAGCACGGTGTTTCCGGACTGAACTCCTGCCCGGCGGATGGTCTGCAGAGCGGTGAGACCGGCCAGCGGGAGCGCTGCAGCCTCTTCGAACGACCAGTTCGACGGCTTGTGTGCCAGGGTGCGCACCGGAGCGGCGACGAACTCGGCGAACGTCCCGCCCGCCACTTCCCCACCGACGACGTCCTTGCGGACGTAACCGAACACTTCGTCGCCGACCTGGAACTCAGGTGTGTCCAGGCCGACCTGCTCGACCACTCCCGCGACGTCCCAGCCCGGGACCACCGGGAAGACGGTGTCCATGATCTCGGCGAGATAGCCCTCGCGAACCTTCCAGTCCACGGGATTCACACTGGAGGCGCGGACGCGCACCAGCACGGAGTCGGGTCCGACCTTGGGCGTGGGCAGGTCGGTCAGTTCCAGGACGTCGGGACCGCCGAATCGGTCATAAGTGATTGCTCGCATGGTGGCACCAACGGGTCGCTACACGGAATGATTCCAACAGCTCTGCGATGCCCGCCGACGTCCCATCGTCGTGATGCGTACCGAACGCGTTGTTATCCGGCAGGCCGGGACGTGGTCCATCGCGGGAACAACCAGCGCAATCCCGGCCCGAGCCTGCTTGACTAAGCCCGGTCGCAGAATGAAAAACATTGTGCCGTAGTGTTTTCACCCGTGAATTTCGCTGCTGCCGACGCCACCGTGACCGACTCCACTACCCACGCCTGCGTGTGGTGCTCATCCGGCGACGACATCGCCGAACTCCGCGGCGAACCGCGGTGCGGGCGCTGCCGCGCGGCAGAACAGACCATAGCGGCGGCCCGCGAGTTCGTGGGCTTCTATGGTCTGCGCCCCTTGGGCGCGTCGATGACGTCGGACGACGACGAAGAACGCGAGCACCGGGTGGCGGCCCGTGACGCCTGGGCAGTGCTGAATCGGACCCGCACACAGCCCCCAGTGCGCGTCCGGTCCGGCCAGCGCGGTGTGACACGGTCCGCGTCCCCCACCACGAACAAAGACGGCAGCAGAACTGCTCGCAAAGCCACGAACGTCGGGTCCGGAAGCGCCCGGCCTGCGGACGTCTCCCGACCCGACCATGAGGAGCTCATGAGCCGCGCGCAGTCCTTGCTGGCGCAGCTCGCCGAGATCGAGGAACGGCTGGCAGTCGCGCAGACGGACTCCGGCCTGAGCGGCAAGGCCAAGGCGAGCGACTTGACCGCCAAGCGCGATTCGGTGCTGCGTACGCTCGCCGCTCTGGAAAAGGCCAAGCGGGCCCTGGAGCCGGCCTGATTCTCCGGGAAAGGACGGTTGTGATCCGAAAGGCGATCAACCGTCACCCGATCCTCCTCACGGAGTAGCGAACGGGGATTGTGCGGTCCACAGCGATTCCACTGTCACCGTGACAGCGACACGATCAGGACGAGGATGAGCAGCTTCAGGACCCAATCTCCGAGGTGTACAGCTGCCGCGGACAGAGCCGTTCCCTCGTGGAAGACCGCGCCCGCGAACAGTACCAACGGGATGAGGAACAGCCCCGCGGCAAGCAGAAGTGCACCGGTGACATCCGGATCGAGTTGCGCGACCAGACCGGCGACGAGGAGTACGAGCAGAGCGTTGCGGAGAGTTCGACAACCGGCGTCGCCCAGGCGGGTCGATGTACTTCCGCCGCGGCGGGCGCGCCCACGACGCCGTAGTACATACCGCTCACCAGGAACGCGGCGACCGCTGCGGCCACGCACGCCAGTACGTTCACGCTGCCCAATGTCTCATCCGATCGGTGGTAGGTGCAGGGTCTGACACCACCCCGATACAAAACTCATCGGCAGCGGACGTATTTTCTCGACCGAACGCATACGCGAGCGGTGTGTTCTCAGTCGGCGGACACGCCGGCGAAGAAGGTCCGGATGGCGACATCGGCGGCGCGGCGGCGCGACATCTCCCCGCCGCTGATCGACACCGCGCCGACGAAGCAGAGTGAATAGAACACCCCCACCAGCCATCTCGTTTCGAGATCAGCGGCGATGGCACCGTCTTTCTGGGCCCGGGTGAGGATCTCGGGGAGCATCTGGTCTTCGTCCTCAGACCATTCCGGGTTGCCCTCGAATCGGTTCGGGTCGGAGAACAGGAACATGATGATCTCGCCGATGCCGATGATGACGCGCATCAACGACTCCAGTTCTGCGCGAGCCGATTCGCAGCCGTCCACCGCTTCCTTCGACTGTCGGTCGAGGATGGTGCTCGCCTCCATCAGGGCGGCATCGATCAGTGACTGGCGGTCGGGGAAATGGCGGTGCAGTGTGCCATCGTAGAGCTTGCATGTTCCGCTCGGGAGGGGTCACACCATGACGACTTCGACAACCGCGGCCGATCCCGGGCAGACCCCGGATATGCCGATGCGCGCCAAACTCGCGATCCTCTGGGACTACATGCGTCCGTACCGGGGCGTCCTTGCCGTGGGCGTCGTCCTCGGGTTGCTCGGCACCGCTGCCGAACTCGCGACCCCGCTGGTCACGAAATGGGTGCTCGACGGTCTCGCCGTGTCGGAATCCCTGGCGGCGCCGATCACCGTGCTGGCCGTGTTGCTCGTCGCCGGGTCGGTGATCGGTCTGATCCAGACGATCATGCTGGGGACCCTGGCCGAACGCATCATCCTCGCCACCCGTACCGGACTGATCGGTCACCTGCTCCGCGTCGAGGTCCCCGAGCTCGCTCGTAGGTCGAGCGGCGAGATGGTCGCGCGCGTCACCTCCGACACCCTGCTCATCCGCGAAGCGACGACGTCGAGCATCGTCAACGGTGTCAACGGTTTCGTCGGAATGATCGGCGCGCTGGTACTCATGGCGTTTCTGGACCTCCCGCTGTTCGCGACCACGATGGTCGTCATGGTCATGGTCGGGATCGCCACCGCCGTGCTGATGCCGGGACTGGCGAAGGCGCAGCAGGATGCGCAGGCCGAGATCGGTTTCCTGGGTGGCCGATTGGAGGGGATCCTTCGATCGATCCGCACCGTGAAGGCGAGTCGGGCCGAGGCGCGGGAATCCGACCGGATCGGAGAGTTCGCGCACCGGTCGGCGAGCAAGGGAATCCGGGCCGTGCGGATCGAAGCATGGGCCTGGACGATCACCGGGTCCGGAATCAATCTGGCGGTGATGGTCGTCCTGGCGTTCGGGGCCTGGCGCGTCGCCGACGGTTCGATGGCCGTCAGTACTCTGATCGCCTTCCTGCTCTACGGATTCCAACTGATGATGCCGGTCTCGTTGCTCACCCAGAGCGTCACGGCGTTACAGTCGGGATTGGCCGCGGCTGCGCGGATCTCCGAGATCTCCGACCTGCGAACCGAATCCGACGACGAAGTGGCGGCGAATAGCACGCCGGTTCATGTCGATCGGACCGTGTCGGCACTCGAACTGCACGACGTGGTGTACCGCTACGCACCAGACTCCCCCGCTGCGCTCAACGGCATAGACCTGACCATCCCGCGCCGTGGACACACTGCCATCGTCGGACCGTCGGGTGCCGGGAAGACGACCATCTTCTCCCTCTTCCTGAAGTTCCTACGACCGGATCGCGGCGAGATCGTGCTCGACGGCCGACCGCTCGACCAGTGGACACTCCACGACCTGCGAGCACGCATCGCCTACGTGGAGCAGGACACGCCCCTGGTCCCCGGAACGGTCCGCGACAACCTCGTCTACGCGGCGCCCGAGGCGACAGACGACGAGGTGTGGCGCGCCCTGTCGGCCGTACGGATGGATGAGCGTGTCCGTTCCATGCCCGACGGCCTACTCACCGACGTGACCACGTCAACGCTGTCGGGCGGGGAACGGCAACGCATCGCGCTCGCCCGCGCGCTGGTCGTCGACCCGGAACTCCTCCTGCTCGACGAGGTGACCGCGCAACTCGACGGATTGACCGAGGCGGCCGTGGCCGAGGGCATCCGTCGACAGGCCACTCGCGGAGCCGTCGTCACCATCGCGCATCGGCTCTCGACGATCATGGACGCCGACCAGATCGTCGTCCTCGAAGCCGGTCGGGTGCGGGCGGTCGGCAACCATCGGAGCCTCCTCGCCACCGATGAGCTCTATCGAGAACTGGTGGCCGCCATGCGTATCGACACCGACGTGGATGCTGCCGAGCTGAGTTGATCCGACACCCGCCACCCGGCACAGGCCGGGTGGGCGGGTGTCGGGCCGGCGGGTCGGGTCAGAACCGCCCGACGACCACGTTGGTGGTCTGGACCCGTGCCCGGCAGTCGCCGTCGGTGAAACGGACCCGGGTGAAGACCTCGTCGGCACCATCGCGATCCTCGTTGAGAACCGAGCTCGGAACGACGAACTCCCGGAGATACTCGAGCCCGCGGTCGGAAGCCCGGAGGAACCCTTCGGTCCCGACCGAGGTGCCCGGGAAGTTGCGGTCGTAGAGGTACTGCTCCCGACCGTCGTCGCCCAGCACGATGTAGTGCATTCCACCGCAACCCCGATCGTTGATGTGGGTGACGAATCCGACCGCGTCCGCGCGTGTCATCGGATACAGGCCCTGGATGATGATGCGGTTCTTGCCGGCGCCGGTGATGTTCTGGTCGACGATCGTCAGCGTCGCGCCCGGTGTGCGGGCGGGTGCTGCCGAAGCAGTCGTCGCGAGCGGCGTGGCGACGCCGATGGCCGCGGCGATCGACAGTGTCGCGCCGAGACGAGCGATGACCTTGCCTCGACTCCGGGTCGCGATCATGACCGCACCGCCTCGACGACGCGGTACTCCCAGTCGATGGAGATCCCGCCGGGGACCGGTTGCTGCCGAGACTCGGCGAGGGAGATCAGATCGGCCCGCAGTGCGTGCTTGCCGTCCTCGTCGAGCTTCGACGCCGCGGCGAACGTCGGACCGTAGTAGCCGAGGAACAGGTCCGCGAAAGCGGCCGCGTCTACGAACCGAACGGTCAGCACGGCGGTGTGCGACTCGACCGCGTGCACACGGTCGCCGAACAGCGATGCGACGTACTGCTGGTCGCCCCACCGGGTGGCGGGACGCGCGCCCGGCGGCGGCGTCACGTGGCGGCCGACCGCGGCGAGCATTCCACCGACGAAACCGTCTGCGGTCCAACTCGTGACCACGATCTTTCCGCCTGGGCGGACGACTCGGGTCAATTCGCGCGCGGCCTGCTCGTGATCGGCGGCGAACATGATGCCGATCGACGAGATACCGGTGTCGAACGCGGCGTTGCCGAACGGCAGGACCTCGGCCGGGGCTTCCACGAAGTCGACGTCGAGATGTTCTGCGGCTGCCCGACCCCGGGCGATGTCGAGTAGTGCCGGCACGTAGTCGATCGCGGTGACGTCGCCACCCTGGCGGGCAGCGGCGAGCGCGGAGTGGCCGGTGCCGGTCGCGACGTCGAGGACACGATCGCCGGGGATGACCGATGCCGCGACCACGGTCGCTTCGTTGACCGGCACGGTCAGCGCGGCGATACGGTTGTAATCGCCGCTGCTCCAGACCTTCTGCTGCTTCTCCCGCAGCGATACCAGGTCTGGTGAGAGAGATGTCGTCATCGGATTGTCCATTTCTGTGTGGTGGGACGACTGGCCGTCGGTGACCGTTGTCGGTACCGGCGCACCACAACAGTCGGTCACCGGGCATACGGACGGCATCGGTGAGGACCTCCCATCTTTCGTCGAACGTCCTTCCCATGAATGGGTGGACCCACCTATTCGAGCGTCGGGCGGCCTACACTCGGACGGTGCGATTGTTGGAGAGAACCGAGCAGTTGTCGCAGATCAGCGCGGCATTTGACCGGTTGCCGGTGGGTTCGGCATTCTCCATCGCCGGAGAGAGCGGCGCCGGCAAGACGACGCTGATCGCGCAGGTGTGTGCGACCGCCCGGGACGTGCGTGTGCTGCGGGTGGCCTGCGATCCCCTCGACACACCACGTCCACTGGGTCCGGTCAAAGACCTGGGCATCGGTGTGGAACCGATGATGCTCGCCGACGTCTGCGAAGCCGCCTTCGCTCATCTGGGGGCTGCACCGACGCTTCTCGTGGTCGAGGATCTGCACTGGGTCGACGCCGCGTCGACCGATGTACTGAGGTTCCTGTGTCGACGCATCGAGTCGATGCCGATCGTTCTGCTCCTGACGCATCGAGAGCTCGAGCCCCAGGCGGCAGCGCGTGCCCTACTCGCCGAGGGCGTGTGCCGGATCGAGCTGCCGCCGCTCAGTGTCGCGGCGATCGCGGAACTGGTCGAGGGTACGGGTCTCGATCCCGTGCGGGTCCATGCCGCGACCGGAGGTAACCCCTACTTCGCGACCGAGGTCTCCCGCGAACCCGACCTGCCGATCCCGTCGTCGGTGCGCGATGCGGTCCTGGCGCGGACGACCAAGGTCAGCGCGGCCGATTTCGAAGCCCTCCAACTGATTGCGGCGTCGCCGGAACGGGTGTCGGACACCGCGCTGCCGGTCCTGCGGATCGGTTACCCCACTCTGCAGCGTCTCGCCGACACGGGACTTCTGGAATGGGGGCCCGACGGCATCGTCTTCCGGCACGAATTGGCCCGTCGGGCAATCGAATCCACGATCCCGCCGGGTGGGGTGGCCCATCTGCACGCGCAGCTCTTGGACGCACTCGAGCAGTTGGGCACCGTGCACCCGTCGGTGTTGACCCACCACGCCGTCGCCGCCCGGGACTTCGACCGCGCCGTCCGTCATGCCTGCGCCGCAGCCGAGGACGCCATCCGCGGCGGAGCGCACACCGAGGCCGTCGCGTACTACGAGATCGCCAAGCAGCACCAAGTCAATGCTCCGGTTCGCGAGCGTGCCGAACTGTTGTTGGCGCTGGCCAACGAGCAGTACATGGTCAGCCGACTGCGCGATGCGATAGCCAGTGTGAACGAGACCTTTCCGTTGTGGACCGAACTGGGTGACGACACCGGGTTGGCGACGGCACATGTGGCCGTCGGGGTCTACGAGTACTACAGCGCGCACCGGCAGAGCGCGGAATCGCACCTGGGTCGTGCAGCGGAGATCGCCTACGGGACAGGGGCGTCGACGGTGTACAGCGAGGCCCAGATCCACCGCGCGTTTCTCGCGTTCATGCGGGGCGACGTGTCGGGAACGGCGTCCCTGCTGGCCGACACCGCGTCGGCATCCGACGAGGAACTGCGGCTGTGGAACCAGGTCGTATCCGACTCGGCTGCGCTGTCCGCCGGCGAAGTCGACTCTCGCAGCAGACTTCTCGATCACATGGAGACCGCTCGCACCCTCGGCTTCGACGAACTCGCCTCAACGGTGTACTCGCAGGTGGCCAGTCTCGATGTCGAACAGGGCAGGTATCGGGCCGCCGACCGGATCCTCGACGCGGGTCTCCCGTTCACGGTGGAGCGCGACATCCAGATCTGTCGCCACTGGCAGACCGCGGTGCGGAGTCGCCTGCATCTGACCCGCGGACACTGGAACGGAGCCCTCGAGGACGCCGGGGCGGTCATCGACGCCGACGGGATGCCGATCGCCACGCTGTGGCCGCTCCTGGTCACCGTGCTGGTGCCGCTCCGATGCGGCGCGTCGTTCGACACCGACGAGATCGAGAACGCCTGGACTCTCGCCAACCAGATCGACGAACCCCTCCGACGGCTCGCGGTCCTGACCGCCCTGGCGGAGATCAGTTGGATGACCGGGACCGAGGACGCCAGGGTCATCGCGGCACGAACTCTCGACGACGACGGAACAGAGTGGGGCTCGGGAAGTCTCGCAGTCTGGCGCGCCCGGCTGGGCATGGCGACGCAGACCGGTCCGATCGCGGCGCCGTACCGATTGTCGCTCGACGGTCGGCACGCCGACGCCGCGCGCTGGTGGTCGGACGCGGGTGATCCGTTCGCATCGGCGATGTGCTGGTTGGATTCCGACGAACCGGCCCGTGGTGTGACGATGCTCGACGGACTCGGCGCCGCGGGCACCGCCGATCGTGCGCGTGCGTTGATGCGCGAACGGGGTTGCGCCACCGTCCCGCAGCGCCCTCGGCCCACGACACGCGTGAACCCCGGTGGCCTGACGAACAGGCAACTCGAAGTCGCCCGCCTGGTGGCGGAGGGACTGTCGAATTCGGAGATCGCCAAGCGGCTGTACATCTCGTCGAAAACCGCGGACCATCACGTGTCCGCGGTCCTGGCGAAGCTGGGTATGACCTCGCGGCGTGAGGTGCTCGCGCAGGGCGTCGAGTTGGGACTGCGGTAGCGCGAACCCGTTGGATGTCTAACCCGGGATCCGGGCACGGCGTCAAACGGATGAGGTCCGCGAGATCGGGTCGGTGCGCGTCAGACCGGCGTCGGCGCGCTCAACAGGTCCTCGACGATCTGGCACGCGCGCACGACGCCGTTCTCAGCGGTTATGTCCCGCGAGATCGTGTTCGCGCGATTCCGGAAACCCGACCGGTCGGCTTCGACCTCTGCGACTTTCCGCAGCGCAGCAGTCAGGTTCTCCACCGTGACGCTGGTACGGGGAATGGGATCGGGCGCGACACCGATTCGTCGGAGACGGCTCGCCCAGAACGGCTGGTCCATGATGCCGGGTAGAGCCACGGTCGGGATGCCGGCTCGCAGTGTGGCGGCTGTGGTTCCGGCGCCGCAGTGGTGGACTGCGGCCGCGGTCTGCGGGAGCAGCCACGAGTGGGGAATGTCGTCGACGGTGTGCACGGTGTCGTCGGAACCACCGTCCAGGTGCGCCCATCCTCGGTGGACGATGCCGCGAAGTCCGCTGGACCGCAATGCGTCGCGAACAATCTCACTGATCCGCTCGCCGTCGCTGATCGCCGTGCTACCCAGCCCGACGTACACCGGAGGCGGCCCGTCCGCGAGGAAGTCGACCAGACCCGCGGGAGGTTCGTCGGACCGATCGTCTGTCGGCCACCAGTATCCGGTGACGTGCACGTTGTCAGGCCAATCCCGGGGTCGCGGGACGACGCTCTCGCTGAATCCGCACAGCTGAGTCCACGACTGTTGCCTCCTGCGCCGCGGGCCCGGCCGCGACTCGTGAGCGAGGCCCAGTGTCTTTCGGAGGTCGTTGATGAGCGGTGCGAAGAGCTCTTCGCCGGCCGCAGCCACGCGCCACGCCGTTCGATTCCCGAGCCGCCCGTAGGATCGGACTCCGAGCGCAGGAGGTGCGAAATCGCCGGTCGGACTCGAGGGTTGAAGGACGAGGGCGGCGCTCCGGCACCCCACTGCCTCGGCGACATGCCACCCGAGCAGAGTGCCGACGGGACCCCCGCAGAGGAGCAGATCCGCGTCTTCTGCCGCCACGGCCATGGCCTCGCCGACACCCGCCAGGTCGTCGCGCATCCCCTTGATCGCGTCTCTCGACGGTTTGAGACGGTGCCCATCGATCATTGCCTGGCCGTAGGTCGAGGATCGGGTGTCTGCCTCGGTGTCTCGCGGCAGCAGCCGAAAGGTGTGGCCGGCCCGGGTGACCATCTGTTCGTATGGATGTTGCGCAGCGATCGTCACGGTGGCGCCGAGGCGGTCACGCAGGCCGGTTGCCACACCGGTCAACGGAGCGACGTCGCCTCGGGTTCCGAACGCCAGGATGGTGATTCGTGGATTCATGGTGGTGCTCCGATCGCGGATAGGACGAGCTTCGACAGGGCGGAGGTGTGGGCGGTCACGTCATAGGTGGCGTCTCGCGCGAGCTCGGCGACGGCGCCGTCGAGCGCCGATCGGATGAGGTTCTTCAGGACGATCGGGTCCACGTCGGTGACGAAGTCGCCGTCTTGGATGCCTGACCTCAGGATCGACAACGGATCGAGCAGAGCGAACTGCTCGGGAACGCCGATGTCGTCGACAGATGCCTGGATGGCCTCATCGAATCGACGACCTTTCCTGTCCCGATAGCTCGTCGAGATCTCGTAGAGCGCGATGGCCGGCCGTCGATGAGCGTCGAGGAACTCGCCGTTCGACTCGATGTAGGCCCGGAGACGGTCGCGTGCACCCGAGGCCGAGAGAATTCGCGGGACCATGATGTTCGCAGATGTGGTGAACACTGTCTCAACCACCGCGGAAACCAACTCGTCCTTGTCTCGAAAGTGATACAGCACAACGCTCTTCGCTATATCGGCGCGCTCGGCGATCTTCGCCAACGACGCACGCGGGTAACCGACGTCGGCAATCAGGTCCATCGCACAGGCGACTATCTGCTTCCGACGTGCCTCATCGGCGAAGGTCCGGGCGCCGGATCCGCTCTTAGACCGCATGGTCTGATATTAGACCGATCGGTCGAGACCGTCCAGCATCGAGCCGTCTCGAGGGCGGTCGCAGGCCGCATGAGCCAGAAAAGGAGTGGTGGGCATATCCAAACGGTGTTAGCGTGAGCCGCGCTGTCCGGTGGGGGCAGCACGAGACCTGGAGGTGAGTCGATGGTTGCCGTCGAGATCGCTGGCATCGTCAGCATCCGAACCATCCCTGTACCTCCAGCCCGTTGCTGATCCTCGAAAACCGTTCTCGCACAAACGACTGAGTTGCGAGTCGGATGACTCCTGGGGTGGCGGGCATTCCTCGAAAGTCCCCAACAGTGAATTCTGCAAGTAATTCGTCCTTCCCCGTCGAGCTCGCCGCTCTCGGCTGGGACGAGCATTTCTCGACCCTGTACACCGACCGCGCGTCCGACGACGAGCTACCAGCTCGCGTCGTGCGGGTGGATCGCGGCGGGTGCGACACCATCACCGCATCTGGTCCGGTCCGCGCCATCCGCGGTGTCGGGCGCACCGCGGAGCGCGAACAGACCGTGTGCACCGGCGATTGGGTGGTGCTGCGCCGAGACGACGGGCAGGCCCGGATCATGCACCTGTTGCCGCGTCGGACGGCAATCGCGCGCGCGAGTTCGGATCGGACGTCGGAACGGCAGGTGCTCGCCGCCAACGTCGACACGGTGATCATCGCGGTGTCGGTCGCGAACAGGGTGAATGTCGGTCGCGTCGAACGCCTGCTGACGTTGGCCTACGACGCCGGCACCCGACCGATAATCGCGTTGACCAAGTCGGATCTGGTTGACGATCCTCTTCCGGGCGAGGCTGTAGTCGCCGCGGTTGCTCCGGGCGCCGACATCGTGACGACGAGCACGATCACCGGCGCAGGCGTTGATCTCCTCGAGTCCACCATGACCGGCACAGCCGTCCTGTTGGGCTCGTCCGGGGCCGGCAAGTCGAGCCTGGCCAACGCACTGCTCGGTCGTGAACAGATGGCGGCTAACGAGATTCGGGCGGTCGACGGAAAGGGCCGACACACGACGGCGCACCGCGAGCTGCTGCCTCTGCCGGGAGGCAAGGTACTCATCGACACACCTGGCTTGCGTGGGATCGGGGTGCAGGATGTCGCAGAGGCGGCCGGACGAACGTTCGCCGACATCGAAGAGCTGGCTCGTGAGTGCGCGTTTCGCGATTGCGAACACCGCAGTGAGCCGAGATGTGCCGTGCAGGAGGCCATCCGGGCCGGCCGGCTCGACGCCGGCCGTCTGGAACGCTATCGCAAGCTGCTGAGGGAAAGTGAGTGGTCGGCCGCTCGGGGCGACGCCCGACAGGCGAGCAAACGGAGCAAGCGGGACAAAGCGATCACGAGAGACATTCGCGCGATGTACCGGTTCCGGGACCGGCAGGCCTGACGGGGCCCTTCGTGACGCGCCCTCCGCAAGCTCCGGGCGCTCCTCAGGGAGCAGGGGTTGGTTGAATCCGCCCGCGCCCTCCGCAAGCTCCGGGCGCTCCTCAGCTCAGGGAGCAGGGTGGGTCGCCCTCCGCAAGCTCCGGGCGCTCCTCAGCGAGCGAGGCCGCGCTGGTCGTCGACGGACCCGTCGAGGTTGGCCAGCGCGGCCCGCGCGGCTTCGAGTTCCTGACTGAGTTCGTCGATGCGGCGTTGCGCGGCCGTTCGGGCCGAGTCGATGACGGCGTCGACCGCGGCGATCGCGGTCTCGTCATCGAGTTCCCGCATTGCCCGGGCCACCCGGTCAGCGGTGACTTCGACGGGTTTCCCCAGCTTTCTGGTTCCGACCGCTACCGACAGCGTCCACGTGCTCTCCCCCGCCGCGGTGATCGTGACCGTGGTCGGCGCGCTCGGCGCCTTGGCCTTTCGCGCCGGCCTGGTCGTCACAGGCGCCGGCGCCGACTCCGCCGCCCTCGGCGGGGTCGACTCCGCCGCCCTCGGCGGGGCATCCGTCTCGGGACGCGTCTTACGGGGTGGGCGTGCGGAAGTCGATTCCCCGACATCTGTTTTCGATGACGACGTCGGTTGTGGTTTCGGGGGCGCTGGTTCCGGTGTGCGTCGACGAACCGCAGTCGTCGTAGTGGCGGCGGCGGCCGGTCGGCTTCGCCGCAGTTCGTCGGCTTCGAACGGCAACTGGTCGTCGACGCCCCTCGGGCTCACCGTCACTGTCGACCCGTCGATCGACACGACTCGCGCCGAGGCGCCGGCCTCCAGGTTCAGCGATGGCATCGCATCGCGCAGATAGACCGTGGCTCGCTTACCGGCCGCGAGTGCCGCGGACAGCGACTCCAGGTCGTCGGGACTCAAGCCGGCCCTCGTCTGTGAACTCACCGCGCCATTGTCGCACATGCGTGCGAATCACCGGTACTCATCACTGAGTCGAGCCGTCGGCGCTTCACCGTTCGCGCAGTTCAAACCTAGTACTTGCGACCGTTATCGTTTCGTGACCCAGTGCATCGGTGTGGCCTCGAACGTCGCCGCCGGGTCTCGGCGGAACGTTCGCGGCCCTAATGTTCTCGGGGACGGTAACGAGTCTTCGGAGGGACAACTTGTGACAGAGGCCAGCACCCCGACACGCACATCGTCGGGCAAGGCACGCGAGACCCCGATTGCCGATCACGCTTATGCCGGCGTCACGATCGCGGCGCTGCTGTGCGCTACCTCGGCAGCGACATTCCTGACGCTCTTCCCCTGAACCTGACGTCCCTCAGACTTCGAGTGGAGAGCACCACAAGTGCTCATTGCCGGTGTGTCACCTGCGTCGACTTCGGTCCGCAGGTGGCACACACCACACGGCGAACGCACCCTGGCGCGAGGAGGCCTGTCTTCAGCCCGCCGTCACCCGGGTCAGCTGTTCGGACACCTCCCACAGACGCGATGCCGCTTCGCGATCACGGAACGGTTGCCAGGGTTGCCGTGATCCGGGCGGTCCGCCGGCGTCACCGGGCCACCGTGGTCCGAAGAATGCATCATCGGGCGTCTCCGGCTGCGTCGCCGCCATCAGGGCTGGGAGGGCAGCGGTTTCGACGGTGCCCACACCGACACCGTGCCGCGACATCCACTCGATCACCCGCCGGCCGCTCGTCGGCGCGGTCCTGCCGACCTCAGGACGAGCGGCGAGAAGGCTGGTCGGGGCGACCCCCGGATGCGAGATCACGCTCGTCACATCCCAACCGGCAGCGCGACTTCGGCGTCCGAGTTCGAGTCCGAACAGCGCGCACGCGATCTTGGACTGGCGGTAGGCCTTCATTGCGTCGTAGTGGCGCTCCCAGTTCAGATCATCCCAATTGATCGAGCCTCGCTTTGCCGCGATGCTCGTCTGCGAGACCACCCGTGCCTTCCCGGACCGGAGCAGCGGCAGCACCGCGACGGTCAGGGCGAAGTGTCCGAGGTGGTTGGTGCCGAACTGGACCTCGAATCCATCGCCGGTGGTCAGGCGTTTCGGCGGAGTCATGATGCCGGCGTTGTTGATCAGGATGTCGATCGGTGTACCGTCCGCCCGGAGCCTGCCGGCGAGCGCCCTGACCGATGCCATCGATGAGAGGTCGACGTCCTCCATCGTCAGTGTGGCGGCGGGGTGACGATCGCGAATGCGCTCGACCGCCCTCGCCCCCTTGTCCGGATCACGCACCGGCACGACCACTTCCGCACCGGCGCCGGCGAGCGCGTTCGCGATCTCCCACCCGATGCCGTCACTCGCGCCGGTCACCACCGCTCGACGGCCCGTGAGATCGGGGATGGACAGGCTGTATCTGCTGTTTCGTGTCATGCGGAGCTCCTGACAGACTCGGAATGTTCTCGCTTCCAGTCTTGTGTCGGTCCGCACCGTTATCCACGGCCTGTCGATCCGTGGCTCCGCGGTTCCGAGCGCGCAAGAATGGCCGAATGATCGATCGACCCGGTCTCGCTGACTTCCTTCGGGTGCGGCGTGCCGCCCTTCAGCCCGAGGACGTCGGACTGCCTCGCGGGCAGCGCCGTCGCACCGGTGGACTCCGTCGCGAAGAGGTGGCTGCCCTGTGTCACATGTCCGCCGACTACTACTCGCGACTCGAACGTGAGCGCGGCCCGCAGCCGTCGCCACAGATGGTGGCCGCCATCGCACAGGGCCTCCACCTCTCCGTCGAGGAGCGAGACCACCTGTTCCACCTCGCCGGCCACCGGCCGCCCGTGCGCGGACCCGACCGCGAGCACATCGCCCCGGGCATGATGCGGATCTTCGACCGACTCGCCGACACCCCGGCCGAGATCCTCACCGAACTCGGTGAGACGTTGCGTCAGAACCGACTCGGGGTGGCTTTGGTCGGCGACCTCATGCGGTTCGACGGGCCGGCGCGGAGCGTCGGCTATCGGTGGTTCACCGATCCGCGGGCTCGCCAATTGCATCCGACCGACGACCACGACTTCTATTCACGGATGTACGTATCCGGACTACGGGGAGTCGCTGCGCTACGAGGCCCGCAGTCGTATGCGGCGTCGCTCGCGGAACGGCTCACAGGCGAGAGCGAGGAATTCCGCGACATCTGGGCACGGCATGAAGTGGGTATAGCTCCTCGCGAAATCAAGAGGTACGTGCACCCCGACGTGGGATTGATCGAGCTGAGTTGCCAGATCTTGGTCGACCCGCGGTGTTCGCATTCGCTGCTCGTCTACACCGCGACTCCGGGCAGTGCGAGTGCCGAGAAGCTCCGGTTGCTGTCCGTCGTCGCGGCACCCACGGCGACCTGACACCCCGCAAGCGAAGCCGAGTCATTCGGCGGGCGGCCGCTCAGAACCCCCCGAAGTCGCCACCGCCGAAGTCGCCTCCCCCGCCGAAGTCGCCGCCACCGAAATCTCCCCCGCCGAAGTCGCCGGAGTCACCACCGCCGAAGTCGCCGGAGTCACCGCTTTCCAGGGCGCCACCGTCGGAACCGTCGCCGGCGCCACTCTCGAAGGACTGCGCGTCGTAGGGAACGCCCGCCATGCCGGAGAACATCGCCGAGAACAGGAACATCGATCCGAGTCCCCAGGCGCCGGCGACCAGAGCCGGTTTCCACCACGGCTCGGAGTACCAGCCGGCGGGCACCGGCCTGCCGGCGACGCGGCCACCGGGATAGTAGTTGGGCGTCTGCTCCGACGGGTTGGGCGATGCGGCGACCTTTCGTCCCTCGAACTCCACGGTCCGGTCCTCGGTGACCGCACCGGCACTCTTCTGCCCGTCGAGCTCGGGGATCGCCGGACCGGGGTCGAGGTCCATGGCGGCCCGAGCCGCACGGATGTAGTAGAGCCCCTCGATCGCAGTCTGTTTGGCCAGCCGCGCCTGCACCGGCGAATTGGCCTGCTCGATCTGAGACCCGGCCGCGGTATATCGCTCCCCCGCGTCGGCCAGCGCCTGTTTCGATGCCGAGCCGTCGCCGACCAGCATGAACACCTGGCCGCCCAGACGTTCGATCACCTGTCGTGCGTCGGCTTTCGCGTCCTCGAGGGTGCGGGCCGCGTTGGCGCCGGAGCGCTGTTGGGCGAACACCACCACCCCGACGACGATCACGACGATGACGGCGATCAGGATCAGTGCTTCCATGCTTCCCTCCGGTTTCGCGAGTCCGCAGCCCGGTGGCGGTGACGTCAGGCCGACAAAACGGACACCATCGAGCGTACCGATGCCCGCCGACCCGATGCGTGTCGACAGATGGCGAGCACCTCCGGCCTCGTCCATTCTCCGCGAGGCCGGCGGTGGTCGCGGAGTTTCTGCGGTGTCGCACGCGCAGCCGCCGACCGTCATCGGTCACCCTGGGTGGGTGACCGGTCGACACGCGGTACGAATTCAACCTTCGCAGAACTCTCACCATGTGGCCGAGCTCCGCTGGGAGTGGGCGTACGAAGACGATCGCTCCGTCGGGCCGTGGCTCGGCGATACCGCCTTCGCCGCCGCGGTTGCGAGTTGGTTGGAGGATGAGCGACGAACGGTCTGGACTGCGGGCACGGACGACATGACTGTGGGAATGGTGTGCTTGACCGAACACGCCCGGATGCCGAATCCCCGGCAGGGCGCCGGCGACCGATGGGGTTATCTCGGTCATCTGTACGTCCGCCCGGCATTCCGCGGTTCCGGGATCGGACGTGAACTGGTCCGGCACACCGTCGCTACCGCGGACGGCCGTGGATACGCGAAGGTGCTGCTCAACCCGACCGAAGCATCGACAGATCTGTACGAACAATGCGGTTTCACAGCCGAGAACGACCTCATGGTCCGCCGCCCGTGATCGACTACCGCGGCGCATGACCGGCCGCCGCGAGCCGCGAACTCTACGATGGCGGCGTGTTCTTCTTGTTCGGATATGGCCGTAGGCAGAAGCATCTCGGTGCGGGTCAGACCCGCACCTGTCCCCGCTGCCACAACACCACCCAGTGGGCGCGGATGCGTGAATACAGCCAGTTCAGCGTGTTCTTCATCCCGATCGCCCGGTGGAATCGGCGCAACTTCGAGGCCTGCGGCATCTGCGGCGCGGCGCTGGCGGCCTGATCGCCGTCCGGGGCGAGTGAGGTGGACACTCCTCCTCGCCCCGTCTGCGCAGCCGGTTTACCGGTCCGGAAACTGGTTACCCTCGAGGGGTGTCCGTCTCTCCCGATACTCCCGCCCGCACGAGCGCCGCGATCACCGGCTTCGAGCGCACCTTCGTCGACGAGCTGACGCCCTTCACCGTGCCGTGGCAGGGTGCCGAGACGCCTGACCCCCGACTGCTCGTCGTCAACGAGTCACTCGCCGACGACCTGGGCCTCGACATCGCGGCACTGACATCCGACGACGGTGTCGCACTTCTGTCGGGTGCGGCCGCGCCCGCCGATGCCGTCCCTGTCGCCACCGCCTACTCGGGGCATCAATTCGGCGGTTACACACCGCTTCTCGGGGACGGCCGGGCGTTGCTGCTCGGGGAGCTGATCGACCGCGGCGGTCGACGAGTCGATCTACAGCTCAAGGGTTCTGGGCGTACTCCGTTCTCCCGAGGTGGCGACGGATTCGCGGTGGTCGGGCCGATGCTGCGCGAGTATCTGATCAGCGAGGCCATGCACGCCCTGGGGATCCCCACCACGCGTTCGCTGTCGGTCGTGGCCACCGGGCGAGACATCCAGCGCACCGGGGCCGAGCCCGGCGCGGTGTTGGCGCGGATCGCAGCCAGCCATCTCCGTGTCGGCACCTTCGAGTACGCAATTCGGAACACCGACCTGACGCAACAACTCGCCGACTACGCGATCAGCCGTCACTACCCGGAGCTCGCGAAAGCGTCGGAGGCCGGCGACGGCAACCGGTATCTCGCGTTCTTCGAAGCCGTACTCGAACGTCAGGCCGCACTGGTGGCCCAGTGGATGCTGGTGGGGTTCGTGCACGGCGTGATGAACACCGACAACACGACGATCTCGGGTGAGACCATCGACTACGGGCCCTGCGCCTTCCTCGACGCCTTCGACCCGTCGGCGGTGTTCAGCTCGATCGATCACGCGGGCCGATACGCATACGGGAATCAGCCCGCCGTCCTGAAGTGGAATCTGGCGCGGTTCGCCGAAACCCTGCTCAGGCTCATGGCCCCGACACCCGATGAGGCGATCGCTGGGGCGTCGGACGTGCTAGCCACCTACGAGGCGCGGTACGAACACCATTTCGCCACCGGCATGGCGTCGAAGATCGGTCTGACAGAGGCGTTTTCCGAACCCGAACTGGTCGCCGACCTGTTGACCCTGATGCGGAATCATCGCGCGGACTGGACAGGCACCTTCCGGGCGCTGGCCGACGAACTCCGCGGAGATCAGGTCCCGATCATCAGCCTCATGCCGCGCGAGCAGATCGGTCCGTGGCTGGAACGATGGCGCCGTGAACTCGCCCGTCTCGGTCGTGAGCCCGCTGCGGTCGCCGAGACGATGGATACCGTGAACCCGGTGTACATCCCGCGCAACCATCAGGTCGACGCCGCTTTGCGCGCCGCGACCGACGGCGATCCGGAACCGTTCACGCGGCTGATGGATCCCGTCACGCATCCGTTCGAACGCCGCACCGAATGGGCTCACTACGCGGCGCCGGCCCCGCAGGCGTTCAGCGACAGCTTCCAGACCTTCTGCGGCACCTGATCGAGACGACGTCGGTGGGCCCCACGGTGACCTCGAGCCACGATGACGAGTCGCGGGATGCGCTCCTCGCAGAACGGGAACGAACCGCCGCGCTGATCGAATCGTTGTCGTCCCGGCTGGCCGCGGTACTCGAGGCGACCAGCGACGCGGCGGCCGACGACGAGCACGATCCGGAGGGTTCGACTCTGGCGGTGGAACGCGGCCATCTGGTTGCCCAGCTGGAACGGTCGCGAGTCCGGCTCGACGAGATCGGTGCCGCCCTGGACCGGGTCGGCGCGGGTGCCTACGGCCGGTGCGAGGACTGTGGCGAACCCATCGGGTCCGAGCGCCTCGAAGTCCTGCCGGCCACCCGGCAGTGTGTGCGGTGCGCCGCTCGGAATCAGTCGCGACGATGGTGACCCGCAGTCGCAACGACTGGATCACGAGTGCTGGACGTACCGGCGTTCGATACCCGCGGTGACTCGTCCCCAGACGCTGCCGGCCATCCGCTGCCGGTGGTGATCGAGGGCGTCGTCGTCGCGAAACGTCTCGTCCAAATCGAAGACCAATGGATCTCCGGCCGTCGTCTCGGCTGATCGACTCTGCCACAGGATGTTTGACGCACCCGTCGACACGCCCGACGCGCCGCGACATCGAACTCCGTGGTCCGTCCCGGCTTCTGGTCGGCATTGTCCACCTGTGCCGGGGTTCCGCAGGAATTCGCGTCTGGTTTGCCGCCGACGTATGCGCGTATCGCCATACGCGGGTAGACCGGAGGGCGGGAGAGCACGCAAACGACTCGAACCGAGAGGTGTCCGGCATGAAAGCCATCCAGATCGTCAAGCCAGGAAGTCCGCCCGAACTCCGCGAGGTCGACAAGCCGACACCCGGCCCCGGCCAGGTGTTGTTGAAGGTGACTGCAGCCGGTGCGTGCCACTCCGACGATTTCGTGCTCAACATGCCCGCCGAGGGTTTTCCCTATCCGTTACCCATGACGCTCGGGCACGAGGGAGCCGGTGTGGTCGCCGAGATCGGAAGCGGTGTGACGTCGCTGACCGAGGGAACCGCGGTGGCGGTCTACGGCCCCTGGGGTTGCGGGGTCTGTCACTTCTGCTCACGTGGGTTCGAGAACTACTGCAGTCGTGCGGCCGAACTCGGAATCACTCCACCCGGGCTCGGCAACGAAGGCGCGATGGCCGACTACATGATCGTCGACGACGCCCGGCACCTCGTTCCGCTCGGTGATCTCGACCCGATCGCCGCGGTGCCGCTCACGGACGCCGGACTCACTCCGTATCACGCGATCAAAGCATCGCTGCCGAAGCTCGTCGGCGGCACAACGGCAGTTGTCATCGGCGCGGGCGGGTTGGGGCACATCGGGATTCAGCTGTTGCGCCATCTGACCCCGGCGCGCATCATCGCCCTCGACCTCAGCGAGGACAAGCTCGCGTTCGCACGCGAGGTGGGCGCTCACGAGACCGTTCTCAGCGATGCCGACGCCGTGGCGAATGTCCGGAAGATCACCGGAAACGACGGCGCCACCGCGGTATTCGACTTCGTCGGCTTGCAGCCGACCATCGACACCGCGATGGGAATCGTCGGCACATTGGGCGACGTCGTGATCGTCGGCATCGGTGACGGTGTCGCCGCGGCGAAGGTCGGCTTCTTCACCCAGCCCTACGAGGTGTCGGTCCGGGCGCCGTACTGGGGTGCGCGGCACGAACTGATCGAGGTCCTCGACCTCGCGCGCGACGGTGTCCTGGAGGTCGCCGTCGAGAAGTTCTCCCTCGACGACGGGCTCGAGGCCTACCGTCGGTTGGCCTCGAACGAACTGCGTGGCCGGGCGGTCGTCGTCCCCGACTGACCTCGGAGCTGTACCCGGGCTGTCATGCGTAGTCCCGTTGCAGCACCGCGGCCCCGCAACCTACGGTACCGTAACTTAGGTGAAGGTCGAGCTGTCCGAGGCACAGGCGGTATACGAGCATTACCTGACCCATCAGCAGGACCGGGCCCGGGCGCGAATGATGTACGCCGTGCTGGCCGCCCGCATCCGACCGGTTGTTCGCTTCCGGTCGCGGGACCGGCTCGCCGACCTCGTCCGCAGTGGTGTGCCGCTACTCATCGCGGCCAACCACGTCTCCGAACGGGATCCACTGGTACTGGCAGCGGCGGGCTTCCGGTCACCGCTCCGACGGCGGATCGGCAGTCTGCGTGTCCTCGCGAAAGACGAACTGTTCCAAGACGTGGAGCAGCGGAAGAAGATCGACACCCTGGGCGGGATCCCGGTGTTCCGCAGCAAGGACCACGGAGTGCGAGCTGCGGCCGACGCCGGGCGTCAGATGATCGGCGTTTGCGTCGAGCGGATGGCGCGCGGGGACAGCATCGCGGTGTTCCCGGAGGGAACCTGCAACGAGGGTGACCCGACGGAGGTTCAGCGGCTCGGCACCGGGATCGGCCACATCGCCCATCGAGCCCTGCGAGACGGTGTCGGAGTGTGGTTGGTCTCCGCCGGGATCGCTTACCCGGCCGGTGGTGGCCGCCCCGTCGTCGCTCTGGGCGAACCGGTGGACCTCGGCGCCCGTCGAGACGACACACCCGCCGCCGTGACCCGGTGGATCCAGCGAGAGCTGCAGGAGGCAGTCGACGACGCCTGCGGCCACGTGCGCTGACCCCACAGGTGACGGGTGCGCCGACGTCGGCCGGGTTTGGCTCGCGCGTTCGCCGGTTATGCGCAGGAGATGAAACGAGATGACGCCGCCGAACGAGCTGACAAGGACCCGGACTCAGCTGAACCGGACGTTCGCGACGACCCCGAATCGGCCGACCCCGATGACCCGCGCAAGCCGGACTCCCCCACGGACCTGACCAAGCCGTCCCTCCTCTTCGTGCTGAAGAAGACCGCGCGGGAGTTCTCACGCGATCAGTGCACCGATCTGGCAGCGGCGCTCACCTACTACTCCGTGCTCTCACTGTTCCCGGCGCTGCTCGCGCTGGTCTCGCTGCTCGGTGTGTTCGGTCAGGGCGAGAAGACGACTGACGCCGTCCTGCAGATGGTCGACGACCTCGGACCGTCGTCGGCCGTGGACACGTTGCGGGGCCCCGTCGAACAACTCGTGGCCGCCCCCAGCGCCGGTTTCGCCCTCGTACTCGGTCTGCTCGGCGCGCTCTGGTCCGCGTCGGGTTACGTGGGGGCGTTCGGACGCGCGATGAACCGGATGTACGAGATCGACGAAGGCCGTCCCATCTGGAAATTGCGGCCGATCATGCTGCTCGTCACGCTCGTGGCGCTTGTCCTCGCCGCCGCGGTGGCACTCATGCTGGCGGTCAGCGGACCGATCGCGAAATCGATCGGAGACGCCATCGGTTTCGGCGAGACCGCGCTCACCGTCTGGAACATCGTTCGATGGCCCATCCTCCTCCTGTTCGTGATCCTGATCGTCGCCATCCTGTACTGGGCGACCCCGAACGTGCAGCAGCCGAAGTTCCGATGGATCAGCGCCGGAGCGGTGCTGGCCATCGTCACCTGGATCGTCGCGTCGGCGGCATTTGCGCTGTATGTCTCCAACTTCGGCAGCTACAACAAGACCTACGGCGCACTCGCGGGCGTCATCGTCTTCCTGTTGTGGCTGTGGCTGACGAATCTCGCGCTGCTGTTCGGAGCCGAGTTCGACTCCGAACTCGAACGTGGCCGACAGCTACAGGCGGGGATGCCGGCCGAAGAGCACCTGCAACTTCCGCCTCGGGACACCACGGCGTCGGACAAAAACGACGAGAAGGACCAGAAGTACATCGAACAGGCTCGGGCCCTTCGTAACTCGCAGGGGAAGTAAGCGACCGGCCGGCATCCCCGTAACGTCAGTGGAACCGGCCGGGCACCAGCTCGGTCGACCGGTGGAAGGGAACGTGGCGCCATGAGCCGCAACCAAGTGACCGGCGCGGTCGACCGCGCCACCGACAGCCCGTGGTTCGAGCGCTTGGCGCGTGCCGGCCACGCCGTCAGCGGCCTGCTCCATCTGCTGATCGCCTACATCATCCTGCGCCTCGCCTTCGGTGGGGGCGGGAACGCCGACCAGTCGGGAGCGTTGGGGATCTTCGCCGACTCGTCCGGCGGCCGCGTCGTCCTGTGGGTGGCCGCGGTCGCGTTCGCAGCACTCGCGCTGTGGCGACTCGCCGAGGCGATCGTCGGACCCCACGCCACCGAACCGGGCGAGGACAGTGACGGCGCCGAGCAGTGGTTCGATCGCGGAAAAGCGTTGTCGCTCGCTGTGGTCTACGTCGGGTTCGCTTGGTCGGCACTACGTTTCGCGACCGGCCAGGGCAAATCGAGTGGTCAGGAGAACGCCGGACTGACAGCGCGGCTCCTGCAGTCCGGTGGCGGCAAGTTCGTCCTCGTGGCAGCCGGACTGGTGATCATCGGCGTCGGGGTCTACCACGTGTACAAGGGCGCCAGTCGATCGTTCCTCGACGACCTCAAGATCTCCGACGACAAGGCGGCGACAATCGCGGGCGTGATCGGCTATTGCGGCAAGGGTGTCGTCCTGGCCGGCACCGGCATCCTGGTCATCGTGGCGGTCGCGACTGCCGACCCGTCAAAGGCGACGGGGATCGACGGAGCGGTCAAGACACTGGCCGGCCTTCCCGCCGGCCAGGTGCTGATGATCCTGGCCGCGGTCGGTATCGCCGCGTACGGCGTCTACTGCTACTGGTTGATGCGGTTCGCGCGGATGTGAACAGGATGGAACGCCGATGAACTCGTCCAACCGCTCCCGTCGCCGGCGCAATCTCGCCGCCGGCATCCTCCTGGGGCTCGGTGCGGTCGCGTTTCTCGACGAGGTCGTATTCCATCAGCTCCTGCACTGGCACCACTTCTACGACAAGTCGACGTCTGACGTCGGCCTGGTCTCCGATGGTGTGTTCCATGCCTTCAGCTGGTTCGCCACTGTCGCAGCAGCGATGCTGCTGGTCGGTCTGGCGCGCGATGGTGGCTTCTCGCGGTTGACCTTCGCGGCCGGGTGGCTGACCGGCGCCGGTTTCTTCCAGCTGTACGACGGCCTGGTGCAACACAAGGTGATGGGGCTGCACCAGATTCGTTACGGGGTCGATCTCACGCCGTACGACCTCGTGTGGAACATCGTGGCCGGTGTACTGCTGGCGGCCGGGATCGCCTTGTGGGTCATCACCGCACGCCGGGTCCAGTCCTCCGGTGACCACACTCGTCCCACCGGCACCGCGCCGTCCGGATGACTCACCACCACGATCGCCCCGAAGACACCATGCTGGGCCTGGTGGAGTGGTCGACTCTGTTGTTCGTGGCCGGCGCCGCAATCGTGTACGTGTGTGCGGTGTTTCGGCTTCGAGCCCGCGGGATCTCCTGGCCGAAGGCGCGAACGTCATCTTGGCTGGCCGGCTGCCTGGCGATCGGCGCAGCACTGATCGGACCGCTGGCCGAACGCGCCCACCATGACTTCATCGCGCATATGGGCACACACGTTCTGCTCGGGATGCTCGGTCCGCTTCTCCTCGTACTGGGCGCCCCGGTGACCGTGGCGCTACGTGTTCTCCCGGTGGCGACGGCGCGAAGGATAGCGCGGGGCCTGGCTTCGCCGCCGTTCGCCGTGCTGACGAATCCCTTTGTCGCCGGACTGCTGAACGTCGGCGGTCTGTGGATTCTCTACCGCACCGGTCTCTTCGCGGCGATGCACGACGACCCGCTCGTGCACGGGCTGATTCACATCCATGTCCTCGCCGCCGGCTACCTCTTCACCTTCGCCGTCATCGGCGGACCCGACCCGGCCCCGCACCGGGCGTCACCACCCTGGCGAGTGACGGCGCTCGTACTGGCGATCGCGGCGCACAACATTCTCGCCAAGGTGATCTACGCCGAACCGCCCCCCGGCGTTTCCGTCGAGCAGGCACACGCGGGTGCGGAACTCATGTACTACGCGGGTGCACCGGTGGAGATCGCACTTCTCGTGCTGGTCTGCCGTCCCTGGCTCCTGCCCCGGCGGCCCGTTTCTCGACGGCGCAGTTCTCAGCCGGTCGTCTCGCGAGCCGACAGCCTCGACCGCACCCGCTCCCCCGCCCGCGCGAAGCGGAGGTTGTCGTCGGCGACGTCACCACGGAACAATTTGCGGTCGGCGTAGTAGCTCATCGACATCACCCAGGGCTCATCAGGTCCCTGCTTGGGCAGGGTGTCGAGGGCGCGCTGGACATAGCCGGCCCCGAAGTCGAGCAGTGGCCGAGTCGGCATATCGGGGTCCGCAACCGCCCACACACTGTCGTATCCGTGAGAATCCATGTGGGCCAGAAGTTTGCAGAAGTACTCGCACAGCAGCCCGATCTTGAGGGTCCACGACGCATTGGTGTAACCGATCGCCACCGCGAAGTTCGGGACACCGGACAGCATCATCCCGCGGTAGACGACGGTGTCGGGAAGGGACACCGGTTCACCGTCGACGCTCAGCTCGATGCCGCCGATGATCTTGATGTTGAGCCCGGTCGCGGTGACGACGATGTCGGCCTCGAGTTCCTCCCCGCCCACTGTCCGGATGCCGTTCTCGGTGAAGGTGTCGACCCGGTTGGTGACGATCGAGGCCTTCCCGGAGCGGATCACCCGGAACAGGTCGGCGTCGGGCACCACACACAGCCGCTGGTCCCACGGGTTGTACGGCGGATTGAAGTGGGTGTCCACCGGATAACCGTCGGGCAGCTGCGATTCGTTGATCTTGCGTATCACCCGACGCGCGACCGACGGGAATCGTTGGCACAACTCGAAGAGCACCCGCTGCTGCGCGACGTTCTTGTGTCGGGTCAATGCGTATCCGCGTTCGGTGCCGAACACTTTCTTCAAGGTGTTGGCGATGGCGTCCTCGCGGGGCAGCGGGATGATGTAGGTCGGTGTGCGCTGGAGCATCGTGACGTGCGCGGCCTGGTTCGCCATCGCGGGAAGCAGCGTGACCGCCGTGGCGCCGCTGCCGATGACCACCACTCGCTTGCCCGCGTAATCGAGGTCCTCGGGCCAGTGCTGCGGATGCACGATCTCGCCGCCGAACTCCTCGGTGCCGGCGAACTCCGGCGCGAACCCCGCGTCGTAGTCGTAGTAGCCCGAGCCACAGAAGATCCATCGCGCACTGATCTGGCTTCGCGTTCCGGTGTCGGTGCGTTCGACGTCGACCGTCCATCGCGCTGCGTCCGACGACCACGCGGCCGCCACCACCCGATGCCCGTACCGGACCAGCGGAGCGAGATCGTTCTCGTCGATCGTCTCGTGGAGGTAATCGAGGATTCGCGGGGCGTCGGCGATCGCCTGTCGATCGGTCCAGGGCTTGAAGTCGTAGCCGAAGGTGTGCAGGTCCGAGTCGGACCGAATCCCCGGGTAGCGGAACAGGTCCCACGTCCCGCCGGCGGTGTCCCGGGCCTCGAGGACGACGACCGACTTGCCGGGGTCTTCGGTCCGCACCCAGCGGGCCGCACCGATGCCGGAGATGCCGGCACCGACGATGAGGACATCGACTTCGTCTGGGATCGTTGTCACCCGGCACTCCTTCGGTCGGTCTCGTGACGATCGGCATCCAGGATGCCTCGCCGGTCGTTCCTGGCACCAGACCAGGTGGCGACGCTATCCGTCGGCGCGCCGCGCGGCGTTTGCCGTAGCCGGTCGTGCAGCCGCAGCGTCGTTCGCAACCGCTGCGCCGAGCAGCTGTCCGCCGCTGGTCAGCAACGCCCGGCGCCACGGCGCCACGCCCTCGATCTCGATCTGGATGGACATCGACAACACGGTTCGGATGAGGACGATGAGCCCGAGGATGAGCGCATCCTCGATCGACGGTTTGGACGTGATGGTGCGGATGAGGTCCGCGGCGACCAGGACCTCCAGCCCCAGGAGAATGGCTGCTCCGAGTGTGTTGCGCAGTACCGAGAAAGCAGTGCCGCCACCCTCTCCGCGGCGGAGCGAACGTCCGCCCAGCACACACGCGATGACCGCTCCCACGATCATCGCAAAGGCGCCGACTGCCTCGAATCCGACCGCGACCGCGGTGAACACTTTCTCGCCGTTCATGCGCGACAGGTTACGCCGAGCCGCGTTAGATCCAGAGCCGGTCGGGTACCCGGTCGAGCATGAGTACAACGCCAGAACTTCCACTGCCAGATTTCGATCAACTCTCCACCGGTGACATCACCCATCGGATTCGCGCCTTGGAACTCGACCAGGTGCGGCGCCTGCTGGATCACGAACGGGCGTCGGCGGGGCGTGTCCAGGTACAGGAGATCCTGGTCGCGCGGATCAGCCAACTCGAAGCCGGCGCCGAACCGTCCGGAGGAGATCCGGCCAACGCACCCCGACCTCAGGACACTCCGTCGGGATCTTCGGTCGGTGAAGAGACGGCCGCGGACGCCACGACTCCCTTGCGGCACGGCGTGGCCGACCAGACGCCGAAGCGCGGTAAGCCGTAGGACGCCGACTCGACCCCGGCGCCACAGCGTGCGCGGCGCCGGAGTCGGATCCTGTTGTTACTTCTCCAGTTCGCGCAGGAACTGATGGCACTTCTGCGCGCGCTCGGAATCCTGCTGCATCACCTGCTCGAAGAACTCCGCAATGTCGGAACGGTCGGCATTCCGCGCATCGCGCACATACTGGCCGTAATCGTGGCCTGCCTTGAGCGAGTGGTACTGGACGGAGATCAGGTCGAAGGTCACGTCGTCGAATCCGGTTTGTCCTGCAGGCATCATGGACTTCCTTTCACTGTTTGTGCTGTCCGACACGGATTCCCGGCGCACCGCGCGGTCAAACAGTCGTCCCGTGTGGTTCAGCCGTTGTCGGAGTGCCGTCCGGGTGGGAACTGGCGGATTCCCTGCTTGGCTGCATTCTTGGCGACGGCCCAGGCATCGTCGTCACCCTTGACAAGCGCCGCGCCGAGGGCGAGGACCTGCTCGCGGGTCGCGTGCGGCGGGACGGGAGGAACCGTCGGGTCGCAACGCACGTCGAGCAGTGCCGGACGATCGGCGGCCAGGGCGGTGTCCCATGCGGCACCGAGATCGTCCGGGTCGTCGACGTTGATCCCGACGAGTCCGATCCCCCGCGCGAAGGCCGCGTAGTCGACGTCGGGAAGGTCTTGTGAGGCTGCGAATTTTGGTGACCCCGACATCGCGCGCTGTTCCCACGTGACCTGATTCAGGTCGTTGTTGTGCAACACCACGACCACGAGCCGCGGATCGGTCCACTGCTGCCAGTAGTGCGCCACGGTGATCATCTCGGCCAGGCCGTTCATCTGCATCGCACCGTCGCCCTCGAAGGCGACCGCCGGCCGGTCCGGGTGGGCCCACTTGGCGCCGATCGCGTAGGGCACCGCCGGCCCCATCGTGGCCAGCGTCCCGGACAGCGACCCCCTCATCTCGTCGCGGAAGACGATGTGCCGGGCGTACCAGTTGGCGGCACTGCCCGAATCCGCGGTGATGATGCAATCCGACGGGGCGCGCGGCGAGAACTCGTGGAAGATGCGCATCGGATTGACCGGATCCGCGTCGGCCATCGCCTGGCCGGCCGCGTTCGTCCACCAGCGCTCGACGTCGGCCTCGACCTTGTCGCGCCACGAACGGTCGGTCTTGGGTTCGAGCAGCGGGATGAGAGCGTGCAGCGTGGCGCGTGCGTCGCCGACGACATTGAGCTCATTCGGGTAGCGCATGCCGATCATCTCGGGTGAATGGTCGATCTGCACTCCCCTGGCCTGTCCGAACGACGGAAGGAACTGGGAGTACGGGAAATTCGATCCGACGGTCAGCAGGGTGTCACAACCGGTCATCAGCCGATGGCTGGCCGTCGTGCCGAGCAGGCCGATGGATCCCGTGACCCACGGCAGGGTGTCCGGGAGGACATCCCGCCCGAGAAGGGCCTTCGCGCAACCGGCCCCGAGAGTGTCGGCAACCGTGATGAGCTCGGGCGCGCATCCTCGAGCGCCCTGGCCGACCAGCATCGCGACCCGCTCCCCGGAGTTGAGGATCTGGGCCGCCCGCACGACCGCATCGGGGTCCGGCGCGGGCGTCGCCGAGGTGAGCCCGAGGCTCGACGGGACCTGCTTGAAGGCCTGCTGTGGTGGCTCGTAGGTCAGGTCGAGAACATCCGAGGGGAAGATCAGAGCGGTCGGCGCGCGTTCGGCGAGCGCGATCCGGATCGCCCGGTCGATGAGATTCGGAAGCTGTTCGGGCACCATGCACATCTGCACGAAGTCGCTGCAGACGTCCTTGTACAGCGCCAACATGTCGATTTCCTGCTGATACGCACCACCCATCGCGGATCGCTCGGTCTGCCCGACCAGCGCGACGACCGGTACGTGGTCGAGTTTGGCGTCGTACAGCCCGTTGAGGAGATGGATGCCACCCGGGCCGCTGGTCGCGGCGCAGACGCCGACCTCACCGGAGAACTTCGCGTACCCGACGGCCTCGAAGGCGCTCATCTCCTCGTGGCGCGACTGGACGAACTGTGGATCGTTCTCCGCCCGTACCCACGCCGACAGCAAGCCGTTGATGCCGTCGCCGGGGTAGCCGAACACCTGCCGGACCCCCCACTCCCAGAGACGTTGCAGCACGATGTCGGCGACGGTCTCGGACACGGGTTCTCCTCGGGACGACGTCCCGGACGGCGACGGTGACCGCCGGGCTGTCGCTGGACTACCCGGGGAGAAGCCCGCTGACACCCGACGGGTCGCTCCGACCGAGCACTCGCCCGCGGGTCAGCTCGAGCCGTGCCACACGGCGTCGAACGGTGCGTTCGAGGCGAGCCGGCCGACGATGCCGTCGTGGGTGAACTGCTTGGCGGTCCGGATGGCGTCGAGGACTCCCGCACCCTTGGTGAGTTCGGCGGTGGTGGCGGCGGCGAACACGCAGCCGGCTCCGGAGACGCGCTCGTCGCCCACCTTCGGGGCGCGCAGGACGGTGACCTCGGAGCCGTCGAAGACGACGTCGATGGCCTCATCGCCGGGGAGTCCGACCCCGCCCTTCACGACGACGACCTTCGGCCCGAGATCGTGGATCCGCCGCGCTGCCTCGGCGAGGTCGTCGGTGGACGCCAGTTCGTCCATCCCGGCCAGGGTCGCGGCCTCGAACAGATTGGGTGTGACCACGGTGGCCAGCGGCAAGATCTCGGAGCGGAGGGCGTTGTCGGTGTCGAGTGCGGCGCCGGGCTCCTGGCCCTTGCAGATCAGCACCGGATCGACGACGACGTCGCGCCACTGTCGGGAGCCGAGCGCCTGCGCAACGGCGGAGATGGTGGCCGGGGTGCCCAGCATGCCGATCTTCACGACCTCGGGTTCGTGCGCGGCGGTGGCCACCTCGATCTGATCGGCGATCACCCCGGAGTCGATCGGCACGAAGCGATGGGACCATTCGCTTTTCGGGTCGAAGGACACGATGCAGGTGATGGTCCCGACACCGTAGGTACCCAGCTGCGCGAAGGTGCGCAGGTCGGCCTGGAGGCCCGCTCCCCCGCTGGCCTCCGAACCCGCGATCACATAAGACACCACTGACATCGACGATCCTCTCCTGCACTGTCGCGGACTGGATTCCATTTCTACACCCCTGGTTCGGGCCGGTGTGCATTCTGCGTCGTAATCGCGGTTAGGCCGGGAGGAGTGGGGTACCCGAACGCGCATGAGACAAGAAACAGACACTATGCGCGCAATGGTCTATCGCGGTCCCTACAAGGTTCGCGTCGAATCCAAACCCGTCCCTGCCATCGAACATCCCAACGACGCCATTGTCCGGGTGACACACGCCGCGATCTGTGGTTCGGACCTGCACCTCTACCACGGCATGATGCCCGACACCCGGCCCGGAATGACGTTCGGGCACGAGTTCATCGGGGTCGTCGAGGCGGTCGGGGGTTCGGTCCGGAACGTGAGCGTCGGCGATCGGGTCATGGTGCCCTTCAACGTGTACTGCGGAACGTGCTACTTCTGTGCGCGCGGCCTGTACTCGAACTGCCACAACGTGAATCCGAACGCCACCGCGGTCGGCGGGATCTACGGCTATTCGCATACGTGCGGCGGGTACGACGGCGGTCAAGCCGAGTTCGTCCGCGTTCCGTTCGCCGATGTCGGCCCCAGCATCATCCCTGACTGGATGGATTCCGAAGACGCATTACTGCTGACCGACGCCCTCCCGACCGGATACTTCGGAGCCCAACTGGCCGACATCCGTCAGGGTGAGACCGTCGTGGTGTTCGGCGCCGGACCGGTCGGTCTGTACGCCGCGCGCTCGGCTTGGTTCATGGGGGCCGGGCGGGTCATCGTCATCGACCATCTGCAGTACCGCTTGGACAAGGCGGCGCAGTTCGCTCATGCCGAGACCTACAACTTCGCCGAGTACGACGACATCATCGTTCATCTCAAGAACATCACCGACAACATCGGCGCGGATCGGGTGATCGATGCTGTCGGCGCCGAGGCTGACGGCAACTTCCTCCAGCACGTGACCGCGGCCAAGTTCAAGCTGCAGGGTGGATCGCCGATCGCCCTCAACTGGGCAATCGACTCGGTCCGCAAAGGCGGGACCGTTTCGGTCGTCGGCGCGTACGGACCGATGTTCAGCGCTGTGAAGTTCGGTGACGCCATGAACAAGGGACTCACCCTGAACATGAACCAGTGCCCGGTCAAACGGCAGTGGCCGCGACTGTTCGAACACGTCCGTGACGGATACTTCAAGCCGAACGACATTGTGACGCACCGTATACCGCTCGAACACATCGCCGAGGGATATCACATCTTTTCGGCGAAGCTCGATGACTGCATCAAGCCCATCGTCGTCGCCGACGCCGCCTGAGGAGGACGCCATGCCCGCCTATCCCGCTGACCGACCCAACGATCCCGACACCACCGCTCTCGTCGACCGCATACCTGGCTGGGGAGTCGATCTGGACACCGCAAACCGCCCGTCAGTTCCTCGTGAACTCCCCGTCGAACCGGCGCCCGGTGTCCACTGGACCGTCCCGGACGACCAGCCCGAGCGCTGGCCTCGCGAACGCTCGAATGAACACGCCTTTCTCCCACCGGTTTTCGGCACGTCGACGCCACCACGCGGGCTCTCCGGCGCGATCCGGAAGTTTGCCTATCGTTACAGCGAGGGACGTGCGGCACACTGGCTGATCCTTCTCTACGCCGACCGAGTGGCGTCGGTCGAGGCGCACCTTGCGTCCTTCGCCAGTGCGCGCCCCGACAACCCGATCACCGAAACCGGCATCGCCTCCGAGTTCAGCTACAACGGGTGGTCGTCCCGTCGTGGCAGCACTCGAGTCGACAACAACCACACGTGGATCGATCCGTTGATCGTGGGCGGTCCGTGGGTGATCACCGGAGCCCTTGCGGCCGTTGCAGCACGGCGTCTGTTGCGGTTGATTCGACGGTCTCGTCGATGACACCGGCTGTGGGACATCGTGACTGCCAGAGCTGACGCGTCGCATGCGGGGGCGGCGCAGTTCGTTCCCGACTCGCACGATCTCACCGTTCTCATGTCGGCGGCGCGGGCCTGTCGCGGCTGTGACCTGTACCGCGATGCCGACCAGACGGTCTTCGGGGCGGGCTCGCCCGGTTCGACGGTCATGTTCGTCGGCGAACAGCCCGGTGACCAGGAGGATCGTGCCGGCGAACCGTTCGTCGGTCCGGCCGGCCGCTTGTTCGACCGCGCACTCGACGCTGCCGACATCGACCGGGAGACCACCTACGTCACGAATGCGGTCAAGCATTTCAAGTTCACCCGGGCGGCAGGCCAGAAGCGGCGCATCCACGAGAAGCCCAACCGCGGAGAGGTCGTCGCATGCCGGCCCTGGTTACTGGCCGAGCTCGATGCGATCTCGCCTCGCATCGTCGTGTGTCTGGGCGCCACGGCCGCACAGGCCCTGCTGGGTACCGGCTTCCGGCTCACCCGGCACCGTGGCGAGCGCTTCGATCTCGGCGCCGACGGAGACCTCGGCCCCGACCATTCCGAGTCCGTGGTGGCGACCGTTCACCCGTCGTCGATTCTCCGCGGACCCACGGATCAGCGCGAGCGGGCCTTCGACGCCTTCGTCGCCGACCTCCGCGTCGTCCGCGACCTCGCAGCATCGACCTGACATGCGGCACCCGCGCCGGTCCGGTTTCGCTGACAAGCGTCTGGACTGGTGTCTATAGTCGGCGGCGACGGCCGGTCCCGGCGCTGCCACGACGGGCCGCCCGTACCGACACCGGTGGACGGGAGAACGATGGACCTGCAGGAGATCAGCGACCGGTTCGATATCGCGGACACGCTGTACAAGTACTCGCGCGCCGTCGACACCAAGGACTGGGAGCTGTGGCGCTCGGTGTTCACCCCGGAGGCGGTGGTCGACTACACGTCGACGCCCTACGGTCAGGCAGGCACCCGGGACGAGATCGCCGCGTGGCTGGAGGAGAGTTTCGCGTTCGTGTCGGTGAGTCAGCACTTCATCACCAACATCGAGTACACATTCGACGGAGACCGGGCCGACGTGCGCGCCATGTTCTACAACCCGATGCGTTTCGTCGGCATGCCCGAACTCAGCACCTGCGGCGGCAACTACCACCATTCGATGATCCGGACCGCGGAGGGCTGGAAGAGCGCGGGCCTCTTGGAGGAGTGCCTGTGGTTCGAGAATTCGCCGGCGGACGCGAACGTAGCTGACGGCAGGTCCTGAACTCGACCGCCAGGCGTCGATCGGGGTCTGGCGGTCGAGTTCAGGTCTAGAGGTTCGGGTTCGGTGTCAGGCCGGGCGTGCCGTTATCGAATCGTGGCCGCGGAGAACGATCCGGCACCGACCGCGCCGAGGCGACGGCGCCGAGCGGCTTCGCTCCATAGCCTGGGAGGCACACCCCAGAGCGGAGGAGTCAGGTGGACGAGTCGCGAACCTGTCTGGTCACCGGAGCGACCGGCTACGTCGGCGGCCGGCTGGCCCCACGATTGTCGGCACGAGGACACCGTGTGCGCGCACTGGCGCGGACACCGGAGAAGCTCGCCGACGCACCATGGTTGTCCGATCCGACAGCCGAAGTGGTCCGGGGTGATCTGTCGGATCGCGATTCGCTGGTCAAGGCCTTCGCGGGTGTGGACGTCGTCTACCACCTGGTCCACTCGATGAGCACCGACGCGGACTTCGCGGCCGATGAGCGGCGCGCCGCGGAGAATGTGGTGGCCGCGGCTCAGCAGAACGGCGTGTCGCGCATCGTCTACCTCGGCGGTCTCCATCCGTCGGGCACCGACCTGTCCGAGCATCTGGCCTCGCGCGCCGAAGTCGGCGACATCCTGATCGACTCACCCATCGAGACCATCGCGTTGCAGGCCGGGACGCTGATCGGCTCGGGGTCGGCGTCGTTCGAACTCATCCGGCACCTCACCGAGCGACTGCCCGCGATGACCACGCCGCGGTGGGTACACAACAAGATCCAACCGATCGCGGTCGACGACGCCCTGCACTACCTCGTGGAAGCCGCCACCGCCGACGTCCCATCGTCGAGGACCTGGGACATCGGCGGTCCCGACGTCCTCGAATACGGCGACATGATGCAGGTGTATGCCGGGGTCGCAGGTCTTCGACCACGAATCATGGTGGTACTGCCGTATCTCACGCCGGCGCTGGCGAGCCGCTGGGTCCGGTTCGTCACGCCGATCCGCGGCAAGATCGCACGACCGCTGATCGAGTCCCTCGAATGCGACGCCGTCTGTCGCGACCGAGCCGTCGACGCGATCATCGATCGTCCCGAAGGGGGGTTGACCTCCTACTCGGAGGCGGTTGCCCACACGCTCGAACGCTCGGCGCGCGGCGACGGCCGTGCCTCGTGGGCCAACGCGTCGGTCGACGTGTCGCCGGCCGAACCCCTTCCCACCGATCCACAGTGGGCCGGTGAAGAGATGTTCGAATCGAAGACCCGGGTCAGTGAGCGCGCGAGTAGTGCGACGGTCTGGGAGCGGCTCGAGCGGGATGCGCGGCACCGCGGTGAGATCGTGCTCGCGCAACGACCGGATCGACTTCGTATTCGTCTGCGCGACAACCGGTTCGGCAGATCGTATCGCGACTATCGCCTCCAGGCGGCGGACGACGCGGACGGGTCGGTGACGGTCACGACCACGCAACGATACTTCCCGCGCGGGCTGGCGGGGCTGGCCTATTGGCGTCTGGGAAGGCCCTTCCGCGCCCTCGGCATCCCGGGTTTCGATCCGTTCCGGTGAACCTCCGATCCGATGTCGTGTCCCGAATCGTCTCGTGCTCGGGTTAGAGTCGGCACCACCGTGGTAACTCCCGGTGAACGACTCGTTCAACGGAACGGGGAACAGGCACGGGCCGGCGAGGAGAAGGATGATCGGGTGGCGTTGACCGAGCGGGTCGACCGTTTTCAGCGGCGTCATCCGGCGACCGGCTTCCCGCTTGCCGTCATCTACAAGTTCGTCGACGATCAGGGCGCCTACCTGGCCGCGCTCTGTGCCTACTACGCGTTCATCTCGTTGTTTCCGCTGTTACTGCTGTTCGCGACCGTGCTGGGGATCGTCCTGGCCGACAACCCCGACCTCCAAGACCGCATCCTGGACTCGGCGATGAGCCAGATCCCGGTGATCGGTGGCCAACTGGGCGAACCCGAGAAGCTGAGCGGCGGGGTCACCGCCATCATCATCGGGGTTGTCGTGTCCCTGTACGGCGGCCTCGGAGTGGCCGTTGCCGCCCAGAACGCGATGAACACGATCTGGGCAGTTCCACGCAACGAGCGTCCCGACCCGATCTTCGCCCGTTTGCGTGGCCTCCTGTTGCTGTCCACGATCGGTGTCGCGGTCATCGGCCTGACCGTCGTCAATGGAGTCTCGGCCGCCTTCGAACTCGGCATCGTCGGACGCTGGCTGGCGATCCTCGGATCGGTGGCGTTGAGCACGCTGGTGTTCACCGTGGCTTTTCGGATCGGCACGGCCCGCGACGTGTCGATTCGGGACGTACTGCCGGGCGCCTTCGGGGCGGCGGTCTGCTGGCAGATCATCCAGACCTTCGGCGCGGTCTATGTGCAGCACGTCATCGGTAACGCCAGCTCCACCAACGGCGTGTTCGCGATCGTGCTGGGCCTGCTCGCCTTCCTCTACGTGTCGTCGATCGTGATCGTCATCTGTCTCGAGACCAACGCGGTTCGCGTCGACCGGCTCTATCCACGTTCGCTGCTCACCCCGTTCACCGACAACGTCACTCTGACGAAGGGCGACGAGGCGGCGTACTCGGCGCAAGTTCTCGCGCAGCGCAACAAGGGTTTTCAGGAGATCGACGTCTCCTTCGACAACCCGCGCGACGTCGAGTCCGGCGCTGAGGTGGACCCGCGCTACCCTGGTCCAGAACGCGGCTGACCGTCGGCGCGACGTCAGCGAAGCCGGGACTCAGTGCAGCGCGCCCAGTTCGACGAGCAGTACGCCGACGATGATCACCCCGATGCCGGCGATCATGCGTCGGTTGAGGCGTTCGCGGAACAGGAAGTGCGCGGCAACGGCCGTGGCTGCGACCCCGGCCGCCGCCCAGATGCCGTACGCCACACCGAGGGGCACGCCGTGCCGCAGCCCGAGGGTCAACGCGACGAACGCCGTCAGATACCCGAGGACGACGAGTCCGTAGAAGGCCGGTCGACCGGTCGCGGCGGCGCGCAGCGCGAGGGTCCCGGTGACCTCGGCGACGATGGCGGCGACGATGAAGACATATCCCACGGTCACACCCCCGAAGCGGCGGGGTCGGTGCCCTCGTCGACGGGTGGCCGGTGGCCGGTCTCGACGAGGAAAACCCCGATCATGATGCACACGATGCCGATTCCCATCAGAAATCCGAAGGGCTCGTCGAAGATCCAGGTCGCCAGTACCGCGGTGAGTGCGACGCCCGACGCCGACCAGATCCCGTAGGCCACGCCGATGCCCATGCCGCGCTTCAGGACTGCGGCGAGGAGTGCGAACGCGAACCCGTAACCGACGGCGACGACCGCGTACAGCATCGGTTCGGTCTGTGAACCCTTGAGTGACAACGTCGCCGCGACCTCCGAGGCGATCGCCGCGATCAGCATCAGCCAGGTCATATCCCTCATTCCACTCGACGCCCTACTGGGACACTAGGCGAGGACCGCGGACTGCGAACGCCTCGTCCGCAGCGTGTCGCGGGCGTGAACCCGTCATGTCGACGACGGTTTGCGCTCGTGCGCAACTCCTCTCGCGGCTCGGACACGCGTCGCGAGGACTGCGTCCAGGCTGAAGCCTCCGGGCCCGAGTAGCAGCAGTGTTGCCGAGGTGATCCCCATGATGAATGCGAAGCCCGAACCGCTGCCATCCTGGTTCAGCACCAGTGGCTCGCCCCAATGCACGAAGACCAAGGCTCCTAGCATGACGAACGTCAGACACGCAGCCCATACGCGCGTGAAGAGACCGACGACCAGCAACGCACCGCCGATCAATTGGACGAGTGCGGTGAACGGCGCCGAGAACGCGGCCAGTGGAATGCCTGCGTCACGATAGTTGGCGATGTTTCCGGTGATGCCGGCGTTGAAGACGTCGCCGTATCCGTGCGCGACGAACACGACACCGGCACCTGTGCGTAGCACCAGCATGCCTGCGTCGACGGCGGTCGGCTTGGTGGCGGAGAGAATTCCTGTGACAGTCATTTCGGACTCCGATCCTGAATCGGGTGGGCACATTTAGTGGACAGCAAAAACAGTAGCAGACTGCCACTATATGCGGGCGCTAAGATTGCGAGGTGCCACATCCTCCTCGGCCTCCGTCGCTCACCGCACTTCCGTCGTACCTGGCGTCTTACGTCGCCGGTCACGGGCGGCAGTATCTCGAGGACGAGCTTGCCCGCCGCGGTCTGAAACTCGCCCACAATGCGGTCCTGACCGCGCTGGTCGATTTCGGGCCGGCCGCCCAGCAGGACCTCGCCGAGAGTCTGCGAATCGACAAGAGTCACTTGGTCAAACACATCGACCTGCTCGAGGCGCGGGGGTGGTTGCGTCGGGAATCCGATCCCGACGACCGGCGCCGTCACCGCATCAATCTCACGACGACTGGACGCCGGCAGGCCCGCGACTTGCAACGAGTCGCGCAACAGTCTCAGCGCGATTTCTTGAGGAGCCTGGATTCCGCCGAGCAGGCGACGCTGATCGAACTGCTCACGCGAGTGCTCGCGGACAACGACTCGCGCGCTTGAGACACCTCACTCCGCACGCCATCATGTTGGTCGCCGGCCCGAACGGGGCGATCAGGGGAGTATCGGAAGACAGCGAACCGCCCTGACTCGCAACACGGTACGAGTCAGGGCGGTTGTCGGAGCGATGTCAGCGCGAGGTGCCGACCAGGTCGCCCGACCGGGAGTCGTCGGCGGCGAGCCAGCGCACCTTCGACCCCAGCACGGCGTCCACGCTGAAACGTCCGGCGCCGATCACGGCCAGCAGCAGTGCGCCGGCACCGAGGGCGAGCACGAACTCGTAACCACCGTCGGAGACCCAGATGCCGTTGTCGACGTGTGCAATGAACAGCGCGCCGATCATGTTCAGCGTCAACAGCGCAGCGACGATCGGGGTCAGCAGCCCGACGATCAGGGCGATGCCACCGATGATCTCGAGCCACGTGACCACGAACGCCGAGAAGGACGCGGCCGGAACGCCCATCATGTCGAACCCGGTCTGCGGTCCCGTCCAGCCGTTCTGCTGGAACTTCTGCAGGCCGTGGGCCAGGAAGATGACGCCGAGAGCGACGCGTCCGATGAGGATGCCCGCACTGCGGACGATGGGGTTGGTCATGACTGAGCCGCCTCACTAGATGGTTTTGACTTGAAGTATCAAGTGAAGGCTAAGTGCTGACACTTGATGCGTCAACCTGATCACGGATGTGTTCACTTCATATACACTGCGCAGATGTCCACTGCCCCGGAGCCGAACTGGCTCGACGACGAGGAAATGGACGCCTGGATCCAGGTGGCAACCGCGCTCGCCCACCTCCCCCACGCCCTCGATGCCCAGCTCCTCCGTGACGCCCAGATCACCCACTTCGAGTACGAGGTGATGGCAGCGCTGTCCGAGGCCACTGACCGCACCCTGCGGATGAGCCAGCTCGCTGAATTGTCCTACGGTTCGCTGTCCCGGCTCTCGCATGTGGTCGGCAGACTCGAGAAGCGGGGTTGGGTTCGGCGATACCAGTGCCCGGAGAACGGGCGGTTCACGAATGCCGCTCTCACCGAGGCGGGGTGGGAGAAAGTGGTGGCGACCGCTCCCGGGTATGTGACCAACGTGCGTGAGCTCGTCATCGACCGCCTCACGCGTGCGCAGCTTCGCCAGGTGTCCGCGATCGGGAGGCGGATCAACGCTCGTGGGACCGGGTCGACGTAATCCCCCGGCGCCCGACGGTCAACGCGGATCGAGTCCTAGTTCTTGTGTGCCGAGCACGTTGAGCAATTCGATCTTTCCCGCTGCGTCCGTTCGCGGCGCTGCCGTCAGCACGAGCAACACCTGGGTTTCGTCCTCGGTGAACAGCGCCTGACAGTCGACCTCGATCGCGCCGACCTCGGGATGGATCAGGATCTTGTGGTCCTCGAAGCGTCGGCTCACGATGTGGGTGTCCCAGAGCGCGGCGAATTCGCTGCTGCGGCGTCGAAGTTCCGTGACCATCGCTCCGGCACGGGAATCGGCGCCCATGACGCCGTAAGCGGCACGGAGCGAGGCGACCTGCGCACGGCTCTGCCGCTCGTGATCATCAGCCGGGTAGCGGCGGCGTTCCTCGTCGGGGTACACGAACCACCGGTAGATGGCACTTCGGTCCATTCCGACGAGGTGGCTGCTGTCGCCGAACAGCGCTCGCGCGCAATCGTTCTGAACCAAGGTCTCCCCCAGTGCCGACAGAATGAGGGCGGGGGTGCCGGTGAGCCGGTCCAGTACCCGCAGGAGTCCGGGTGCGATGTGGTCCGAGGCCGTCATCCGGTCCGGTGCGCTGTGTCCGGCGACCCGGAACAGGTAGTCCCGCTCATCGGCGGTGAGGCGGAGGGCGCGAGCGAGCGCCACCAGCATCTGGGTGCTCGGTTGTGGGCCGCGTCGTTGTTCGAGACGGGTGTAGTAGTCGGTCGACATCGTGGCGAGCTGCGCCACCTCTTCGCGTCGAAGACCCGTCGTGCGTCGCCGGGCGCCCCCCGGCAGACCGACATCCGATGGTTGCAGACTGTTGCGTCGGCTCACGAGGAACCCGGCCAGCGCATCACGATCCATCAGGCCAGTATCACGGCGTCGGTACCGCGTTGCCAGGGATCGGCGATCCCCCGATGGTTGCGCTCTGGATGACTCGCCCGCCGGATCCGAGACTCGATGACATGAACCTCACCGGAAACACCATCTTCATCCCCGGAGCGACCAGCGGAATCGGCTTGGCACTTGCGACCCGCCTGCACGACAAGGGCAACACCGTCATCGTAGGCGGGCGGCGCACCGACCTCCTCGACCGTATCCGTTCGGGACACCCCGGATTGCACACCGTCGCGATCGATGTCGCCGACCCGGCCGGTGTCGAGTCCGCCGCACGGAAGGTCATCGCCGAACACCCGAACCTCGACGTGCTCGTCGCGATGGCCGGCATCATGCGGGTGGAGGACTGGTCGTCCCCGGCGGGCTTCCTCGACGCCGCGGAGGCAATGGTCACCACCAATCTCCTCGGTCCGATCCGTCTGATCGGCGCGTTCATCGACCACCTGCGGACGCGACCGTCCGCCACGATCATGACCGTGTCCTCGGGCCTGGCATTCGCCCCGCTCCGGGTGACGCCGACCTACAACGCCACGAAAGCAGCGATCCACATGCTGAGCGAATCGTTGCGCCTACAGTTCGCCGATACCGGAGTCGACGTCGTCGAACTCGTGCCGCCGGCGGTTCGCACCGACCTGCTGCCGGGACAACGGGACAGCGACTTCGCCATGCCCCTCGACGAATTCGTCGACGAGGTGGTCCATCTCATCGGCACGCAGCCCGCCGCCACCGAACTGCTCGTCGAGCGGGTGAAGTTCCTGCGGTGGGGTGAAGCTCGCGGCGACTACGCCGACGTCGTGGCGACGCTGAATGAACAGGACCCGCACTGAGGTTGGACGAGCGCGACCTCCTCCGCTCCCCGAGGTGCGAGGAGCGCGATACCCTCGGCACCCTAATCGGAAAGAAGCCCATAACCCCTGGTCCCTGAGGTGCGAGGAGCGATAGCCTCCGCTCCCTAATCGGAAAGAAGCCCATAACCCCTGGTCCCTGAGGTGCGAGGAGCGATAGCCTCCGCTCCCTAATCGGAAAGAAGCCCATAACCCCTGCTCCCTGAGGTGCGAGGAGCGATAGCGACGAGCCTCGAAGGGTCCTGGTGAGATGCGTGGCAGACCCTTCGTGACGCGCCCTCCGCAAGCTCCGGGCGCTCCTCAGGGAGCGGGGGTGACGCGGGCCCTCCGCAAGCTCCGGGCGCTCCTCAGGGAGCGGGGGTGACGCGGGCCCTCCGCAAGCTCCGGGCGCTCTTCAGGGAGCGGGGGTGACGCGGGCCCTCCGCAAGCTCCGGGCGCTCCTCAGGGAGCGGGGGTGACGCGCCCTCCGCAGGCTCCGGGCGCTCCCCAGGGAGCAGAGGTGAAACTCGCTCCTCAGGGAGCGGAGGTCTCTCGTCGATCAGCCGAGCCGGGCGATGGTCTCGACGGCCGACTCCTCGACGGCGTCGCGGTAACCGCTCCCGGCCCAGAGGTTGATCCCGTCGGGGTCGTTGCTGGCGGCGCGTCGGATGCCGCCGGTCAACGTGTTGACGGCCGGGTACTCGGCCACCGCGGCGTCGGAGAACCTGTCGGTGAACAGGTTTCGTAGGGCGCGTGCCGGTCGGCCGCTGAACGCCCAGGTGACCACGGTGTCGGTTCGGTCCGGATCGGCGAGTGCCGCCGCGTGCGCGGGTTTGGTGCCGGCCTCGGCGGTCCGTAACAGGACGGTACCCACCTGCACCGCAACGGGTCCCGCCGATCGGACCTCGTCGGCCCGGGCAGACGTGGAGATCCCACCCGCCGCGACGATCGGCAGCGGCACCCGCTCGGCGACTGCGTGGATCAAGTCGTCCAGCGGCTCTGTAGGAGGAGTGCTCCGGCGGTCGAAGACCGATCGATGGCCACCGGCGTCGGGACCCTGCACGCACAGCCAGTCGGCCCCGGCTCGACCGGCGATCTCGGCGTCCGCGGCCGTGGTGACCGTGACCCCGACACTGCACCCGTGCCGGTGCAATTCGGCGACGACCTCGGGTGCGGGACACCCGAACGCGAAGGACACGAGCGGGATTCGCTCGTCGCACACCAGCCGGATCTTGTCGTCGAAGTGGTCATCGTCCTCGCCCAGGTCCTCGACCCCGGGAAGCGTCACGCCCAGACTTCGCGCATACGGGACGAGTTCGGCGCGGTAGCGGGCGAGGTCGTCGCGGTTCACCGGCTCCGCCTCGGGAACGAAGATGTTGACACCGAAGACCTCGGTGCCGGCGGCCCGCACGGCCGCGATGTCGGCGCGCACCTTGTCGGGGGTCAGGTACCCGGCGGCGAGTTGGCCGACACCGCCGGCCGATGCCGCGGCCACCACCAGTTCCGGGGTGCTCGGACCACCGGCCATGGGGGCGGCGACGACCCGGCTGGAGAGCTCACGCAGATCGAACATTCAGGCTTTGTCCTTCGCCGCACGGACCGCAGTGAACTGCGACAGTCGCGCCTCTGCCACCGAATCCATCTGCTCGAGCTCCATCCCCTTGGTCTCCTCGACCTTCCGGAGGACGTAGAAGAACGAGGCCGCGGCGCAGAAGGCGAAGAAGCCGTAGATGATTCCGAGTCCGACGGCTTCGGTCATCGGCGGGAACAGCATCGAGATGGTGAAGTTCGCGACCCAGTTCACAGCTGTGCAGACACCCAGGGCGACACCACGGATGCGGTTGGGGAACATCTCCCCCAGCATCACCCACATCACCGGGCCCCACGTCGCGGCGAACGCCACCACGAACAGGTTGGCACCGATCAGCGCGACCACACCCCACGGGTCGGGCAGGGTGATGTTCTCGCCCTCGCCGATCTGCTGGGTGAACGCGATACACGCCATGAGCAGGCCGATGAACATGCCCACCGAACCGCCGAGCAGCAGCTTCCGCCGCCCGATGCGGTCGACGAACAGGATCGCCACGAAGGTCATGACGACGTTGATGACGGCGGTGATCACCGATGTCTTGAACGAGTCGGCCTCGGAGAAGCCGACGGACTGCCACAGCGTCGTCGAGTAGTAGAAGATCGCGTTGATACCGACGAACTGCTGGAAGATGGCCAGCCAGATGCCCACCCAGACCAGCGGGTGCAGCCCGAACGACGGTCCCGCGATGTCCCTGATCGACGACTTCGCCTCGCGCTTGACCGTCAGCTTGATCTCTTTGACCCGCTCGAGGGGGTTCTCCTCGCCCGTCACCTCCTGCAGGATCCGGGCCGCCTCGGCATCGCGATTGCGGCCCACCAGGTATCGCGGCGACTCCGGGATCAGCAGCGCCAGCACACCGTAGACGACGGCGGGCACGACGCCGACGAGGAACATCCACCGCCACGCCTCGAGGCCCCACCAGAAGTCGTTCGACGCGCTGCCGGCGCTGTCGGCGAGCAGGGCGTCGGAGAGGAGTGCCGCAAAGATGCCGAGCGTGATCGCGAGCTGCTGCATCGAGGCAAGCGCCCCGCGGTAGCGGGCCGGCGCGATCTCGGAGATGTAGGCCGGTGCGATGACCGAGGCGATGCCGATGCCGATGCCGCCCAGCACGCGCCACAGCAGCAGGTCGGGAATCGTCTGGGTGAAGCCGGTTCCGATCGCGGAGATGATGAAAAGCGCCGAGCCGAGCAGCATCACGCGCTTGCGTCCCCAGACGTCGGCCAACCGGCCGGCGAACCACGCGCCGAGCGCACAGCCGAGCAGCGCGATCGCGACGGCGAAGCCGGTCATGAGCTTGCCCAGACCGAAATCCGCTTCGATCGAGTCGACCGCGCCGTTGACGACCGAACTGTCGAAGCCGAACAGGAACCCGCCGACCGCGGCGGCGACCGTGACCCCGATGACCTTGGCTGTGTGCTGTTCGGCGACTTCGCGCTGTGCGTCGGTCATGGCGTCGTCCTGACCGTCGTAAGAGCCCACCGCAGGATGTGTGTCATGTCCGTGACCTCGCTGTCCGGTTGCATGGACGCCGGGTAATCGACGTTGGCATCAATCTACTCGCGTGAATCCTCGAGTCTGACGCTATCGGACACAGCGGGGCGAGTGTCGCGGGTACACGCCCACGGCTTCTCCTCGGACCGTCGAGGTTGCCGACGGTCGGTGAGGGCCGATCAGGCGGTCTCCCACACACCGGGATTCGCACTGATGCGGAGGCCGGATCCGATCAACTCGGCCAACGGTGCGGGTCGCCCGAAGTGATAACCCTGGGCGAGGTCGCAGCCGACCTCGGCGACCGTGGCGGCCTGCGACTCGGTCTCCACTCCCTCGGCGACGACCCGCATGCCCGCGGCGTGCGCCATCGTGACGATGCCGGCCAGGATCGACTTCGCACTGGGGTGCTCGTCAAGGGCATCGACGAACGACTTCGCGGTCTTCAGCACGCTGACCGGCAGTCGGTAGAACTCGCTCAGCGACGACGCGCCGGTGCCGAAATCGTCCAGCGAGACCTGGGTCCCGAGATCGCGCACCTCGCCCAGCAGGGTCAGCAGGTCCCCGTCGAGTGGATCGAGCGCACTCTCGGTGATCTCGAGGCAGAACGCCGCGGGGTCCATGCCCGACCGGGCCATCGTGTCGCGGAGCCGCGTCGGGAACTGGCCGTTGGTGAGCTCCCGACGGGAGACATTGATACACAACATCACCCGACGCAGTTCCGGTACGGCGGCCACCTCGGCGGCCGCGGTCTCCAGCACGTAGTTCCCGACCCGGTCGATGAGATTGGATCCTTCTGCGAGCGGGATGAACTCGGTCGGCGAGATCGAACCCAGTTCCGGGTGACGCCAGCGCAGAAGGCTTTCCAGCCCCACCAGCGTGCCGTCGCCGGTCGACACGATCGGTTGGTAGTGGATCTCGAGCTGACCGGTGTCGGTGTCGAGGACCCGGCGCAGTTCTTCCTCAATACGTTGCCGGCGCTGGAGTTCTTCTCGATGCTGTGTCTCGAACCGGACGTAGCGTGCCCGAGAAGCCTTGCGCGCCTGGTACAGCGCGATGTCGGCGTCGCGCAGCAGATCGGTGGCGGTGTAGTCGTCACCGGCCTTGACCGTTGCCACGCCGATACTCGCCTCCACCTTGAGGGGCTCGCTGCGGATACTGACCGCTATGGGCTCGTACACCGCCCCGCGGATCTTGTCGATCTGCTGCTCGATCTCCTCGGCCGAACACGCGATCCCGAGGGTGGCCACCAGGACGAATTCGTCGCCCCCGATCCGGCCCACCGCGGCCTCCTCGGGGGTCGCCGTCGCCAATCCCTGTGCGACCGCGTGGAGTACCTCGTCACCCACCGCATGCCCGAGCGAGTCGTTGACGAGTTTGAAGTTGTCGAGGTCGATGTAGAAGATCGCGACGCAGCAGGCGTTCTCCTCTTCATCGAGTCGGGCCATGTGCGATTCGAGTTCGCGAATGATGCCCGACCGGTTGTACAACCCGGTCAACGGGTCGTGTACGGCCTCCCACGCCAGCTGGGACGTCTCGCGATGGCGGTCGGTGATGTCGACGAAGGACACCAGGGCGACGACCTCGGCGCCGTCGTCGTCGATGGGCCGGCAACTGCATGACAGCCAGCGCTCGCCGAGCGGCGTGGTGATCGTCGCGGTGGCGTCGGTGACCGCCACGCCGGTGCGCAGGCACTGTGCGATCGGTGACTCGCCCGCGATGAAGTCCAGTGGCAGTTCGTGGACGCTCGCGCCCGGGCTCGCCCCGGTACCCAGCATGGTTCCCGCCGCCGGATTCGCCAGTTCGATGTACCCGTCTTCGCGGACGACGATGACCGCCTGATGCAGGGCGGCGAGGATCGTGCCGAGGCGTTCGATGAGGGGTCGACGAGTCGGCTCGGCGACGATGAGAAAGCCGTCGTCCATGGTCGTGATCGATGTGTGTGCGAGGAACGACCGTCCGTTGTCGGAACGCCGGTGCAACTGGTCGACGGTTCCGCCCAGCGCCACCGCCGCGTGGGGATCGACGTGCGCCCCGATGACGTCGTCGAGGTGTCGTCCGATCGCCTCGGAGGCCTGCCTGCCGTACATCTGTTCTGCAGCCGGATTCCAGGACCTCACCGTCTTGTCGTCGTCGACGGCGATCACGGCGTTGCTCACGTGGTCGAGCAGCGCTGCTTGTCTGCGCAGCGCGGACTCGACCGCCTTCTGAGCGGTGATGTCCCGGAGGATCACCTGATAGGCCGGCTGATCGTGCCAGACGGTGCGCACCGAGGTCACCTCCATGGGCCGGGGAACCCCGTGTGCGTCCACCATGACCACTTCCTCGGGCGTGGTCGACGCCCCGGCCTCGTCGCCCATGCCGATGATCCGCTCGATCATCTGCGGCAGTTCGTCGGGATGGACGAAATCTGCGATCGAACGACCCAGCATCGCTTCGCGGTCGTCGACGCGAGCGAACGCCAGGGCGGCCGAGTTCACATAGACGATGAGGCCGTCTTGGTGCACCGCGATCGCGTCCGGACTCAGTTCGAGAAGTAGGCGGTAGCGCTCGGCGACCGCCGCGTCACTGGCGCGGGCCATGGGCTCGGCGTCCGGGGCGACGAGGCCGGGCCGGTCATCGTCGCTGTGCGTCGGTCGGCTCACTGCGTCACCCCCTCGATCCGTCATCCCCCAACCGCCCATCCTCCCCTACCTGGCTTCGAAAAGGGGGCGCTGCGCGGTGCAAGACTGCGTCAAGCGGAAATTTCGTCCTCGAATACCTGCGTGAACTGGCCGAATGTCGGGTTTGGGCGGGATCCTGGGAAGCGGGTTACCCGCATGGGGAGCCGCGTTGGCCCAAGCGCCATCGCCTATCTCGCAGAAAGTTCACGATCATGACGATTCAACGTTCGACCATCTCCGGCCTGGGCGCCGTCACGGGGTACGGCTGGGGCCGCGACGCGCTTTGGAGCGGTCTCGTCTCCGGCAAGTCGGCGGCCGCACTCCATCAGGGTTTCGGGTTCACGGGTGGTCAGACGCCCGGTGCCGAGGCGTCTGACGACACCGCAGAGCCCGGATGGATCGTGCGGGTTCCCGACGGTGGGCAGCAGTCCGACGGTCGCACCCGCTTCTCGCGCGCGATGCGTGCCGCGGCGCGTGAGGCCATCGAGGACGCGATGGCGCGCGGCTGGACCCCGGGGTCCCGGGTGGGACTCGTGCACGCCTGCGTGCTCGGCGACCTCGACATGTACCCGATCGTCACCTCCGGTGTCGGCCAGTACACCGGACGGCAGTACCTCTCGGTCACCCCGTCGACGCCGGTGTCCCTGCTGATGCAGGAGTACGGCTTCCACGGACCCGCGATCACGGTGTCGGCCATGTGCACCTCCGGCTCGGCGGCCATCGTCACCGCGAAATCGTGGCTCGATTCCGATCTCGTCGACGACGTCGTCGTGGTGGCGACCGACCTGTCGGCCCGGCCGGAGGTGGTGGCGATGTTCGTACAGCTCGGTGTCGCCATCACCGACACCGATGCGCTCAACGCGTGCCGCCCGTTCCAGGAGGGCAGCCGCGGATTCACCTTCGGCGAGGCGGCGATCGCGTTCACGATGACCAACCGGGCCGCCGACGGGTACGCAGATGTGCTGGGCGGGGCGATGTCCCACGACGCCTTCCACGTCACGTCGATCGATCCGGAACTGACCGGCGTCCGTTCGTGCGTGGAGCAGTCACTCACGATGGCCGGCGTCGACGGCGCGAACATCCGCTACCTCAACGCGCACGGGCCGGGGACCCGCCAGTGTGATCGCGCAGAGGCCACCATCGCCGAGACGCTGCTGCCCAACGCCGAGGTGTTCTCGGTGAAACCGCTGGCCGGGCACTGCCAGGGCGCTGCCGGAGCTGTCGAACTCGCCGCATCGCTGCTCGGTTACGAGCGAGGCGAGATCCCGGCGAGCCCGCGGGTCGCCGACGCGATCATCCCGCAATTACTCGACGGGCGAACCGATCTGGTCAGCGGGCTGACCCTCAAGACCTCCCTCGGAATGGGCGGACACAACGCGGCGGTCGTTCTCGCGCCCAATGCGTGAATGGTGTGACGAACCGCTGACCTCGATGCGGCCCGGGCTCGCCGCTCGGGCCGCATCGAACCGGAAATGCTGCGGAATACCGCGCCGCACCTCACAATTCAGCAATGAGCAACGAACCCGATCCTCCGGTGGGCGACTCGACGCGGACCGACCCACCCCCGACGTCGGGCGCCCGCCACGCACTGACGCTGTTCCTCAACTCACCGTTCGCGGGCATGTCCCCGTGGATCCTGATGGCGCTGCTCGCCGGGCCCGGTCGATTCGAGGAAGCCGCGGCCTCGGCGTTCGCGCTGTCACTCCTCCTGGTCATCGGTGGCCACAAGCGCGGTACGAGCATCAAACTCCTCGAGGTCTTCGACGTCACGTACTTCGGCACGATGGCGATCATCGCGCTGTTCGCCTCCGACCACGTCATCGACTGGTTGGAGCGTTGGGGCGGAGAGATGACCAACGTCGCGCTGGTCTCCTTCGCGCTGGGGTCGATCCTCGTGCGCCAGCCGTTCACGCTCCAGTACGCGCGGGAGACCACCGAGAGAGAATTCTGGGACAGCCCGCTGTTCATCCACATCAACTACGTCATCACCTGGGCGTGGGTCGGCGGCTTCGGCGTGGCCGCGATCTCGGGCGCGTTCGGCGACCTGGTGCTCGACGACCCGAACAACTTCTGGACCGGATGGATCATCCAGATCGGCGGCACGATCTTCGCGATCGCCTTCACCGAGTTCTATCCCGACTACGCGACCTACCGGGCTGCGGTTCGTGAGGGTTGGGCCACCGACGAGAAGCCCGAGAGCATCATGCATCTGTTCGGTTGGGTGCCGATCTACGTTCTCGCGATCGGCATCACCGGACTGGTCACCGACTCCCTTGGGACAGTTGCCGGAGTCGTCCTCATCGTCGCGGGCGTCGTCGCGATCAACGTGTTCAAGCGCATGACGGCCGCCATGGACGCACGGCTGGTGGCGTCGACGGGGCGACCGGGGAACAGCTGAGCCGGACCGGACGCTTCGGCGCGACCCTGTCGGGCGATCGGTAGTGTCGGCGGCATGACACTCGACGGCGTAGGAATCTGGAGTTCACCGCTACGGTACGGAGACACCGGGGAGGCCGCCGAAGCCGCGGCCGAGCTGGACGAACTGGGTTACACGGCCTTGTGGATTCCTGATGTCGGTGGCGGGTCGGTCCTCGACTCGGTCGAGAACCTCCTCGGCGCTACCCGCAAGGCCGTGATCGCCACCGGGATCCTCAACATGTGGATGCACGAGCCGCACGACGTCGCGGCCGCGCATGCGCGCCTCACCGAGCAATTCGGCCCTCGCTTTCTCGTGGGCCTCGGGATCAGCCACGCACCGTTGATCGACGCCCAGGAAGCCGGTCGCTACCAGAAACCGCTCGCGACCACGAAGGCGTTCCTCGACGGTCTGGACGACGCACCGCGGCCGGTGCCGGCCGGTGCACGAGTACTGGCCGCCCTCGGGCCGAAGATGTTGCAACTGTCCGCCGACCGGACCGCCGGTGCCCACCCCTACCTGGTGACCCCGGACCACACCAAGGTCGCCCGGGAGACCCTCGGCGACGGTCCGCTGCTCGCACCGGAACAGACGGCGATCTTCGCCGCCGACCGCGACGAGGCGCGCGCCGTCGGCACCAAGTGGCTCAAGGGTTACCTCGCGATGCCGAACTACGCGAACAACCTTCGACGCCTCGGGTTCACCGAGGACGACCTGAGCTCGGTGAGCGACCGCCTGTTCGACGCTCTGATCGTCTGGGGCGACGACGCGGCGATCCTGAAACGAATCGACGAGCATCGGTCCGCCGGCGCCGACCACGTGTGCGTCCAGGTTCTCCAAGCCGACCACCGGGGCTTCCCGCGCGAGCAGTGGCGTCGCCTCGCGGCGGCCCTACCCACCGCTCCCTGAGGACTGCCCCTCGCTCCCTGAGGAGCGTCCGGAGCTTGCGGAGGGCGCGGCTGCTTCTGCTCCCTGAGGAGCGTCCGGAGCTTGCGGAGGGCGCGTCACGAAGGGTCTGGCGACGTCGACTCACCAGGACCTTCGTGACGCTCGCAAGCTCGCTCCTCAGGGAGCGGGGGTCGGGCTCGCTCGCTCTTCGAAGCGACGTCGTCACGGGATGTCCCGCCGGCGGAAGCCGGCGAACCCCACCGCGACGAGCAGCACCACGACGACCCCCACCCACACCAGTCCCCACCAATCCGGCTGGGCGGCAGAGACATCCGGTACGTGATGAAACGGGCTGAAGCCCAGCGCCCAGTCCGGGAGTTTGAAGCTCGGGCCCAGGATCGTCAGCACGAAGGACACCAGGACGCCCAGCCAGATCGCGGGTCGCACACGGGGTCGGGCGCCGATGACGGCGACGGCGATGCCGACGACCGCCCAGACGGCGGGGATCGTGGCGATGGACTGGAGGAACACGTCGTCGAAGCCGAGGCCGAGATCGGCCGTCGAGGCGAAGACGCCGATCACCAGCCCGGCGACAGTGACGAGCGCGGCGGGGACGACGAGGGCGACGCCGGTGACGGCGCCGAAATACCGCGGACGGCTGACGCCGGTCGCGAGCACCGCTTCCGCGCGATCGTCGAGCTCCTCGGTCCGGATGCGATTGACGATCTGGACCCCGGCCACGGATGCGATGATCCCGACCAGACCGAGAATCGTTGTGACAAAGGCCGACACCAGGTCCGCGGGCGACGCCGCGCCGGAGGCGAAGATCTGGGCCATGGCGGGATTCGCGGTCAGCAGGCCGCGGACCGACCGGGTGAAGTAGCCGAAGATGACGCCGAGTCCGACGAACGCGAACGACCACGCGACGATCGGCGCCCGGTTGAGGCGGATCGCCAGAGCCAGTGGCGAGCCGATGCGGCCCCGTGCCGGACCCGGCCGTGCCGGTATGAGTCCCTGACCGAAATCCCGTGCTCGCTGTACTGCGAAGGCCGCTGCACCGACGACGACCGCGAACGCGACGCCGAGCAGCAACGGCCACCAGTGATCGCCGGTCGCGGGTCTGGTCTCTTGAACCCATCCCAGCGGATTGACCCACGTCGTCCACGTCGGTGCGTCGACCGAGAACAGAAAGCCCCGCAGCACGAACAGGACGCCGAGCAGCGACACGGCGATCGTGGTGGCGGCTCTGGCGTCGGAACCCACCTGGGCGCTGACCGCGGCGATGGCGCCGAACATCCAACCGGTGACCGTGAATCCGGCGCCGAGCAGGAACGACGACCCCCAGGCCCCACCGCACAGCGACGTCGCCAGACCCGCCAGGACACCGATGGCGATCGAGCACACGCCGGCCATGATCAACGCGGTCGACAGTCTGGCGGCGCGTCCGAGCACCCCCGCGGCGAGGAGTTCGGCCTGGCCGGAGTCCTCCTGTCCACGTGCGGCTTTCACCACGATGAAGATCGCGCCGAGTGCGGCGATGAACCCGCCGAGTGCGAGGCTGCGCCACGCGACGAATCCGTCGACCGTGGCCAGGTCGTAAGCGGGTCCGAAGATCAGCCCGAGTGCGGGATTCGAGCCGATCGTCGTGGCGAACGCGGCGCGTTCTGCGGCGTCGGGAAACAGCAACGGGTAGGCGATGACCGACGACACGGCCAGTGCGGTGGGCAACACGATCCACGGCCCGAAGCTGCGACCTTCGTGGTGCAGGGAGGCTCGCAGCAGTGGAGCGGTGCCGATCGTCGACGCCGTCATCACCTCACCGTTCCCCCGCCGGCTGGTCGGCCTTTTCATACAGCGACAGGAACAGGCTCTCCAGCGAAGGCGGTTCGACCGTCAGCGATCGCAGGCCGCAGGCGGTCAGCGCTGACATCACCGGACCGATCTGATCCGAGTCCACGGTCGCGCTCAGTCGGAGCCCGCCGGAGCCGTGGTCCGGCGAATCGATATCGTGTACCTCGGCGTTGTGCAGTTGGGCCACGAGGTCCGGGCTCGGCACCGAATCCAGCTCGGCGCGAACGGAAGTGCGGGTGTGCCCACGCAGCTCGGCCAAGGAGCCGGTCGCCACGACGGCCCCGTCGCGGATGATGCTGAGCCGGTCCGCCAGGGTCTCCGCCTCGGCGAGGATGTGACTCGACAGCAGCACGGTGGTACCGCGGGCGGTGGCCTCCCCCACGACCTCCTGGAAGACGTTCTCCATCAACGGGTCCAGGCCCGACGTCGGCTCGTCGAGGATGAGCAGTTCGACATCGGATGCCAGCGCCGCCACGATCGCGACCTTCTGCCGGTTCCCCTTCGAGTACTGCCGTCCGCGTTTGGTGGTGTCGAGCTCGAATCTTGAGACCAGGTCGGCGCGGCGCCCCTCGTCGAGTCCGCCGCGCATCGCGCCGAGCAGATCGATCATCTCCCCGCCGGTCATCGTCGGCCACAACGCGACGTCGCCGGGTACGTACGCCAGCCGGCGGTGCAGCTCGACGACGTCACGCCAGGGGTCGCCGCCGAGGAGTCGGACCTCGCCCCCGTCCGCGCGCAACAAACCCAGCAGGACCCGGATCGTCGTCGACTTGCCCGCGCCGTTGGGCCCGAGAAAACCGTGGACCTCCCCTTGCGCGACCTCGAGGTCGAGTCCGCGAAGCGCCTCGAACTTACCGAACGACTTACGCAGACCCCGGACGTCGATGGCAGGCTCGGTTCTCTGAGAGTTCTCGGAACGTTCGACACTCATGCGTACCTCCGGCTCGACACGACGTGATGATCGTTCCACAGCGACTGTTGCAGCGGAGAAGGTTTGACCGTCGACGCCGGCGGGGCACACTGCCGCCATGGCGATCAAGAAGAACGACACCGTCCGCTGGAACACCTCTCAGGGCGAGACCGAGGGCACTGCGGAAGAGAAGCGCACCAAGGAATTCACCTTCGAGGGGCAGAAGTTCAAGGCCAGCGAGGACGAGCCGTACTGGATCGTCAAGTCGTCGAAGACGGGCTCGAAGGCAGCCCACAAGGAGTCGTCCCTGTCGAAGAAGTAACCGGCACACGCCGGTCCGAGGACTCCTATACCTAGAACTGCTATGCTCCTAGCAGTTCTAGGTATAGGAGTGCTATGTATATCGAGAAGGATCTGGTGGCCGCTTCCGCGACCCCGCTGGTGCTGGGGATTCTCGCCGAGGGCGACTCGTACGGGTACGCCATCCTGAAGCGCGTGCGAGAGATGTCCGGTGGCCGGATGGAGTGGACCGACGGCATGCTCTATCCCCTCCTGCACCGTTTGGAGCGCGCCGGCCACGTCGAAGCGAGCTGGGGTGCAGCCGACACCGGGCGGCGTCGCAAGCACTACTCGATCACCGCATCGGGGTTGGCCGCGCTCGCCGAGCGGAGGTCGCAGTGGGAGGTCGTGGCCGATGCCCTCGACCAGGTGTGGCGGACGGTCGCCCTGCCGCCGGCCGCGGAAGGTCTGGCATGACCGCGGAGACAGAGCTCGAAAGCCAGATCGACCGGTGGCGCGGATACGTACTGCGACACCAAGCCATCGCCACCACCGATGCCGACGAGATGGAAGACCACCTCCGCGGGCAGATCGCCGACCTCGCCGCCGGCGGCCTCGACGACGACGAAGCGTTCCTGGTCGCGGTCAAGCGCATGGGCCGCGTCGATGCGCTGTCGCGTGAATTCGCCCGCGAGCACTCCGACCGGTTGTGGAAGCAGCTGGTGCTGACCGCGGAACCATCCGGCGATCTGGGCCGACGACGTCACGAACTCGGAGTCGTGATCGGCCTCGTCGTCGCGGCCGCCACGACCGTCCGCGTCGCCGTCGAGGTCATGCCGGAATGGGTGCTCGTCCGCAACGCGGCGTTGCTCGTATTGCCGTTCATGGCACTGTATTTCGGGTGGAAGCGCCGCGTCTCGACGCGAACCGCGCTCACGGTGATGGCTGTGTTCGTCGCGACCGGAATCGTCGTCAACGTCTACCCGTTCGTCGACGACGGCACCACCCAGGCCATCGTCGCGATCCATGCTCCGATCGTCCTGTGGTTCCTCATGGGGGTGACCTACGTCGGCGGCCGCTGGACGTCCGGACCGCGTCGGATGGACTTCATCCGGTTCACCGGCGAATGGGTCGTGTATGCAACGCTTCTCGGCCTCGGTGCGGGAGTCCTCACCGGCCTGACCGCGGGGGCATTCGGTGCGCTCGACATCGACGTCGACACCGTGATCTCCCAGTGGCTGGCGCCCATCGCCGCGCCCGGCATCGTGCTGCTGGCGGCATGGCTGGTGGAGGCGAAGCAGAGCGTGGTCGAGAACATCGCCCCGGTGTTGACCAAGGTCTTCACGCCCGTCACCGCGGTGATGCTCGTCGTGCTGCTGATCGCGATGGTGACCAGTGGCGACGTCGTGGACGTCGACCGTGAACTGCTGATCCTGGTGGACCTGATCCTCGTGGTCGTGCTCGGCTTGCTGCTGTATGCGATCTCGGCGCGCGATCCGCATCTGCGCCCGGAACTCTTCGACCGCTTGCAGCTGATTCTGGTCGTGACCGCGCTCGCGGTCGACGCGGTGATGCTGACGATCATGGCGTCGCGGATCGCGGAGTTCGGGTTCACGGCCAACAAGACCGTGGCGCTCGGTCTCAATCTCGTCCTGCTGGTGAACTTGTCGTGGGCGGCGTATCTGCTCTTCGGTTTCCTCCGCCGCCGCCGCGGGTTCGATGCGACGGAGCGGTGGCAGACCGACTATCTGCCGGTGTTCGCACTCTGGGCGGCCGGGGTCGTCGTCGTGGTACCGATGCTGTTCGATTTCGCCTGACGCGATCCGCCCGGGGCGCCGGACATCAGGCCGGCGCGTAGACTCCGCGACCATGGCGATCGTCAACCGAGGGTTCGTGGGGCGCCGCGACCGCGACGCGCGGCGTCTCCCTCCCGGCCAGTACACGACACTCGATTTCCCGGTCCTGTCCGCGGAGCCGACGCCCGCGATCGTCCCGAACGACTGGATGCTGGCCGTGCAGTCCGCGGACCACCGGGCCGCCACGTTCACATGGGACCAGTTCCAGGAACTGCCGCACGACGACATCACCACCGACATCCACTGCGTCACACGGTGGTCGAAGTTCGACACCCGGTGGCGCGGGGTCTCGTTCGACACATTGCTGCAGGCGCTGCCGTGGGAGCCGGCCCCGTTCGTGATGGCGCACTGCCACGGCGGATACACCACCAACGTGCCGCTCGCCGATCTCGTCGACGGCCGCGGCTGGATCGCCGACACCTACGACGGCGAACCCCTGTCCGCCGAGCACGGCGGCCCGGCTCGCCTCCTCGTGCCCCACCTGTATTTCTGGAAGAGCGCCAAATGGGTTCGGCGACTTCGCTTCATGGCCGAAGACGCACCCGGGTTCTGGGAGGAACGCGGGTACCACATGTACGGCGACCCCTGGCGCGAACAGCGCTACTCGTGACGACCTGGCATCTCACGACGGTCACCGCGGTCGTCGACCTCACCCCCACCGCGCGCACGATGCGCCTCGCCCTCCCCGAGGCCGTCCACGCATTGCCCGGCCAGCACGTCGACATCCGGCTGACCGCCGAGGACGGCTACTCCACCGCACGCGCCTACTCGTTGTCCGACGTCCGCGAGACCCGGTCGATCGAGGTGACCGTCGAACGACTCGAAGACGGTGAGGTGTCGCCCTACCTCGTCGACATGGTGGAGGTCGGCGACCCGTTGGAGATCAGCGACCCGCACGGGTACTTCTTCACCTGGCCCTCCGGTGACGACCGACCCGTCCAGCTGATCGGCGGTGGCTCCGGGATCGCGCCGCTCATGTCGATGATCCGCAGCCGCGAGGTCGAGGCGCCGCAGACACCGTTCTCCCTCGTCTACTCGGTCCGCAGCCCCGAACGCGTCTACTACCGGGACGAGATCCGGCAGTTGATCGCACACCACCGCATGGATGTTCACCTGATTCACACCCGGGTGGCGCCCGACGATGCGACTCGGCCCGCGGGACGTCTCACCTCCGACGAACTCGCCGCGCTGACCATGGATCCGGCCACCTCTCCGACCGTGTTCATCTGCGGTCCGAACAGGTTCGTCGAGAACTGCGCCCAGTGGATGGTCGAGGCCGGACACGACCGCACCCGCATCCGGACCGAGCGATTCGGCGAGTGACGCCGGGACGCTTCGACGATTCTCCCAAGCAAGTGCTTGATCGGCACGTAGCGTAGCGGCATGACCTCTGTGTACGACTTCACCGCCACCGGCATCGACGGCGATCCCGTCGAACTCTCGCAGTTCCAGGGCTCTCCCCTGCTCATCGTGAACACCGCTTCGCAGTGCGGGTTCACCCCGCAGTACCGCGGTCTGGAGGCACTGCACCGGGATTACGCCGACAAGGGTCTGCGAGTGCTCGGCTTCCCGTGCGATCAGTTCGGGCACCAGGAGCCGGGCGACGAGGAGGAGATCAAGAACTTCTGCTCGCTGACCTACGACGTGACCTTCCCGATGTTCGCGAAGGTCGATGTGAACGGACCCGACGCCCACCCGCTGTTCGCGTGGTTGCGGGACCAGAAATCCGGCGTGCTCGGCGGCCGGATCAAATGGAATTTCACCAAGTTCCTCATCGGCCGGGACGGGTCCCTCGTCGCGCGATACTCGCCGACGACCAAGCCGGAGAAACTCGCCGGAGCCATCGAAGAACAGCTGTGATGGGGACGCCCGTGAGCACCGACAGCACCATCAGCCGAAGCGGTTCGTTCGTCCGCGTGACGATCGCCTACGTGCTGGCCTTGGCGGTCGCCGCCGCCTGGCTCATCTCGGGTCCGGCCACCGCCTACCTCTGGCTCGACACCCTGATCGCCGATCTGCTCGCCACCCTCGTGATCTTCGCGTTCAGCCGGTTCTACGGCAATTCCAGCTTCTACGACGCCTATTGGAGCGTCGTGCCGCCCGCGTTGTTCGTCTACTGGTGGGCCGCCGGCGACGTCGGGATCGACGCGGTGCACTGCTGGGTCATCGGTGTCGTCATCGGCGCCTGGGCGATCCGGCTCACCGCGAACTGGGCGATCGGCTGGCCGGGTCTCCACCACGAGGACTGGCGCTACCCGATGCTGAAGTCCGGGGCCGGACGCGCCGAATTACCCGTCGACCTGATGGCGATTCACGTGTTCCCCACCATCCAGGTGTTTCTCGGCATGATCCCGATCTACGTCGCGGTCACCCACACCGGAGGCGTGCTGGCCTGGCTGACCGCGGTTGCGGCCGTCGTCGGACTTGCCGCGACGGCGCTCGAGTACGTCGCCGACGGGCAGCTGCGTCGATTCGCTGCGCACAAAACACCGGGCGCCGTCCTCGACACCGGAGTGTGGGCCTGGTCGCGTCACCCGAACTACTTCGGCGAGGTTCTGTTCTGGGTGTCGATGGCGCTGTTCGGACTCGCCGCCTCGCCCGGTGACTGGTGGTGGCTGTTCGTGGGCGCGGTCCTGATGTTGGCGATGTTCCTCGGCGCGAGCATCCCCATGATGGAGAAGCGCAGTCTGGAGCGGCGCCCCGGTTACCAGGACGTCATCGACCGGGTGCCGCGCTTCGTCCCCCGACCCCCGCGCTCGGCCGCACATCCGCCGGATCAGGTCACTGCGTGAGCCGACCACGCGTCGTCGTCGCCGGTCTCGGTGATTCCGGAGTACTGACCGCGATCCATCTCGCCCCGCATGCCGACGTCGTGGGCATCTCGTCGAAGCCAGGGCTGGTCAGCGGGCAGGAACTCGGGCTGCGGATCAGCCGGCCCGATGCGTGGGCGCGCGACTACCGGATTCCGTTCGGGCGCTTCCGGAAGCTAGACGGCATCCGGACCGTCCACGGCACACTGACGGGTACCGACCTCGGTAACCGGACCGTCACCGTCGTCGACGCCAACGGCACGGAAAGGGTCGAGCGTTTCGACGCGCTGATCATCTCCACCGGCGTGCGGAACGGGTTCTGGCGACACCCGGAACTGCAGTCGGAGGCCGACGTCGACGCCGAGTTGCGTTCGGCGCATGCGCAATTCGCCGATGCCGGGACCATCGCGGTGATCGGTGGCGGTGCGGCGGCGGTGAGTGCCGCCGCCAACCTGGCGCAGACCTGGCCGGGCAAACCGGTCGACCTGTATCACCCGGGCGAACGTGCTCTGCCGCAGCATCATCCGCGGACATGGGCGACCGTCGTGGCGCGGTTGCGCCGGCTCGGCGTCGGCGTGCACGGCGGCCATCGTGCGGTCGTGCCCGACGGATTCGCCTGCGACGAGATCACTCCGGGGCCGGTGAGCTTCTCGACCGGCCAGCCGCCGGTGGAGGCCGATGCCGTGCTCTGGGCCATCGGCCGGGTGAGACCGAATACGGAGTGGCTTCCGCGGGAGGTGCTGGATCCGTTGGGCTTCGTGCGCGTGACGGCCGAACTGCGCGTACCCGGTGCGGATCTCGTGTATGCGATCGGCGACGTCGCGGCGACCGACGACCTCCGCAGCTCGGCTCGCAATCGTGCCGATCGTCTGCTCGCACACAACATCCGATCCGACCTCACCGGGCGGCCGGGCCGTGCGCGGCGCTACGCTCCCCCGCGCCGTCGCTGGGGTTCGGTGCTCGGTGTCCAGGCCGACGGTCTCCAGGTGTTCGCGCCCAACGGGCGCCCGTTCCGATTCCCGGCGTGGTCGGTCGACACGATCCTGCAACCGTGGATCGTCCGTCGCGGAATCTACGGCGGCATCCGGAAGCAGTGAGTGCACGGGGTGTTTCCGGGCGGACGGGCAGCGGTCCGCGCATACACTCGGCCCATGAGCAACGAACCGTTCTCTACCAATCCATCCGGACAGCCGCCGACCCCGGGCGGGCCCGGACACACGCCGTCAGGCGCGTACCCGTCGGGAGCGGTACCTCCCGCTGCGCCGCCACCGCAAACCTCCCAGTACCCGGCCGGAACCACTCCCGGCGTCGCGCCGACCGACTCGACGACCGATGGGACGACCCCGGTCAAGCCGACCGCCGCCGAACGCGCGAACTCCGTTGTGAAGAAGGTGGTGATCGGGCTCGTCATCGCCGCGCTGCTCGTCGTCACCTACTTCATCCTCGAGGCGTTTCTGCCGCGCTGGTGGGCCGGTCAGATCGGACAGCGCGTCGAGGGATCGTTCAGCCGGGGCATCGGCACCGGCCTGGTGCTCGGGATCGTGTGTACCTTCTTGCCCGTCCTGTTCTTCACTTTGGCGTTCGTCAACCGCAGCCGGATGAAGAACGTCCCGACCATTCTGTTCGCCGTGCTCGGCGTGATCGTCGCGATCCCCAACCTGCTCACCCTCACGGTGGTCGCCGGCGGTGGGAACGGCGCACATGCCGGCGAGCGCATCTTCGACGTCGAAGCGCCCGGCTTCCGCGCCGCCACCGCCTGGGGCGTGATCATCGGTGTGGTTCTGGCGATCGGCGTCGGCTACTTCATCTGGCGCTACCGGCGCCGTGGCCGCCAGCTCCGCGAGATCAAACACCCGACCACAACAGATCGGAAGTAGATACATGACCGAGCAGCGGATCGTCGTGGACATCGACGACGCCGGTGTGGCCACGGCGACGCTCAACCGAGCCGACAAACACAACGCGCTCGATCCGGCGATGTTCGACGCCCTCATCGACGTGACGGGGACCCTCGCCGAGGACAACCGCGTCCGGGCCGTGGTCGTGCACGGGGCGGGCAAGAGTTTCTGTTCCGGCCTGGACGTGTCGAGCCTGGGCCAGGGTGGCGGGGTGAATTCGCTGCTGGAGCGCGAGCCCGGCGTGCTCGGCAACCACGCGCAGCGGGTGTCACTGGACTGGGGGCGCATCCCGGCGCCGGTGATCGCGGCCATCACCGGCAACTGCTTCGGCGGTGGCCTGCAGATCGCGCTGGGCGCCGACATCCGCTACTCGACCCCCGACGCGCGCCTGTCCATCATGGAGGTCAAATGGGGTCTGGTGCCCGACATGGGCATCACCCAGACCCTCCCGCGACTCGTGTCCGCCGATGTGGCAAAGGAACTCACGTTCACCGGACGCATCGTCGATGGCGCCGAGGCCCAACGACTCGGGCTGGTCACCCGCGTCGTCGACGATCCGCTCACCGCCGCACTGGATCTCGCGCACGAGATCGCGTCGAAGTCCCCGCACGCGGTCCGCGCCGCCAAGCGTCTCTACGACGAATCGTGGGCGGGCACGGACCCGGCCGCGGCGCTGATGCTGGAGAGCGCACTCCAGGTCGGACTGATGGGATCACCCAATCAGATGGAGGCGGTACACGCCGGGATGGCGCGACGCGAAGCGCGCTTCGCCGACCCGGAGTGACCGGATGCCCTTAATGGCTCGTCGCTTTCGCTCTTGCGCCCCCCTCTGCTCCCTAATCCGAAAGAACGCCCTGCCCCCTGCTCCCTGAGGAGCGCCCGGAGCTTGCGGAGGGCGCGTCACGAAGGGTCTTCGCAACCCGACTCACCAGGACCCTTCGTGACGGCATCCGCAAGCTCCGGCCTCCTCAGGGAGCGGGGGTGATCAGTTCGACAGTCCGGCGTCCTTGCTGCCGTAGGCATCTCGGAGCCGTGGCTTGACGACCTTCCCCCCGGCGTTGCGTGGGAGTTCGTCGATGATCACCAGGTCCTTGGGGTGCTTGAACCGCGCGAGGTTCTCGTTGAGGTGCGGCTCGAGATCGGCGAGGGTGAGGTCCTCGACGCCTTCGGCGAGCACGACCACGGCGACCGGCACCTCGCCCCACTTCTCGTCCGCGCGACCGATGATCGCCGCCTCGGTGATGCTCGGATGGCTGAACAGGACGTTCTCGACCTCGGCGCAGTAGATGTTCTCGCCGCCCGAGATGATCATGTCCTTGGCGCGGTCGACGACGTAGAGGAAACCCTCTTCGTCCTGGCGCACCAGGTCGCCCGAGTGGAACCAGCCGCCGCGGAAGGCTTCTGCGGTCGCCTCGGGCTTGTTCCAGTAGCCGATCATCATGTTGGGCCCGCGATACACGATCTCGCCGACCTCACCGGGTTTGACGTCGTTCATCAGCGGATCGACGATGCGCGCGGTGACCGCCGGGACGACCTTGCCGATGGAGCCGAGCTTGCGCAGTGCATCCTTGCCCTCGAGGATCGTCGTCACCGGCGACATCTCGGTCTGACCGAACGCGGTCATGTTGGCGGCTTCCGGGAAGGATTCGTTCATCGCGTTCAGCACGGTGTCCGACGCCGGGGCCGCGCCCCAACTCATCGTGCGCAGCTTGAGCTTCCGGGGACGCGCCTTCTGCGCCGCACACACCGCCTGCCACTGAGCCGGGACCATGAAGACCGAGGTGACGCCCTCACGCTCCAGCGTGTCGAGCATGGTGTCCGGATCGAAGGCGCCGAGCGGGTGGAGCACCGCGCGGACCCCGCGGTAGAAGATCGGTGCGAAGCCGCCGATCCCCGCGATGTGGAACAGCGGCGGCACGATCGAGGCGACGTCATCGGAACCGGACTGTGCCCCGGCCGTGGCGATCGTCGTCACCGCCTGCGCCTGGATGTTCTGATGGGTGAGCATGGCGCCCTTGGGTTTTCCGGTGGTGCCCGAGGTGTACATGATGGCGGCGACGGTGTCCTCGGGCACGTCGACCTCCGGCAGGTCCGACGCGCCCTCGGCCAGTAGGGTCTCGAAATCGAGATGGTCGGCGTTGTCGCTGCCGTCGACGACGATGATGGTCTCGATCTGACCGGTCGACCCCGCGACCGCGTCCGCGATCGGCGCGAGGAGGGTCTCGGTGACGACGACCTTCGCCCCGCTGTCGGTGACGAGGTAGGCAACCTCGGCGGGGCTCATGCGGATGTTCACCGGTACCGGGATGGCGCCGATGAGAGTGGCGCCGAGAATCGCCTCGATGTACTCGGTGCGGTTGAGCAGGGCCATCAGGACCCGATCACCGAACTGGACACCCCGCCGATGGAGCGCGGCTCCGAAGGCGCGCGACCGGTCGTCGAGTTCCTTCCAGGTCGTGTTCTTGTCGAGGTAGGTGATCGCCGTGTTGTCCGGGGTCATCATGGCGTGCCGGCGGACCTGGTTGTTCCAGTGATTGCGGCGCGAGCGGTACGGCTCGGTGGTCAGATCGACCGTGGCCTCGGCACTTGCAGTCATGACTGCCTCCATTCGTCGAGCGAGGCTCGACCCGTTGTGAAGCCCTCGGTGAGGGTCCGGCACTGTTGTGTCCCGAGTCACACATTAGGTCGTCGGTGTTGCCAGAATCAGGCATTCCCGCCGTTTGGTGACACCAGGCCGACGCCACCCTCGACCGTGCGTCGTTTTTCGTCGGGCTCGCGACGATGCCTACTCAACCTCGCGCGCACGTCGTCGCAGATACTTTCGCGCTCGCTCGTCGCCGGTGAGCTCGGCGGCCCGCTCGAAGTGCTCACGCGCCGCGTCGGAGTGCCCGGCCCGAACCAGCAGATCTGCCTTCGCCGCGTGGAACGGGCCGAAACCCGCGGCGTCACCGCCCAACTCGTCAAGCAGGGATAGTCCATCTGCGGAAGAACTCGCCCGCCCGACGATCGCAGCGTGGGCGATTTGCGCACCAAGCGTCGGCGCCACGGCCATGAGCGCGGACGACAGCGACTGTAACGCAGCCCAGTCGACGACACCGGTGCGTGCGCGGTCGGCATGGACGGACTGCATCGCGGCCTCGAGCTGGAACCGACCGTGCGGCCGGCCGAACACCGATGCGCGTCGAAGCATCGCTTCCCCGTCCCGGATGAGCGCGACATCCCAGGTGGCCGGATCCTGCTCCTCGAGCGGGATGAACGGGCCGGTCCGTGCCGGCGCCCGCGACAACGACAGCGCGATCAGTGCAGCGAGACCCCACGCCTCGAGATCGTCGAGCAGCGCGGCGAGCGTGACGGCCAGGTGCAGCGACTCCCCCGCCATCGATTCGACGGTGTCGGGATCGGTCCCGTCGGCGTCGTTCCATGCGATCGCGAAACACCCATAGACCGCTTCCAGCACAGCGGGGAGTCGCTCCGGCATCGCCGCGCGATCGGGAACGACGAACGGTATACGGGCGTGGCGAATCCTGCGCTTGGCTCGCACGAGGCGCTGCGACATCGTTGCCGGGGCGACCGTGAAGGCGGTGGCGATGTCGGCGGCCTCGAAGCCGAGTACCGACTGCAGCATGAGCGGCGTGTGGGCGGCTGCGTCGATGGCCGGATGGGCGCAGGTGAACAGCAACTCGAGCCGCTTGTCGGGAATCGCGTCGGGGTCCACGTCGTCGAAGGGCATCACAGCAGCGACTCCGGGCGAAAGGGCGTCGTCGAGGACCGTCGACGTACGGTGCGCCGCCGACTTCCAGACGTCGCGCTGCTGGTTGCGTGCGACGGTGAGCAGCCAGCCTTCCGGGTTCGCGGGCACCCCATCTGACGGCCACGAGGTGAGCGCACGTTCGAAGGCGGTGGCCAGTGCATCCTCCGCGAGCGCGAGATCCCCCGACGCGGCGGCGAGAAGCGCCACCAGCCGCGAATAGGACTCGCGGGCAGCATGTTCGGCGGCGGTGTGCGCTTCTCGTCGGGTCATGCGTTGGGGGTCCACGCACCATCAACGGTGTAGGTCGCGCCGGGCCTGATCTCCACGACACCCCACTCGATCGGCGGTGCCTGACGCGCCCACTCGATGGCGGCGTCGAGATCGTCGACATCGATGACGACGGTTCCGCCGAGCTGTTCCTTGGTGTCGGCAAAGGGGCCGTCCTGAACGACGAGCCGGCCGTCGACCTTGCGCAGCGTCGTCGTGACGTCCGAGTGCTGTAGGACTTCGGCACTCACGAGCACGCCGGCGTCTTGGAGGGCCGCGGTGTAGGCCGCGAAGGCGGCCTGGCCCTGAGCGATGGCTTCCTCACCGAGGGTCGACGCGTCCATCTCCGGGTAGTGCAGCAGCAGCGAGTAATGCATGATCAGGCCTCTCGTTCAGCGGGCCGCTCGTCGGTCCGTGTGCAGTGATGACGAGCGTGCCGGACGCCATTCGACACATTCGGCACATCGTTCTTCGATTACCGCTGCCCCTAATCAGAAGGAGCGCATAACCCCTGCTCCCTGAGGTGCGAGGAGCGCAAGCGACGAGCCACGAAGGGCCCGGCGAGACAAGTTGCCACACCCTTCGTGGCTCGCTTCGCTCGCACCTCAGGGAGCATTCCTTTGGGACGTTCACGACTGTTTTATTGGTCACGATGGCCGCCAGGCCGCAGATATTGAGGAGGCCCGGAGCTTGCGGAGGGCCGTGTCCCCTCGCTCCCTGAGGAGGCCCGGAGCTTGCGGAGGGCCGTCACGAAGGGTCGTCACGAAAGGCCACCACTAACGAAGCCGGTCAGCGCGGGCCGCGGCATCGGGCCACATCGCAGGGCACGGAAGACCGGGTACGGTCGCTAGCTCGAAGTGCCACCACTCGTTGGCGAAGGTTCGGCACAGACCCCAGCGGTAGCCGGTTCGTTCGAGCCAAGCGGCGCCTTCCCGGGGGCCGACGTCGATGGCGTGGCCGCTGACATGTGGCGACTCCTCCGCCGGCAGCACCCACCGTCGAGCAGCTTCCGGGCTGCCATAGGTCGTGATCGCATCGCGCCACATCTGACGCTGCTCCGCGTCTGTCCGCTTACCGGACGTGATCCACAGCGAGACCCCCTGTGCGCGTGCGCTGTTCGACGCCTGCTGGTAGGCCACCGCCAGCGCTGGATCGAGGCCGGCGGTGGGCGGCGCGGCATTCGCCGGTACGCCGCCGAGTCCGGATAGCAGCAGGGCCCCGAGTACGGCGGTACAGATGACCGTGATTCGCCGGGCCGCGATGTCGATGAACCTCATGACCGCAGTAAACCGTACGACCGACGCCTATCGCATCGAACCGTCGGAGCTATTACCGTTTACTGCGGGTGGGCCGCGTGCGAGCCTGTGGAGGGTCGGAAAAATGAAGAAACGTCTGGTGGTCTGTTGCGACGGCACGTGGAAGTCGTCGAAGGACCCACGAATTTCGAATGTCGAGAAGATCGCCCGAGCCGTCACCACCGATGCCGACGACGGCGCCGTGCAGTTGGTCCATTACGTCAACGGTGTGGGAACCGGGTCGGGCTGGTCCGACCGCGTCATCGGCGGGGCGTTCGGTCGCGGCCTCGATGCCAACCTGATCGATGCCTACCGATTCCTCGCCCTGAACTACGAGCCCGGCGATGAGATCTTCGTCTTCGGGTTCAGTCGCGGCGCATACACTGCACGGAGTCTCGGGGGCATGATCTGGCACATCGGCCTTGTCACCCCGCTCGAACTCGCGCAGCACCCGACCGAGAACCTGTTCGAAACAGTCCTGCGGTACTACCGGATGAAGCGGGAGGATCGTCCGGCGAAGACCCCAGGCGCCCCGGTGCCGGTCAAGTTCATCGGCGTCTTCGACACCGTTGGTGCCCTCGGCGTTCCCGGCATCACCCGCGTCAAGCACAAGTTCCACGACGTGAAGCTCGGCAAGAACGTCGCAGTGGCCAGACAGGCGCTCGCCATCGACGAACGTCGGCTGACATTCGATCCCTGCGTCTGGGAAGTCGACGAGGCAGATGAGGGCGAGATCGACGTCAAACAGGTGTGGTTCGAGGGGGTCCACTCCGACATCGGCGGTGGTCTGGCGGTCACCGAACCATCGGAACTGAGTCTGTCCTGGATGGTGCGCGAGGCGGAACTTGCCGGCCTGCAGTTCTGCTACAAGCGATTCACGCCCATCAGCTTCCCCATCGACCCGTCGAATGAGAAGTACACGACCAACAAGTCGATGAACGCCGCGTACCGCATCGTCAACATCTTCAAGCTCGCGTTCGGCCCGCTGCGGATGCGCGGAGAAACCGTGCGCCACAAGGGTCAGTCGCGATTGCTCGAGGCGAACAAGAATGATCCAGCAAGGCCGCTGTACATAGCCGCGCCCGCGCTCACTCGGTGGACTGACGACATCGGGTCACGCAAGAAGAGGGCGACAAACATCGGCGAGTGGGAGAAGCTGATCGAGGACTTGTCGGTCCGCGCGATCGAGATTCCTCCGCTCGAGGCGCCGGTGACTACCCGGCAACCGGCATCCCCCGCGTCAGGGTCGCTGCTTCCACAGCAATAGTCACTGCGGGGCAACGTCTTTTGTTGCAGCGATCTGGATGAGGTTGCCGCACGTGTCGTCGAAGACCGCGACGACCGCAGGTCCGATATCGGTCGGTTCTTGGGTGAACTCCACGCCGAGGCCGCGTAGCCGCTCGTACTCGGCCTGAACATCGTCGACGGCGAACTGCGCCAACGGGATTCCGTCTTCGATGAGCGCGTCCCGGTAGGGCTTGACTGCGGGGTGGCCAGACGGTTCGAGAAGGAGTTCCATTCCCTTGGGATCGTGAGGGGAGACCACCGTCAACCACCACGTGTTCTCCCCCATCGGAATGTCATGGCGAGTCGTGAATCCGAGTATCTCGGTGTAGAACTCGTGTGCCTTGCGCTGGTCGTCGACGAAGACGGACATCAGTGTCATTCTCACGGCAGGTCCTTTCGAGGGGCGGGCCACCGCTCGGAGATCTCGCCGAGCGGTGCGGGGTCGAAGTAGTGGTATTTGGAGCGTCCGCGTTTCTCGGTGTGGACGAGCCCGGCCGTTTCCAGCACGCCCAGATGCTGCGAAATCGCCTGCCGGCTCAGGTTGAGCCCACGCCGAGACGTGAGGCGACCGCAGATCTCGAACAACGTCTGGCCGTCCCGTTCGACCAGCTCGTCGAGGATTGCGCGCCTCGTCGAGTCATCGAGTGCATGGAACACGTCGGCCACACCTGACAATAGGCAAGTCGCTACTTGCATGTCAATGGTGGGCGTCGCGCCCGCTGCTTCGTGCGGCGCGCTCCGTCTACTCCCTGTGGCGCACCCTTGCTCCCTGAGCTGCGATCGAAGCGAGCCACCAAGGGTCAGCCCCCTGTAGGCCGCTCACCAGACCCTTCGAGGCTCGTCGCTTGCGCTCCTCGCACCTCAGGGAGCAAAAAGGTGGGCACCTCAGGGAGTAAGGGGATGTGCCTCAGAGCGCAGTGGGTGGGATGCGCGGAATGAGCAACGCCCCTAGCCCCGCGCACTCCCGAGGTACGCCTCCTCGATCCTCCCGATGTCACCGGCAAGCGACGCCGCGGAGTCCGTCAGAGCGATTTCGCCGTGGACCAGCACCACCGCCCGATCCGCGATGCCGAGCGCCAGGCGAACATGCTGCTCGACGAGAACCACCGCGGTGCCCTCGGTATCGGCGACATCCCGCAGGACGGGCAGGATCGACTCGACGACGATGGGTGCGAGTCCCATGCTCAGTTCGTCGATCAGCAGCACTTTCGGCTGCTGCAACAGCGCACGCCCGATCGCCAGCATCTGCTGCTCTCCCCCGGACAGCTCGCCCGCGGCGACCTTGAGCCGTGCGCGCAGGGCCGGGAAGTGGTCGAGCACCCGGTCGACAGCGTTGTTCCGAGCCGCCCCGCGTCGGCGAATGGCCAGCTGGAGGTTCTGTCGGGTCGTGAGTTGCTTGAACAGCGACCGGTCGTCCGGAACCAGGACGAGTCCGGCACGCACGGCCGCGCGCGCATCCCCCGCCCGGACCGCGTGACCGCCGACGCTGACCTCGCCATCGAGGCGCGGAAGCAGACCGGCAAGGGTGGTGAGCAGCGTCGTCTTTCCGGCTCCATTCGGTCCGAGCAAGGCGACGATCTCCCCTGCCTCCACGGAGAGGTCGAGACCGTGGACGCAGGCTTTGCCGCGTGAGTACCCGGCGTCGAGGCCGCGGCATTCGAGGACTGTCACGGGGTCATCTCCTTGGTCGTCGAATGTGGCTCGGAGGCTGCGATGTCCGGTGGCGAAGAATCCTCGGACCCCGCGGCCGCCGACGACGGCGTGCCGAGGTAGGCGTTGACGACTGCCGGTGAGCGTCGAATCTCGTCCGGGGTGCCTCCGGCGATGACGGCTCCGAGGTCAAGGACGATGACCCGGTCGCACAGGCTCAGTACGAGATCCATGTCGTGGTCGACGAGGACCATGGAGACGCCGTGTGCCCGTGCGGCGCGCAACCTGTCGCCCAGCCATCGACTCTCGGTGCTGTCGAGTCCGGCGGCCGGCTCGTCGAGCAGCGCGACTTCGGGCTGGCCGCCGAGTACGCGTGCCACCGCGACGAGCTGACGCTGACCCTGCGAGAGATCAGCTGCCACAACGTCACTGAGGTGGCTGATCTCCAGCATCCGCAGGACGTTGCGGACGTTCTCGGCGGTATCCCCCGGCGCACGGCGCGCGGCGATCGCCAGGTTCTCGGCGACCGACAACTCGCCGTAGAGCTCGATGTCCTGGAACGTTCGGCCGAGTCCTTCCCTGCTGCGCCGATGCGGTGCAAGGCCGTTGAGGGTCGTGCCGCCGAGAGTCACTGTTCCGGACGCGGTCGCGAACCCGCTGATGGCGTCGATGAGCGTCGTCTTGCCTGCGCCGTTTGGTCCGATGAGGCCGACGATCTCGCCGGAACGGAGGTCGAAGCTGACTCGGTCGACCGCGGTCACCGCCCCGTAGCGCACCGTGATGTCGTGAGCCGAGAGCAGAACCTTGCCACTGGGCGGTGTGACCGGCGGAGTCGGCGCGGCCTGAGCGTCGTCGTGGGCCGATTGTGGTGCACGACGTCGAGCCGGCATCGGGATCTTGTGCAGATACCCGATCACGCCGTCGGGACTCGTGACGACGGTGAGCACCAGCAGGACTCCGCTGACCAGCATGTAGTAGTCGCCGAACGACGCGTACTTGTCGGCGGCGAAGTACATCACCCCGCCGGGGGCGATGATTCCGGCTAGGAGGGCTCCGGAGATCGATGTGACGCCCGCGATGTAGAAGACCGCGAACAGCCCGATGCCGGCGAAGACTGCGTAACTACCGGCGGTGGCGAGAGTCTGCTGGTACGCCAGCAGCGATCCGCCCAGTCCGGCCAGGAACGACGCGATCGCAAAGGCGATGAGTTTGGTTGCGCCGACGTTGATCCCGGCCGCGGCTGCGGAACGTTCGTTGGCGCGTACGGCCAGCATCGACGCGCCGAGCCCACTACGACGCAGAACCGCCACCCCGTACGCCATCAGGGCCAGCACCACGAGGCACAGGACCCCGAACGCGATGCGCGGATACCCCTCCCCCGCACCGATGCCCAGGTCGATGCCGAACAGTGACGGGGATTCGACAGGCGCACCCTGCAATCCGCCGTTGAGCGACGGGTTGCGGAACCAGAACGCCTCGCAGAACACGGCGAGAGCGAGCGTCGCGACCATGAGCGGTAATCCGCGCACCCGAAGAGCGGGCAGGCCGACGATCACGCCCATGACCATCGCCGCGCAGGCTGCGAGCAGCGGGGCGAGCGGGAACGGGATGTTGAGGTCGTCGGTGAGTCGGCTGAGCGCGTAGGCGCCGACGCCGGCGAGCGTCAGTTGCGCGAGCGACACCTGGCCCGCGTACCCGGTGACGACGACCTGGGACAGCGCGATGATGGCGTAGATCATCGTGGCGATCACGGCGAGCCGGAGACTGCCGGAGGTGGTGACGAGTGCCAGGACCGCGACGACGACACCGACGATCCCCGGGAACACCAGACGGTTCGGACGCGGTGACCGGCCAAGGTCGTTGCGGGTGACCGCGCCACGGCCCGGCAATGGACGCCCGCGGATGAGGAGGAAGCCGATGATGAGGATCAGCGGGACCGCCTCGGCGACACCGGCGTCGGGCATCCAGTCCCAGGTGGTCTGGAGTTTGGTGGCCTCGGACTGCAGCATGCCGATGACAAGCCCGGCACCGACCGTGATCGATATCGCGGTGAAATTGCCGACCAGCGCCGCCGCGAGGGCCGGCACGATGAACATCGTGTAGGCCACGGGATTGAGTGGAACGATCGGGGCGATGAGCACGCCGCCGAGTCCGGCAGTTGCCGACGACAACGCCCAGTTGGCGACCGCGATCCGGTCCGGTGAGAGGCCGGTGACGAGTGCACCCTTCTCGGATTCCGCGGCCGCCTCGGTCGCCACGCCGAAGCGGGTGTAGCGCAACACGAGTCCCGCGCAGATCGCGAGTCCGACGATGACCACGGCCAGCATCAGACGGTCCGTCGGAACTGCGCTGGATCCGATCGTGAACGTGTCGACGTTGAAGATGGGTCCGACGCTGGGTGCGTTCTCGCCGACCCGCAGCGCGATGAGCGCCTGGATGACGAGCATCAGACCGATCGCAGCGACCGCCTTGGCCAGCGCCGGGGCGGCCCGCATCGGGCGGAACACCAGTAGGTACAGGATGACGCCGAGGATCGCGGCGACGGCCACGGAAATGAGTAGCGCTGCAGCGACTCCCAGTTCGGACCCGAGCGAGATCGTCGCCGGGAAGCCGGGGATGGGGTTGAGGAGTTCTCCTTGGCGCAGAAAGGCGTACGTGTAGGCGGCGTACAGCGCCACGGCGCCGGTGGCGAAGTTGACTACGCCGGAACTCTTGAACGTCATCACCAGCGCCAGGCCGAGGGCGGCGAAGACGGCGCCGTTGCCGAGGCCGAGGACCAGGAAGGCGAGATGGTCGGTCATGGGACTCCCACTGGGAAGTGCGGGGATCGGGGGCCGCGCGGACGCGACCCCCGATTTGGAGCGGAACTAGTTGTTGGTGACGACGGTGTTCTCGAGCTTGGCGTCGGCGGTCACGTCGCTGACCAGGATCGCCTTGCTGCACAGCGACGTCAGCGGCGGGAACGCCTGGCCGTCGCAGGTGAAGGTGATGCCGGGTGCGGCCGGGAGCGGGACGTTCTTCGCCTGTGACAGCGCGGTGGTGAACGTCTGGGCGTCGACGGTGCCCTCGAGACCGTTCAGCTCGCCGAGTGCGGTCACGACCTGGTAGCCGATGTAGGCGAGGCCGGCCGGGTCGGTGTCGGGCGCGTATTGCGCCATGACGCTGCGATATTGGGTGACGCTCGGGTCGTCGGAGCTGAGGTTGACCGTGGTGAACGCCTTGGCGCCGGAGACCGCTTCGTTGCCGACGGCGTCGAGGACGGGCTTGTCGAGGCAGCTGGCGATGAGGTACTTCGAGGCGTCGGGGGCGACGGTCTGCAGCGTCTTGAGGACCGAGATGCACTGGCGGGTGTCGCCGAGGATGCTGACCGCATCCGGGTTGTCGGCGAGGCCGGCGGTGATCTGCGGTGTCAGGTCCGCCGCGCCGACCGGCACGGTGACGACGTTGAGTGCGACGCCGGCACGTTGGAACATCGGATCGCCCAGGGCTTTCACGGATGCGGCTGCGTCACCGGAGTCGCCGATGATCAGGGTGACTTTCTTGAGTCCGTCCTTGGCGGCGGTCGCAGCTTGTCCGGCGAGAACGGCGACGATGCCGCCGGAGAGCATGAACGAGCCGGGAGTGGCCATCTCGGCCTGTGACACCGGAGCCTGTGCGACGAACGGGATCTTGGCACCGGCGATGATCGGCAGCATGACCGCACCCTGCGCGCCCAGCGGCGAGACGACGACCGAAACCTGCTGCTCCACCATCTGATTCGCGCACTTAGTGGCCGAGGCGGGCTCTTCTTGCTGCTTGCACACCACTAGCTCGATCTGATGACCGCCGATGCCGCCACCGTTGTTGTTCAGGTATTCGACGGCGGCTTCGCTGCCCTCGCGCACCATCGGCGTCGTCACCGCACCGCCCTCGGGCACGATCAGCCCGACCTTGACCGGGTCGCCGGTGGCCGGATTGCTGGGGAGCTGGCTGGTCTCGCCGGCGGTCGAGCTCTCCGAGCTGTCGTCGGCGCAGGCCGTCAGCGCTCCGAGCGCGAGCACCCCGGAACAACCGATCACCGTCGCGGTCCGAAGCACACGCCTGAGTGCACTGGGTGATTTCATGCGATCCCCTTCGATCGTGATTCGACAAGTCGCCGCCCCGCTGCGGAGACGGACGAAATGTCGGATTTGCTGACTCGGTGGCGACTGTAACCTGCAGGTCGCGGTCGTCGGTTGGATTCGAAGTATTCTGTCCTGCAATGAGTCTCGGCTCGGTTGACGACCGATGCGCATGGCAGCACAAGTCGTCGGTCCGGCGCCGGAAGATCCCCCGCGGTCGACTCGCGTGAGGTCGTCTCATGGATCGACGACCTCACACTGGACTCAGAGCAAAAAGTTAGACGCCCATCCAACCTTTGGGGGCGGAATGCAAGAATTGGTCGGTCGGGGTCGCCCCGCGCACACGGAAGGCACCACTGTGACCGAAGCTCCGGCCATGGGCCGGCGGGAACGCAACAAGAAGCAGACGCGCGAACGCCTGCTGATCGCTGCGCGTGAACTGCTCGCCTCCGAGGGGAGCGCCGCGACCGTCGAGTCGATCGCCGAGCGCGCCGAGGTGTCGCGGGCGACGTTCTTCAACTACTTCCCGAGCAAGGACGACCTGCTCACCGATCTGTACGCCCAGCTGATGGGGACGTTCTCGCACGTCGTCGACGCGATGCTCGACAAGCCGCTGAGTACGTACGAGCGCGTGGTGGGTGTGTTCGTCGATTTCGCACGGTCGTCGGTCGCCGACCCGGACTACATGCGGACGGTGACGAGCGAGATCGAACGGATTTCGTCGATGTCGGGGACGCTCGGTGAACGCAGCCACGTGTTCACGTCGGAGGTGCTGCGGCTCATCGAGCGCGGCGTCGAACAGCAGGATGTGCGAACCGATCATCCGCCGGAGTTCCTCGCCCAGATGGTCGCGGCGATCTACGTGTCGAGCATGCGGTACTGGCAGATCGACCCCGGCTTCGAGGTGAGCGAGAGCTTCGAACGCGCCGGCCGGTACGCCGCGGAGTCGCTGCTGCCGCGGTAGGGCTGGTCAGTCGTCGGGCCGCGCCACGTCGGCCTCCCACCGCTCCCGGCGCTCGTCCTCGGTCTGCTCCCACCACGGGGTCCCGCGCTCTCCCAGCGCGACCTTCGCCGCCTGGACGCCCTGGCGAGACTCGGGTGCGCCCTTGGTTCGCTTCACGTCCCGACGCCACGCCATGAGGATCGACTGCAATTCGGACCGCCGTTCGTCGGGGATCAGCGGATCCGTTGCCCGCCACTTGCGGCCGTTCACGATGATGTGGTGGCCGTCGGGCGTGCGTTCGGGCTCGGGCATGGATTCCACGGTGCCACGCCGTTTCGCCGCCCTGTGTGACCGGGATCTCGTTTGGGGTCTCACCTGCGGCTTCGTTGGCGCTTCGGGCTGACTCTCAGTGTCTGCTTATGTCGGGGAAGGTAACTTCGCCGTGTCCTTGCCGATACCGAACTGTTACCCAATCTGAGATGGACAACGCTTTGCCTCTTCACCGACTGAACGCCAACTCTTCGACGCGCCCCGCCACCCGCGCCCTGCTCGACTCGACGTCGCGCACGCGTCGCCCTGGCCGCCATCGTGCCACGTCGCACTCCACCGCCCGCACGGCCCTGCGAACGGGCGCGTTCGCCGCGTTCGTCGGCGCGGTCGGCCTGAGTGCCGGCGCCGCCGCGCAGGCAGCGGCGCAGCCCGCTCCCCCGCCTGCGCCGAAGATCGCGCTCCCCGAGAACGTGAAGCTGCCGGCCGGCGTGGTCCTGCCGCCTGAGCTCGACGACCTCGCTCGCGACGTCCTGCCGCCGTCAGTGTTCGGCCCGGGCAGCTCCGACCTCCCTGGTATCAAGAAGGCAGTGAAGCCGGTCAGCGGCACCGTGACCTCGGGCTACGGCCCGCGCTGGGGCACCCACCACAACGGAGTCGACATCGCGAACAAGATCGGAACGCCCATCTACGCCGTGACCGACGGCGTCGTCCTCGAGTCCGGTCCGGCTTCGGGCTTCGGCCAGTGGGTCCGCGTGAAGCAGGACGACGGCACCGTCGGCGTCTTCGGACATGTCAACGAAAGCTTCGTCCACCCCGGCCAGCATGTGCGCGCCGGTCAGAAGATCGCGACCGTCGGCAACCGCGGTCAATCCACCGGTCCCCACCTGCACTATGAGGTCTGGGATGCCAACGGCACCAAGATCAACCCCCAGGCCTGGCTCAACAAGCGTGGCGTTCATCCGTGACGGATGGTCGCTCTCGTTCTATGACGTCGGTCCCGCGACGAGAGGCCAAGCGGGGATCTGAGCGTCGCCGGTTCCGTGTGCCTGGACGTCAGCTGGACTGAGAATATTGTTCGTCGCCGGGAAACGTGATGCAAGGCGACAGGGACGTTACTGTCCACGGCGGACCATACGAAACGATTGAACGAGTGAGGACGACGGAGAATCCCTCGTCGTTCGTGACCTTCCGTTCGTCCGCCGAGTCCTTTTGCGCAATCTCAACAGGCTTGTACCCGCGCGACTCAAGTACGGAGAAGCCGCGATCGACCTGTGAGCGTGTCGTCGGTTCGTTGTAATCGACGTTAGTCTCCGACCGAACACTCCACGGCGGCCCGTCGGCGAGCGAATTCTTCCCGGTGCTGCATCCGTGATGCTTTTCCGGATGCGTCATCGGCTGCTCGGGAAAAGGAAGTGCGACCTGCCATACAGGCACAAGTTCGTTGAGGTTCTGGTTGACCGTTCTCCAGGCCACGTCGACGGGCATCTCTAAAGACGGCTTCTCGGCGCGGATCGAACCTTCGCATCCGCCGGTGATTCCGATGAGGCATATTGCAAGAGTCGCCACTGCAGTGATTTGCCTCAATCCTAGGAACCTCAACGGAGTCCACGCTTGGGGTCAACGGCGTGACTCGTTGATCTTAGTTCGCGAATGTTATCAATTCGACGCATTGATTCTACGAGCGACTTCTCGCAGTTTCGCACCATTGATCGCCTTCGCTTTGTTGGAGAAGTCGGTATTGGGAATGACAAAAAAGCGCACCCACCCTTGGTGATACCGTCGGAGAACGCTCGTCGTCTCGAAGTCCAGTTCCTCTCCCTCAATGGTGAGGGTGAACAGATCGCTGTCCAGGGTCGTCTCGGTGGGCTTGACCGTAAACTTCCAGCCATACCCGAGATCCGCGTGGATACGGTTCTCAGGGAGCGTGTCGACTGAAACAAGTTCTATGTACGAGTCGAGCGCCCTTCCTCGTGGGACGTCTGACAGTTCCATGTAAATCGGCGTTGACGTCGAGTACGTGTTGAAGAACTGAGTCAGTGCGTCGATTGCTAGCTGACATTGATTCTTGCCCAAGACTGCACCTCTCTGACTATGAGATCGGTCTAACGAATCCAAGAATTGGGAATCATCATGCCCGGCGTGAAGACTATCTGATTTCCACCGCCGAGAAGCACGCCACCTGAATAGATTTCCTGAGGCGCGACAGCTCCCTCGAAGTACTTCGTGCCAGCCGGAACTTCAATCCTGGTCACAGCTGTGGCTTGATTCATCCACTCCGGGTTCAGTGCGCTATCGATACGAGCCTGCAAAGGTCCGCTCGGTTCAGTCCGAGTCCAGAACTGACCAAGAGGACGTCCGCCTTCTGTGTACGTCCTGTACAACGTCATCGGACTCGTCGACACTCTTTCTGTATAGCTGCCACCTCGGAATGTTTCGGCCAACCACTTTTCCAGGGGCCCATCTACGTGAGGACCGTATCTCTTGACCGTTTCATCGCCAGAGCACGGGGTGAGGCCGAGTGGGTCGATAGTGGCGGTCGGGTCGGCGGGATAGGTGTGCGGGTTCGGCGCGGGCGCCAGCCCCAGCGGGTCTGGACTCAGATACCTTCCGGTCCCCGGTTGGTAGTACCGGTAACGGTTGTAGTACAGCCCGCTCTCGGAGTCCGCGTACTGACCGGGAAACGCCCACGGCGTCGACGAGCCCACCCACGTGCCCTCGCCGTATAACGTTCTTGCCGCATGCCCGGCGACTTCGCCGGTGTGCGGGTCGACGAGTGTTGTTGGTGTCGCGACCTGATCAGTGATGATCGCGAAGAACTCTCGATCGACTTCAGTTTGGGTCCACTCGACCGGCCTGGACGGCGCGAACGTAGGTGACCCGAGGTTGAGGCTCACGTCCGCGTCGGGTGCGCTGTTCCTTTCGTCAGCACTGTCCGACGCCATTATCGTTTCTGTACTGCGTGTCTGCGCCAGAGGTGTGTACGCGTAGGGCGCGAACGTCCAGGTAGTCGCCGTGAGGCCCGCGTTGGTTCCGGCGTCCGATGCATCCGGCACTGACTCTGTCTGCTCAACCAGCTGCTCGCCGTGCCAGTGGAACCGAGTGACTGCCCCGGTTGCCGTGTTGGTCTTGCTCAGTCGACGTCCCAAGTGGTCATAGGTGTACGTCCAAGTCGTGCCGTCGGGAGTGGTCACGCTGCGTAGCCGATTGTGCGCGTCCCAGACGTAATGCCACACATCAGGTTTGCGCGACAATCGCCTGCGACTCATCGTGGTGAGGCGGCCCGCGGGGTCGTACCGGTACGACGTCCGGCCGTCATCAACGAGCAGGGTGCCGGAGTATCGCCAGCGGGGACCCTTCGAGGCTCGGCTAGCGCCTCGCACCTCAGGGAACGGAGGCTGGCCGGCGCCTCGCACCTCCGGGGACGGAGATTGACTAGCGCCTCGCACGTCAGGGAGCGGGGGTCGGCTTGCGCCTGGCTGGCCAGGTGGCGGGGGTTGGCCGGAGTCTTGCGCACCGGGAGGCCTGGTCTCTGAACGCGAACCCGAGATCCCGTAGTCGGTGATGTTGCCGGTCGCGTCGTAGGTCAGTTGCTCAGTGCCACTCGGACTGACCGCAGCGGTGATCCGCCCGAGAACGTCGACCTGGTAGTCGGTCCGGCCACGATCAGCGAGCGTCGTCGTCGAAGCGGAGAGGATGCCGTCGGCGCGGTAGGTGTACTCGGCTCGTGCGACGGTGCGTTCCGGTCCCCCGCCGGACGGCCCGCTCGAACCGAGGTTCAGCGTCGCCGGGTTCGCCGAGACCGCCGCAACCGACCGTCCCACCAGCCGACCGACCGGATCCCACGACGAATCGATGGCTGTGCCCTCGAAGCGTCGACGCTGCTCGCGACCGGACGCGTCGGTGGTGATGTCACAGGTACGACCCGCCGTCGAAATGAAGTCGAGCACCCCGCGCGGGTCATACCCGTAGCGCGTGTGCACTGCGGTCGGCGTCGTCACCGATGCCGAACGGCCCGCGCCCGTCCAACCAGACTCGATGACCCAGTCGGCAGATCCGTCGTTCACACCGGTCAATAGCGGCATTCCCGCCGCCGTGTACGTCGAGTGCCACCGTCCGAACGCGCCGACGACACTCTCCGGCCGCCCGGCGAGGTCGTAGCTGTACTCGGTGACCTCCCCGTCGAAGTCGGGGTTGAGCGGGTCCGAACTGCGTTCAGCGACAACACGACCGGCTGCGTCGTACTCGAACGCTACAGTCTGCCCGGCCGCGTTCGTCCGCGTAGCGAGCCGTCCGCCCGCGTCGAAAGTGTAAGTCGTTGTCGCGTTGTTGAAGTCGATCTCGGACTGCAGCGAGCCGTCCGGGTTGTACGAGTAGCTCCACACCAGACCGTCGGGGTTGGTGACCGCGACGAGCCGTCGTGCGGTGTCGTAGGTGAACGCGGTTCGCGACCCGTCCGCATCGATCCGCGCGACCGGCAGGTCGTAGTGGCCGTACTCCCAACGCGTGGTCGCGCCGACGGGATCGACGAAGGCGACGCAGTTGCCCTCGCCGTCGTACTCCCACCGCGACTGTCCACCATCGGGAGCGACGTGACTGGTCCGATTCCCCATCGCGTCGTACCCGACGGTGGTTCTGGCGCCCTCGGCGTCGACGACCTCGACCGGCCGCCCGAACGCGTCGTATCTGATCCGCGTCGTGTTGCCGAGCATGTCGACGATCTCGGTGGGGAGTCCGGCCGCGTTGTTGCGGTAGCGAACCATCACGCCGTCGGGATCCGTGAGCGACGTCAGCGCACCGTGTTCGTCGTAGGCGTACGACGTGACCGCGCCGGCATTGTCGGTCACCGTCAGCGGACTTCCACTGTCGGTGTACGCGATACGCGTGGTGACCGGACCCGGTTCGACGATCCGATCCGGCCGTCCCGGACCCGCGTAACTCACTTCCGTCGCAGCGCCGTCGGGTCCGACGATCCGCTCGACATCACCGAAAACGTTGTAGTGCAGTCGTGTCGAGAGTCCATCTGCACCGGTGAGCACCATAGGTTGTCGACTGTCGTTGTAGTCGGTCCTGGCGATCCGACCCAGCGCGTCGATCTCCTGCCGCACCCGATTGTCTGCATCGATGCCGTACAGCGTCGTCGCGCCGACGGCGTCGGTGTAGGTCGTCATCGACCCGGGGCCCGCCGTCCGCAGCCTGTAGTCGAACCGCCCGGACCACACTCCGTTCATGCCGGACTGGATGGTCACACGACCCAGGTCGTCGTACCGGTTCCAGTACTCCATCCCGATCGAGTCGCGCCACCAAGTCATTCGCCCGGCCTCGTCGTAGCCGAAACGCGTTGTCGCACCGACGGCGTTAGCCGACGCCGCGAGATGGCCGCGGTGGTAGGTGAACGTACACAACTGCTGGTCGGCCGGAACGCCGTCCACCCCGGCTACCAGGCGGTACCCCAGGATCCGAGCACCGTCGCACTGCACATCGACGCGGTAGCCGGCGGAATGCTCGACCGCCGAGGGTCTTCCGTTCTCGTCGAACACGAAGCGGATGCGGTTGTGATGACGGTCGGTCATCGCGGAGACTGCGATGCTCCCGGCCGCGACGTCGACGCCGTCCAGTTCCGGGATCGGTATGAAGAACCAGCTGACAAGCGTGCGGACATGGGTCAGCTGGTACCCGTCCGTCGCCGTTGATCGCAGTTCCCAGTCGGTGTCGTTCACGCTTCGCGACACAGAGTCAGCCTGCGGCTTCGGAAAATTGGTCATCGTGCCGTCGGCGTCAACGACGGTCACCACGTCGTCGGAGACGATGGCGCGGGCGTCGAAGGTGGACGGGGTCGTCGGTCCGAGCCATCGACCCCACCGGTAGCGCGAGCGATGCCGATGTGTGAGCCGCAGCGGCAGAACGCCGGGCAGGTCGACGTCGGTCAGCGGAAGGAAGTACTCGCCGGTTGCGACGTTGACCGGCTCGCCGTTGCTGCGGCACTGCTCAGGCGACTCGTTGCCCTCGCTGGTGTCGGCACGTTCCCTCGAGCCCGAGTCGGTGCGTTCGGGGTGAGCGGGGTCGATCGGTTCGCCGGTGTCGTTGTCCGGGGCGGAGTTATCGATGTCCGGGTTGTCGCCGTCGGGTCGATTACCTGGGGCGGGGTCGCGCGGCGACGACGGTGCATCGGGGCTTGCCGGACGTGGGCCGGCCGGTGACGGGCGTTCTGGTGTGAACGGGCGGTCGGGAATCACTGTCGGCGGGATCGGACGGTCGTCGAGTCCGGTGCGCGGCGGGTTGGGTGTGGTGTCCGGCGTGTTCCGCACGGCGGGTTCGGGCACGTGATGGGTGTTCGACGGAACCGGACGGCCGCGGTCCAGGTCGCGCGGTGCAATCGATTCCGGTGTGGTGCGCGCAGGCGGCGTGCGGTCCGGGGTCTGATCGGGTGCGCGCGGAGGTGTCGTAGGAGCATCCGCACGCGCCGGGGCGCCGGGACCAGCCGGCGTCGGAGCGGGTTTCGATTGCGCGGGATCGGGTGTGGCGTGTGGCGTCGACACCGGAGGGTGCCCGGCGACCGGTGCTACGGGTCCGGCTGCAGGGGCGTCAGCGTGTTCGGGCGTGCGCGTCGGGGTCTCGACGACGTCGGGTCGACTTGTCGGCGCGTCGGGATGGATCGGGGCCGGCGTGGGGCGTGGACCAGACGCGTCTGAGTCGGGTCGCGTGTGAGGTGTTGTGGGACTTGCTGGTTCGTCGGCTTTGGGTGGGTGCCCGCCGATCGGCTCGTCGTGCCGGGTTGGGGTCCGGTCGACGACGGACTCGTCGGGCTTGGGCGCCGACGGTTCATTGTGCGTCGGGTTCGGTGCGCCGTCGCGGTCGACGGCGTTGTGCCCGGGAGTGGTCTGGCCGGGTGAGTGGTCGCCACCGGGTGCGGCTGCGGGAGTGGTGGTGTCGCCGCGGTTAGGTCCGGGCGGGTCGTCGTCACCCAGGTTTCGTGGTCCAGATGGATTGTCCGCGGGTCCCGGCGTGGGAGATCCCGGCCCGTCGGAAACGGGCGAGGGAGCGGGCTCAGGTTTCGGAGCGGGAGCCGGGGTCTCGGGACTGGGTGTGTGCTGGCCGGGGCCGTCGACTGGTCCGCCGGCGACGGGCTGATCCGGCGACGCCGCGTCAGGGCGCGGCGCGGGCGGTTCGGGCGCTCGCCCGCTGGGCGGAGTGTCGACGGCGCTGGGAGATGGTGCGCCGGCGTCGGGGGTGGGGCCCGGATTCGGTGAGCCGGCGGGCGCCGGTGACTCGACAACTGGAGCGTCCGGTGCGGGACCGTCGGCTCTGGGGACGGGAGGCGCGTTGTGGTCGACAGCGAGGTCGGGACCTTGTCGTCCAGGCAGGTCGGCACTGGGGCTGGCGCCAGGCGTGTGTGGCGACGATCCGTGTGGCGCGGGCGTCGGGTGTGGTGACGCGGGCGGGGCGTCTGGGTGACGTGGTGTCGGGTTGATGTGTGGAGTCGGTGACGGGGTCGGTGCGTTGCGGCTAACTTTCGTGAACCCAGTCAGCAGGTTGCCGCCCTTTGGCCCCGGCGCGATCATCATCACCGTATTGCCGATGACGTTGCCCAACGCTTGGGACGGATCCGTCGACCATCCGGATCCTGCGAAGTTCCGGACGAACTCGTCGGGATGGGCTACTTGGTGAACAATCCCCGCCACCATTTCCGCACTTCTGCGCGCATACTCATGCGGATTGGCGATGTTGTACGGGTTCTGGGGGCTCAGCATGGTGATCCCCTTCACGACCTCGGTGACCGACCCGATGAGACCTGCCTCGAAGTGGTTGAACCCGGTGAGCGCGGCGATCCCGACATCGCTGGCGGTCATGCGCGCCTGGTCGAACGCGGACGGCATCGGCGGTGCCATGTTCGCGGCGTCGCTCAGTTCGGCCTTTACGCCCGGGGCCGACGAGTTGCGATGGTCGCGGCCGACTTTGAGGACTCGCTCGGCCTCGGCTTTGTATCCGGGCCAGGGGTCGGGTCCCGGATGAGTAGGCGGGGTGTCGCGTCGATCGTGTTTGTAGTCGTCGAGTTCGTCGTTGTAGATGTTGGCCTTGGCCACCCACTCGTCCCGTTTGCGCTCGCCCTCTTCCCAGATGCGCACGGCCTCGGCCGCTTTCTGTTGAGCGAAGGTGACGACGCCAGCCCAACCAGTGAGTGCTGCAGCAGCTTTGGAGGCGGCATCACCTGCTGCGAACCATGGTGGAACCTGGCGCCCGATTGCGGCGCCGAACTCTGTTGCACCATCACCCGACCAGTCCCCCACCGAAAGGGCGCGCAAGCCCTCGCCAGCGGTGATGAAGTTCCCGGCAAAACCCGTGAACTTCTCAGCGAGCGAGGTGATCGCGGCCGGATCACCAAGAATCAGCTCCTTGGGGTCTTTGGTCTCGTCAAGATTCTTCTCGTCGGGAATGGCACCCAGCGAGTTGGCGACGTCGTCACCAAAGTCCTCGACGTTGGTGGCGATGCTGTCGAGGCCGACGGCGCGCAAACCGCCGCCGAGGAGCTCAGTCGCGTCGTCGACCAGACCCCCGAGGAACTCCTTGCCGCCTTCGAGCGGGTCGAAGAGACCCATTCAGTTGGACTCCGGCGCCGGTGGTCTGCCCTTGGGGCCGGAGTCCGTCGAGTCGGCGGTGAAACCGTCGCGCTCGAAGCCGTCCATCGCGTCGGTGAAGCGAGACGACGGGTCGACCGAATGACCTGCGATGGTCTCGAGGTCCTCAACCAGCGTTCCTACGAGCTGCTTGGCAAACTGTTGGTGCTCCCTCGTCTCTTCTGGCGTCAGCGACCACTGCGGGTCGGTGATGGCGTTCTTGTTGTGCTCCCACAGATCGCCCCACGACATTCCTTTGATCTCGTCCGGGGTAAGGCTCGGGTCGCCGATCAGGTCCATCGTGAAGTTCTTGAGTTGGTCGCCCGCCCATTTCTCTTCGCGCTCGTAGTGGCTGGCCCCGAGTCCGAGTCCTCTCGACAGCTCAGCCGCTCCGGTGACCAAAGCGCGAACACCCCACTCCCAGCGGTCGCAGTACTCCTCGAGTCCGCTCTTCGGGTCGGCATGTCCGATAGTTCGGCCGTCGAGGTCGAGGTCCCCGTATCCGCGACCGAGCGCCGCGCTGTAGTCCGATCCGACGCCGGTGTCGGCGAGTCCGTCGATCACGCCGTTGATGCCGGTACTGGCCTTGTCGAGGGCCGAGGGCTCCACGTGCAAGTTTTCGGTCATCGGACTACCTCGCCCTCGTCGTCGTAGTAGCAGTGCGGTGTCAGCTCGCGGGATGGCGGGAACGTCATCGTCGACGGTGTCGCGGGATCGACGACGAGGCCGGTGGGTTCCGGGGCTTGGTCCAGGACTCGGTCGATCAGCGCATGACCGGGGACGTCGAGGTAGCGGATCTCGTCCAGGTCCCGGTCGGTGAGTTCGGCGAAGTCACGCAGGCGTTCCGGCGTCGTGAACGCCAGCATCCAGGGGATACCGGCCTCCACCAGCGTGAACAGGCGTCCGTGGAGGTCGAGAGGGACAGCGAGGGTGGCATCGCGGAGGGCATCGTAGAGCCGAGGTGGATCGCCGAAACCGGACAAATACGCCCGCACCTCATCGACATATGTCGTCATCACCGGACTCCCCCGCAGTCATCACCGTGTGCCGGTTGATGCTAGATCATGAAGGTGGGGTTCTCGCGGTGGTGTCCACAGGGTCTGCGGGGAACTGACCGTACGACCATCGAAGATCCCAGTGCCGAGGCCCCGCGGTCGGCGTGGGACCACGGTCCTGTGAGCGTGGGGACCGGACTCCACTGTCCGTTCTCCGAATGCGTACTCCGCGGGTATTGGAACTACCAGCTGTGTTTCGATCCGATCGCTCGTGTGCCCTCGTCCACAACATGTCCGATAGGCTGGCGAAATTCGCCAGGCGAGCTAATCTGTTGCGCGGGGTCGGGCGCAGGTGGGCGCCTGGACGTAAGGGGGGCTTCGTGACATCACCGTTCTCAGACGGCACAGTGCCGACATTCGACGCTCCCCCAATGCCAGTTAGCCCACACGGTGAGCTCACGCGCCTACGTTCGGAAAGAGCGCAGTGGGAGCGACGGGCGGCAGTTGCGGCTGATGCTGTGGCAGAGCTAGATACTGCACTACTGACCTTAAACAGGGCGGTGAAGGGAAACTACTTCGGCGACTGCGTGGAAGGGCTCGGAGTCTACGAGGGGTTGCGTCGCGCGATATCCTCGCTATCGGACGAGATCTCGTCTCGGTCGGATAGGGCCAACCGTCTGGCCTCGCAATGCAGGTTGGCTGCGTCAGAGATCGAATCCGCAGACACCGAGGGTGCCGCAGGTTTTTGATGTCTAGTTTCAGAGCGCGCAGAAAATGGGCATCGGCGAGTGCGATCGCACTGGTGCTCGCATGCACAAGCTGTACGACGGTGAACGGTGGTCCGGTAGCGGGGACTCCGGGACCGACTGCTACTTCTTCTTCGGCCCCGAGCATCCGACAAACCGACGGATCGGGACGTAACCTCCCCTTCGTCACTGAATTCAGAAATCGGTGGAACATCAACAACAACGGTTCCCCCTACGAACCGTGCACTGAAGTCTCCGTAGATGTGGTCCGGCAGTTCGGATTGGACCCATCGTCAGTGCGCGATGCCGCGGCTTCTGACTTTCAGACTGTTCGGGGATGTGATTGGACTTTAATTGAGGATGGACGTTCGTCGATTGCGCAATTTGTCGCGAATATCTTGCGTCCAAACGAGGGTCTCACTGGGCACAAAACTCTGAATCGGGCGGGGACCACGTGGTTTCCCGACATCGAGGTCGAAGGGCGGCGTGTCCTCGTCGAATCGATGATGGCGGGAGAATGTACCGTCTACGTCCAGTCCGGTACTGCCGTAGTCATTACCTCGGTGACGAGATTGGGATTCCGCCGTCCCGCAACTGAAGCGGTATGCCGTGAAGCCACGGACTTCCTGCGCGCGACTATTTCCGAGATACCGGTTTAACCCTCGGCACACCGAGTCATTCGCCCTAACGGGCAACGGTAAGCCGGGATGCTTGAAGGGAGCCTTCGAGCGCCGCGCGCACGATCATCGCTTTGGGTCGGCGGGCATCACCGCTTCCTTCCACTGCGCCAGCGAGGCGTGGGGATCGGCGCTCGAACGTCCTTCTCGACCTGTACGGGATCGAGTCTGTCAATCCTCCTCGACCTCCACCCCATGCCGAACTGCGAACTCGGCGAGGCCGTCGTCGTAGCCCTGGCCGACTGCGCGAAGGCGCCAGAGGCCGTGACGTCGATAGATCTCCGCGATGATCATTGACCGTTCAGTCGTCGCGGCGTCTAAAACTGCTGTTGCGAAGGTGAATTCGGCCGCGTCAACCGTTACAGAAATAGCGCCGACATCCCCGAAGGTTGCGTCACCGTCGATTGCGGCTCCGATCGTGATCTTCTCGATCTCGTCTGAAGCCGCGGCGAGGTCGATGCTCAGGCCTTGCTCGCGGTCACCGTCGATCGACAGTCGTGCGACACCATCTGGACTGGCCGGTTGGTTGTAGAAGACGAACTCATCGTCTGACGGGACTCTCCCGTCACCCGCCAACTCGAATGCGACGACGTCGACTTCGGGGCCGCGGGACGAGTTGCCGTGCGTAGACGTCCACGCGACGTTGACTGTGAATCCATCCAACCCCTGCGGAATGTCGACGACGGCGCCAGCGGACAACGAAGTCGGCGCGGAACTCGCTTCCGGGCAGCCGTCATCGACGCCCTGCGGTTCAGCTATTGCTGGGTCGCTGGTAACAGCGACACTCGAGACATGATGGGCCTCAAGGACCGGGAGACCCCGATCCCGCGCTTTCGAGAAGCGACCGTCGGCTTCTCCCCCAGTCAAAACAAGAACGTGCGTGACTGCAGCCGTCAAGTTGATGGCGGGCACAGCACCAAGCTGGACAAGGCGTGCCCGCACCGCCGTCGCGTCGCTGTGGTGTCCTCCCAGCACGAGAACCCGTCGACCGGACCACGGCAGTGAACTCGACGCCCGTCGCGGGGGTGTCCCGCGAGTCCGGGGCGGCGAAGGAATGACCTCTATCACCGGAACCGATTTCAGTGTGCCGGGCACGACGCGCTCGGACAACGAGAGCGCAGTCGCTTCATCAACCAATGGGATTCCCAGTTCTTGGGCGCGCTGCAACTTGCGGCTGTCCGGTGCCCCGGGATTGGCGACTAGCAACCCCGTCTTGCCGCTCACCGCGTTCATCACGTCCAATCCTGCATCGGCCAGACGACGAGCCAGCTCGAGGCGAGGCGCATGCGTCGGTCCTGTGATCACGACTTTGGTGCCCTGGATCAGTCCCACAGCCGAGTCATAACGGCCGGGGTCGGTCCACGGGCAAGGCACTCTGGTGACCTTGTCTGGATACGCGCGAGTCGCAGCACCGCACGCGACGACGGGCAGTGGCATTCCCAAAGTGCTTGCAAGACCGGTACTCCGTCGAAACACCTCCAGCAAGGTTCGCACGTCATCGCCGGCGTCGTGGGCGGCTCGTTGTGGGACCGACCAGTGTTGAGCAAGTGTCGAGAGTTTGGCGTTGGGGACGTCCAATTGGAGCCGCCGCGTCAAGGTGATGGTGCACAAACGATGAGTGATCGGGAGAGTAACCCCTGCTCGTCGCGCCTCCTCGACGAGGAAGCCGTGGTCGAAGACCGCGTTGTGCGCAACCAGCGTCCGACCTTCGAGCAGTTCACGTAGGTGCTCCACTGCAGAGTCAAAGGTCGGCGAACCGTTGAGACGCTCGCGCGTAAGGCGATGGATGTGAACGGGACCCGGATCGCACCCGGGGTTGAACAACGACGAGTACTCGCCGACAACGTGTCCGTTTGCGTCCAACGCGATCGCGGCCAAACTGAGTACACGGTGCTGACGCGAACTCAATCCGGACGTCTCGACGTCGACAAGCGTCCAACCTCGCCCTACAGATGACACAGCAACCCCGCATTCGACAGCTCGACTGGTGCATCCGGCAGGCGGATCCTCGGCCAGCGGACGGGCCAAGGGCGCAAGGCGCATCCGGACAACTCGGTCACTGTAGCGGTTGGCCAACCGACGGGAGGCAAACCGAGGATTCGAACCACAAGTTCGGCACAGAACTCGATTCGTCTGCGGGCCTACTGCTTCCGCGACCTGGTGACGGGTGTCCATCCAACACGCGAGGCGTTGTAGTCCGTTCGGACCAACCGCGACGGTGTCGGCCATGTCCGATACATTCGGTTCGTTCCCACGCAGATGGAGGTCCGATGTCCAACGAACTCGTCCAGGTACCGGTGTGGACGCTGGCCACAGATGAGGCGGATATCCCCGCAGTCCTGAGCGACACAGCGCTGACTCCTGATCGGCTCGCGGGCCTTCGCCGTGCGCTCGCTGAGTTCAGCGAGACGCCCCTGACGACGCTGGAGGCTCATGCGGCGCCCGAGTCACTCGATCGGTCGAAGGGTATCCACCTGCACGGCGTGAGTCCTTTGGCGCAGCAGTTGTCTCAGCTGGTGAAGAGTACGCCCAAGGTCGTTACGGACGGCGGTGAAACGCTGTACCGCATGGTCCTGCCGACCAAGGTTGCGGCACAGGTAGCTGGCGGCATGGTCAAGCCGATGGCGTCGTCGACCGTCGCGGGCGGCGTGCACAGCGCGCTCACGAATGGGTCCAAGATCGCCGCGCAAGCATCCTTCGTACCTGTCACTGCGGGAAAGGCCGCCGCGGCGGGTGCCGCGACAGGCTCGGCGACGACGGCGGGAGTTGCCGCCGCCGGCGTCGGTGCGCTGACCGTCGCCGCTCCCCTGGTCTTGATGGCTGTAGCTGTGGGCGTGAGCGCATACGCCGACCAGCAGCGCCAAAAGACCCTCGAACGGATCACTGAACTACTCGAGAAGCTTGTCGCCGACAATCTAGAGTCCGAGCGGCACGCGTTGGAGGCCTGCCGGGGTGCAATCCAGAAGGCGACCTCGATCGTGCTCGACGAAGGGCGCATCGGAGTGACCCTGGGACTGGACTCCGCGGTGTTCGCGATCGAAAACGCCGTGTCGAAAGCCGCATCCCGAATCGCCAAGTGGGAGAAGGCCCTGCAGACGTTTGACAGTGACAAGGTCGAACTGAACCACCTTGCGAAGGCGATCCCGGGTGTCGAGGCAGCAGACAGCGAGTTCTACGTCCACGTCGAGCTTGCCCAGCTTGCTATCGCGATGAAGCGGCGAGTCATCGTTCTCCAAGCGGTGGAGCACGCGCAGTTGTCGGAAGGGAATCCGTTCGAACGCTTCGCTGCGGTGCTGCATAAGGAGCAACAAGATATCGAAGCAATCGATCGCCGCCTTGACGGCGTCTTGCTTCGCCTGTCAGCGCTGCAACTTGACCGGTCTCACGGCATCCGCGACATCATGTTCTCCTCCGGCGAGGTGGACAAACTGCTGAACACAACGCGTCGACTGCGCGATCTCGGGCAGACGGTGCAGATTGCCGGACGGCAGTCGGAGGTCACCATCGACATGGTTCAGGAGAAGGACGGTTCGGTGATCGTCTTTCCTGCGATCGCCTCGTAGGGGTCAACGATGGGGCCGGTGAACGGACGCAACGCGGACCCCAATGTGGTCGCGGCGAAGATGGCGCGGATTCGGGAACCCCACGTAGCGCCACTCAACGAACTCGCCGATCGGGTACCGACACCGAAGGCCTACGTCGAGGTGAGGTGCCCTACGTCGACCCCGACTCCGGCGGCGTGAACGCCCGGATGCTCGTGCTCCTGGACAACCCGTCGACCAAGGCCGAATCAGATAGCGGCTCGGGCCTTTTGCGTCTGGACAACAACGACCGGACCGCGCGGAACTGCCGAGAGGCGTATGCGCGCCACGGAGTCGGCTGGGGCGATGTCGTCCACTGGAATGTGGTGCCATTCCCGGTTGCCGGTTTGAAGAACGGTGGATCGACCCCGGCGGAGCGGGCACGCGGGGCCCGTTGGACCCGGGAAGTAATAAGTCGGCTCCCGAATCTCGAGATCGTCCTGCTTCTCGGTGGTTCTGCTCGCGATGGTTGGCGTCGTGCATCCATCACGCGCGCCGGCATCTACGTGCCGGCAGGCAAGATTCCGCACTGTTCGATGCGCGGCTTGAACACCGCGGGCGGGCGCGAGCGGTTCGAAGCCGCGATAGCCGACGTATCGACGAGACTCATGCTGGCCTGAGCACCTACCTGGAACGGATGAGGACTGCGGTGACGTTCGGCCACCGGCTGCAGTCGTAGCTTCGGGACGCCCACACGGTTTCGACCAGCATGGGCCAATGCGCTGTGCAGCAGAATCTCTCGCTGCCGTCGAACCGCCCTATTGTCATCGCATGACGACTGACACGCATGGTGCGCAACGAGTGTTGCGAACACGCTCCGCGTCCACACCGTCCACGGTGTGGCTGGCCACCGGACTGATGATTACCGGAGCGAGCATCCAGCTCATCGGCATGTTCCACGCGCTCTCGTTGGTCGAGGCAGTCAGGGAAGAAGCACGTCTGCGGCAGTCCGTTCTCCTCAGTGACGGATCGACTTATCGGAGCTCTGACGCACTAGGTGTCGCGAGCGAGACCGGGACCAACGTCGCGACCGGTTTGATCGTCGCGTCCTGCCTCGCTCTTGCCGGGCTCTGGCTGTTGCTCGCGTACGTCAACCTACGCGGTTTCCGCTGGGCGCGCGTGGCGGCCACCGTCATCGGCGCGGTAGGCATCGTCTCCGGGATCACGTCCGTAGCAACCTATGACAGGTCAGTGACCAGCACGCTCGACGTCCTGCTGTTGGTCATCGAAGTCGCCGTACTGAGTCTCCTGTGGCTTCCGCGTTCAGCGCCCCACTTCCGCCAGAAGCGACCTGACAGTCGGCCAACGCCCCGCTGCGTTTCGGCACGGTCGATGATTCCGGCGCGTTTGGCAGAATGCGGGCATGGTCGAACAAAGCATCTGGATGCAGAAGTCCGCCGCCGATCCCAACCACTCCAGCTGGTACGTCGAACGCTTCCGCACCCTGGCGCGCGAGGGTAACGATCTGGTCGGCGAGGCTCGGCTCATCGACACGATGGCGTCGCGCGGGTCCCGCATCCTCGACGCCGGGTGTGGCCCGGGGCGCGTGGGCGGGTACCTCGCCGAGGTCGGACACGACGTCGTCGGCGTCGACGTCGACCCGGTCCTCATCCGGGCCGCCGAAGAAGACCACCCGGGCCCGCGCTGGCTAGTGAACGATCTCGCCGAGCTCGATCTCCCCGCCCGCGGCATCGACGAACCGTTCGACCTGATCGTCTCGGCCGGCAACGTGATGGCGTTCCTCGCGCCGAGCACCCGTGTCACCGTCCTCGAGCGGTTGCGCGCACATCTGCGCGACGACGGCCGCGCGGTGATCGGGTTCGGCGCCGGCCGGGACTACGCGTTCGACGAGTTCCTCGAGAACGCAGCCACCGCCGGCTTCGCTCAGGACCTGCTCCTAGAGTCCTGGGACGTCCGCCCGTTCAGCGACAAGTCGGAGTTCCTCGTGGCGGTCTTGCGGCCCGCATAGAGGTCACCTGCTTGGCATCTGGAATGCCAACCGTGAAGAGCTATGAGCGACACCCCGAATCAGCCGTCGGCGGTCCCGAACGTCCCCTCAGTGATCTCGACGTCAGGCGACAGCGGCTGCCGCATCCGCCAGCGTTCACTCAGCTTCGACGCGGCGATCTTCCACTCGCCGTCTTCGACGACGTACTCGTCGTCGTACTCCCCCAGCATGACCGTCTCGGTCCGGTCGAGCAGGTTCACCTGTCGGAAGCGCAACGACCACCGCCCCGTCGCAGTCGTCTCGCTGGTGAGGGTGATGTCGGGATGCATGCCGTGGTGCATGTCGAGGATGGCGAACCGGCCGTCGACCTTGTGCAGTGCGACCCGCCGGAAGATGTCCGTCAGGGCGTCGGCATCGTCGAAGGTGCCCATCGGCCCGTTGTCGATCCGTGCTCCGGTGCGGACGAAGCAATTGCGAAACGCGTCCACGTCTTTGGCATCCGACGCTCGCCAATAGCGGTACTTGAGTCGCTCGATCGCTGCGACGTGATCATGCTCCGAATCAGTCGTCATCGTCATCCGTTCTCAGCTGCACAGGCCCCGCCCGCGGTCCGCTCGGGCGTCAGGGGCAGCGTATGTCCGATCGCACCAACCTCACGCGGATTCGCGGACACCGACCGGGCTGGTCTGCGGAAGGCAGCGCTCGCCCCGAGGATCCGGACGCTACCGAGAGTTCGGGCACATTGGCCCCGCGGACGCCAGAACAGCGCGGCGTCATCCCGCAGCTGCAAGGCCGACCGAATTGACAGTGGTCGATGCGACCATCTGTGGGTTATGACGGGTTTCAGTCCAGGTCTGCGTTCGTCGTCAATCGCCTTACCGCCGTCGCTCTCTCGCACCACGAGCAGCGTCGTCGCCTCCGCTTCGGTAACAACACGATCGAGGCGGGGAGGAAGGAAGACGGCTGAAACTCTCTGCTGCGCCCAATGTCGGGGTCGTCGCCCACGAAGCCGCCGATGAGGTGACCGTGCTGCTCGAACTGCAGGCACCGGCCGGTCCCGTCACGGACCGGACACCGACAGCGTTCCGGGTCGTGCTCGACTGGAGCGGGTCGACGTCCGGCGCCCCACCGGCCAGCGCACGGAAAGCGCTTGCGCGCGTGGTCGCCCAGCTCGACCCGAGCGATGTGTTCGGGCTGGTCACGTTCGACGATTCGGCCGACGTCGTGGTCCCCGCTGGTCCACTCACAGACAAGCAGCGCGTACCGTTGCAAGTCGCATCGTTCGGCACGGTGAATCGACCAGCCGTCGTCGACGACACCTGGGCAAGACGTAGGCGATCAAGGTCGGCCAGTGGGGCGTTACGGTGGGACACTACGACCTTTGAGTTGAGCGGTGCTTACCTCTATGCCGTCCGCACTTCACTCGGAAGTCATCTACATGTCATCCCGCCACGCCGTTCACAACCTCCCCGGGAGCTACAGCTAGCGCTATGAAGTCGCACGTTTCGGCATTGCCAGGCCGGCGATACCGACAGGCTTTCCGGGTGCGCCCGCGGTCTTCTTGTACCGGCTCGCCTAGTCGCGACGCTCGCTCCGTACGTTCGCTCGGCGCGAGTACGCACCAGGCGCATCTGGCAGTGGGCTGGGCGAGCGGACCGGGTACTGTGGTTGAGCGGCTGGATGCCGGCCATAACAGCGGTGAAGGGGAAGACTCTACATGACAGAACCGTCGCACGGAGCAATGCTCGACGTCCCCCTCCTCGGAACCGTTGGCGAACTCGGTCAGAGCGAGCTTCGCCTCGCGAGACAGTTCGATGAGTTACATCAGCTCATCTACGCCAGGGGTGGAGTCCGCCCAACGAATGCGGCCATCGAAGAAGTCGCCAAACTCGTATATATGCGTATGTGGACAAGTCGGATTTCCGATGGCGCGTCACTTAACGAAAATTCTCTATCAAAGATATTTTCCCGCCACCACTCTGCCCCGGACGACGACTTTGTTGACCTCGTCAAGCAAGCGTTTGTCTTTGCCAATAAAGATCAAACACTGGCCGCCCAGGATCTTGACGGAAGACCGAGATCGTTATGGCCGGTCGACGAACCATTTCGTATGTCTGATGAAACAGTAGTTCGCGCAGCGATCAACCTTGTCGAAGATGTCGTTTCCGATCAGTCTCGAAGTGTCGCAGACCCGCTCGGGACCGCGTTCGACGCATTTCTCTCGGGACGATACGACCACGCGGGAGGATTGGGAACATACCTCACGCCGAGTAGCATCGCGCGCTCAATGGCGGAGGTCGCGCTAAGCTTCTGTAATCCAGTCGACGGATGGGACATTACGGCGCCCGTTGTTGCCGACCCCTACTGCGGCACCGGTCGATTCTTGGTTGCAGCATTCGAGGCATTAGAGTCTCGCCTGGGCTCTGCCACCCTGGACAAACTTCTAAATGGCGGGCTTCTCGGCGCTGATCAGTCTCCCGGCTCGGCAGCTAAGGCGGCGCTAAACCTGTTCTTGTACGGCGCGACATCTCCGCTTGTCTTTCCAGTGGCGGACTCCGTAACCGAGAGCGACCTCGACCGGCTTGAAGGAACCCTCCAACTCATACTCACTAACCCACCATTCGGCGGTGGCAAGTATTCTGATGCTGAAGGCATCGAGCGTACCCGTAATCGGATACCGTCCCTTTCGCGCGCGAAGGCGATAGACCCGGCACTCGCATGCACTATACGCGCATTTGAATTGCTCCGGCCTGGCGGAATCCTCGGTATAGTGCTACCAGACGGGATTGTTGATGGACGTCATTTTGACGAGTTTTTAAACTCGTCCTCGGATGCTACCGTAGTTGCAAATATTAGCCTGCCGACATCCTCTTTCGCCCTCAGCGGAACAGTCGCAAAAACTAGCGCAGTTTTCATCAAGCGCACCGATCATGTGCGTTCGAAGAGGACGATTCTTGCGAGGGTCGAACATGTCGGCTTTCTACGGCAGGCCGGCAAGGCTGCTGCCGACCCAAGCGGGTCGGACCTTCCCGCCGTTGTTGAGGCTGTGGGTCGCGCGACGACACTTAACCCACTGAGTGCGCCATTTTTCGTGGTAAGCGACAAGCCATTGGTAGCGTCTGTCGCAACCGAAGCGATCGTCAGTTTAGACCCAAGCAGAATCGATCCCGGCGCTCTCGCAGCGCGCGAGCGATTGAACGCTTCTGGCGCGATCAAGCTCGGCGAATTCTTAACTACCCGACGACGTCAACTCCAGAAGAAGTCCGACCTGCCGCGACCATTTCTATCCGTCTTACACGTCGACGCACTGGGTGTAGCGAGTTGGCACGATGCCGATAGGTATACGCCGACGACCCCTGGGCAGATTGCCAATAAGGGCGAAGTCTTGGTATCGCTCTTAAACCCTTCCAAACTGCGCGCTACCGTCGTTCCGGATGAATACGATCGTGTTGTCTGTTCGAGCGAGTTCGGCGTCTTTGTTCCGAATATCGACCCGTACGCAGTTTTGGGATTGCTCTATCAGCCTGACGTCCAGGCACAGCTGCGGCCACTCGGAAGAGGGACTTCTAGCTCACGCCGCAGGATCAACCCGTCAGACGTATTAAATCTCTATGTACCTGCACTTTCCAGTGGCGAGCTGGACGCGCTGAGCGAAACGGTATCTAACGCGATTGACCAGGTCGAGAGCGGCCGTCGGGTTCTGTACTCGACTTACGGATTGCCGAGCGCCATTCAGACGTCCGACGACTGACCAGACGATTGGATTAGATAAGGCGAATCTGCAGCGGCTGAAATCCAAAAGGAGTCGATCTGACTACGCGATTCCATAGTCGTCAGTTCACGATTTTCCGTGCCCAATGAAAGCGCCATCTACAAACTTAGCCCCTCTCTACATCAGTCTTAGGTTCCAGATCTGTAGCTTTCGCTTCACTAGCCGAGCTAGACTCAATGACGGACTCCTGCTCTTCTGCCAGTACACCTGGGAAAAGCCGGTCAACGACGGCTATGTCCGCCACAAGGTCTGCGGCCCCGGTTAGACGACTAGGCCTCGCACTGCGGCCTCCATACGGCAACGCGCGCGTCTTACCCCGCACCGGGACCACCGTCTCTGGCAACTCAACCGGCCAGCTCACGTCAAGTAAACCTCTATCGGAGCGCCTGATTCGAGCATCAAAGAGAAGAACTTCGGACATATCGAGGTTACCGAGTGTATTTACGATGATATTGTCGTCGTAACCAACCGGGGGATGCAGCTGCAAATTATATTGACTCCCCGATTTCTGCTCCTGATACCTCATGAAGAGGTCTCGCCAAGCAGTGTCGTTTCGCGAGTCTACGAGCCACGAACGGATCCGAATTGCTCTCGGTGAATTTGGGTCCGTCGCAGATCTATCAACCAGAAGATAAAAGAGATAGGGTGATTCTAGATACTCGTCGATTGCGAGAGATTTTCCAACTTTGAGTCTAGCTGAGTCTTGGCTCGGAGAGTTCATGTTGTGATTCCAACGCGGTCGGTCGACACCAGAAATGCTCGCGGCAGATTTGACTTCACTGCCATCAGCTAAGTCGTCGCCCTTCCCTCGGAATCCTTGACCAGGCTCCCTCAAGACGATCGAGGCGATAAACTGCGCGATATAACCAGTATCAACTTGCGCAGACTGGCCGGTTAAGGCCGCCCATTTCTGGAGAGTGACATGGAGATCGCCGAAGAAGTCGACGAACATCTCTTCCAAGAGCAGAACTTGCTGCGCATACGTCAGTCCGTGGAGCAGTTGACGACGTGCGCGAATTCCTTTTGCAATCGCGAGTGCAACTTCTTCTTTCATTCGGCGTAATCCCTTCTTTCAAGCTGATCGCTGAACTGTTTCAATGCAGATACTGACGCCGGAATACCTTAGCTCTCGTATTTGATTTGTGAGAACACTAATTCTTCTAGTTCGGGGTGACAAAGAACTTCTGTTCGTCAGACTACCAACTGACTCCCCGACCGCCGGAGCTCCGAGAACGCCTTGATCCCCGTCGAAGTAGCAGTTGCAATTGGCCGCAACTCAGGGCCTGCCTCCGTCTTCGACACCATCACGACGTTGTCGACATACGGCTGAATCGTGCTGGTGTTCTGGACCGTGGCGACGATGATCAGCTGGAACCCGAACTTGCGGAACGCCGAGAGCGCTTGCTGGGCGAACTGCGGGTCGGACTTGGAGAACGCCTCGTCGAGCATCAGTTGGGCGAAGATTGGCCGGTTGTCGTTGCCGTGGGGGCTGGCCAGGTTGAAGCTCAACGCACCCGCGAGACAGAAGGCCATCAGTTTCTCCTGCTCGCCGCCGGAGTTGTCGCCCGCGTTGGAGTAGGTACGGATGGTCTCCCCCGACTCGGCGTCGTGCTCCTCGCAGTAGAAGTCGAAGCGATTGCGCACGTCGAGGGCGTCGCGCGTCCACTGGCGGTCCTCCGGGGTGTTGCCGGCGAGGCGTTCGCGCAGCAGCAGGATGTCGGAGTACTGCTCGAGGATGGCCTGCTCGTCGCCGAAGCTGACGGCGGTCGCGCGGTTGGAGATCTGGCGGGCCTTCTCGGTCAGCTCCTCGACCGCGGCGAGCTTCTTGCGACCGGGACGCAGCCGTAGGCGGGTGCCGCGGTTGAACGCGACCGCTCCGAGACCGGTGTTGACGCGCTCGATCTGCTCGACGATGCGACGTTCCTCGGCGTCGGCGGCCATGTGCAGGCCCAGGATCGCGCCCGGCGCCTGCTCGGTGATGAGGCGGCGCATCCGCTCGTAGGCGGCCGGCAGCTCACGCTCGTCGATGCGGCGGCAGACGGCGACGTAGTCATGCAGACGCTCGTCGAAGTCGTCGCTGTCATTCGGGATGGCGTCCGGGAATTCCTCGTCGTAGGTGTCGAGGATGCGGGCGAGCTCGTCGCGGGAGCGTCGAGCATCTGACCGCATACGGTCGCGCTCACGGCTCGCGGCCTTGACGATCTCCTGGCGGTACGGCTCCGGGTTGAGCACGTCGAGAGTCGCCGAGAGGTCCTCGCGGAAGCCGTCGAGTGTCTTCTCCGCCTGGGCGGGAACGTCTTCAGGCTTCAATCGGTCGATGAGGTCCAGGAGCTGGGTGCGCCGGGAGTCCTGGCGGGCGATCTTGTCTTTGACCAGCGCGGCCTGCGAAATCGCGTTGCGCACCTGCTCCCACAAGTCCTCCGCCTTGCGCTGCAGGGCTTCGACGTCGGGGTTCTCTTCGATCAGCAGGTCGTACTGGTCGGTGAGCTGGTCGACCCGGTCATCCACAGAGTCGACGTCGATCTCGTTCCACTGCGTGAACTGCTCGCACACACGGCGATACGCGTCGCGGCGTCGTTCCTTGGCGCTGCGCTCACGGTCGAGCTCGGCGCAGTCCTGACGGGCATCCTCGAACGCCCGCTCCTCGTACTCGAGTTCGTCGCGCAGGGCGGCGATCTTCGACGCGACGTCGCCGACGAAGATGTACTGCGACCGGCGGAGCTGCTGGCGGTCGTCCTTCACCGCGAGCTTCGCTGAATCCTTGCGCAGGCCCTGGTCGGTGACGGCCTTGGCGTGCTGGGAGAACTCGCCGGGACTGTCTACGCACATGTGGTTGCCCAGCTTCGACAGCACCGTCATCGCCTCGGCGGCACACGGGTGCGAGGCGTCGACGGGACGCAGCTTCGAGGCCAGGGTCCCCGGCTCCAGAACGGGCATCGGGCGAGAGTCGGCCTGGTGCAGCTGGATTCGGCCGCGCATGTCGTGCGAGTTCACGAACCGCAGGGCGGCGCGGAAGTGCTTGTCGGGCACCAGCAGGCGCAGACCGACGTTGCGCAGCACCTTCTCTACGGCCAGGCGCCAGCGCTCTTCGTCGGGGTCGAGTTCGACGAGTTCGGCAACGTACTTGAGCTCGGACTCGTCGATCTGCAGTCCGTGGGCGATGGCGCGGCGCATCTCGTGCTCGGTGCGCGGGAGCGCGGAGCCGGCGTTCTCGACGCGGCCGAGCTCCTCCATCGCAGCGTCGCGACGGGTCCGCGCGGCGACCTCGCTGGCCAGCGCCTCGGCGTAGTGGGCGCGACCGGCGTCGAGCTGGCCGTCGATCTTGGCGGCCTCCTCGGTGAGTTCCTCGCGCAGCAGCCAGAACCCCTCGGCCCGGGTGGGCGGGGTGAAACCGAGCGCGGAGACCTTGTCTTCGTACGCGTTGCGTCGGGCGGTGACCTCGGTGCTGAGTTTCTGTGCGCCGCCGAGCTGTTCGCGCAATGGGGCGAGATCACCGGTGGAAGTGGCGATCCGGGACAGCAGCAGGCTGTGGTCCTGGCGGAGCTGGTCGTGCTGGGTGGTCAGTGCGGCGAGATCACCGTCGAGGCGGGTGATCTGGTCGTCGAGGTCGGCGACCTCGGGCTGCGCGTTGTGGATCCGCAGGTTGTTGACGTAGCCGCGGATGGTGGTGTTGTCGATGGTGTCGAGGACGGAGAAGGTGGCCGCCTCCCCCGCGTACCGCTCGTGCACCTCCTCGATGTTGCCGAGGATGGTGCGCTTGCGGCGCGCGACGTCGAGCAGTTCGCGGGCTTCGACGAGCGGATCGATCTGGTCGAGCGCATCGGCGATCCCGACGATGCTGGTCGGGGCGTCGAGCATGAACTCCCGCACGAACTGCGCGAGACCGCCGACGCTCTTGAGCGACTTGGCCTTTCCGAGGAGCTGCTGCGCGGCGTCGGAGCCGCGGATCCCGATGAGCGAGTACAGCGTCGAGAGGTACTTGCCCTCGCCGGGGCCGCCACGCCAGCCGCGGTCGCGGAATTTGGCCGAGTTGTAGTTGTTGGCGGCCCACTCGTTGCAGGCCTCGACGATGTCGGCGTCGCCGTCGTAGATGAAGTACGAGCTGTGCGCGTCGGTCATCTTGCCCGCGGCAAGCCATTTCAGCACCAGGCCGGTGATGGCTTGGCCAGAGCTGGAGGTGTAGGTGACCGCGATGGCCGCCCACGCCGGGCCGGTGCCACGGAGGTACATGATCTCGCGGTGGGCGTTGGTGCCGTCGCGCCGCTCACCCCACGCCCCGCGCACGTACTTGCCGACCGTGCGCTTGCCGCTGGAGGAACCGGCCGCCGTCGCATCGCCCGAAGCGTTGAAGTTGCGCCGATGATCCGGCAGGAACGCCAGCGAGATGGCGTCGAGCAACGACGACTTGCCGCTACCCGACGACCCGGTGATCAGAGAACCGTTGGGACTGAACGGGATCGAGTGATACCCGTCGAACACGCCCCAGTTGATCAGCTGCAACCGGGACAGGTGGTACTGGTCGACCTGCCCGCTCACCAGTCGTCTCCTTCGTCGTTCTCGCCGTAGGCATTGTCGAGGTCGGCTGCGTCGTCGTCCCGCTCGGCAGGCTCGTCGGCGAGGTCCTCCGGTGGCACTTCGCCGGTGTCTCCGGACCCGATGAACTGCTCGAATTGCCGTTGTAGGTCGGTGATCACCGACGCCGTCATCACCGCGGAGATCACCGGGCTGACGATGAAGGTGTCGGCGTCGTCGCGCTGCTTGCGCAGGAACTCGAGCTCCTCCATCTTGTCGAGGGCGCGTTCGATGCGCTTGTCGAAGAGTGCGAGGTCGCGGTCGATGGTGTTGGTGACGCCGGCGAACAGCTCGTGGATCTCCTCGCGGGTGATCAGGACCGGCTCGTCGCGAGCGGCCCGCACGTACTTGGCCAGGTGCAACGCCAGGATGGCGTCGTAGGTGTGAATCGTCTCGCGCTTGAGGATCTTTCGGCCCCACCGGGAGTCGTAACCGGCCTGCTCGACGAAGGCGACCTGCAGTTCGTCGACGATGCGCAGCCGGAGGTCGAGTTCGGAGAGGCGGCCGCGCAGCACGTCCTGGTACTCGGCCACCCACGACCACAGCTGCGGTTGCCGGTCGCCGCTGATGTAGCGGCGGGTCAACAGGTTCTGCAGCGCCCAGCACGCGCGGTCGGGCAGCTCGCTGACGTCGCCGTCGAAGCGCGGAGCGTTCGGCGTGTGGGTGGCCGCGCGGTTCGCGACGGTGGGCAGGTCGTCGAAGCCGGCGAATTCGTCGGGGGTCGCGGGGGCGCTGGTCTCGGGGTCGGACTTGGGGTCGCCCTTCGTGGCTCGCTGCGCTCGCACCTCAGGGGGCAGAGGGTCGTCCGCTCGCACCTCGGGGGGCAGAGAGTCAGCTTCGCTCTCAGTGGGCATGTCGCCCTTCGTGGCTCGCTGCGCTCGCACCTCAGGGAGCAGTTGGTCAGCCTCAGGGGGCAAAGATGTCATTCGGCGTCGACCTCCGCAGTCGGAATCGGTTCGGTGAAGGTCAGGTCGGGCACTTCGATGGCGTGGTCGTCGCCGATGAGGGACCGGAAGCGGACGGTGGTCATCGGTACCTTCTCCCCTGCCGCCTGCTGTTTCGAGGCCCACGACCACAGGACGATGACGTGCGCGAGGTACGGCTCCTCGAGTCCTCCGATGACGTCGGCGAGCGCGACGGGTCCGGCGGCGACCGCGGCATTGACGGTGTCGGTGAGTTCGGTCGTGTCGACCTGGCCCGACAGCGAGGCGAACGAGGTGAGGTCGGCGTCGACGACGGACGGGAGCGCCGGCGCGGGCGGCACGTGTTCGCGGATCTCGAAGGCGAGGCGGCCGATCGAGTTCACCGTCGGCGCGGCCAGAGGCAGCTCGTAGCCGATACGACGGTCCGCGAGCGACGTCTTGAGCAACTCGTTGGCCGTGGCCAGGGCGTCGTTGAGCTGTCGGGCGAGGCCGCGGCTCTGCTCGAGCGTCCCGGACGCGACGAAGCGTCGAATACGGCGTGCACACCGCTGCCGGGTGCGGCCGACCTCGGCCATCTGCTGGGTCACGAGACCGAAGAAGTTGTCCATCACCGACCGCAGGCCCGCGTCCATGCCCGGGAAGCTGGCAATGATGGTCTCGATGTCGGACTTCAGGCGGGCGCGACGCTCCGGATCCTGGATCAGGTGCGAGAACGCCTGGTACGACGCGGACTGCGGCGAGTCGAGGAGCGCCTCGTAGTCGTCGAAGAGCTGTCGCTGGCGGTCGCGGTAGACGAGGTCGGAGTCGCCGGGGTCGTCGAGCAGCGCGGTGGTGATGCGGTCGAGCATCGTGCCGTACTGGCCGATGTCGGAGATGATCTGCTCCATCTGGTAGCCGATGGTCCGGGCGGCGTCCTCGGCCACGCGCAGGTCGACCGGGGGGCGTCGGCCGGCGTCGAGGTCGGCGAGTTCGGCGTCGAGGTCGGACATCTGCGCCTCGATCTCCGAACGGATCTGGTCCGGGTCGTTGCTGACCTGACCGGCGACGCGTCGGAGCTCGGCGGCGATACCGGTGATGGATCCGCCGGTGGCGATCGAATCCTCGCGACGCTGACGTCGCATGAAGTCCAGGACCGATCGTGCCTCGCTGGTCAGGTGGCACAGGTTGGGGGCGTGCGGGTCGGTCGTGTCGGTGACGCGGTGCAGCCAGCCCTGCCGAGCCCAGAGTTTGACCAGTTCGAGGCCGGTGGCCTGATCGGTGAGGTCGAGGTCGGCGAGGTCGCGGTCCAGCCGCACGGTCAGCTCGGTCTCCGACAGTTTGGCGCCGTAGTCGAGGTGACGTTCCATCAAGGTGACGTAGAGAGCCGAGTTGGTGGCCGCGAAGAGTCGCCCTACCGCCGACTTCTGGATCGAGCGGTTCGATTCCCACGCGTCGGATAGCGTGACCTGCACGGACTCGGCGCCGCTCGATGCGCCGGGGGCCTCGACCGGAGCCGGGAAGGCTGAGAACTCCATCGCCGCCTCACGGGGATCTCGGGGACTAGAGGACCCGGGTAGTTTGCCACGCCCGGCGGCCGCCGCCCCACCCGGTGGGTCGCGTGTCCAGCCGGGCATCGGCACGCTCGTTACGCTTGGCGGCATGGTGATGGCTGATCGTCCGGAGGTCCAGACCGCGTCGGCGCCGGTGACCGCGCTGACCGTCGTCGGACTCGCGCAGAGCATGATCAACGGCCTCGCGCGGGTGCCGTTCCGCAAGCCGTGGTCGGGCCCGTCCGGGCTGCTCGACAACCTCGGCCAGTCCGTCACCCGCCAGACCATCCGCGCGTTCATGGGCTACTCGATGGGACTGCCGATCGAGGAGTTCCGGTCGATGGAGAAGATTCTCGACGACGTGTGCCGCGTCGTGATGCCGCCCTTCGTCGAGCTGACCGACGGCGTCGAACTCACCGATGACACGATCGGCGGCGTGCCCGGGCTATGGTGTCGCGCCAAGGCGAGCTCTGACGCGTACGTCGACGACTGTGACGACAAGCAGGAGATCGGCGCGACGATCCTGTACCTGCACGGCGGCGGGTACATCGGCACCTCGCCGATGATGTATTCGGCGTTCGCGTCGTCGCTCGTGCGGATCTCCGGCCACGAGGTGTTCATCGCCGACTACCGGATGGCCCCCGAATTCCCGTTTCCCGCAGGCGTTCACGACGCCGCCGACGTCTATCGCGGGCTGCTGGGCCGCGGCGTCGACCCGGAACACATCATCGTCGCCGGCGACTCCGGTGGCGGTGGGCTCGCGGCGTCGTTGGTCGCCTACCTTCGGGACCACGACTTGCCGCGTCCGGGCGCTTTGGCGTTGTTCTCCCCCGAGATCGACCTCGACCTCGACCATCCGTCGATCACCGACAACGCGCCCTACGACATCCTCCCCTGGAGCATCCCGGTCACGCCGTACCTGCACGGCGTCCAGCCCAACGATGCACGGGTGTCGCCCATCAACGGTGAACCCGATCCGGCGTGGTTCCCGCCGACGTTCGTGTGCTGGGGCGGAAGCGAGATGTTCCGCGACGGCATACGCGACTTCGCGGCACGGCTCGAGGCGTCGGAGGTGCCGACGCACGCCATCGAAGAACCCGGTATGTTCCACGTCTTCCCGATCCTCATGCCGTGGGCCGAGGCGTCCAAGCGCGTGTTCCGGGCGTTGTCGGAGTTGGCGGACGGGCACGTCGAAGGAGACCCGGAGGCTGTGCAGACGCACTGAGGGTTGTGGATGCCCTTTGTGGCTCGTCGACCTAGACGCGCTCCTCCGTAGCTTGCTCGGCCCGGCGGCTTGCGCTCCTCACACCTCAGTACTTGCGGCCTGACGGCCAGCGTGGACCACGAAAGACCTGCCTCGAGGCTACGGGCCGCACCTGCTTTGGTACCGCCTCATCTCCCAGCCGGGGAAGCTATACCAGCACGCGCGAATCGAGCTCAGACAGCGCGCCTGTCTCGCGCGCACTACCCCGTTCGTGACCAACAGACCTCAACTCGACTCCTGGACTTCGATCGAAGTCCATCGGTCGAGTTGAAGTCTGCCGGTTGCCCGCCCGGACCGTCGATCTCGCCGTTCTTTCGAACTAGGGAGCAGCGGTTTGCGGACTTTCGGATCAGGGCGAAGAGCGTCGCTCAGTTCGTTGGTGACGCTCACTCACCCAAGGACGAACGCGAGCAGGAAACCCGCCGCGGTCGCAAGGCCGACCCACCAACCACCCTCACGGTAGGCCTCGGGCATCAGTGAGTTGGCGAGTACACCAAGCGTGGCTCCACCGGCAAAGGCCTGGACGACGCTGATCGCGGTCGGTGAGATGGTGTCGGCGACGGCATAACCGCCGACGGTGACCGCCACCAGGACGACGGCGGTGAACGTCCACATCGCGAGCGCCGAGCGGCCCGAGGCGTCGTGCTCGCGGCGCATCAACGACGCGCCGCTCACCGCTTCCGGCACGTTACCGACGGCAATCGCCACCACCAGCACGAGCGAGCCGCCGGCGGTCAATGAGACGCCGAGCGCGGTGTTCTCCGGCACGCCGTCGAGGAAGACGCCGATCATCAGTGCGGGACCGATCGCCGACGACCCGAGCTTGGTCTCGACGAGCCGGTCGGCCACGACGTATACCGCGGTCCCGGAGAACAGCGCGAGGGCGGCGACTCCGGTGCCGGCCTGGGTAAAGGCGGGTTCGAACAGTTCCGTGGAGACGGCGGCGATCATCGTGCCCGCGCCGAACGCCATCAGCGTCGCAAGGATCGGATTCGGCAGGTTCCAGCGCAGACCGATCGCGGCACCGACCGCAATCGGAATGGCAGTCGCGAGGCCGTACAGAACCGCGGTGAGCATGTGCACAAGGTTGCTACGTGTCGCGGGCGATGGCGAGTGCGGCGCGCGGAGGTGTGGTGGCTTGGTTGCGGAGACCCTAATGGGGATGGATCGGCTTCCTTTTGGGGGATGCTGGTCGTGTGAGCCTTCCCGGTCGGTGACCACTGCTGGACCCTGAAACGGTGTCG
>NZ_JBHXVK010000010.1:0-149018 GCF_042672305.1 Gordonia sp. NPDC127522
AGCTTGCGGAGGGCGCGTCACGAAGGGTCTTCGCAACCCGACTCACCAAGACCCTTCGTGACGCTCGCAAGCTCGCTCCTCAGGGAGCAGGAGGTGACGCTCGCAAGCTCGCTCCTCAGGGAGCGGGGGTGACGCTCGCAAGCTCGCTCCTCAGGGAGCGGGTGGTGACGCTCGCAAGCTCGCTCAGGGAGCGGGGTGACGCTCGCAAGCTCGCTCAGGGAGCGGGGTGACGCTCGCAAGCTCGCTCCTCAGGGAGCGGGGTGACGCTCGCAAGCCCGCTCCTCAGGGAGCGGAGGGAGGCTCCTCTCGCCCAGCCGGTTTCGCGAGCATCCGCTCGCGGAGCGAGTCGTAGACCGGCGGCGACCCGGACAGATGGGCGACGAGCACCGCGGCGGCGGTCGCGGCCAGCATGGGGAGGGCGACCGTGGTCGTCGCGGTCATCTCCATCACGACGACCATCCCGGTGAGCGGGGCCCGCACGACCGCGCCGAACAGCGCCGCCATGCCGGCGAGGATCATCGCACCACGGAATCCCGAGGCACTCGAATCCGGTTGCTGGACAACGATGTCGGCGACCTCGGCGAAGGCGGCGCCCCACAGGGCGCCGAGCGCGAGCAGTGGCGCGAACAGGCCACCCGGCGTGCCCGCGGCATAGGAGAGCGGACCCGCGACGAACCGGACGAGGAACAGTGCGACGAGCGCCGGGAGCACGACACCACCGTCGAGGACGGACTGGGTGAGGCCGTCGCCGCCGCCCGCGGTGTGCGCGTCGACGGCGAGCAAGGCACCGATCACCGCGCCGATGAGGGCGGCGCGTCCGATCGGCGGTATCCGCGAGAACCGGCCGACGCAGCCGAGGGTGCCGAGAACCATTCGGCTGTAGGCGATCCCGATGACGCCGGACACGAGCCCGAAGACCACGAAGACGGGTAACACCGTCACCGACGGCACGTCGAGGGCGGGGACCTCGAAATCCGGGCGGTCGCCGAGGATGACCCGACCGGCGGCGACGGCCGCCACCACCGCGAACACCGTGGGTACCACGAGACGCAACCGGACCGAGCGGCCGACCTCCTCGAGTGCGAAGAGCGCGCCGCCGATCGGAGCCGTGAACGCCACCGCGAGTCCGGCGCCGCTGAGGGACGTCTGCATCACCCGGACGTCGGCGTCGTCGAGACCGCCGCGCCGGCCGGTCTCCGCACCGACTACCGAACCCATGTGCACCGTCGGGCCTTCGCGGCCCAGCACGAGTCCGGAACCGATCGCGGCGAGCGCGCCGAAGAACTTGGCCGGGATGAGGCGCAGGGGCGCCGGAGACGCCTCCCCGCGCTCGACGGCCTCCACGTGTTGGATACCGCTTCCCGCCGCGGTCGGCACCAGCCGGACGGCGAGCGCGCCGAGCGCCGCACCGGTCGCGGTGACCGCGATCGGGAACAGCCACCCGGGGACACCGAGTCCCGCCGACCAGTCGAGCATCTCGACCCGCCCGCGGTCGAGGTGGTTCAGGCACCAGCGGAAGGCTCCACCGAGTACGCCGGTCAGCAGACCGGCGATGACCGCCAGCAGACACAACCGCACCAGGCCGCGGTCGGCACGCTGTGGCGAGATCACACGTGGACGCTACCCTGCCACGGGTATCACACCGGCTGAATCAACCGCCCCTGCACCACAAGCGAGGCGTTCTGCTTCAGCCGGCGCATCCGGATGCTGACCGAGTACCCGGTGACACTGCCGATCGCGGCGACCCGGGTGCGCAGATAGTCGTGGAAATGCGCGGTGTCCCGGCAGATCACCGACACCATGAGGTTCCACTCGCCGCTGATCGCCGCCGCGAACGCCACCTCGTCGTGAGCCGCGAGTTCGGTGCCCACCTGATCGAGAGCCGAAGGGGTCACCGTCAACCACAGCGTGGCGCTCAGGCCGAAGCCGAGCCGGTCGGGAAGGATCTCGACGTCGTAGAACAGCGCACCCCCGCGTTCGAGCGTGCGGAGCCGGCGTCGCACTCGTCCGACCGTCCATCCGCAGATCCGGGCCAGTTCGCGGTGCGCTCGCCGACCGTCCTGGGTCAGCGCATCGATCAGCACGGCATCGTCGGCCCTCAACCGCGCGCCACCCGCCGGGGCATCCGACGACGGATCGTCCTGCTCGGGGTCCTCCGGCAGGTCGTCGACCACAGCAGCCGCAGCGGACACGAGGAGGTCGCGGTCCCGATCGGAGAGGTGGCCACCGAATCCGGTCCACCTCGACGCGGGGTGACCGGGATCGAAGGCGTGCAGGACGAGATCGATGCGGACGTCGGTCACCGAGGCTCGGGCGGGGAACGTCTTGGCGATGGCCTCCTCACCGGCCACGCCGAGCGGCGCCCGGATGAGACAGATGATCTCCGCACCACCGGACGCGACATACGCGAAGGCGACATCACGCCGGCGGGCGAGCGAGGACGCGAGCGGTTCCATCCGGTCCGGACGGCACCGCACCCGCGCCACCCACTCCGACTGGCCGCGGACGGACGGCTTGATGATCCCGACCACCTTCATCACGCCGGCCCGCCGCATCGCCTGGTAGCGGCGCGCCGCGGTCTGCTCCGAGATCCCGGCCACCTCACCCAGCTGGCGGAACGTCGCACGCGGCGACACCTGGAGCGCACGGAGGATCGTGCCGTCGATGTCGTCCATGGTGGAGGAAGTGTATCGCCGCGCGACCCACAGTGCCGTATCGATACCGGCACTCAGCATCTGTGCGTGGTTTCGCAGACGCGGACCAGACAATGAACTCCTGCGCCGTTCGGCGACCCTCATCGACCTGCGAAAGCGAGCGCGTTGACCGCGACCATCTCCCCCGTTCCCACCGGCGTACCGACTCCCCCGGCCCGTCGGACGGCCACCGTCGTGATGGCCTGCCTCGGCGTCTTCGTCGCCTACCTGCCCATCACGAGCGTCGCCGTCACCCTGCCGGCGATCGGCACCGCCTTCGGCGCCTCGACCGCCCAGTTGTCCTGGGTACAAGACGCGTTCGTCCTGCCGATGGCCGCATTCATCCTCACCGCCGGAGTGTTCGGCGACGTGCACGGCCGTCGCAAGGTCTATCTGGTGGGGCTCTGCCTCACGGCGTCGGGCGCGTTGGTGGCGCTGTGTGCGCAATCGATCAGCATGGTGTGGATCGGACAGGCGCTCGCCGGAACGGGCGCGGCCGCCCTCCTGCCCACGACCCTGGCACTGATCAGCCACGCGGTCCCCGACTTCCGGGAACGGGGCAAGTTCATCGGCATCTGGGCGTCGGCGCTCATGCTCTCGCTGACCGTCGGGCCGCTGGTCGCGGGTCCGGTCGCCGAGTCCGCCGGCTGGCGCTGGATCTACCTGCTGCCGATTCCGATCGCCCTCATCGCGCTGGCGGTGGCCGCGACGATGCTCCCGGAATCCCGCGCACCCCGTGCCCGTCGCCTCGACTGGCCCGGCCAGATCTCGGCCGCGATCGCCGTCACCGCACTCGTGTTCGGCGTCATCGAGGCCGGCGTCTACGGCTTCGGCGACCCCCGCGTCGTCGTCGCGCTGCTGGCCGCCGCGGTCGCCGCAGTCGGGTTCGTCATCATCGAAAAGCGTTCGGCGAGTCCGATGCTCGACCTCGACCTCTTCCGGAGCCGTGCCTTCACCGCCACCACCCTGGTCGCGATGATCGCCTTCCTGGCTCTGATCGGGTTCATCTTCGTGCTGAGCATGTATTTCGGGCTGGTGCAGCAACTCGGCACCGTCGAGGCCGGTTGGCGGCTGGCCCTCATGAACGGCGCCTCGATGCTGGTCGGCGGGCTCGCCGGCAAGATGATGCATCGGATTCACGCCCGGTTCCTGATCGGCGGCGGACTCCTGATGGTCGCCGGCGCCCAGTTCGCGCTGCTGACCCTCGACGCCCACACCTCCTTCGCCGCCATCTCGTGGCGTCTGGTCGTGCTCGGGCTCGGAATGGGACTGGTGATGGCGCCGATGACCGCGACCGCGGTGTCGGCCGTGCCCTATCACCTGTCGGGGATGGCCGCAGCCGGGAACAACGCCTTCCGTCAGGTCGGCGGCGCGCTCGGCCCGGCCGTGCTCGGCGCCCTCCTGACCGCCGGTGCGGTGAACTCGTTGCCGCAGAAGCTGATCGATGCCGGTGTCGCCGAGCCGGTACGTGACCGGGTGGTCGGTGCGGTCGACACCGAGGGCCTGGCTGCCGCAAGCGGCCTGAACCTCGGCGCCGACGCCCCCGCCGTGATGAACGCCGTCGGCGACGCCTTCCTCGACGGAATGCGTCTGTGCCTCACGTTCTCCGGCGTGCTCACCGCGGCCGCCGCGATCCTCGCACTCGTGATGCTGCGCCCCGGGCGGGCCGTCGAGGAGCAGCCGACGGGTTGAGCACCCGCCCGATGACCTAGGTCCGGACGGGCGTGGCCCCGCCAAGCGTTTCGGTGATGGCCGCCGCGGCGGCCCGCACCCTGCCACCGAGCTCGATGACATCGCGCCCGAGCATCGTCGTCCGTGCATCGACGACCGCGACGATGACCGCGGGCACCCCGCCGGGCGCGAAGGCGACCGCGTTGACGGAGATGGGCCGGTAATCGGCGGCCGGGTCGATCTCGCCGACCACGACGTCGGTGGACAGACGACGCTGCGCCTCGCGCAGCGCGGAGACCGCGCGCTGACCGGCGACACCCGTACCGCGCAACCCCGCGATGGTCGCCGACAGCGACTGCTCTCGCTGGTCAGCACACTCCACCGCGTACCCGCGGCCGCGGATCACCTCGAGCATCGGCCGGTAGAGCTCGCGCAGTTCGGCGTGGTCGATCCCGACGTTGTCCGCCCCGAGGAGCAGCCACTCGTCGAGCCGATCGGGCGGGTACCACGCGGCCAGCCCCGCACCCAGCGGGGGCGCGATCTCCAGGGTGTCACCCAGGCGCAGGCCGAGCGTGCCGCGGCGACCGGTCACGGGTTGCACGATCTCACCGATGGCCAGGTCGGCCCCCGAGGGTACGAAAGCGATTGCGGCCATGCCGCTTTCGTCGGCCAGATCACGCATCAGCGGGCGGGCGACCTCCACCGGGGCCATCGCCCGCGACGCCGCGTCACCGATCGGGACCACCGCGGGTCCCAGCCGATAGCCCTTGCTGACCGGGTCCCGGAGGAGCCAGCCCGCCTCGGTCAGCGCGATGACCATCGGATAGCACGTGGGCTTCGAGACCCCGAGGTGCCGCGCAATGTCGGCCAGGCTCCGGGCCGTCGTCGGCTGGTCGGTCAGCAGTTGCATCAGCATGACGATGCGTTCGGTCTGCGGGGAGGAGCGCGCCATGCGCCCATCGTGCCATCGACGATAGTGTTTGCATAATGCGACTCTGGCGTCGCACTGTGATCGCAGTTACTCTCAGCCGCACACGTTGGACGGCTCTCGAAAGGTCCCCACAATGGCAACTGTCAACGGCGGTCAACTCCTTGCCCGCGCACTCGCCCAGGCCGGCACGACGGAGGTCTTCACCCTCCACGGCGGACACCTCGACGCCTTCCTGATCGCTTGTGCCGGAGAGGGAATCCGGCTCACCGACACCCGGCACGAGGCGAGCGCCGGCCACGCCGCCGACGCCTACGCACGCGTCACGGGCGGCTTCGGCGTCTGCGTGGTCACCTCGGGACCCGGGTTCACCAACGTCTACACCGCGCTGGCCAATGCCTACCTGGACCGCTCGCCGACTCTGTTCGTCGTCGGGGCGCCTCCGCTGCGCGAGACCGAGACCAACCCGCTGCAGGGTGGTTTCGATCAGATCGCCGCCGCCGACCCGGTCACCAAGTGGGCCTACCGGATCACCGACGCCGCCCGCGTCCCCGAGATCGTCGCGCTCGCGATCCGCAAGGCCACCAGCGGCGTGCCGGGTCCGGTCCTGCTCGAACTGCCCATCGACGTCATGTTCGGCGAGGCCGACGACGAGCAGGTGCGCTTCCCCACCAACTACCGGGTCTCGACGCGGTCCGGGGCGGACCCCGACGCCGTGACCCTTGCTCTCGATCTGCTGCAGACCGCATCGAACCCCGCGATCGTGATCGGCGGCGGGATCACCTTCTCCCGCGCCGAGGAAGCGCTCGTGGCCTTCGCCGAGACCGTCGGCGTACCCGTCTTCTACCCGGGCAAGGCCGACGGTGCGATCCCGGCCGACCACCCGCTCGCCGGTGGCGGACTGCTGTCGATGGGCACCATCCCGGCCCTCGGTGCACCCACACCCGACGTCGTCGTCATGGCGGGCACGCGAGCCGGGATGTTCACCGGCGGCCGCGCCAGCATGTTCCCGGGCGCCAAGATCATCCAGATCGACATCGACCCCGCCGAGATCGGCCGGATCTACGACGTCGAGGTGCCGATCGTCGCCGACTGCCGCGCCGCGCTGGAACAACTCACGACTGCCGCCGCCGGACGGACCTGGCCGGACTGGACCGAGTGGGCGGGCACCGTCAAGGCCGCCAAGGGCGCGCACGCCGCCGGATTCCCCGACGCGACCACCGACTCCGGGAAGATGCACCCCTACTTCGCGGCCAAGGCGATCGTCGAGGCCTGCCCGCCGGACACCATCTTCGTGCTCGACGGCGCCGAGGCCCCGTCCTGGGCGGAGTTCTTCGTCGCCGTCGGCCGTCCGGGGAGCGTCCTGCGGCTGGGTTACCTCGGATGCCTCGGTGTCGGACCGGGATTCGCGATCGGAGCGGCACGGGCCCGGCCCGGCGCACCCGTGGTGCTGATCACCGGGGACGGCGCGGCCGGTTTCCACCCGCAGGAGTTCGACACCATGGCCCGTCACCACCTGCCGGTGACCACAGTCGTCTTCAACAACGCCGTCTGGGGTATGTCGATCCACGGACAGGAGGCCGTCTTCGGACCCGAGGGCGTGGTCGTGTCCGAGCTGGCCGACAGCGACTACGAGAAGATCGCGGAGGCCTTCGGCGGAATCGGCATGCGCGTCAAGCACCTCGACGATCTCGCGCCCGCCGTCGACAAGGCACTGGGCGCCGGTGTCCCCGCGTGCATCAACGCCGAGATCGAGCCGGGCGTCGTCCACCCGATCACGACCATGATGCTCGGCGACGTCACGAGCACCGACGAGATCGTCGTTCCCTACTACGAGAACCTGCCCCGGTGACCACCGATCACACCCGGCGAGAGGGAGAGACCATGACGGACAAGCGTGTCGACGGCAAGATCGCCGTCGTCATCGGCGGCGGCTCGGGCATAGGCGAAGCCGCGGCCCGGACCCTGGCCGTCCACGGTGCAGCGGTGACCGTGGCCGACGTGAATCTCGAAGCGGCCGAGGCTGTTGCCGCAGACCTCGGCAGTAGCGCACAGGCGCGGTGGGTCGACGTGACCGACGAGGAGTCGGTGGCCGCGCTCTTCACCGGGGTGACGGACGACCTCGGCGGTGTGGACATCGCGGTGAACTGCGCCGGGTTGAACATCCCGGGGTTCATCGTCGACCTCGACGCGCAGCAGTGGCAGACGACCATCGAGTTGTGTCTCACCGGTTCGTTCCTGGTGACCAAGCACGCGGGACGAACGTTGAACGACGGCGGATCGCTCATCGGCATCGCCTCTCTCAACGCCCGCCAGCCTGCGGCCGGCTTCGCGGGCTACTGCGCGGCCAAGGCGGGCATGGTGATGCTCGCCGAGGTCGCCGCGCTCGAGCTGGCCCCGCGCGGCATCCGGGTCAACTCGATCTCCCCGGGACTCGTGGACACCCCGCTGGTGCACACCCTCACCTCGATCCCGGTCATCCAGGACGACTTCACCGAGAACACCCCGCTCGGGCGGAACGGCCGGCCGGACGAGATCGCCGACGCGGTCCTCTATCTCGCCTCCGACGACTCGCGGTGGGTCACCGGGGAGACGATCAACATCAACGGCGGTGCGCACCTGCGCCGGTATCCCGATGTGATGCGCCACCTCGCCGACCTGGCGGCTGCCGAATGACGACGCCGACCGACTACCGTCTGGCCGAGCAGACCCGGCTCCGCGCACGCCTCGACGGCGACGCCCCGGCGCTGTCGGGGGCCGGGGCGCAGCTCACCTACCGGCAGCTCGACGACCGCACCAGCCGCCTCGCGAACGTGTTGCACGACCGCGGTATCCGAGCCGGCGATCGGATCGCGGTGTTGGGAAAGAGCTCTCCGGAGATCATCGAGACGGTACTCGCCGCCGCGAAGATCGGCGCGGTCACCGTGCCGCTGAACTGGCGGCTCTCGGTCCGCGAGCTCGGCGAGGTCGTCGACGACGCCCAGGCACGTCTGATCGTCTGCCACCGCGACTATCTCGACGCCGTGACGGAAATCCGTTCCGGTACAGACACTCTCGACGACCCAATCGCGTTCGACGATCCACGACAACCGCTCTCGTACGAACAGTTGCTGGCCGCGTCGTCCCCGAATGATCCGGGCCACGTCGGCGACGCCGACGACGTGGTCCTCCAGCTCTACACCTCGGGCACCACCGGCCGGCCCAAGGGGGTGCTCACTTCCAACACCAATCTGGGCGCCTGCACGCAGGCCGGCGGGCCGTGGGGTTTCGACGACTCGTCGGTCAGCCTCTGCGCCATGCCCCTCTTCCACATCGGCGGGCTGGGCTGGGCGCTGGTGGGGCTCGCCAACGGTGCGCACAACGTGGTCATCGCCGACTTCACCCCGGAGTCCCTCTTGGACACCCTTGTCCGCGAACGCATCACGAATGTCTTCCTGGTACCGACCGTCATCGGCATGCTCGTGGACGTACCGGGCGCCGACCAGGCCGATGTCGGGGCCTTGCGGTCGATCGCCTACGGGTCCGCGCCGATCACCCCCGCACTCCTGCGACGGACGCTGCGCACCTTCGGTACGCCGCTGTTCCAGGTGTACGGACTCACCGAAACCCACGGCGCGGTCACCCAACTCGACGCCGCGGACCACGGCACCGACCCCGAGCGCGCGCACCTGCTCCGCTCCGTCGGCCGCCCATACCCCTGGGTGGAACTGTGCATCAGAGCCGCATCGGGCACCGAGGCACCGCCCGGCGAACAGGGCGAGATCTGCGTCCGGACACCCCAGGCGACCCGCGGCTACCACCGGCGCGACGCCGAGACCGCGGCGACCATCGACGGCGACGGTTGGCTGCACACCGGCGACATCGGCCGAGTCGACGCCGAGGGCTATGTGTACGTCACCGACCGGCTCAAGGACATGGTCATCACCGGCGGCGAGAACGTCTATCCCACCGAGGTCGAGGCGGTTCTCGGCGACCACCCGGACGTCGCGCAGGTCGCGGTGGTCGGGCTGCCGCACGACACGTGGGGCGAAGAGGTGACGGCGTTCGTCGTGGCCGCTCCGGGGCACGAACCCACCGAGGCCGATCTCCGTGCGTTCGCCCGGACCCGGTTGGCGGGCTACAAGGTCCCGAAGACCGTGCACGTCGTGACGGCCCTCCCACTCGGGGCGACCGGGAAGATCCTCAAACGGGCTCTGCGGGAGCAGTTCGCATCCTAGGTCCGCCCGGCTCCCCGATCCGTCAGGAGAACGCGGCCGCCACGTCCGCGGCGCGCCGGAGCTGATCGGGGTCGGTACTCGTCGGGATGAGTTGCACCTCGTCGGTACCGATGTCGGCGAACCGCCGCAGCACCTCGGCGAGCTCGGCCTCGGTGCCCGCCCACCCGGTGGTGGGCGCGATCGCGTCGACGAACTCCGACGGGATCCAGTTCATGTAGTGATGCAGGTGCCGGGTCACCTGCGCTCGGGGACCGTCGCCCCCACCGATTGCGAACCAGAAGGAGGTCGCGAGATGCGGTGCCGCCCGACCGGCATCCGCCCACGCCGACCGGGCGACGTCGAAGAGTTCGTTCTGCTTGCCGGCATCGAGATCTAGAGTGACCCCGGCGATTCCGTCGGCCCACTCGACCGCGCTACGAATCGTCTTCGGCCCGGTGGTCCCGACGTGCAGTACCGGACCACCCTTACGATGCGGCGGCGGACCGACCGGCAGGACCGACTCGGTGAGTTTCTCTCCGGCCCACACCCGTTTCATCGTCGCGGCGCGTTCGGCCAGTTGGCGCATGGTCTGCGTCGACGGGTCCGCGCCGACCGCCCGGTAGTCCTCGTGCCGCCCACCGACCCCGAGTGCCACGGTGAGGCGTCCTCCCGACAGCATGTCGCCGGTCGCCAGCGACTTGGCGAGCATCACCGGGTCGTGCAGCTGCGGCACGACGACCGTCATCAGGAGCGGCACCCGTCGCGTCCACGCCGCCAGCGCGCCGAGAAGGGTCAGGCATTCCGGATTGTCGAACGCGATGCGTTCACCCCAGCACAGTGAGCTGAACGGACCGTCGTCGATGGTGGTGGCCCACGAGTGGAGCATCTCGGCGTCGAGATCCGGCTCCATCACAGGCATGGTCATCCCGATGCGCACGTGCGTCATTCTGACACGGACACACCACGCCCGGGCGCGATTCGCAGATGTCGCGCATCGTCGCGGGATACGCAACGATGCGCGACATCTGTTGTGTCAGTGCTGGTTCCGTCCCGGACTCCCGGACGCGGCCCGCCCCACATGGGCCGACCGCACCGGCGAGTTCTTCAGTTCACGCAACGCCGTCCGCAGACCCCGCCGCTTCCCGGTCTCCGGGTCGACGCCGAAGTGGTCGCTCATCCCCTCCCGGATCGCGAAGCGCAGCTCCGACGCCGTCTCGGGCGCATCATCCGACGTCGCCTTCAACAACGAGTTCGGCAGTGCCAGCTTCGCGATGGTCCGGAACGACTGGGCATATTGACCCAGGAGGGTCCCCGTCGTGTACGGCAGGTCGTATTTGTCACACAACTCGCGGACACGCACACCGATTTCCTCGTACCTGCTGCTCGGCAGGTCGGGGAACAGGTGGTGTTCGATCTGATGACTGAGGTTCCCGCTCATGAACCGCATCAGCGGTCCGGCCTTGAAGTTGGCCGATCCCAGCATCTGACGCAGATACCAGCGCGGCTGGTCCTCGTTCTCGAACTCGTCGACCGTGAACTTCTCGGCTCCGTCGGGGAAGTGACCGCAGAAGATCACCATGTACGCCCAGTAGTTCCGGATGATGTTCGACGTGAAGTTCGCGGTGAGCGTCGTCTTCCAGTTCGGACCCGCCAGAGCCGGGAAGATCAGATAGTCCTTGGCCGCCTGTTTGCCGACCTTGGTGCCGATCACCCGGAGATCCTTGGCCGCCTGACGGTAGGTCTTCTCCTTGTTGCGCAGCTTCTCCGTCTCCAGATGATGCAGCGCGACACCGTATTCGAAGAACGTGCCGAGCGTCAGGTTGTAGATCGGGTTACCGACGTTCCACCACTCCCAGGGCTGGTCCCGGGTGACGCGCAGGATTCCGTAGCCCACGTCGTCGTCCATCCCGACGACGTTCGTGTACTTGTGATGGACGAAGTTGTGCGAGTGCTTCCACTGCACGCTCGGGCAGGTGGTGTCCCACTCCCACGACGACGAGTGGACCTCCGGATCGTTCATCCAGTCCCACTGGCCGTGCATCACGTTGTGGCCCAGTTCCATGTTCTCGATGATCTTGGCGAGCGAGAGCATCGCGGTCCCGGCAGCCCAGGCGACCTTCTTGTCGCTGAACATCAGGGCGAGCCGGCCACCGGCAGCGAGGCTGCGCTGCAGGGTGATGGCCCGGCGGATGTACTTGGCGTCGGCCTCGCCCCGCGACTCCTCGATGTCCCGACGGATGGCGTCCAACTCGGCGCCGAGGGTCTCGATGTCGCTCTCGGTGAGATGTGCGTATTGATCGATGTCGGTGATGGCCATGAAGCCTCCTACAGATCGAGGGTGCATTCACCAGACACAGCGCTGATGCATGTCTGGATTCGTTCTCCTTCGCGACGTTCCTCGCCGGTGCGCAGGTCACGCACGTATCCCCCGGCGAGCGGTACGACGCAGGTCTGACAGATACCCATCCGGCAGCCGAACGCCATCTGGATTCCCAGGTTCTCGCCCGCCTCGAGCAGCGTTGTGGCGCCGTCGATCTCGGCTTCTTTATCCGAGATCGCGAACTTCACGGTCCCGCCTTCGCCACCGTGGTCGGTGCGGGCGATGGCGAAGCGTTCCACGTGCAGCCGTTCGCGCAGGCCGCCGTCCTCGTAGTGGGCCTCCATCGCGTCGAGCAGCGCCACCGGTCCGCAGGCCCAGCATTCGCGTTCGCGCCAGTCCGGTGCCCACTCGTCCATCCGTGAGACGTCGAACTTGCCCATCTCCTTGGTCAGCTGGAGATTGAGATCGTAGTCGTCGGCCTCGTCGGCGAGCTTCTCCATCTCGTCGAGGAAGATCACGTCGTCGCGGGTGGGCGCGGAGTGGATGTGCACGATGTCGGGTGTCTGACCGTGCGAACTCAGCTGACGCAGCATCGCCATGACGGGAGTGATCCCGCTGCCCGCGGTCACGAACAGGATCTTGCCCGGAACCGGCTCGGGCAGATGGAAGTCGCCCTTCGGCGACTGCAGCCGGATGATCGTCCCGGGGCTGACGCCGTCGACGAGATGCGACGACAGGAATCCGTCGGGGTTCGCCTTGACCGTGATCGCGATGGTCTTGTCCTCGTTGGCGCCGAACGACGTCAGCGAGTACGACCGCCAGTGCCACTTGCCCTCGATCTGCAGACCGATCCCGACGTACTGGCCGGGTTTGTACGACTCGGGGAACCCCCAGCCCGTCCGGATGGTGACTGTGGCGGTGTCGTCGGTCTCCTTGGTCACGTCGAGCACCTTGCCGCGGAGCTCGCGCGCGCTCCACAGCGGATTGATCAGGTGCAGATAGTCGTCGGGCAGCAACGGGGTGGTCGCTCGGGCCACCAGACCCCGGATGATGTTGACCTCCGGCTTCCGGGCCTCGACCCCGGCCGCCGGCCGCTTGCTCCACTTCAACAGGTTCACTCAGACTCCTCCCCTAGAAATCCCCACGGCTGGAGTTACTGACCGGTATTACCCTTCGGTGCACGACTGTACACATCAATCGGTGACCGCGATCACAAGATTTGATACTGGCAGGTCACGGCCGGCGCCGCGACCCGTTCGGTCACCAGGTGAAGGCGCCGCCGGTCCAGATGCCCGTCGCGATCAGCGCGAAGAGGAGTTCGATGCCGATCGTCTTCACCGCCGCCTTCAGCGCCGAGAACGCGCCCCGCCACGCGCCGTCGAAGCTGCGCGTGCGGACGAGTTCCGATGCCAGCGCGCCCACGATGAAGCCGAGCAGCAGGCCGATGACGGGGACGACGAAGAAGCCGACGATGCCGACCAGGCCCCCGACCACGATCGTGCGGTTCGGGATCGCGTCCGCGCGCAGCGACCGGCCCGCGATCAGGTACTTGAGCACCTCGCCGACGCCGATGACGACGAGGGCCAGAGCGAACACCGACCAGGCCCAACCACCCACGACGAGGGCCCAGACGAACAGTGCGCCGACGATGAGCAAGGTGCCGGGCAGGATCGGCACGACGATGCCCACCAGGCCCACCAAGATCACCGCTGCGACCAGCAGCTCACCCCAGAACGGCACCCGGACCTCGTCCGATCACTCGCCGGGCTTCGACGACGCACCGGGGCGCGCGTCGGCGGGCCGGTCGTCGGTCTTGACCATCGAGGTCATCGCCGGGGCCTGATCGTGCGGGGCCTTTTCCTGCGGGGCCGGCCGTGGCGGCGGGCCCGCCGGACGCGGCGGGGTCCCCGACGGGGGGATCGGTGCGGGCGGTACCGGGCGTGGCCCCCCGGCCGGCCGCGGTGCGGGTGGCCGGGGCCCGGGCGGCGGTCCCGGACGACCGGGCGGCGGTCCCGGACGACCGGGCGGCGGTCCCAGCGGCGCACCCGGCGGTTTCGGTACACCGGGAGGCGGGCCCACGGGTCCGCGCGGCGGGCCGACCGGGCCGGGCGGTGGCCCGGGGCGTCGCGGAGGCGCCGGGGACGGGGTCGGCGGAAGGGTGGTGGCCTTGCGAACGGCCGGGCGGCCCGGCACGGGTGTGACGAGCGACGCGGCGCGGACGGCACGTTCACGCGCGACCGGCACGTCATCGGCTGTCGCGGTGACCACGCCCATGCGCCGGCGGTGGAAGCTCTCGGGCTTGCCGAACAGCCGGATGTCGGTCTCGGGTACGGCAAGTGCGGCGGCGACGTTCTCGAAACCGATCGCCGGCTCGTCGAGTTGCCCGTAGATGACGGCCGAGGCACCCGGGGACGCGAGCGTGACGTCGACCGGGAGACCGAGGATCGCGCGTGCATGCATCTCGAACTCGGACAGGCGCTGGGTCGCCATCGTGACGAGGCCGGTGTCATGGGGTCGCGGGCTGACCTCGGAGAAGTAGACGTCGTCGCCCTTGACGAAGAGTTCGACGCCGAAAACGCCGCGCCCGGCCAGCTTTCCGTCACCGAGCGCGGTGGCGATGCGCGCCGCGATCGAGGTCGCCGAGGCGTGGGCGTCGGTGCTCATCTCATGGGGCTGCCAGCTCTCCACGTAGTCGCCGTTGATCTGCCGGTGACCGATGGGCGCACAGAAGTGGGACGTGAGCCGGCCGGTGGCCGGATCGATCGCACGAACCGTGAGAAGGGTGATCTCGTAATCGAATTCGACGAAGCCCTCGACGATGACGCGACTGCCCTGCACCCGACCGCCGGTGTTCGCGGTCTCCCAGGCCGAGGCCAGCTCCTCGGGGCCCCGCACGACCGACTGTCCCTTGCCCGACGACGACATGACGGGCTTGATCACACACGGGAACCCGACCTGGCGGGCCGCGACGGTGACCTCCTCGAGGGTGTCGGCGAAGAGATACGGCGACGTCGGCAGCCCGAGTTCCTCATCGGCGAGACGTCGGATTCCTTCGCGGTTCATGGTGGCGACGACAGCGCTCGCGGTCGGGATGACCTCGGCGATACCGCGTTCGGCGACGTCGACGAGGGCCTCGGTGGCGATCGCCTCGATCTCGGGCACCACGTACGCGGGACGATGCTTGTCGATGACCGCGTGCAGGGCGGCGGGATCGGTCATGTCGATGACCTCGGCATGGTGTGCGACCTGGTGGCCGGGCGCGTCGGCGTAGCGATCGACGGCGACGACCTCGACGCCCAGGCGCTGGAACGCGATCACGACCTCTTTGCCGAGTTCACCTGCTCCGAGGACCATCACCTTGGTCGCGGTCGGACTCAGCGGCGTGCCGATGACGTCCGGCGGCCCGGTCGTCGGCGCCGGCTGGCCTGCGCTGGTCGCACTCTCGCTGTTCGACGTCATCCTCAAATCCTACTTGCCGCCAGCACAGATCCCGGCGCACTCCTCCACCTCGTCGGACACACCGGGGACCGTCGGGTGGTCATCCCGTCACCTCGTGCACGAAGCACCACCGCCACACCTCGCCCGGCTCGGCCGAACGCATGACCGGGTGCCCGGTCTCGTGGAAGTGACCGGTCGCGTGTCGTCGCGGGCTCGAATCGCAACAACCGATGTGCCCGCACGTCAGGCACTTCCGCAGATGTGCCCAGTGGGTCTCGCCGATCGCGACACAGTCCTGGCAACTGCGGTCGTCGCCCGATGCCGGCGCCGGGTCGGCGGCCGGCGCGGCGTCGAACGACTCCAGTTCGACGCAGCGCGCCGTGCTCGAGGCGTCGGAACCGGACCCCGCCGGCCCGGGCGCGGCCGCGGACGATGACTTCCGCCGAAAGATCTTCATGCCCGACATTATCCATCGGGCCGGCGCGATTAGAGTCGCTCGAATGGGCGCATCGCTACTGCTGGTCGCGGTCATCGCCGTGGCGGTCGCCGCGTTGTGTCGTCGCTATGGCTGGTCCTCGCCGCTGGTGCTGGTCACCGTCGGTCTCGGGATCGCATGGATTCCCGAGTTGCCCTCGGTGGCCCTGGAACCCGAGCTCGTGCTCTTCCTCATCCTGCCGCCGCTGCTGTACTCGGCCGCGCAGGAGAGTTCATATCAGGCGTTCCGCGCCAACTGGCGTGCAATCGGATTCCTGGCGGTCGGCCTGCCGCTGGTGACGACCCTGGTGGTCGGATACGTCGCATACCTCGTCGTCCCCAATCTCCCGCTCGCCGCGGCACTGGTCCTCGGTGCGGTCGTCGCGCCGCCGGACGCGGTGTCGGCGCAGGCGATCGGCCGCCGGCTCGGTCTGCCGCGCCGGATGATGACGCTGCTCGGCGGCGAGAGCCTGCTCAACGACGCGACGGCCCTCACCGCGTTCCGGATCGCGCTCGCCGCGGCGGTGGGGGCCACCGCGACGGTCGGCGAAGGGGTCCTGACGTTCGCGGTGGCCGCCCTCGGCGGCCTGATCGTGGGCCTCCTCGTCGGGGTGGTCGTGTCCTGGGTGCGTGTCTGGCTCACCGACCCGCCGATGGAGACCGCCATCGGCATCATCGTCCCGTTCGCCACGTACTACGCGGCCGAGGAACTGCACGGTTCGGGTGTCATCGCGGTGGTCACCGCCGGTCTCTACCTCGGCCACCGATCGGTGCGGCTGGGCTATGCGACGCGCCTGCAGGACGAGGCGGTGCGCAAGTCGATCGACACCATCCTCGAGTCGTTCGTCTTCTTGCTCATCGGGCTCCAGCTGCCCATGCTCATCGAGGGTGTCGAGAACGAGTCGTGGACGCAGATCGCCATCGACGCCGCGGCGGTCCTGGCAGCGACGATCCTCGTGCGCATCGTCTGGGTCTACCCGGCGACCTATCTGCCCCGACTGCTCTCGCGACGGATCCGCGACCGCGAGCCGCCGCCGAGTCCGGCGTCGGTGTTCGTCGTCTCCTGGGCCGGTATGCGTGGCGTGGTGTCACTGGCCGCCGCGTTCGCCATCCCCGTCTACACCGAGACGAACGAACCGTTCCCCGCCCGCGCCGAGATCCTGTTCCTGACCTTCGTGGTCGTGGTGGGGACGTTGCTGATCCAGGGCACCACCCTGCCCTGGGTCATCCGCTTCCTCGGGGTGAGCGGCGACGAGCGCGCCCAGGACCGGCTGGCGTATGCGGCCGCGCAGGACCGTGCGTCCCGGGAATCCGAACGGCGCCTCGACGATTACGCCGCGGAACTGTCCGACGACGATCCGCGCCGGCTCCAGGTGGCGATGCTGCGCAAGTGGATCACCACGCAGCGCAACGTGGCGTGGGAGGAACTCGGCCGCGGTCCCGAGGACCTCGGCGAGAGTCCGACGTCCGCCGGGGCACGACTCCGGACGGAGATCCTGCAGATCCAGCGCGCGGTCTTCATCGCCGAACGCGACGCCGGACGCATCGACGACGAGGTGCTGCGAATCGCGTTGCGCCGTCTCGACTTCGCTGAGGGGCAGGGCGACCGGGATCCCTAGCTCCCTGAGGAGCCCGGAGCTTGCGGGCGACACCCCCCTCGCTCCCTGAGGAGCCCGGAGCTTGCGGGCGACACCCCCCTCGCTCCCTGAGGAGCCCGGAGCTTGCGGAGGGCGTCTCGAAGGGTCCCCCATCCGAACGAACCCGGGGAGTTCTGCCCATTCCCACTCGACAAGCCCTGTCCTACCTTCGCTCTCATGAACACGACCATCACCCGCCTGGCCACTGCCGGCGCTTCCCTCGTCCTCACCGCCGGCGCGCTCGCCGTCGGCACCTCGACCGCGGTTGCCGCGCCCTCGGCACCGTCCTGCGATGCCGGGCAACGGACCGTCACCTCCGTCGTCACCGACCGGTCGGCGGCGTCGATCTGTCAGTGGCGCGCCGACGGCACCCTCGAGTACCGGGGTGTCGCGCGTTCGAGTGGGAACACCCTGTGCATCCCGGTGTCCGAGGTGCACGTGCAGGAGAACGGCAGCGGCCGTCACTACTACGTCGCCTACAACAACGGGTACAAGTACTCGGTCTTCGACGGACTGGGCCTGAGCATCGTCGGCCCGGACGGGCGGTTGATCAGCTCCGAAGACGCGATCGGCTGAGCGAGGCCCTCACTCGTCGTCGACGAACGCGGCGAACACGGTCGTCTCCTCGGTCCGGCCGCGCAGCGAGGTGGTCTCCTGCTCCTCCCACCGCTTGGCCTCGCCCCGCTGCGCGGACTTGACCGCGCGTCCGGAGGCCAACGGCCGCCGCGGATCCCGTTTGGCCAGTTCCGACAGGCGGGCACTCTCGTTGACCGGGTCGCCGATGACGGTGTACTCGAATCTCTCGATGGCACCGACGTTCCCGGCGACCACGGCCCCGTGGCTGACCCCGATGCCGGCCGACAGGTCGGGCACCTCCTCGGCCAGGCCGCGGGCGATGTCGCGCGCGGCGGCGAGCGCGCTGCCCGCGGCGTCGTCGAGATCGATGGGTGCGCCGAAGATGGCGAGCACCGCGTCGCCCTCGAATTTGTTCACCAGGCCGTCGTGTTCCTCGACCGCCCGCACGATGACCGCGAAGAACTTGTTGAGGATCTCGACCACCTCGGTCGGGCGTCGTTGCGCGGCAAGCGTCGTCGAACCGATGACGTCGACGAAGAGCGTGGCGGCGAGGCGTTCGGTCCCACCGAGTTCCGGGTTCGACGACATGGCCGCCTCGGCGACTTCGTGGCCCACGTGGCGTCCGAAGAGATCTCTGATGCGTTCTCGCTCACGGAGACCGGCGACCATCGAGTTGAAACCGACCTGCAGGTCGCCGAGTTCGGTGCCGTCGTAGACGACGAGGTCGGCGTTGTCGAGGTCACCGTCGCTGACTCGATTCATCCCGGCGCGCACGCTGCGGATGGGGCCGGTGACGCTCATGCTCGACAGCAGCGTCAGCAGCAGGCCGGTGAAGAGTGCGGTGACCCCGAGGACCGTGGCCCCGACGAACAAGTCCAGCTTGGACGTCTCGTCGCGGGCCAGCCCGAAGGCCAGCACCAGCAGGATGCCGATGATCGGGGTCGCCGAACCCACCATCCACGAGACGACCGAGCGCGCCCGCACACCGGTACGTTTGCGCCGGCGGTGGCCGGCCGAGATCAGTTCCGCCGCAACGGGACGCAGGGTGAAGTCGATGAACAGATATGAGATCGCCACCACCACAACGCCACTGAGGCTAACCACGAAGATGGTCTTGGGGATCAGCTGTGGGTCGACGATCCCGTACATGATCGTGAGCATGATGGCGGCGATGCCCCACAGGAATCCCTGCACCAGCGACAGTCGCCACGGCAGCCGCATGGTCCGCCGGGCGTCGCGTTTCGTCGGGGTGACATCGCGGATCGCCCACCGCAGATCACGGACGCCGACATAGGTGCCCCACCCGATCCCGACCACGAACGCCGCGGTGATGTAGACCGGCACGACGATGAAGTTGACCCACCACAACTCGGCGGTGAACACCGTCGGCTGCGGGATGCCGACCGCGGTGAGCGCGACCGCGATGATCGCCCCGAACAGGTTCGCCACCACGATGGATGCGGTCAGCAGGGTCTGGATACGAATCCGTTGTTTGACCGTGCTCTCGCCGACGGACCCGAGCAGGATGGATCCGTAGTCGCGACTCCCCCGCTTGGCACGCATGGGCACTAGCTAATCACGAGCCGACCGCGAATCCGCGACGAGCTTGCCGAGCGGAGCATCACCCCGCCCCAACCCTGCTCCCTAATCCGAAAAAGCGACCCCATTGCTCCCTGAGGTGTGAGGAGCGATAGCGACGAGCCACGAAGGGCCTGGTGAGACACGTTGCGAGCCCTTCGTGGCTCGCTTCGCTCGCACCTCAGGGAGCATGAAATCAGACGCTCACGGGTGTTCTTTCGTAGACCTCGACGGCCGCCAAGCCGCCGAAACCCCAGGAGCGAAGGGTCAGACGATCTCGCGCCGCACGATCGTCTGGTCCCGTCCCGGACCCACGCCCACGCACGAGATGTGCGCACCCGAGAGCTCCTCGAGCCGCAGGATGTAGTTCTGCGCGTTCTGGGGCAGTTCGTCGAAGGTCTTGCACTGGGAGATGTCCTCCCACCAGCCGGGCATCTCCTCGTAGATCGGCTTCGCGTGGTGGAAGCCGGTCTGGGTCATCGGCATCTCCTCGACGCGCTCACCGTCGACCTCATAGGCCACGCAGATCGGCACGGTGTCGAGGCTGGAGAGGACGTCGAGCTTGGTGAGGAAGTAGTCGGTGATGCCGTTGACGCGGGTCGCGTAGCGGGCGATCACGGCGTCGAACCAGCCGCAGCGACGGGCGCGACCGGTGGTGACACCCACCTCGCCGCCGGTCTTGGCGAGGTAGGCGCCCCACTCGTCGAAGAGTTCGGTGGGGAACGGCCCAGAGCCCACGCGCGTGGTGTAGGCCTTCAAGATGCCCAGGACGGTGGTGATCTTGTTGGGTCCGATGCCGGCGCCGACCGCGGCGCCGCCGGCGGTCGGATTCGACGACGTCACATACGGATAGGTGCCGTGGTCGACATCGAGCAGGGTGCCCTGGGAGCCCTCGAGCAGCACCGTCTCGCCGTTCTCCAGGGCCTGGTTGAGCAGCAGCCGGGTGTCGGCGATGCGGTGCTTGAATCCTTCGGCCTGCCCGAGGACCTCGTCGACGACCTGCGCCGGGTCGAGGGCCTTTCGGTTGTAGATCTTGACCAGGATCTGGTTCTTCAGCTCGAGCGCCGCCTCGACCTTCTGGGTGAGGATCTTCTCGTCGAGGACGTCGGCGACGCGCACGCCGACGCGGGCGATCTTGTCCTGGTAGCAGGGGCCGATTCCGCGACCCGTGGTCCCGATCTTCTTGTTGCCCAGGAAGCGCTCGGTGACCTTGTCGATCGCGACGTGGTACGGCATGAGCAGATGCGCGTCGGCGGAGATCAGCAGGCCGGAGGTGTCGACGTCGCGGTCCTCGAGGCCGCCGAGCTCGGTGAGCAGCACGCCGGGGTCGACGACCACGCCGTTGCCGATGACGTTCTGCACGCCGGGCGTCAGGATGCCGGACGGGATGAGGTGCAGCGCGAAGGATTCCCCGGTGGGGAGTACGACGGTGTGCCCGGCGTTGTTGCCACCCTGGTAGCGGACAACCCAGTTGATCCGGCCTCCGAGGAGGTCGGTCGCTTTGCCTTTGCCCTCGTCACCCCACTGGGCTCCGATAAGCACGATCGCGGCCATGTCCGGTACTCCTTTGTGTGGCGCGCTTGGGACCAAACCTGACCAACACTACTGGGTCGGCGCGCTCGATACGCTATCCGCGTGCCGTTTGCCCTTCTGAGCCAGACCAGCCGCGCCGACGACAAGAAGGCCGTCCGCGCCGCGGTCGCCGACGCCCTCGCCGATCCCGACGTCACCCGACTCGTCGTCGAGCCGCGTGTCGCGGAGCGCTTCGCACCGACCGTGGCGCACGAGAACGACATCTTCCTGTCCCAGGTGCTGGCCGCACTGATGGTCACCGAACGACTCGACGTCGAGATCGCATACGTCTCGGCCGAGGCCACGCCCGCGACGCGTCGCTACCGGTTGCCGCACGGGCCGGCCGCGCGCGAGCTCGCCGAACACGGCGCCGCGGTCGCGGTGCCGCTCATCCGCGACGACGCCGCGACCGTCATGGTCGGCAGCGCGCGTCACCTGGGCGCCGAGGGCGCGAAGCTGCACGGTGAGACCTACGTCGACAACGAGCGCCTCTTCGACGGCGAGGTGCGTTCGATCCTCATCGAACCGACCCTGACCGCACCCGGCCTCCGCGCGCAGGTGGAGCGGATGTTGTTGCCGGGCAAGTGGTTCACCGGGCGCGCGTGTCAGACGGGCGGAACCAACGTCGTCGTCGAGCGCGAGGGCGTCGTGAACCCGCGCGTGCTCAAGCGGTCGACGTTCTACCGCCACGTCACCGATCTCCTGCTGGTGCGCCCCTGATCCGGGGCTCAGCCGACCGGCCGCGCCTGGGGGCCCGTCGTGAGGTGGAGATCGTCGCGCCGGATGAGCGTCGTGGCCACGACGCTGATGATCGCGGTCAGCACGAGGTAGCCGGCGGCGAGCCACGGTGACCCGTCGGCCGCCCCGATCAGCGCGGTGAGGATCAGCGGCGGCAGACCCGAGGCATAGATGCCGGAGAACTGGTAGACGACCAACAGTCCGGTGTACCGCACCGGGGTCGGTCCGAGGGCCAGGCCGATCTGCGGGATGCTCCCGAACAGACCGCGCTTGCCGTCCGGGCTGTGCTCGACCGACAGCAGCACCGCACCTGCCCACTCCCCGCCCAGCGCGAAACCCTGCACGATGCGCAGGAGAAGCGGGAGGATCGGGGCGAGCACACCGACCGTCTCGGCGGTGGGCAGCACACCCATCAGGGCGGTCGCGACGCCCATCATCACCATGGTGATCGCGGCGTGCGCTTGCGGCCGATGCGATCGCCGATGTGCCCGAAGACGACTCCGCCGATCGGGCGCACGACGAAGCCCACCGCGAACGTCGCGAAGGACAGCAGGGTGCCGACGAACGAACTCTGGTCGGGGAAGAACAACTGGTTGAACACGAGGCTCGCCGCGGTCGCGTAGAGGAAGAAGTCGTACCACTCGACGGTGGTGCCGAGAAGGCTTGCGGCGACGACGGTCCGGAGCCGTTTGCGACGTTGGACGTCGGTCTCGCCGGCGGGCACGGGTGGAACTGTGGGGGTAGCCATGACCGACACACGGTAACGACGCGGCCACCCGATCCGACGACTACGAATCGGCGTGAACGAAAAGTTGCGGCCCCGTCCGCACCTCGCCGTCGCCACGGGGAGGGACGGTCGGACCTCAGCGGCCCGCGGCGAAGTAATCGTCGAGTGTCACCATGCGCAGCTTGCGATTTCGGATGATCTCGACCAGTTCCGGATACACCTTGGTCACCGGTTCGTGATTGGCGTGGCCGATCACGATGCTCTGCGGACGGAAGTACTTGCGCGCGCAACGGATGAGGTACTTCTCGGTGATCAGGCCGGAGTCGGACAACGAGCCGTACCAGAGGGTCGGCACCGTGTAACCGAGGTCGGCGGCCACCGCGTCGACGCCTGCGTCGTGGTACCCGAACGGCGGGCGATAGTACGGCGTCCCGTCGACACCGAACTGGTTGCTGAGGAACCGTTTGGTCCGCCGCAGTTCGTCGGCCACCCCGCGCGAGGACAGCTCGGTGAGCGCGGGATGACTCCACGTGTGGTTGCCCAGCTGGATCTGGCCGGACTCGACGAGCGGCCGCAGGGTGCTGCGGTGGTCGGTCCAGCCGTCGAACGAGCCGGTGACGAAGAAGGTGAACCGGGCGCCGGTGTCCTGGGCGAACTTCACATAGGCGCCGATCACTTCCGAGCTCGCGCCGTCGTCGATCGTGAGCGCGAGACACCGGCCGGGACCGGGCAGTGCGGTGATGGCCCCGTCGGGCAGCGGTCGGCGGGTTCCGACCGCCGGCGGCAACAGTCCCGACGACGGGACGGGCGTCGTACCGGTCGGCCGCGGGCTGGACGGCTCGGCCGGGTCGATTTCGGCCGCCGGGACCGGCGTCGCGCAGCCCACGAGGGCGCTCGAGGTCAGAGCCCCCACGGTGCCGGCGGCGAGCACCGCGAGAAAATCGCGTCGTTCCATTCGCCGCAATGTAGGGCATAACCGACATTCACGGCGCCGCGACGCACGGTCACCAGGTCATCTCGTCACGACAACGTCGCCGGTGGTCGTCGGGGTCGATCTGCACCGTCGCATGTTCGAGGCCGTGGCGGGCCAGGACGGCCTGTGCCGCCGGCAACACCTCGCCGTTGGGCCGGCTGCTGCCGAGATGCACGGTGGCGACGTCCATCCCGGTCGTGAGGGTCCAGACATGAAGGTCGTGCACGTCGTCGACGACGGGGATGTCGGCCAGATCGGCCCGCAGGGCCTCGACGTCGATGTGGGCCGGCGCCTGCTGATTGAGGATGCGCAGCGCGTCGAGCGCGAGGCGCACCGCCCGCGGGACCACCCACAGCGCGATCAGCACCGCGACGACGATGTCGGCGTAACCCCACCCGGTCGTCATCGCGACGACACCGGCGATCAGCACGCCGACGCTGCCGACGGCGTCGGCCAGCACCTCCAGGTAGGCGCCGCGAACCGCGATCGACTCCTTGGCGTCCGCCCGCAACAGCAGCATGACCCCGAGATTCACCAGCAGACCGATCAGGGCCACCACGATCAGGGTGAGGCCCGGGACCTGCGGGTCGCTACCGATACGCTCGACCGCCTCGTAGAGCACGAAGACCGCGACGCCCATCAGCAGGACGGCGTTGGCCACGGCGGTGAACACCTCGGCGCGATGCCATCCGAAACTACGGGTGTCGGTGATCCGCCCGTGCCGGCCGAGCAACAGCGCGATCAGACCCATGACGAGTGCGACGACATCGGTCAGCATGTGCCCGGCGTCGGCGATCAGCGCGAGCGAGTTCACCAGGATGCCGGTCACGAGCTCGACGACGAAGTAGCCGCCGATCAGCCCGACCGCCAGCACCATCGGCCAGAGCCGACGCTGTCCCGCAGCCGCGGCGGGAGCGTGCAAGTGCGAATGTGAGTGCCCCATGATGCCGGTCAATATATGCAGAACTTCGCATATGTGGCAACAGCCGGGTCAGCTCCGCAGGGTCGCCAGCGCGGAGGATCGGCGGAGCCCCGCGGTCATCAGCAGGTCGACGAGCAACGACCGGATCTCGGCCAGCAGGGCGGCCTCCGACAGTTCGCTGTTGGTCACCAGATCGGCACGCGCCTTGCGCACGATGCTGCGGATCACCCGCGCGGCATCGGCCTGATCGGGTTCTTCACCGGGGTCGGCCATCATCATCGCGCGTAACACCTCGAACGCCCCGGCGAGATCGTCGATGATCTCGATCAGCTCCGGCTGCACCGCGACACCCCGCTGGGTGAGGCCGAGGGAACGCCGGGCGATGATCCGGAAGTTGCGGACCGCGTTGTCGATGGGGTCGGCCGTTGCCGAGATCCGGTCCAGCCGCATCCTCGATCCCCAGTACAGGGGCGAGATGCGGGTGACCTCGCGGCCGCCGGTCATGTCCGATCGCATCTTGTTGATCTCGGCCTGCGTCCCGCGACCTGCTTCGAGGGCGGCGGCGATCAGCTCCTCGTCGCGTTCGCGGAGTCCGGTGGCCAGCCGGCGAGCGGCATCGCGAACCGTCGCCAGGACACCCGCCGCGTCGCGTCGCGCCCGGCTGGCCGGGTTCACCGGCAGCAACGCACCCACGAGGATGCCCACCAGCCCGCCGATGAGGGCGTCGATCGCGCGATGGAAACCCGCCACCCCACCGGGCGGGAGGAGCGTCGCGACCAGCGCGGCCGACGAGGCGGCCTGCATGGGGACGAGCGGACCGTCGTCGAGGAAGACCGCCACCGTCATCGCCAGCGCGACGACGACCATGATCTGCCAGGCGCCTTCGCCGACGAGACTGATGAAGAGGTCGCCGACGAGGATGCCGATCGCGACGCCGCCCACGAGTTCGGCGGCCCGGCGCCAGCGCTGTCCCAGGGAGAGGCCGAGCGAGATCACCGCGGCGATCGGCGCGAAGAACGGATCGGGATGATCGAAGATCTTCACCGCGATCCACCACGATGCCCCCGCCGCGAGCGCGCACTGGACGATCGGGACCAGCGACACGCGCAGCCGGCGTAGGCGGCTCTTCAGCGGCGCGGGCATCGCGTTGAACACCCGGCGCGGGTACGACGGGTTCGCGGCACTCGGAGCCATCAGGCGGACGTCATCCGCAGGTGACCGATCGACTCGGTGCGATCACACGAGGCCGAGTTCGGCGGCCGCGCGCGGGTCGCTGTCGTTGAGCAGGTCGAGGCAGCGCAGGTGCTCGTCCTCCTCGCCGATCAATTCGGCGGCCCGGGCCAATGCCCCGACGCAGCGCAGGAAGCCGCGGTTGGGTTCGTGACTCCACGGCACCGGCCCGAACCCCTTCCAACCGTGGCGTCGGAGCTGGTCGAGGCCGCGGTGGTAACCGGTCCGGGCGTAGGCATAGGCCGCGATGACCGCGGCGGTGTCGATGTCGTCGCCGGCGGAGGCCGTCTTCGACGACTCGAGAGCCGCCTCGGCCAGGTAGGCCCAGGCGATCGAGGCGGTCGGGTGTGCGGCTGCGACCGCGGCCGGCGCGGCGCCGTTGAGCAGGTCCGATTCGGCGTCGTCGTCCCCGGTGAGCAGAACGGGTTGCGGGCCGAGTAGATCTCCGAAAGACGTCATGTCCTCTATTCAAGCACCGCCTGCGGACTCCGACGCCGTTCGCTCGCGGCGGCCGGCGGCCATTCGATCAAATGCCCTAGTGCTGGACCGCCGGGCCGTTCGCTAGGGTGAATGGCGCAATCGGTCCTGCTGCCCGCCGCTGAACGGCGACGCCGGGCGGCCGGGCCGTAGTCGTGCACGGGCGAGATGCGGGGTGATTCAGTCGATGGCGCGATCCGACAGGCCGAGAGCCGCTGTCACCAAGGCACTGTCGACGCTCAAGCAGGTGCGGGACGAGCGCCGGGCTCGTCAGACGGACACGCGGCCGACCCCCGATACTGTTCCGACCGGCACCGACGCCGCTCCACCCAGCACCAGCAGAGAGGGTCACGAGCCACCCGTGGACGATCCCACCGAGAACGAGACCGCCGACGACACGGCCGCCCCGACCGAGGCGACCCCAGCGGAGTCCACGACAGACGCGTCCACGTCCGAGGAGACCACGACGCGCAAGGCAGCGACCGACAGGGACGCGACGGACAAGGACGCGAAGCAGCCCGCGGCACCCACCCCGAGAGGTGGGCGTGGGATCGACGGCGCCACCCAGATCATCAACCGCGACAACCTCCCGTCCGCCGAGGACCTCGAGGACCTGGACGACATCGACCCGCTCAGCGACGTGCCCGACGCCGCGGAGACCGACGAGACCGAGCCCGCCGAGGCTGCCACGCCGGCACCGGCCCGGCTCGGCCCGAGCGACTCCGCGACCACCGTCATCCGTCGCTCGGACCTCCCGGACGCCGCCGAGCTCGAGGACCTCGACGACATCGACCCGACGGCCCCTCAACCCGAGGCAGCATCCGCCGGAGACGAGAGCGCCGACTCCACGACCGAGGACTCCGATGCCGAGGCCCCGTCCACCGAGTCCGGGTCCGCGCCCGAATCCGAGTCGGACCAGGACACCGGTGCGGCCGCCGAACCAGCGCTCGCCGCGGACGACGACACGAACCCGTCCACGGGCACCGCGGTCAGCGCCGGCGTGGCCGCGGCGGGCGCTGCGGCCGTGGCAGCCGGCACGACTCGTGACTCCGACGACGAGGCCCAGGCCGAACCCGAGTCCGTGGATACCGACGCAGAGGCGGACGTAACACCAGACGAGGTGCAGGCAGAGGCAGCCCAGGACCCCGGCGTCGACTCGGATGCCGACGACGAACCGGTCGAAGCCGAGGCCGAGGCGGGCGAGACAGAGGACGCCGAGGTCGGCCCGGATTCGGCCGAGCCGGTCGCGGAACAGCCTGCCCAGGACGAGACGCCCGCGGACGCGGCGACAGCAGACGGCTCGACAGCAGACGACGCGCCAGTGACGGAGGTCGACTCGCCGACCGAGACCGACGCTCCCATCGATGTAGACTCCGACGCCGACTCCCCCACCGAGGCGATCGCCGTCCCGACCGGCGAGAACACCGACACCACCGAGCCGGACAACGCCGACACCGACACCGCGGACGACGAGGACGACTCCGGTTCGGACGCGGCGACGGCCGTCATCCCGGCGGCAGCAGCCGCATCGGCCGCCGCCACGGCCCGGAACGAGCCCGACGCGCCGGCCGACGACGACGCGCGGACGACCCCGGAGCCGGCCGTGGCCGCGTCGACCGCCGGATGGACGACCACCGACCGCGAACCCCAGGTCATCCCGGGCAGCGGCCCCAAGGCACCGCGGAAGAAGCGCGGCAAGGGTCTGCTGATCGCCGCGGCAGCGACCGTGGTGGCCATCGTGGCCGTCGTCGGCGGTATCTTCGCCTACAGCAGCCTGCAGGCACCGGCGCCCGCCGACGAAGCCGCGACCGTGGCCATGGACTACACCACCGCGCTCTACGAGGGCGACCTCGGGACCCTGCGATCGGTCACCTGCGGTGAACTCAATGCGTTCTACACCGACTTCGACGACGCCGCCTATCAGCGGACCTACGAAGCGCAGCGGGCCCGCAACGAGCTCGTACAGACGCAGTCGATCAACGCGGTCCGGGTCGTCGAGGGCGGCGATCAGGCCGTCGTCGAAGTCGTCGCGGTGCACACCAACGCCCCGGACCAGCCCGAAACCGTCACGCTGAACCTGCAGCGAGACGGCGACAACTGGAAGGTGTGCAACCCCACGTGACGAGCGGACACCGGCCGGGCCCACCGCCGGCCGGGCCGGGTGGTCGCTCCGCGCCGGGCTACTACACCCCGCCCTCCCGTCCGGAGCCATTCGCCGCATCGACGCCACGGCCGCGTCCCGCTGCGGACAACCGTCTCGGGGAGAACCGGGTACCGAGCACCCGGATCCGGCCCTATGCGGTCGAACCGCCGCGGCGATCGCGGTCGCGTGTCGACCCGGCCGTCGTGATCGCGGCGCTCGTGATGATCGCTCTCGCGGCTGCGGTCGTCGTCGGACTCGCCCTCACCTGAGCCGTCCACCGAAGCCGTCCGATACACGGTTTCGCCCGTCGGCGGCCGGGTAACCGGGCGGCGACCACGAGTGTCGAGAACCACGGCATGGCGGCCGTTTCCGCCGGATCTTCGTGGTTGCAGTCCCGACGTCCGGAGTGACGACATGCCTTCATCACTGGCCGATCAGACCGAGCAGGAATTGGGCGGTATCAAGAGCGTGCTCTGCCGCCAGAAGCGGGACCACGTCGAACTCGACCGGCTCATCGGCGAAGCCGAGAAGTCGAGCGGTCCGACGCGCGAGGCCGTGCTGAACGATCTGACCCGCCTGGTCTTCCCACACGCTTTCGCCGAGGAGGCCGTGTTGTGGCCCGTCATCCGACGCCGACTACCGGACGGCGAGCAGCTGACGCTCGAGGTCGAGGAGGAACATCAGGCGATCAACGAGCTGTTCACGTCCCTGGAGAAGGTTGACGTCGACAGCGCCGAGCATCGCGAGCTGTTCACCGAGATCGTCCGGTTGCTCCGCGAGGACGTCCGGGACGAGGAGGACGTGCTCCTCCCCCGGCTGCAGGAGGTCAGCACCATGGCCGAACTGATCCGGTGGGGCACCTACTGGCAGGCGGTGCGGTCGACCGCGCCGACCCGTCCGCATCCCGTGGTGGCGCGTCGGCCACCGGGCAACGTGCTCGCCGCAGCGCCGCTCACCGTGCTGGACCGCATTCGCGACCGGCTCGACGCGCTGGCGCGCGGCAGCCGAAGGGGAGCACGGCCGGCTCGATCGGCGAGCGCCGCGGTCGCAGCGGTCGCCGGGGCCGTCGAACACCTTCCGCCGCTGACGAGGGGCGAGCGTCGGGCCACCCGGACACCGCGGACCGGCAGTGGCCGCCGCTGATCACCGGACCGTCGAGTGCCGAGAACAGTTCTGCCCGCACCCTTTTCAGGGTGCGGGCAGAATGCTGTGCGTCCGTCAGGCGGTCAGGGACTTGCCGTTGGACTTGAGGTCGTTGCACGCCTCGACGACGCGCTCGCTCATGCTGGTCTCGGCCTTCTTGGACCAGCTACGCGGGTCGTAGACCTTCTTGTTGCCGACGTCGCCGTCGACCTTCAGCACACCGTCGTAGTTGCTGAACATGTGGCCGGCGACCGGGCGGCTGTAGGCGTACTGGGTGTCGGTGTCCACGTTCATCTTCACGACGCCGTAGCTCAGGGCCTCGTCGATCTCGCTCTTCAGCGAGCCCGAACCGCCGTGGAACACGAAGTCGAAGGGCTTGGCGGCGTCGCCGAGGCCGAGCTTCTTGGCGGCGACTTCCTGGCCGGTGTTGAGGACGTCGGGACGGAGCTTGACGTTGCCCGGCTTGTAGACGCCGTGCACGTTGCCGAAGGTCGCCGCGAGCAGGTAGCGGTTGCCGGAGTCGCTGGCACCGAGCGCCTCGATGGTCTTCTCGAAGTCCTCGGGGGTGGTGAACAGCTTGTCGTTGATCTCGTTCTCGACGCCGTCTTCCTCGCCGCCGACCACGCCGATCTCGATCTCCAGGATGATGTTGGCCGCGCCCGCCTTGGCCAGCAGTTCCTTGGCGATCTCCAGGTTCTCGTCGAGCGGTACGGCGCTGCCGTCCCACATGTGCGACTGGAACAGCGGGTTGCGACCGGCGTCGACGCGCTCCTGCGAGATCTGCAGCAGCGGCCGGACGTAGGTGTCGAGCTTGTCCTTGGGGCAGTGATCGGTGTGCAGACCGATCAGGACGTCGTACTTGGCCGCAACGACGTGCGCGAACTCGGCGAGCGCGACCGCTCCGGTCACCATGTCCTTGACACCCTGACCGGACCCGAACTCGGCGCCACCGGTCGAGAACTGGATGATCCCGTCACTGCCGGCATCGGCGAAACCCTTGATCGCGGCGTTGATCGTCGACGACGAGGTGCAGTTGATCGCGGGGAATGCGTAACCGCCCTTCTTCGCCTTGTCGAACATCTCGGCGTACTGCTCCGGGGTTGCAATGGGCATCGACGAATCCTCCAGGGTGTTGATGTGCTCTGGTGTTCGGGTTCTCTCGCCGTCGACTGATGTTTCGGTGGCGAGCAGCCGGACTTCCCGCGGCCGGACTTCTCCCAGTATGGCAGGTGCCACATCGCCCGGCGCGGGCACCATTCGTGCCCGGACCTGCTGGAAAACCCCGGTGGCGGACCCGTGAGATTCTGTCCTCGACGGACGCGCAGGTACTCTGGCTCCCCGTGATCGACTCCGCGCTTGCCACCACGACCACCAACCTGGCGCTGCTACCGGGATTCCTGGATCCGGTGAACCTGCTGAATTCGTTCGGCACGTGGATGCTGGCCGGTCTGCTGCTGGTCGTGTTCATCGAGTCGGGTCTGCTCTTCCCGCTGCTCCCCGGCGACTCGCTGCTCTTCACCGCGGGCCTCATCGTCGCGGCGAAGTCGGCGGAGATCGAGCCCTTCGCCCCGCTGTGGGTGCTGCTCGTCCTGATCCCCATCGCGGCGTTCCTGGGCGACCAGGTCGGCTACTGGATCGGTAAGAAGGCGGGCTATTCGCTGTTCCGGCCGGACGCGAAGATCCTCAAACAGGTCTACATCGAGGAAGCGCACGAGTTCTTCGAGAAGCACGGCCCGGTGACGATCATCCTCGCGCGTTTCGTCCCGATCGTGCGCACCTATGCACCGCTCGTCGCCGGCGCCGCGAAGATGCGGTACCCGATCTTCCTCACGTACAACATCGTCGGCGCGATCGCCTGGGGTGCGGGTGTCACCCTACTCGGCTACTTCCTGGGCCAGATCGAGTTCATCCGCGACAACATCGACTACATCTTCCTGTTCATCGTCTTCATCTCGGTGCTGCCGATCATCTCCGAGATCGTCAAGCGCATTCTGCGCTCGCGGAAGAAGGTCGTCGAGGAGGAGCCCCTGCCGGCTTCCGACGAGGCCAACAACTCCGCCCCTCCCGCTGGTTGAGCCCCGTCACCACGCCTACCCCCGCTGGTTGAGCCGGCCCCGAGCGAAGCGAGGCGCCGAGTCGACGCCACTCGCGCCCGTCACCACGCGTCGTCGAGCGCCGCGTGCTGACGGACCCACGCGTGCATGGCGATCCCGGCCGCGACGCCCGCGTTGATACTGCGCGTCGAACCGAATTGCGCAATCGACACGGTGAGGTCGGCCTCGCGCTGCGCGTCGTCACTGACCCCCGGACCCTCCTGCCCGAAGACCAGCACGCAGTCGCGCGGTAGATCCGCCGTCTCGAGCGGCAGGGCTCCCGGCGTGTTGTCGACCGCCACCACGGTCAGTCCCGCGTCACGTGCCCAGTCGATGAGTTCTGCCACCGTCTCGTGGTGCATCAGGTGTTGATAGCGGTCGGTCACCATCGCGCCGCGACGATTCCACCGACGTCGTCCGACGATGTGGACGGCGGCCACCGCGAAGGCGTTGGCGGTGCGCACCACGGTGCCGATGTTGGCGTCGTGGGCGAAGTTCTCGATGGCGACGTGCAGCGGATGCCGGCGGGCATCGATGTCGGCGACGATCGCCTCGCGCGACCAGTACCGGTAGGCGTCGACGACGTTGCGGGTGTCGCCGTGGGCGAGCAACTCGGCATCGAGGCGCGGGTCGGCGGGCGCGGGTTCACCGGGATGTTCGACGGCCCAGGGCCCGACTCCCACGGCCGGCCCGGTCTGCCATTCGGTGGGACCGGGTACCGCGCCGGGGTCGTCGGCGGAACCCGCCGGGCCGGCCTCAGGCAAGCCCGAGGTCGCCGAGATCGAGGAGCGAGCGGTACGGCACGCCGAGACCGGTGATGACCGCGTCCGCGCCGGTTGCGCGGTCGACGACGGTGGCCACCCCGACGACGTTGCCGCCGATACCGCGGACGGCTTCGACAGCCGTGGACGGTGAGGCGCCGGTCGTGCTGGTGTCCTCGACGACGAGCACGTCGCGACCGACGACGTCGGGTCCCTCGATCTGGCGTTGCATGCCGTGTGCCTTGGCGGCCTTGCGGACGACGAAGGCGTCCATCGGCCGCCCGTCGGCGTGCATGATCGACGTCGCCACCGGGTCCGCGCCGAGGGTGAGGCCGCCCACGGCGACGTAGTCCCAGTCCGCGGTCAGTTCCCGCATCAGCCGGCCGATGAGGCGGGACGCCTCGTGGTGCAGCGTCGCGCGGCGCAGGTCGACGTAGTAGTCGGCCTCCTTGCCCGACGACAGCGTCACCTTGCCGTGGACCACTGCGAGGTCGCGGACGAGTTCGGCGAGCCGCGCCTTCGCGGTCGGGTCGACCTGCGGGGTCTCGGCGGGAACCGGGGCGGACGAGGACATGCGGCTTCCCTCTCGGTCGAACATGGAGCGTCAGGCGATCAGTTGCGGTGCCGGTTGGGCCGCTCGCCGGTGTCGCGGCGGGGTGCGTCGTCGGAGGTCCCGGCGGACCCGCGGACGGGCATCGGCGACATCCGGCGTCCACCGGTGGACGGGGCCGGGGGCTTGCGCGCCGTCGCCGGGCTCTCGGGATCTGCGGACGCGCCGGTCTGGGACGCCGCTGCCGTGGAGGTGCCGGCGGCCTGCCGACGGCGCTTGTCGCGGAGGGACTCGGTCTTCTCGTCGGCGAGCTCGGCCCGCGTGGGTCCGTGCGGGTCGCGCGGATCGGGCGAATCCTCCGGCTCTCGCATCGGCGGCAGCACCCGGAGCAGATCGGCGAACCGGCGGACGACCTCCAGCCCGGTGTTCAGCTTCGCCGGGTCGTTGGTCACCGGCATCGAGCCGAGCGCCCAGTTGCCCTCGTTCCACAGGACCTCGACGAACGCGGGCGCCTTGTTGGCGAGGGCGACCATGCGGCGGTCGCAGACCCGGCGGGCGACGTCGAGGTTGTTGGAGAACATGACCCGCGGGCCCATCGCACCCAGCAGTTCCACGTCTTCCTCGGCGGGCGCGAGGACGTCTTCGTGCCGGAGGTCGACGACGACGTGCGAGGGCGAGGAGCGTCGGACGGCGATCACGGTCGCGGTCTCGGCCAGGTCGAAGACCACGGCCTCCACCCCGGCGTAGTGGCCGTAGGCGACGTCCTGGACCGGTATGTGGTCGCCGACGTTCATGGTGGCGCGCCGAAAGACCTTGCGCAGCTTGGTGTCCGACTCGCGGAACTTGAACTCGTGCTCATCGCCCCAGACCGCACGCTGGTGCCGTGCGACGCTCGACCGCTGGCGGTCGAGCCACAACAGGACACCCGCACCCAGTAGGGCCACGGCGGCGATCAGGAAATAGACGGTGGTCATCGCGCTACAGCCTACTATCGGCGGGCCCGCGGTGAGGTCATCCACCTCCCCGGATGTACCCGCGTTCCTTGTCGACGACGTTGACCAGCACCTCGGCCGGCTCCGCGGTACCCGCCGCGACGTAGCGCCGCAGGTTGTCGAGGACCTGTTCGGCCAGCGCCTCGCGCCATCCGACGGCATCTCCGCTCATGTGCGCCGAGATCGCGACCCCGGGCAGATCCCACAGCGCGCTGTCGGCGGGCAGCGGCTCGGTCACGAAGACGTCGAGCGTGGCCGCACCGAGGTGGCCCGAACGGAGCGACTCGACGAGGGCCGCCTCGTCGACGAGTTCGCCGCGGCCGACGTTGACGAGGTGGGCGCCGGGTTTCATCGCCGCCAGCACCGTCGCGTCGATCATCCCGGCGGTCTGCTCGGTCAGCGGCGCGATCGCGACGACCGTGTCGAATCCGCCGACCTGTGCGGCGAGGTCGTCGGTGGCCACGACGTGCCCGAAGTCCGGATCCGAGTCACGAGCGGTCCGGCCCGCTCCGACCACCCGGACCCCCACGGCGCGTAGGAGTTTCGCGATCGCGCGGCCGATCGCGCCGGTCCCGATGACCAGAGCGGAGGTGCGGTGGGTCGCCACGGTCTCGCGGTGACGCCATTCATGATCGCGCTGCAGCGCCATCGATTCGTGTAAACCCTTGTGCCGCGCGAGGACTGCGGCGAGGACGAACTCCGCGATCGGCCGGTCGAAGACGCCGTGGGCGTTGGTCACCACGACGTCGGAGGCCCGTAGCCCGTCGAACAGCAACGAGTCGACGCCCGCCGCACACACATGAACCCAGCGCAACGACGCCGTGGCCTCGCCCCAGTGGTCGGCGAGGCCGCGGGAGAAGAAGTCCCACAACACCAGAACGTCCGCACCCGGCAGGGCCGCGCCAAGATCGTCGGCCGTACAGAGTCGTACCGTCGCGAGCTCCTCGAGCTCGGCGAGGTTGCCCGGCGGGGGGTCGTCGGGCGAGATCAGCAGGGCGACCACGGGCGTGTGTGGGGTCATGACCCCACCGTAGGGGACGGGTCGGTGCGTTCGTCGATGACGAAGAGCAGCAGCGTCACCGCGAGGAAACCGGCCGGCACCCAGGCGGCGCGGCCACCCATCACCTGGGTGCAGACCGCCCCCACGAGTGCGCCGCCGGCGAACGCACCGACCACGCGGCCGTAGACCGTCAGGGCCTTGCGCGCGTCCGGGGCCCGGTCGACGGTGACGCCGTACCCGGCTTCCACGAGGCGCATCAGATTCCCGGTCGTGGCCACTGCGATGTAGTTGAGATCGCCGATGTTGCGGAACAACTCGATCTGCATGGCGGTGATGAACGAGATGGGGATGGTGACGAACGAGTGCGGGACGGAGGTGGGGACGAAGCCGATCACGACGAGGATGCTCACCTGCAGCGCCATCGTCACGCGGATCGGGTAGACGAGGAGATGGTCGAAGCGGCCGGCCTTCACGTGCACCGCCAGCACGACGCCGACGAGGAACGCGAGGATCGGCCAGAGATGACCGGAGGCCTGATACCAGTGCTGCTCCGACAGATTCAGCGCGAGCAGGATGACGTTCCCGGTCTGGGCGTTGGCGAACACCCCGCCCCGAGACAGATACGTGTAGCTGTCGAGGAAACCGCACGCCGCGGTGATCAGCAGGGCGAAGCGCAGCGAGGTCGACGTGGTCATGTCACAGGACCACCGGGATCGAACCGGTCCGGCACCCCGACCGGTCGAGCAGCGAACCCAGTCGCTTCGGGGTCTCCAGCGTGACCGAGCGGTCGGCGACGACGAGTCCCGGCACCCGGCTCTCGAGCTGCTGCTCGAACTCGGACAGTTCGCCGACGGTGTGTAACCAGACGCCCATCAGGATGTTCGCGGTACCGGTGACCTCACAGCAGACCCGTACCTGGGGTAGTTCGTCGAGCGCGTCGACGAGCGCCGAGATCGACCTCGACGACGCCCGCGCCCACACGTTCGCCGTGACGGGCCATCCGCTGATCACGTGCGACACCTCGCATCTGATCGACAGGACGCGTTCGGCGACGAGTGCGGTCAGCCGACGCCGGACGGTCGGCGCGCTCAATCCGCTCGCGGCGGCCAGGTCGACCGCCGAGCGCCGGCCGTCCTGCGCCAGCGCGGCGATGAGCTTCAGGTCCATCTCATCGGGTTCGTGCGCCAGCGGGCGGTGCTCGGGTCGATGCTCGGCGAGCACCGACTCATCGGCGTCGGACAGCGTGTGCACCCGCCAGCGTTCACTCTCGCCGAAGACCCGCATCACCACCCTCGTCCGGGTCCGGGCGACCCCCTCGAGGTCGGCGAGGCGCTGCACCCAGTCGCCGAGGAAGCCGAGATCCGGGACCATCACGGTCAGCAGCAGGTCGCCGTCGCCCGCGGTGCGCTGGATGGTGGCCACGTGCCGGTCCGCCGACAGTCGCTCGACGAGCGCCGCACGCCGTGCCGACGTCTGGACCTCGACGAACGCGCTGCAGCGGGTGTTCAGGTACGCGGCCCCGGGATAGGTCACGATCCAGGCGAGACCGTTGTCGACGAGCCGCTCCCAGCGACGGGCCGCGGTCGCCGCGCTCACACCCACGACGTCGCCGACGACGCCCCACGGCGCCCTCGGCGCGACCTGCAGAGCGTGAACGATCTGATAATCGAGGTCGTCCGGCACGCAACAATCCTGCATCACGAGGTGAACTTTTTTCGGTTTCGGCAGACGCCGGGACAGTCCGCGGCAGCGCTCCTACGTTTCCTCCCAACACCCCAGTGGCCGCTCGAGCGGCCCGAGATCGAGGAGGACGATTCGTGAAGGTCTGCGTCATCGGCGGAGGTCACGGCTCTTATGCGGCTGCGGCCGAGCTCAGCGAGAAGGACCACCATGTCACCTGGTGGCGACGGGACGGCGCCGCGTTCTCGTCCCTGGTCGAGCGCGGCACGCTCGAGATCGACGACCACCGCGGCCGGCGGCAGATCGGCGTCGACGGCGCCGACGGCGGAGCGGGCGGCGGGATCTCGATCGTCGCCGACCTCGCCGAGGCGGTGTCCAACGCCGAGGTCATCGTCGCGCCGGTCCCGGCCTTCGCCCACGAGTCGCTCGCGCGACAACTCGCGCCGCATCTGCGGGATGGCCAGGTCGTCTACCTGCCGCCGGGCAGCTTCGGGTCGTTCGTCTTCGCGCGGGCGGTGCGCGCGGCCGGCAATCCCGCGGACGTCGCGTTCGCCGAGACCGGGACCCTGCCCTACCTCGCACGCAAGCACGGCGACACCCGGGTCGTCGTCAGCGGGTACGCCACCCGTCTGCCCACCGGAGTGTTCCCGGCCCGGCACACCGATCGGGCGCTGGCGGTCCTCGGTGAGGTCTATCCCGCCGTCGAACGCAGCGAGGACGCCCTCAGCGGCGCGCTCATGAACGCCGGCCCGATCATCCACCCGCCGCTGATCCTGATGAATGCCGGTCCGCTGGAACACTTCCCGTCGTGGGACATCCACAACGAGGGCACCCAGGACGCCATCCGGCGGGTCACCTCCACGCTCGACGCCGAGCGCATCGCGGTCCGGGAGGCGCTCGGCTACGGCGCACCGCACTTCCCGCTCGCCGACCACTACACCGCCGACGGCGACGAGTGGATGTACGGCAACGCCGCCCACGAGAAGCTCACCGACAGCGGCGACTGGCGCGAGAACATCGACCTGCACACCCACCGCTACATGACCGAGGACGTCGAGATCGGGCTGGCGCTGCTGAGCTCGGTGGGGCGGTGGGCGTCGGTACCGACGCCGGTGGCCGACGGCCTGCTCGCCCTCGCCGGCGCGGTCACCGGACGTCCGGCCGGAACCGGCGGCCGGACCCTGGAGAACCTGGGACTGGCCGACCTCGACCGGTCCGGCATGCAGGCACTGCTCCACGACGGACCGGCGCAGTGACGGGTTGCCACGTCGCCGTCGTCGGCGCCGGCCGGATGGGTCAGGGCATCGCCGCCGCGCTGGCCTTCGGGAACGTGTCGGTCACGGTCGTCGACCTCCGCGACCGCGGTGCCGACGCCGCGGCCTACCTCGACGGGGTTCGCACCGCGGTCCGTCAGGCACTGGCGCACAAGGTCACGCTCGGCCTGCTGGCGGTCGAGGACCTCGACGACGTCGCGGCGCTGGTCACCGTCGTCGGCGAGGTCGACGCCCTGGGTCCGATGGCCGGCGCCGATCTGGTGTTCGAGGCGGTACCCGAGGTCGCCGAGATCAAGCGCGACGCGCTCACGTGGATCGAGGCGATGGTCGGCGACACCGTCCCCATCGCGTCGACCACCTCGAGCTTCCTCGTCGACGAGCTCGCCGGGGCGTTGTCGGCCCCGGAGCGATTCCTCAACGCGCACTGGCTGAATCCGGCTGACCTCATGCCGCTCGTCGAGGTCGCGCCGGGCACCGCCACCGGCCGCGGGGTCGTCGACGCCACCCGCGACCTGCTCGTCGCGGTCGGCAAGGTACCCGTCGTGTGCGCCCCGTCCCCCGGGTACATCGTGCCCCGGCTGCAGGCGCTCGTGATGAACGAGGCGGCCCGGATGGTCGACGAGGGGGTGGCCAGCGCCGAGGACATCGACACCGCGGTGCGCATCGGATTCGGCTCGCGCTTCGCGGTTCTCGGCCTGCTCGAGTTCATCGACTGGGGTGGTGGCGACACCTTGTTCCACGCGTCGAACTACCTGCGTGGTGAACTCGGCGAGCGGTTCGCGCCCGCCCCGCTGGTCGAGTCCAACATGACCTCCGGGCGTCGTGGGATTTCCGACGGCGCAGGCTTTTACGAGTTCGACCCGGCCACCGTGGCCGACTACCGCGCCCAGCGGATCGCCGACTTCGCCCGCGTACTCGACGCGGTCGGGCGTCTCGCCCGCCACGAGGAGTTCAGCACGGCCGACTGACGGATCGGGCGACGACCTCACCCGCCACCGGACCCGGTTCCGGTGGCGCGGTGAAGCGTGCCCGAACGCGGCCAATAGCTCGGCGCGGTAAAGCTTTTCCCGATTCCCCCCGCCTCGCGGGTTCGACACAATCGATCCATCCACGAGTACAGCCAACGAACGACGGCCTCGAGGGTCCGTTCGCCCACCGATGAGGAGTGATCCGTGGTAACTCTCGACAATTCTGCACCACCCGACCCCTCGGCCACCGGCACCGGCCGGCCGCGCCGGGAACGGACCACCCGTGTCGCCGTCGCGTCCGGTGTCGGCACGATCATGGAGTTCTACGACTTCGCGATCTACGGCACCGCGACGGCACTGGTCTTCAACAAGATCTTCTTCAACGTCGACGATCCCTGGTTCGGCACCTTCCTGGGCTTCGCGACCTTCGCGGTCGGCTTCGTGATGGCGCCGATCGGCGCCCTGATCTTCGGACACTTCGGGGACAAATTCGGCCGACGCAAGGCGCTGACCGCAGCCTTCCTGCTCATGGGCGGATCGACCCTGGCGATGGGCGTCCTCCCCGACTACCAGGCCATCGGGATCGTGGCACCGATCATCCTGGTCTTCCTGCGCATGGTGCACGGCATCTCGCGCGGCGGTGAGATCGGCGGCGCCGCCCTGCTCGCCGCCGAACACGCGCCGACGCACCGGCGCGGTCTGTACGGCTGCTTCGTCACCCTCGGTTCGCCGGTCGGCGGCATCCTGGCCAACCTGTCGTTCGCCCTCGTCCTGCTGATGCCGATGGAACAGGTCCTGGCCTGGGGCTGGCGGATCCCGTTCCTCATCGGCGGTGTCGTGCTGGCGATCGGGGTGTGGACCCGGTCCCGCGTCAGTGAGACACCGGACTTCGTCGAGTCCAAGCAGGCCGAGGAGAAGTCGCCGCCGGCCTTCGCCGTGCTCCGCCAGAACTGGCGTCGCGTCGCGCTGGCCGCCGGTATCAACGTCGGACAGAACTGTTACGCCTTCCTGCTGTTCACGTTCATGCTCTCCTTCCTGACCGAGACCGATCCGGGACGCGGCTTCGACCGGTCCCCGGTGGTCTTCGGCAGCACGCTGGCGCTCGCCTGCCACGCCGCGACGGTCGTGCTGGGCAGCTACCTGTCCGACCGGCTGGGCCGCAAGACGGTGATCGGCTTCGGGATGATCACGTCGCTGCTGTTCGCTCCGATCCTGTTCTCCGTCACCGCATCCGGGTCGTTGACCGCCTGCATCACGGTCATCTCCATCGGCTTCGCACTGACCGGGTTCGTCTATGGTCCGATGCTCACCACCTTCGCCGAGCTGTTCCCGATCACGCAGCGCTACAGCGGCATCGGGATCGGTTTCCAGGTCGGCGCGGTGCTGGGCGGCGGCCTGGCCCCGATGATCGCGAACCGGATCGTCAGCGCCACCGGCAGTGTGATCCCCGTCGGCTTCTATGCGGCGGCTCTGATGGCGATCAGCTTCTGCTGCCTGATGGTCATCCGCGAGACGGCCCCCGCGCTCGCCGGGCGACCCACGCGGCAACGTCTGCGCAACTGACCTCGCGGACCATCTATTGACAGCATCCTGTCATTAATGACAGGATGCTGTCATAGTCGTCCGAAGGAGGCACCATGAAGACCGTCCATCTCGCCCTGTACCCGACGCTCGCCGATTGGGAGTTCGGGTACGTCGCGTCCGGCATCAACAACCCCGAGTACCAGGCCGAGCCGGGAACGTTCCGAATCGTGACCGTCGGCGCGACGACCGAGCCGGTCCGCACCATCGGCGGGGTCACGATGGTGCCCGACACGACCCTCGACGAAATCACCCCCGAGGACAGCGCGATGCTCGTCCTGCCCGGCGCCCAGACCTGGGAGACCAACGACGCCTTCGTCGACGCCGCGCGACGCTGGTCCGAAGCCTGCACCCCGGTAGCCGGGATCTGCGGCGCGACAATGGGTCTCGCGCGGGCCGGACTACTAGACGACCGACGCCACACCAGCAACGCGCCGGAGCAGTTGTCGCCCACCGGTTATGCCGGGGCCGCCCACTACGTCGACGCCCCCGCCGTCACCGACCGCGGCGTCATCACCGCGGCGGCGATCGCCCCGGTCGACTTCGCTCGGGAGGTCTTCGCGCTGCTCGGCGTCTACACGCCGCCGGTGCTCGACGCCTGGTATCAGCTCTACGGCCACCAGGACCCCAGCGGCTTCTACGCGCTGGCCGGCGAGCAGTGAGAGACCCGCAGGACCTGCTGTCGGCATCCGCGCTGACAGCGTTCCGCTTGAACGGGCAGTTCCTCGCCCTCGCCGAGCGTCTCGCCGAACCCGCCGGGCTGACCGCCACGCGGTGGCAGGTGCTCGGCGCGGTACTCGACGAACCGCTGCCGGTCGCGGGCATCGCACGGGCGATGGGGATCACGCGCCAGAGCGTGCAGCGCACCGCCGACCTCCTCGTCGCCGACGGACTGGCCGAGTACCGCGACAATCCGGCCCACCGTCGCGCCAAGCTCGTCGCCCCCACCGCGGCCGGCCTCGCGGCCGTCCGGGCGATCAACCCGGGCCATCGCACGGCGGCCATCCGGTTGGCGGCCGCGCTCGACCCGGCCCGGTGGGAGCACGCCTTGACCGCGCTCCGCGATCTCAGCGCCGCCCTTGACGAACTCGACGACCAGCGCTGATGTCTAATTGTTGACAATCGTACGATCGGGCGTCACCGTGTAGCCATGACTGCCGGCGTCGAGTCCCAGATCCACAGTTCCCAGTTCCGCACCGACCAGACCGCGTCGCTGAGCCCCGCCCTGAAACAGGCGACTCCCGTCGTCGTCGACACCGCGGCCGGTTCGTGGATCCGGGGCACCGACGGGCGCGACTACCTCGACTTCACCACCGGTATCGGCGTAACCAGTACCGGCCACTGCCACCCGCATGTCGTCGCGGCCGCGCAGGCTCAGTGCGCCAAGATCATCCACGCGCAGTACACCACCGTGATGCACACCCCGCTCCTCGAGCTCACCGCCCGACTCGGGGCGGTACTGCCCGTTGGCCTCGACTCCGTCTTCTACGCGAACTCCGGTTCCGAAGCCGTGGAGGCCGCCGTCCGTCTCGCCCGGATGGCCACCGCGAAGCCCAACATCATCGTGTTCCAGGGCGGCTTCCACGGCCGCACTGTCGCGGCGGCCAGCCTGACCACCGCCGGGACGCGCTTCTCCGCGGGCTTCTCCCCGCTGATGAGCGGCGTGCACATGGCACCGTTCCCCTACGCCTACCGCTACGGCTTAGACACCGACACCGCGGTCGACTTCGCACTCCGTGAACTGGACTACCTGCTGCAGTCGCGCGTCGCGCCCAACGACACCGCGGCCTTCCTCATCGAGCCGGTTCTCGGTGACGGCGGCTACCTGCCCACCCCGCCGCGCTTCCTGCAGGGCCTGCGGGAGCGCGCCGACCGACACGGCATCCTCCTCGTCCTCGACGAGGTACAGGCGGGATTCGGTCGCACCGGCAGGTTCTGGGGTCACCAGCACGCGGCGGGCCTGACCCCCGACATCCTGATCACCGCCAAGGGCCTGGCGTCGGGATTCCCGATCTCGGCGATCGCGGCGCCGACGGAACTGATGAGCAAGGCGTGGCCGGGGTCGCAGGGCGGCACGTACGGCGGCAACGCCGTCGCGGCCGCCGCCGCGATCGCGACCCTCGATGTGATCGAGTCAGAGGGCCTCGTCGAGAACGCGCGCGTCCGCGGTGAGCAACTGCTCGCCGGTCTGCAGCAGGTGTGTTCACCGTTCTCGGGCGTCGGCGACGTCCGCGGGCTGGGGCTGATGGCCGGCATCGAGTTCATCACGACCGATGCCGCCGGGAACACGACGCCCGACGCGGCGGCCGCGCTCGCCGTTCAGCAGGCCACCACCACCCAGGGGTTGCTCTCGCTCACGTGCGGGCCGTCGGCCAATGTCGTGCGCCTCATCCCCGCCCTGGTCGTCACCGCCGAGGAGATCGACCTCGGCGTCGCCCGCTTCGGTGCCGCGCTCGCCGCGGCCCTGGGCTAGACCCCGACAGCCCGGTCTCACATGCCACGGGTGGACATCGCAGCCGAACTCACCGCTCTCGGTGTCGATGCGGACGCCTCGACACGTCGCCTGGCCGAATACTCCTACGACGCCTCGAATTACCGGGTCCGACCCCTGGCGGTCACCTTCCCGCGCACCGCCCGCGACGTCGCGACGGTGGTCGGGTGGTGCCATGACCACCGCGTCCCGGTGATTCCCCGCGGCGGTGGGACCTCCATGGGCGGCAACGCGATCGGACCAGGCATCGTGCTCGACCTGTCCCGGCATCTCGACCACGTCCTGTCCGTCGACGCCGAATCCGCGACCGCGGTCGCGGGCGCCGGGATCGTCCTGACCACACTGGCCGCCGACGCACGAGCGGCCACCGGCGGCCGGCTCACCTTTGCGCCGGACCCGTCCTCGGCCTCGCGCGCGACCCTCGGCGGCGCGATCGGCAACGACGCCTGCGGCAATCACTCGGTTCGGTACGGCCGTACCAGCGACCACATCGTCGAACTGCACCTCGTCACCGCCGACGGCCTGATGCTCACCGCAACGCGAGACGGGCTCCGCGCCACCGAGGCCGCCGATGCCGCGGCAGCGGAGCGCGCGGCCGAGATCACCGCGTCGCTGCGGGAGCTGACCACCGCGAACCTCGCGATCCTGCGCACCCAGCTCGAGACCATCCCGCGGCAGGTCTCCGGATACCATCTCGCGAAGCTGCTGCCGGAGAACGGTTTCGACGTGGCGCGCGCACTCGTCGGCAGCGAGGGGACCTGCGCGATCGTCGTGTCGGCACGCGTCACGCTGGTACCGGTCCCGACGTCTCAGCTCCTGCTGTGCGTCGGCTACCACTCCCCCGCCGACGCCGCCCGGGACGTACCGGCGATCCTTCCGTTCGCACCGTCGGCCATCGAGGGCATCGACCGCAAGATCGTCGCCACGATGGCGGCGCGGCGTGGCCACGACGCCGTCGCCGGCCTGCCCGACGGATCCGCGTGGTTGTTCATCGACGTCGACGAGGACAGCGCTGCCGCGCAATCCGAGTCGGATGTGCCGGCGACCGCCAAGCGGTTGCTCGACCATCTGCGCGCACAGGGACGGATGACCGACGCCACGGTGGTCGACGACCCCGCCCGCCGCCGGGCGCTGTGGCGGGTCCGCGAGGACGGCGCGGGTCTGTCGTCCCGCCTCGCCGACCCCGACGACGCGAGCATCGGCGCGGGCTACGAGTCGTGGCCCGGATGGGAGGACGCGGCCGTCGCACCCGAGCGCCTCGCCGACTACCTCGACGACTTCGCGGGCCTCCTCGACCGCCACGGTCTCACCGGCGTCATGTATGGCCACTTCGGCGCCGGGTGCATGCACGTCCGCATCACGTTCGACCTGCGCTCCCCCGAAGGGCGCGCGGTGATGGCACGCTTCTGCACCGAGGCCGCCGAACTCGTGGTGCGGCACGGTGGTTCACTGTCCGGTGAGCACGGCGACGGACGGGCCCGGTCGGCGCTGCTGCCGCTCATGTACAGCCCGGCGATGATGTCGGCCTTCGCCCGCTTCAAGGCGATCTGGGACCCGCACGGAATCCTCAACCCGGGCAGCATCATCGATCCGCCCCCGGTCATGGCCGACCTCGCCCTTGCCGACGTGCCGCGTCGCGACTGGCCCACCGCTTTCGACCTGGGGCACGAACTCCCGCTCGTCGACCCGTTCGTCCACGCGGTACAGGGATGCATCGGCGTCGGACGGTGCCGGGCGGACTCGGGCGGGGTGATGTGCCCGAGCTACAAGGCCACCCGCGACGAGAAGGACTCCACCCGCGGGCGTGCCCGTGTGCTGCAGGACATGGTCCGCACCGCGCCGAGCGTCGACGAGGGATGGCGGTCCACCGATGTCGCGGAGGCGCTCGAACTGTGCCTGTCATGCAAGGCGTGTTCCACCGACTGCCCGACCGGCGTCGACATGGCCACCTACAAATCGGAGTTCCTCGACCACCACTATCGACGTCGACTCCGCCCGCTGTCGCACTACTCCCTCGGCTGGATGCCCGCGTGGCTGTCGGCGACGGGGCTCGCGGCACCGGTCCTCAACCGCGCACTGCGATCTCGGCTCAGCGGTCTCGCCGCGCGCGCCGGCGGACTCGACCCCCGGCGCACGATACCCGCCTTTGCGACACGGCGTGCGCGGCGTACCCACCTCGGGCCGCTCTCCCCGGTCGACGCGGACTCCTCGGTGATCCTCTTCGTCGACTCCTTCACCCACGCCTTCCGGCCGCAGGTGGCCACCGCGGTCGCCGAGATCCTCCGGGCCGCCCACTCCGTCGACCGTGCGCCAGATCCCGTAGACCGTGCATCAGATTCCGTCGGTTGTGCAGCCGACAACTGTTGCGGACTCACGTGGATCTCGACGGGACAGCTCGACCGCGCCCGAAAGGTGCTGCGTCGCACTGTCGACGACCTCGATGACGGGACGGACCGGCCGATCGTCGTCGTCGAACCCAGCTGCGCCGCGGCGCTTGCGAAGGACCTGCCCGAACTGGTCCCGACCGAGGCCGCCCGCCGCGTGGCCGCACGCGTGCGGAGTTTCGCCGCCCATGTGCCCACTCTGCTCGATGCCGGCTGGCGACCACCACCCCTGCCCGACGAGGTGACGTTGCAGACCCATTGCCACGAGTACGCGGTGTTCGGTGCCCGGGTCGGCATCACCGCCCTGGAGGCGCTCGGGGTCACCGTGCACACCGCAGACGGTTGTTGCGGCGTGGCAGGCAACTTCGGATTCGAGAAGGGTCACTACGAGGTGAGCATGGCCGTCGCCGAGAACGGACTCGCCCCGGCGCTGCGGAACGCGCCGCAGCGGCCAGTCGTCACCGACGGGTTCAGCTGCGCAATGGCCGTCGAACACCTCGCCGCCGTCGACGACGCCCTCGCCCCCGCGCGCGTACACGTACGCGGAGTCCATCTCGCCGAACTGCTCAGGGCATCACCCGATACCGATACTCCAGGAGTACAACCATGACGACCATCGCGCCCCACACCGCCCCCGAAGCGGTGTCCCGCGTCCACACCGACCTCTTCGTCAACGGCGAGTGGGCCCCGGCCGCGTCGGGCAAGCGCTTCGACGTCGTGAATCCGGCCACGGAAGAGGTACTCGCCCGAGTGGCCGACGCCGACGCCGTCGATGCCCGGCGTGCGCTCGAGACGGCGGCCGCACACCAGGCCGAGTGGGCCACGACAGCACCGCGGTTCCGCAGTGAGATCCTCTATCGCGCACATCAACTCATCATGACGCGCGCGGACGAGATCGCCGCGGTGATGACCGCCGAGATGGGCAAGCCCCTCGCCGAGGCCAAGGGCGAGGTCGCCTATGGCGCCGAGTTCTTCCGCTGGTTCGCCGAAGAAGCCGTGCGCATCGGCGGCGACTCCACCACCACCGGCGACGGATCGCACCGGATAGAGGTCACCAGGCAACCCGTCGGCCCGTGCATCCTCATCACGCCGTGGAACTTTCCGCTGGCCATGGCGACCCGCAAGATCGGGCCGGCCGTCGCGGCCGGTTGCACCATGGTCTTCAAACCCGCCGAGCTCACCCCGCTCACCTCCCTGCTGCTGGCCGACATCCTCGTCGAGGCCGGTCTACCCGCTGGGGTGCTGAACATCGTCACGACCAGCGACCCGTCGACCGTCGTCACCGAGTGGATGGAGAGCGGACTCGCCCGCAAGGTCAGCTTCACCGGGTCGACCGAGGTCGGGAAACTACTCCTGCGTCAGGCGGCGGGCACGGTCATGCGGACGTCGATGGAGCTGGGCGGCAACGCGCCGTTCATCGTGTGCGCCGACGCGGACATCCCGCGGGCCGTCGACGGCCTGATGTTCGCCAAGATGCGCAACATCGGTCAGGCGTGCACGGCCGCCAATCGAGTCTTCGTGCACCGCAGCGTGATCGACGAGTTCTCCGACGCCTTCGCCGCGAAGATGTCCAGTTTGCGCGTCGGTGACGGTGCGGCCGAGGGCGTCCAGGTCGGGCCCCTCGTCGAACGCAAGGCCGTCGAGAAGGTCGCGGCGCTCGTCTCCGACGCCGTGGCCAAAGGCGCGACGGTGATCTGCGGCGGCGAGAAGACCAGCGGCCCAGGATTCTTCTACCCGCCGACGGTGTTGTCCGGCGTCGGGCTCGACGCAGACCTCATGCGCACCGAGATATTCGGGCCCGTCGCCGCGATCATCCCGTTCGGGAATGCTGACAGGCCAGACGATCCTGCCGCCGACGACGAAGTGCTCGCGCTGGCCAACGACACTCCCTGGGGCCTGGTCGGTTACCTCTTCAGTCAGGATGTCGACCGCTGCGCCAGGCTGTCGGCCGCGCTGGAAACCGGTATGGTCGGGGTCAACACCGGCGCCGTGTCCAATCCGGCGGCTCCCTTCGGGGGTGTCAAGGAATCCGGTCTCGGCCGCGAGGGTGGACGCGTGGGCATCGAGGAGTTCCTCGACATGAAGTACACGGCGACGCCGATTCATCGGCGCTGACAGCGAATTTCCGGAACACATCAGCGTTCAGACAGGAGCGAGGAGACCATGTACCTGGGTGCTCAGCTGTTCAGTGACAGCGAGTACGAGCAGCGCCTGAGACGTGTTCGTGAGCTCATGGACCGTCAGGGTCTGTCGGCGATCATCGTCACCGATCCGGCCAACATCTTCTATCTGATCGGTTACAACGCCTGGTCGTTCTACACCCCGCAGATGCTGTTCGTGCCGATCGACGGAGAGATGGTCTTCTACGCTCGCGAGATGGATGCGCATGGCGCACATCGCACGACGTGGTTGCCCGCCGATCAGATCGTCGGTTACCCGGAGAGTTACGTGCACCGCCCGCACCTACACCCGTTCGACTGGGTCGCGTGGTCGCTGCGTCAGCGCCACCTCATCGCCCCCGCGTCGAACACCGGGTCCGTGGGCCTGGAGATGGACTCGCACTTCTTCTCGCCGAAGGCGTATCGCGCATTGTTCAACGCGATTCCGGAGTGGAAGCTCGTCGACAGCTTCGAGCTCGTCAACTGGGTGCGCTCGGTCAAGTCCGACGCCGAGGTGCAACTGATGCGCCAGGCCGGCATGGTGTGCTCGAAGGCGATGCGCGCCGCGATCGACACCATCGACATCGGGGTGCGGCAATGCGATGCGGCCGCGGCCATCTCGCAGGCACAGATCACCGGCACCCCGGAGTACGGCGGCGACTACCCGGCGATCGTCCCGATGATGCCCACCGGCGCGGCGGCCGACACCCCGCACCTCACCTGGCACCAGGGCACTTTCGGCGAGGACGAGGCGGTCGTCATCGAATTGACCGGCGCGCACAACCGATATCACTGTCCGCTTGCCCGGACGGTGTCCCTCGGCACCCCGAGCAAGGACCTCGACTACGTCGCCAAGGCAACCGCCGAGGGCCTGAACAACGTACTGGAGGCCATCAAGCCGGGCGTGGCCACGCGCGAACTCGCCTCGACGTGGAACTGGACGCTCGCGAAGTACGGCCTCGAGAAGCCCTCGCGCCTGGGCTATTCGATCGGCATCGGCTACCCGCCCGACTGGGGCGAGCGCACGATCAGCATCCGCAGCGAGGACGAGTCGGTACTGGAGACCAACATGACCTTCCACATCGTCTGCGGAATGTGGATGGACAACTACGGTTTCGAGCTGTCCGAGTCGGTCCGGGTCAGCCCGACCGGCGTCGAGTGCTTCACGTCGTTTCCGCGGGAACTGATCCAGAAGTAGCCACACAACCTGATCGACACCAGCACGACGACCACACAATCTGATCCCTGAGGTCCGAAACCAACACGACGACCACACCACCTGATCCCTGAGGTGCGAAACCAACACGACGACCACACAATCTGATCCCTGAGGTGCGAGGAGCGCAAGCGACGAGCCACGAAGGGCTGCCGAGACGAGGTGAAGAAAGTGACCACAACCGAAACCGCCTACCAGAACCGACATTCGGCACCGACACTGCCGTTGGCGGGCCGCGCCAAGGACCTCGTCGGTTCGATGATCGACTCGTCGACCTCGCTGCTCGCCGCGCAGTCCCACGACATCGTGCGGTTCGCGATGGGCTCCCCCGCGGACGAGGCCGTGCCGGCCGACGAGTTCCGTCAGATCGCCGGTGAGATCCTCGATCACACCTCGTTCACCTACGGGGCCACGGAAGGCGAACCCCGGCTGCTGCAACTGCTCGTCGACTATCTCGCCACGACCCCCGACCCGTCGTCCCTCGACCGGTTGGTCATCACCACCGGCGGGATGCAGGGACTCGACCTCGCCTGCAAGCTGTTCGTCGATCCCGGGGATCTGGTCATCGTCGAATCCCCCACGTACACCAATGGCAGTGCGACCGCGCTGTCCTATGGCGCGCAGTTGCTCGAGGTTCCCGTCGACGACGACGGCATGCAGGTCGATCAGCTCGAGGCGCTCGTCGCACGCACCCGTCTGACGCCGAAGGCGATCTACACGATCCCGACGTTCCAGAATCCGTCCGGCGTCACCATGTCCGAGGAGCGCCGCCGCGAACTTTTGCGGCTGGCGCACACCTGGGGGTCGGTCATCATCGACGACGACCCGTACGGGCTGTTGCGGTTCGCCGGCTCCGACATCCCGACCTTCCAGACGCTCAGCCCCGGCGACCCGCTGATCTTCTCGGTGCGCACGTTCTCCAAGATCCTCGCGCCGGGCTGGCGTGTCGGCTGGGTCGACGCCGATCCCTCCTTACGCCAGCTGCTGATCAACGGCAAGCAGGCGATGGACACCTGCACCAACGTGCCCAACCAGCACATCGTCGCCGAGTACATCGCCCGCGGCGGGCTCGAGGACCACCTCGCCGGGATTCGCCTGCTGTACCGCGAGCGCAAAGAGGCCATGCTCGACGCCATAAGACGTCATCTCGGCGATCGGGTGGTGACCACCGACCCCGAGGGCGGCTTCTTCCTGTGGGTCACGTTGCGCGACGAGTTCGCCGAGATCGACACGCGAGAACTCTTCGAGGTCGCGCTCGCGGACGGGGTGGCGTTCATTCCCGGCCCCGCGCTGTCGCCCGGTGGACGCTTCCGCAACTCGATGCGTCTCTGCTTCGCGTCGAGCACCCCGGAACGGATCGACGAGGGTGTCCGACGTCTCACGGCCAGTCTTGAGAAGATGGCCGGGTGAGTGGTGAACCAGAGCTGACCGCCGCCGAGACAGCAGTGCTCGGCTTCATCGACGAGGCCGCGATCACCTCGCTCGCCTCGGCACTGGTCGAGGCGCCCAGCGAGAACCCGGGCGGTACCGAAGAAGCCGCGGTCGAAGTGCTCGAGAAGGCTTGCCGCGCGCTCGGTTTCGACGTCGTGATCCACGAAGTGGCATCGGGGCGGCCCAATCTCGTCGCGACCGTGCCTGCCGGCACCGGAGCGGGACTGATGTTCCTCGGACATTCGGACGTGGTCCCAGCCGGTCCCGGCTGGTCGGCGGACCCGTACACGGTCCGCATCCGCGACGGGCGCATCTACGGCCGCGGTGCCACCGACATGAAAGGCGGACTCGCCGCCGTCGTCGCGGCGATGACCGCGCTACGCCGGGCCGCCGAGGTCGGGGTCGAACTCTCCGGACCGGTCCGCCTGGTGTGCACCGTCGACGAGGAGGAACACGGCATCGGGGTGCGGGACTTCGTGGGCCGCCCCGCCGACCTCGAGTTCCGCGGCTGCGTGGTCGCCGAACCCACCGACATGCAGGTGGTCCGGGGTTGCCGCGGTGCGTCGTACATCGAGATCGAGGTGACCGGTCGCGCGGCTCATTCCGGACGTCCCACCGATGGTCGCAGCGCCATCGACGCCGCGGCGGCCATCGTCGACATCATCCGCGCCGACGGTGAACGGCTGGCCGAGACAGCCGACGACCTACTCGGTCACGGCACGTGGAATGTCGGCACCATCACGGGCGGACAGGGCATCTCGGTGGTGGCACCGGGTTGTTCGCTCGGCGTCGACCGGCGCCTGATGCCCGATGAGGACCCGCATCGGATCGCCGACGACCTGCGAAGAGCGATCAGCGCCAGAGGAATCGACACCGACGGCATCAGCGTCGACGTCCGGGTGACCATGGAGATGCCCGGTTTCGCGACGGAAGCCACGCACCCGCTCGTCACCACAGCGGTCGGTGCGGTCACCGATGCCGGGGCGGACACCTCGGTCGGCGGCTGGACTGCCGCCTGCGACGGTGGCTTCGTCAGCCGCGACCTCGGTGTCCCGTCGATCGTTCTCGGTCCGGGCAACATCAACACCGACGCCCACCAACCGGACGAGTCGGTGGCCATCGCCGACCTGGTCATCGCGGCGAGAGCCTACGCCCTCGCCGCGATGCGGCTGCTGGGCCCCTAGTTCACCTTCTGCTTCTGCAGCGCCGTGAAATCGTTCTCGAGACTGGGGATCTCGGTACCGCGCAGCGAGGCACCGGCGGTCTCCTTCAGGAAGCAAAGGGCGACCATGCCGATGGCGCAGGCGCCCATCATGTAGACCGCGGGGAAGAGACTCCACTCGGTCTTCTCGACAACCGCATCGTTGACGAGCGGCGCGGTTCCGCCGAATGCCGCGGTCGCGACGTTGTAGGAGATCGCGAACCCGGCGTATCGGACCTGGGTCGGGAACATCGCCGGGAAGGTGGCCGAGATGGTCGCCAGCTGAGGGATGTACAGCACACCCAGGATGACGAATGCCACGATGGCCCAGGCGAATCCCTGCCCCATCAGCCAGTAGAGCGGCAGCGCGAGGACGAACAGGCCGATCAGCGAACCCCACCACATGGGTTTGCGGCCGGTCGAGTCCGACCACCACCCGAAGAACGGGATCAGCAGCATCATCACGAGTTGGCCGATGAGGTTGACGACGCTGGCCGAGGTCTCGGACAGATCGATGGTGTTCTGCAGGTAGGTCGGTTGGTAGGCCAGCAGGGTGTAGTTGGCCACGTTGAGCGCGATCACCAGGCCGAACATGGTGATGATCGGGCGCCGGTAGTTGATCAGCAAATCCTTGAAGCGGGTCCAGGCGGACCCCTTGATCTCGTTGTCCTGCTCGAGTTCCTGGAAGACCGGTGTGTCCTCCATCTGCGACCGCAGGTACAACCCGATCAGGCCCATCGGCAGCGCGAGCAGGAACGGGATGCGCCAACCCCACTGATCCATCTGGCTGTCGGACAACGCCAATTGCAGCAGGAGGACGAAGAGTGTCCCGCCGCAGAAACCGGCCAGGGTGCCGAATTCGAGGAACGAGCCGTACTTTCCGCGCTTGTTGTCGGGCGCGTACTCGGCCATGAACGTTGCGGCACCGCCGTATTCGCCGCCGGTCGAGAAACCCTGGATGACACGGAGCAGGATGAGCAGGACGGGTGCCCAGAACCCGATCGACGCATGCGTGGGCAGCAGGCCGATCAGTGCGGTCGCGCCGGAGATGAGCAGGATCGTCATCGCCAGAACCGATTTGCGGCCGATGCGGTCGCCGATCGGTCCCCAGACCATACCGCCGAGGGGCCGCAAGACGAAGGAGATCGCGAAACCCAGCATGGTGCCGACGGTTCCGAACTCCCCCGGGAAAAACGCCTGCGTCAGGTAGACCGAGGCCGCGGCGTAGACGCCGTAGTCATACCACTCGGTCGCGTTGCCGATCGCCGAGGCGCCGATGGCCTTGCGGAGAAGTCTCTTGCCCTCTGGTGAGTTCGGGTCTGGTGCGAGCTGCTCGTAACTGTCTGCTGTCGTCGTGTCGCTCATCTGCGCTTCCTGAGTCGTGGGGCCGCTGAGGGTCGATCTCGTTGCTGCGATCGGTGGACCCGGGGCCGCGGGCGATCAGCCCCTCGCCACCTGCAGGTTCGCGGCGTCCTCGCCGTCCCCGAGCAGGCGACGCAACCCGTCGGCCATGTGCTCGATCATCAGAGCATCGGCCGCCGCGGCGTCTCCCGCGGCAATGGCGTCCACCAACGCCTGGTGTTCGTCGATCCGGTCCTTTCCCGAGGAGTACGTCCCTCGCATGGCTCGCAGACACATTCGCGTCTCCACGAGGATCGTCTCGTGCAACCGCGAAAGCCTTTGACTTCCAGCATATTCCACCAAGGTCTGGTGGAAGGTCATGTCGGCCTCGGCCATCCCCGCGCCGTTCGGCTCGTCGACGAAGACGCGCATCGCGTCGACCGCGCCGCCCAGTGCCTCCACCGCCTCCTGCTCGCGGTGCGCGATCACCTGTTGCACAGCAGCGCGTTCCACCGCAGTGCGCGCGACGTACATGTCCCGGATGTCGTCCTCTTCCATCGAGACGACGAACAAGCCGCGGTTACGGTGGCTGACCAGCAGTCCTTCCGCGGTCAGACGCTGCATGGCCTCGCGCAGCGGACCACGACTGACGCCCAGGTCGGCCGCCAGCCCCGACTCCGTCAACTGCGAGCCGGGTGCGAAGTCCCCGTTTGCGATCGCATCGTGCAACTTACGCGCGATGATCGCCGGTGTCGATTCCTGAACTAGTGGCGACAGCACCCGCCGACGTGGCGATTTGTCCTGTTTCGCCTGGTCGACGACGGTTCGATTCGTCCCCGGGTCCTGTGGACCCGGCGTCTTCGCCCCCACCTTCATGGTCACCGTCATTCCCTCTTTCTTACCGTGAATGTCGCGCGTAAGTCAGTGTTTCCCCGCGCGCGCCGCCCATCCAGACGTCATTGCAGGCTGCGGCGAAGTCGTCCAGACCCTCGATGATCGTGGCGAACACGTTGCCCGGCACCCATCCGACGTCACCGTTGACCAGCAGATTGTTGCGGCCGTAGAACACTGCGAGGTCGATGAGGAGCCGGTGCTCGGCGGGGGCCGAGCCGAGCTCGTAGCCATACGCCGGGTTCTCGAGCACCCCGTCGAAGGTGAAGTAACACAGGTCGCCCGGGATGGGGGTGATGGTGGTGTTCTCCATGCCCGGTTCGGTCGCGGAGAAGGCCGGCAGTAGAGTGTAGATCTCGTTGCGGGCGAACTTTCCGTGAAACACCTGGCCGCTCAGCGGCAATGCGTCCCAGACCGCAGCTGCGGTGCGAGGCGCCTCGGCATCGAGCATCCGGGCGACCGCGGTGACCCCGCGCTTCTCCAATGTCACGGTGATGAACCGGTCATGTCGGGCCGCGGGGCCGGTTCGCTGTTCGTCGGTCACGCGCGGTCTCCCAACATCGTGAAGCCGGCGGCCGCCTCGTACGCTGCCGCGACGCGCAACACCGTCGCGTCGTGATGCCGGGCGCCGACGAACTGTGCGCCGGTCGGCAGACCATCGGCGAATCCACTCGGTACGGTGATCGCCGGCTGGCCGGTGAGATTGAACGGGTAGCTGTAGGGAGTCCAGGATGTCCAGTCGGGCGACCCCGCCCCGTCCGGGACGATAGGACCGGCCTCGAACGCCACCGTCGGCATCGACGGCGTCAGCAGGACGTCGAATTCCTCATGGAGCAGGCTCATCTGGGTACCCATCTCCATCCGTAGCGCGGTTGCGCTGACGAAGTCGGTTGCGGTGAAACCGGAATGCCGTTCCAGCGCGTCGATCAGCAGCGGGTCCACGTGTTCGGCCGCGTGCGGTCCGAGCCCGCGGACGACGACGTCGGCACCGGCGAACCAGATGACGTGGTAGGCCCAGGCCGGGTCCTCCCATCCGAGATCGACCTTCTCCACGGTCGCCCCGAGCTGTTCCAGTACCGACGCCACCCGGTCGGTGTTGGCCTGTACGCCTGGGTCGTTGGTGCCGAAGCCGAGATCGGCGCTGTAGCCGACACGCAGATCGGCGAGGTCGCGAACGTCGGCGACCGCGGTGACCGCACGGGTTGTCGGCGACGGCAGTGCGGACCAGTCACGGGGATCGAACCCGCTCAGGACATCCAGCAGCGCAGCGCAATCCGACACCGTCCGCGTCATCGGACCGACGTGGGCCACCGGCGCGAACGGGCTCGGCGGATACATGGGCACCCGGCCGAGTGTCGGCTTGAACCCGACGACGCCGCAGTAGGCAGCCGGTATCCGGATGGAACCGCCACCATCGGTGCCGACCGACAGCGGCCCCAAGCCGGCCGCGAGCGCCGCGGCACTGCCTCCGCTCGACCCGCCCGACGTACGCGAGGTGTCCCACGGATTGCGGGTGACGCCCGTGCGCGGACTGTCGGTGACGCCTTTCCATCCGAATTCCGGTGTGGTGACCTTTCCGAGCAGGACCGCACCTGCCTCACGCAGACGTGCCACCGCGGGAGCGTCGATGTCCCACACCATCTGATCGGGCTCGATCATCAGCGAGCCGCGCAACGTCGGCCATCCGGCGGTCAGCAACAGGTCCTTGATCGAGACCGGAACGCCGTCGAGCGGGCCGCGGGGTGTCCCGGCGGCGAATCGCTCAGTGGACTCCCGGGCCTCGGCGCACGTGCGTTCGCGGTCGATGAGGCAGAACGCATTGATGGACGGATCGACGTCATCGATGGCGTCGAGCAGTTCCGCCACCACCGAATCCGGCGTCAGCTCGCCGGTACGGTAGGCCTCGGCCAGTTCCGTGGCGCTGAGCCACCGCGTGGCGTCCGTCATGCGCCCCCTCGGAAGATTGGTAGATTGTTGACAATCTACCTTGGAGGTGTGGGCGTGACAACCACCGTCGCAATGCTCTATCCCGGCCACGCAGCCGAGGACGACTTCGAACTGATCGAGGCGGCGATCGGGACTGCCGAGCCCCACTCCGAGGTCCGATTGCCGGTCGTGATCACCGAGGTGGACTCCGACGACCACACCGTCGAGGCCATGGCTACGGTCGGCGAGCAGGACCGCCTCTTCGACGGCGTGCGGCGAGCGCAGGCCCACCACCCATCGGCGCTGATGTGGGCGTGCACCTCGGGCAGCTTCGTCTACGGTTTCGACGGTGCCCGACGCCAGGCCGCCGATGTCGCCGGACAGTCCGGCCGTCCGGCGTCGTCGACGTCACTGGCCTTCGCCGCGGCCTGCCGGCATCTCGGTCTGTCACGGGTCGCGATCGCCGCCACCTATCCGGAACCTCTGGCGAGTCGCTTCATCGGGTTTCTCGCCGACGCGGGTGTCGAGGTGGTCGCCCTGCGCGCCAACGACATCGGGACGGCGGCCGAGGCAGCGATGTTCGACGGCGACGGATTGTTCGACATGCTGTCGGCCGCCGATTCCACATCGGCACAGGCAATCCTGGTCCCCGACACCGCGTTGCACACCGCGATGTGGGTCGTCGACCTCGAGGCCAAGTTCGGCAAACCCGTGCTGACCGCGAACCAGGTCACCGCGTGGGAGGGCCTCCGGCTCACCGGGCTCACGGTCGACGTCCCCCGGCTCGGGAGCCTGTTCACCTCCCCGCCCGGCCCACCCGCTGGTTGAGCCGGCCCCGAGCGGAGCGAGGCGCCGTGTCGAAACCACCTGGTAACCAGACAAACCCATATCGATCTCGGCCCTTGTTCGACCACCCGAAAGCGCCGCAAATGTGTACGTCGAGTCGATGTCGTCGCGGAGGCTAGCCAGGCAGACTGGCGTGTCACGCCGGCAGGCCGAAATCCTTAGCAGAATCCCATCCCCGGCAGGGGTGAGCGATCCTGAAAGCGGAATGCCGCCGGCCTGATTGTCGGCAGTTGAGTTTCTCGGGTCGCCAGGTGGTTTCGACACGGCGACTCGCCTAGCGGCTCGTTGCCGGCTCAACCAGCGGAGGGGGGTGCCGGCTCAACCAGCGGAGGGGGTGCCGGCTCAACCAGCGGAGGGGGGTGCCGGCTCAACCAGCGGAGGGGGGTGCCGGCTCAACCAGCGGAGGGGGTGCCGGCTCAACCAGCGGGGGGCGGGCTGCTCGACCTCGACGCGCTGTCAGCGGGATTCGGCGCACGGTCGACGGATCAGTCGATCACCGCTTTCGCGACGGTGATGCAGGTGGTTATCCACTCCCGGTCGGCCGGTCGGAGCGGGCGTGACGCGCGGTCGGCGTCCTCGACCGCCCAGTGCGCGTTGAGGATCATCCGGACGATGACCCAGTCGCGGGCACGGTCCGGATCGAGGTCCGCCGCGTCGGTGATGGTGTAGAAGCGGCGGCGGATGTCGTACCGGACGTCGGATACGCGCGGGCCGAGGCGATTCCACAGCATGGGGGCGAGTTCGTAGTGCGCATCCCCCGACATCGGGCTGGGGTCGATGGCGACCCATCGGCCGTCGGCATCGGCGAGGACGTTCTCGTGGTGCAGGTCGCCGTGCACGATGACACCCACCGTCGCCTTGTCGGCCAGGAAGTCCCGGCCGACCGACAGCGCCTGCTCGACGAACCGTCGCGGTACCGGCGCGTCCCGCGGGATGCCGGCCAGGTTGTCCAGCCAGCGCTCGAGGTGGGTGGTGAGGAGCGCCAGACGCCCCGGCGCGGGGACGTGCAACCGGCCGTAGAGACCGGCGACCACCAGACATGCTTCGTCATCGTCGACAGTGGTCAGATCGCGTCGCGTCAGTCGTTCGAGGAGGATCGCGCGACGACGCGGATCGGCGCGCAGCATGCGAACGGCGCCGCGACCGTGCCAATGTTGCAGTCCCAGTGCCTCTTGCGCGCCTTCGTCGTCACCGTCGAACGCCACCTTGAGGACCGCCCGCGCACCCTGCCGATCGAGCACGGGAACGACGAGTGACTCGAACCCGTGCCACAGCTCGTCGCCGTCACGGCGCAATCCCCACTCGTCCAGGAGCACCGAGACCACGCCCGGTAGACGCGACAGCCAGTCCACCCACAGCGGACCGAGCGCGGCCTGCTCGGACAGACCGACCGGGATCTCCGACGCCGTGATCACGGTGCGCCACGGACGAACCGGTAACCCATCCCGGCCTCGGTCAGGAGGTGCCGCGGGTGCGCCGGGTCCTCCTCGAGCTTGCGCCGGAGACTCGCCATGTAGACGCGCAGGTAGTTACTCTGTCCCAGGTACCCCGGGCCCCACACCGTGGTCAGGATGTCACTCTGCGACACCAGTTTTCCCTCGTGACGCACCAGCATCTCCAGGATGCCCCACTCGGTCGGCGTCAGGTGGACCGGAACCTCCCCGCGCGTCACCTGTTTGGCGGCCAGATCCACGACGAAGGCACCCGCGTCCACGACCGGTGCTTCCGACGTCGCGTTCGACACGGCTCCGCGCCGTAGCGCGGCTCGCATCCGGGCCAGGAACTCCTCCATGCCAAAAGGTTTGGTGACGTAGTCGTCGGCCCCCGAGTCCAGCGCGACGACCTTGTCGGCAGCGTCGGTGCGCGCCGACAGGACGATGACGGGCACCGTCGTCCATCCGCGCAGTCCCTCGAGAACTGTCAGACCGTCGATGTCGGGCAGGCCGAGATCGAGCACCACGACGTGCGGGTTCTCCCGCGCGGCCGCTGTCAGCGCGGCGGCGCCGGTGGCCGCGGTCGTCACCGCGAAGCCACGCGCGTTGAGGTTGATCCGCAACGCCCGCAACAACTGCGGCTCGTCGTCGACGACCAGGACCCGCGTCTTCTCGGCGCTCATCGAGTCGGACCCTCGGTCTCGGTGTGCGTATCCTCGTCGGTCGCGGGCAGGTCGACGACCATGGTGGCGCCACCGCCCGGCGTGTCCTCGACGCTCAGCACGCCCCCGATTGCCGTGACGAATCCCCGCGCCACCGACAGCCCCAGGCCCACCCCCGACGACGCGCCGCTGGTGTCGCCACTCTGATGGAAGGGTACGAAGATCTGGTCTCGATCCACCATCGGGAGACCGGTTCCGTGGTCGACGACCCGGATCACGCATCGGGGCGGGTCGGCGGGGGTCAGCCGGGCGGTGATCTCGACCTGCCCGCCGCCGTGTCGGCGCGCGTTGTCGATGAGGTTCGCCAGCGCACGCTCGAGCAGTCCGGGATCGGTGTAGGCCCAGGCGTGTTCGAGATCGAAGACCGGGCCCGGTTGCCGGTCGGGACGGCCCGCCGTCACCGTGGCGCGATGCACGACCTCGGGCAGGAAGGTCCGCTGCCGCTGCGGCCGGACCGCCCCTGCCGCGAGCCGCGAGGAGTCCAGCAGGTTCCCCACCAGCGAGGTGAGGTGATCGACCGACTCGTCGACGGTCGCCAGCAGTTCCGCGGTGTCCTCGTCACTGAAGGTGACGTCGTCACTGCGCAGGCTCGACACCGCCGCCTTCGCCGCGGCCAACGGCGTCCGCAGGTCGTGTCCGACCGCCGACAGCAGTGCCCGCCGTAGCTCGTCGGTGCGCGCGAGCGCGTCGGCCGTCGCCGCCTCGGCTTCGAGGGCGTGACGCTGCACGGCGCCCGCCGCCTGCCCGGCCACGGCCGACAGGACGCGACGATCCCGCGCCCCGAGCTTCGGCCCGCGCAAGAGCAGCTCGAACTCGTCACCCGGCACCACGCAGACGGTGTCGGCGTCCTCCGGGGTCGTCGGCGGCGAGTCGCCCACCGCGGCCTCGACCGTCCGGCCGGCCCGAGAGGTCCGCCGTACCACCGACACGGCCGACTGATCGTAGGTCTCCCGGAACCGATCCAGCAGCACCGGGACGTCGGCACCGCCGAGCACGACGCTGGAGAACAGCGCCAGCAATTCGGCCTCGCGGGCGGCGTCCTGGGCCTGAGCACGTCGAACGGTCGCCGAATCCACCAGCGCGGCAACCGCGACCGCGATCAACAACATCACCAGGATGGTGATCAGATTGTCGGGCTGGCTGATCGTGAACGTGAATCTCGGATCGGTGAAGAAGTAGTTCAGGAGCAGCCCCGAGATGACCGCCGACAACGCGGCCGGCAGGATGCCGCCGAGCATCGACACCGCCAGTACCGCAACGAAGTACAGCGCCGACTGGCTGGCGAAACCGAGCCACGGGTCGAGCAGCTGGAGCACCCCGGTCACGGCGGCCGGCACCAGTACCGCGAAAACCCAGCTCAGCGGCCGGTGGAAGCGGGTGTCCCGGATGTCGAGTCGGGACCGGCGCGACGTCTCGTCGTGGGTCACCATGTGCACGTCGATGCGCCCGCTCTCGCTCACCACGGCGGCGCCGACGCCCTCGTCGAAGATCCGCTGCCATCGCGGTCGACGCGAGGTGCCTAGTACGAGCTGGGTGGCGTTGACGCCACGTGCGAAATCCAGCAGCGTGTCCGGGATGTCATCGCCGACGACGGTGTGGATACGCGCCCCGAATCCCGCCGCGAGCTCCTTGAGCGCGGCGAGGTCCACACCCGCACCGGTCAACCCATCGCCCCGGACCACATGGACGGCCAGCAGTTCGGCGCTCGACCGCGATGCGATCCGGCTCGCGCGTCGGAGCAGGGTCGGCGATTCGGCGCCACCGGTGACGGCCACCACGACCCGTTCACGCGCTTCCCAGGTCTCGGTGATGGAGTGCGCCGCACGATAATCCGCGAGCTTGTCGTCGACCTGGTCGGCGAGCCACAACAGCGCGAGCTCGCGCAGCGCGGTGAGGTTGCCCTGCCGGAAGTAGTTGGCCAGGGCACCGTCGACCCGCCCGTTCGGATAGACCTTGCCGACGGACAGGCGCTGACGCAGGGCCTGCGGATCGATGTCGACGAGTTCGATCTCGTCGGCACCGCGCACGATGTCGTCGGGCACGGTCTCCCGTTGCACCACTCCGGTGATCTGGGCGACGACGTCGTTCAGACTCTCCAGGTGCTGGATGTTGATCGTCGAGTAGACGTCGATCCCGACGGCGAGCAACTCCTCGATGTCCTGCCACCGCTTGCGGTTTCGCGAACCCGGGACATTCGTGTGGGCGAGCTCGTCGACGAGCGCCACGCGGGGACGCCGCGCGAGCACGGCGTCGAGGTCCATCTCCTCCAGCGGTGTCCCGCGGTGGGGCCGGTTGACCCGCGGGATCACCTCCAATCCCTCGATCAGCGCGGCAGTGGCCACTCGGCCGTGGGTCTCGACGAGCGCCACGACCACGTCCACACCCTCGTCGACGAGACCGCGCGCCTGTGCGAGCATCTCGTAGGTCTTGCCGACACCGGGCGCGCATCCGAGGAAGACCCGCAGCTTGCCCCGCCCCTCGGAGTGTCCGGCCGCTGAGCTCATCGGACGATTCTAGCCTCGGTCACGGGGCCCGACAGCCGGGCGGCGTGTGGCCGAGGGCCACATTGACCTCGAGGACGTTGACCCGCGGCTCGCCGAGGAATCCCCCTTGCCGGCCCTCGGTGTGGGCGTCGATGACGGCGCTGACGTCGCCGGTCGACATCCGGTTCTCCCGGGCCAGTCGCGGGATCTGGAGTCGGGCATACGCCGGGCTGATGTGCGGGTCGAGTCCCGAGCCCGACCCGGTCACCGCGTCGGCGGGCACCTGCGTCGGTGCCACGCCCTCCCGTGCGGCGACGATCGCGCGCCGGGCCTCGACGTTCTCCAGCAGGAGCTCGCTGTTCGGGCCCTGGTTGCTCGCCGCGGACGCCGACGGGTCGCCGGTCGCCATCGGTTCGTCCTCGGCACCGACCACTCGCGCGTGCAGATAGGGGTCGGGAGCCCCGGGCGGCACCTGGGGATCGACACCGATGAGGGACGAGCCGATCGTGCAGCCGGCCGCATCCGTCAGTCTCGATCCCTCGGCCTTGGACGAATCCACCCGCGATATCGCCCAGACCGCAGCGGGATAGGCGACACCCACGAGCATCGTGAGGCCTAGGAGCACGACGACGGCGGCGACGCACTGGCGTAAGAAGCCGGACAGAAGTGTGTTCATGGTGATCAGCCCATTCCCGGTACGAATCGAACGACGAGATCGATCAGCCAGATGCCGACGAACGGTGTGACCACGCCGCCGATCCCGTAGATGAGCAGGTTGCGTCCCAACAGTTTCGACGCCGAGCCCGGCCGGTAGCGCACACCACGCAGGGACAGCGGGATGAGCGCCACGATGATCAGTGCGTTGAAGATCACCGCGGAGACGATGGCCGACTGCGCCGAATGCAGACCCATGACGTTGAGGGCGTCGAGCTGCGGGTAGACGGCGGTGAACATCGCGGGCAGGATCGCGAAGTACTTCGCCAGGTCGTTGGCGAGCGAGAAGGTCGTCAGCGCGCCTCGGGTGATCAGCAGCTGCTTACCGATCGCCACCACCTCGATGAGCTTGGTCGGGTCGGAGTCGAGGTCCACCATGTTGCCGGCTTCCTTGGCCGCCGAGGTCCCGGTGTTCATCGCCAGCCCCACGTCGGCCTGCGCCAGTGCGGGTGCGTCGTTGGTACCGTCGCCGGTCATCGCGACGAGCCGTCCGGACGCCTGCTCGGACCGGATGAGATCCAGTTTCTGCTCGGGAGTGGCCTCGGCCACGAAGTCGTCCACACCGGCCTCGTCGGCGATCGCCCGTGCGGTGAGCGGATTGTCTCCCGTCACCATGACCGTCCGAATCCCCATGGCCCGCAACTGCTCGAAACGCTCGCGCATCGCCGGCTTGACGACATCGGACAGCTCGATCACACCGAGCACGCGGGCAGGCTGTCCAGCTTCGCGCAGTCCGACGACCAGAGGCGTGCCGCCGCCCGTGGACACGCGGTCGACATCGGCGACGACCGACTCGTCCACCCCACCGCGCCCGGCGACAACCCAGTTCGTCAAGGCATCCGCGGCGCCCTTCCGGTATTCGACGACAGCGCCGTCGGCGTGGACGTCCATGCCGCTCATCCTGGTCTGGGCGGTGAAGGCGACGATCTGATAGTGCGGATGCATCCGGCCACGCGCCTCGGCAACAATGGTGTCGTCCATGCACTCGACCCCGTAGGTGGAACGACAGAGGTCGACGATGCTACGACCCTCCGGTGTGTCGTCGGCCAGACTGCACTGGTAGGCGACGCCTGCGAGTTCGTCCACCGAGACACCCGGCGCAGGATGCAGATCGGTTGCGCGTCGATTGCCGTAGGTGATGGTGCCGGTCTTGTCCATGAGCAAGGTGTCGATGTCACCGGCCGCTTCCACCGCGCGCCCGGACATGGCGAGCACGTTGCGTTGCACCAGACGATCCATCCCCGCGATGCCGATCGAGCTCAGCAGTGCCCCGATCGTGGTGGGGATGAGGCAGACCAGGAGCGCGATCAGCTTCACCGGGTCGGGCGACTGTCCGGCATATTCCTGCATCGGTCCGACGGCCACGACGGCGAGCACGAAGATCACCGTGAGACTGGTCAGCAGGATGTCGAGCGCGATCTCGTTGGGGGTCTTCTTACGGGCGGCACCTTCGACCAACGCGATCATCCGGTCGACGAATGTCTCCCCGGGAGACGTGGTGATGCGCACGACGATCCGGTCCGACAACACCACGGTGCCACCGGTGACCGCCGAGCGGTCGCCGCCGGATTCGCGTACCACCGGCGCTGATTCACCGGTGATCGCCGATTCGTCCACGGTGGCGATCCCGTCGACGACATCGCCGTCGCCCGCGATCGTCTCACCCGCCTCGACGATCACGAGGTCGCCGATGGCCAACGCGCTGCCCGACACCTCCTCGATCGAGCCGTCCTGCCGCATTCGACGAGCGATCGTGTCGCGCTTGACCTTTCGCAAGCTGTCTGCCTGCGCGCGTCCGCGACCCTCGGCCACGGCCTCGGCCAGGTTGGCGAACAGCACGGTGAACCACAGCCAGGCCGCCACCGTCGCGCTGAACCACGACGGTTGTGCCACAGCGAGAACCGTGGTCACGACCGCACCGAGGAACACCACGAACATCACCGGGTTGCGCGCTTGATCACGCGGGTCGAGCTTGCGGAGCGCGAGCGGCAGGGAGGTCACGAGCGAGCGGGCGTCGAACGCACCGCTCGACACCAGCGCCGGAGTGGCGTCGCGATCCGGGGCGTCCCGAGTGTCCGCGGGATCGTCGGTTTCAGAGAGTTGCGTTGTCACAGAAGGGCCTCGGCTATCGGTCCCAGCGCCATCGCCGGGAAGAAGGTGAGTCCCGCGACGAGCAGGATCGTCGCCGCGAGCAGGAATCCGAACAGCAGTCCGTGGGTGGGCAGGGTGGCACGGGCCGACTCCTCGGCCTCGGCCGGGGCGGACAGCACTGCGGTGCGCGCCCCATCCGATCCGCCCGCTGGCATCTCGGCGGCCGGCATCGCATCTGCGCTGACCCCGTCACCGGCCGACATCTCGATGCCGCGGGGACGTTGCCGCGCCAGCAGACCGGCCAGAGCGAGCACGAGCACGATGGGCAGGAACCGTCCGAGCAACATCGCCACTCCGAGCGAGGCCTGGAACCAGTCGCTGGTCACCGTGAGCCCGCCGAAGGCACTGCCGTTGTTGTTGGCGGCCGACGTGTAGGCGTAGAGGACCTCGCCGAACCCGTGGATGGAACCCGGGCTACCCGGATCCCCGCTGTTGCCCTGGGCGTCGATCGTCGAGCCCAAGACCATCGAGACACCCGTGCCGGCCAGCACCAGCGCCGGCATCACCAACACATACAGTGCCGCCATCGTGATCTCGTGCTGACCGATCCGCTTGCCGAGGAAGGTCGGTGACCGCCCGACCAGGAGCCCCCCGATGAACACGGTGATCACCGCCATCACCAGGATGCCGTAGAGCCCCGATCCCACCCCGCCGGGCGCGACCTCCCCGAGGAGCATGTTCCAGATCAGCGCTCCCCCGCCGGCGGCGGAGAAACTGTCGTGCATGGAGTTGACGGCACCGGTCGAGGTCCCGGTGGTCGACACGGCGAACAAGGCCGAGGCCGGCACCCCCAGCCGTACCTCCTTGCCCTCCATCATGGCCCCCGCAGCAGCGGATGCCGCTCCGGCCGTGCGGCTCTCGAACGTCCAGACGACCGTGAGCATGAGCGCCCAGATGGCCGCCATGACGCCGAGGATGGTCATCCCCTGCCGCCGGTCACGGACCAGCGTTCCGTAGGTGCGCGTCAGGCACACCGGGATCAGCAGGAGCGCGAGGTTCTCGATGATGTTGGACAACGGGGTCGGGTTGGAGAACGGGTGCGCGGAGTTCGCCGACAACGTACCGCCGCCATTGGTACCGAGCTCTTTGATCGCTTCCTGGGAGGCGAACGGACCGATGACACTGCGTGCGTCGGTGCCGTCGAGCGCGGTCCACCCGAAGCCGGAGTGCCATGACTGCACCACGCCTTGTGTAAGTAACAATGTCGCGACGATCAGACTGAGCGGCAACAGGATTCGGATAACACCTCGCACCAGGTCAACCCAGAAGTTGCCGAGTTGGCCGCTTGCACGACGGTCGATGATGCCGCGGATCACCGCGATGGCCACGGCCATCCCGACGGCGGCGGAGGCGAAGTTCTGGACCGCCAACCCGACCATCTGGGTCAGGTTGCTCATCACGACCTCGGGTGAGTACGACTGCCAGTTGGTGTTGCTGACGAACGAGATCGCCGTGTTGAAAGCCGTCGACGGATCCACGCCCGGCTTGCCGTCTGACCACGGCAGGACCCCTTGCATGCGCTGGATGAGAAACAGTGTGAGAAACGACACCAGCGAGAAGCCGAGAACCGCCAGCGTATAACCCAGCCAGGTCTGTCGACTCCGCGGATCGATACGGGCCACGCGGTAGAAGACGCGCTCGGCGAAGAGGTCCCGGTCGCTGGTGTAGACGCGCGCCATGTAGTCGCCGAGGGGAACGTACACAGCGGCGAGCACCAGTACGAGAGCGGTGAGTTGGAGCAGGCCTGAAACGGTTGTGCTCATCTGGGATCAGAACCTCTCCGGAAACACCAGCGCCACCAACAGAAAGGCGACCACCGCCGTCGCCAGGGCGAGCAGGACGACGTTGGTCACCCCATCCACGGTCACTTCTTGATCCTGAGGTCGATTCCGCGCAATGCAAGCACGAGCAGGGCGAACCCTCCCACGGCGAGCACGACGTACAACACATCCGCCACGATCACTCACTCCCTTTCGCACAGCCCACCGATCTGTGGGCTCATGACAGGATGGTGCGCATCGACGTCGTCTGCGGCAGTCCTTAACGCGTTCCATACGCGCCGGGGAGCGAAATTGACGAGGCGTTGGCAGAGCCGGTGATCCGGGCGCGAATCGTACGGACGCACCGAGTCGACGGGGGTGTCACGATCGCGTAGGGATCGCCCGCTGCGACGTTCAGATCGCGTTCAGACGGTCTGTGTGAGGCGCCGGCGCGAGTAGACATCGGTGCCATGACCGGGATCATCACGCGAGTATTCGACGCCGGACCCCTCTGGGGCTTCGCCACGACGGACCATGCGCATCACGACACCTGTCACCGAATCACCGTCTTCCCGCCCGGGGCGACCGTACGAGAGCGTCGGTGGCTGCGGGCGTGGCATCACAGTGCAGCGATCACGGGGGTACTGCTCCTGGTCACCATCATCGTGGCGGCCGCGGTGGGTACCTCCGGTGCGGTGGCGGTCGTCGGCGCGGTGATCCTGACTCCGATTCCGGCGGTGGCCGCGTGGCTCGCCACCCGCGAGACCCGGCCACGCCAGGCGGTGATGGAGGTGTGGATCGAGGACCCCAGGATGCGCCCAAGAGGCGAGACCGAGCGGCGAGATGCACTTCGAAGGGTCGCCGCACGGCTGCGCCGAGCCGACGACGAGCTTCGATCCGGCCAGATCGACGCCGTCGCCCACGAGCAGATCTGGACCGAATGCCACTCCCACATCCGTGGGCTGTGCACCCAGCAGCGCGTCAGACCGCAGGCGTGATGACGATCCCCACGCTGCCGGCCTCGCCCCGGCGGAGCTTGCTTCCGAGCATGGTGATCTTGCCGAGGAGTCCGTACTTGTCGGCGATGGCCTTCTTGACGCGGCCGCTGTCCGCGGCGTCGAGCACCTCGGCGGTACCACTGACGGGCTCGCCGAAAGTCTTGTGGCCCCGAACGTCACAGGCCTGCACGACGACGCGCGGATCGCGTCGCAGACGCTTGACCTTCCACGAATCCGCGACGGTCCACATCACGAGGCGGTCGCCGTCGAGCGCCGCCCACAGCGGGGAAGTCACCGCGGTGCCGTCCTTGCGGTAGGTCGTCAGATTCACGTACTTGGCGGTGCCTGCTTCGCCGAATGTCGCCGCGCTCGAGGTCATGCGGCAATGCTACGGGCGAACAGTGTCTGCGCACGGCGGTCCGAAGAGTCCGCGTGCCTGCCGAATTCACCGAGAACCCCGGCGTCGCACAGGGTCGCCCAGGCGGTGACCTGGTTCGCCGACAGGACCGGCTTGCCGAGTTCGGCTTCGAGGCCGGCGAGGATGTCGTAGGTCCACAGGTTGGTGCAGGACACGAAGATCGCGTCGGCGTCGGGGTGGTCCGCGGCGCGGATGAGGTCCGCGGTCACGTGGTACGGAATGGTCCAGATCTCGGAGTTCCGCCCGAGCCCCGCCTGGGCGACGACGCTCCGGCCGGACTCGGCGAGGAAATCGCACAGCAGGCCGGTGAGGGACGCCGTGTACGGCGTGGCGACCGAGAGCGTACCGACGTTCAGCGCATCGAGGGCGCGGATCAGTGCCTCGGAGGTCGTCACCGCCCGCTCGGCGCCGGCCGCGACCATGCAGTTCGAGATCTCGAGCGCACCGGCCATCCCGTAGACGAAGCTGCCCGACGCGCAGGCGTAACCGAAGGCGCGCGGACCGACCGACGAGACGGCCCGCACGGCGGCGGCGATCTCGGCGTGGTTGTTGAGGTCGCGGCACAGTTCCACGTCGACCGGCGCGTCGATGAAACCGGTGCGGGTGAAGTACAGCGACACCGTATCCGGCATCCACCGCCACAGCTCACGATCGAGAGCCATGTCGAACGGGCATACCATCCCGATGCCGATCTGGGCCGTCATGCAGGGATGATGGCACATTGTCGGATTGTCTACAATCTATGCGGGCTCGCCGTACGTAGCGCCGCCTCCACGTCACCTCGGATCACGCAGCCGTAGGCGTGGTCGTTGACCATTCCCGTTGCCTGCATGAGAGCGAACATGGTCGTCGGCCCGACGAACCGCCAGCCACGCTTCTTCAGGTCCTTCGACAGAGCGAGCGACTCGGGCGATGTCGTCATCGAACCCGGCACGTGTTCCCCGGCCGGGGCGTATCCCCAGAAATAGGACTCCAGCGACCCCTGCTCGTCGATCAGCTCGACGGCCCGGCGCGCATTGTTGATCGACGCCTCGATCTTGCCGCGGTGCCGGATGATGCCGGCGTCGGCGAGCAACCTGGTGACGTCGGCGTCGGTGAAGCGCGCCACGCGCTCGATGTCGAACCCCGCGAACGCCGCACGGAAGTTCTCCCGCTTGATCAGGATCGTCCGCCAGCTCAGCCCCGACTGGAAACCCTCGAGGCAGACACGCTCGAACAGCGCCGTGTCGCCGGCGATCGGGAACCCCCACTCCGTGTCGTGATAGGTGGTCTCCGGTTCGCGCGCCGCCCACAGGCAACGTGCACGACCGTCGGCGATCGTTATGGTGTCGTCAGGCATCCACGCTCCTCTCGTGGCGAGCAGGCTACTCCGCAGCGCCGACATCCCAGCTCACCCGTTGTTCGGAGGCCGCGAGCCCCGCCGTTATCTCCCCGTTACCAAGTATTGCGAAAGCGTCCCGTTGTGTGTCGCGATGATCACTGTGCGCAGCGCGGGGCCTAGCGTTGGACACATCGCAACTCGGCCACCCGGCGCAGTCCGCCCGACGTGAACCCCGAGAGCGGGACAATCCATCTGCGGCAAGGAGCTTCGTGATGAAAGACACCGAACTGAGCACTCTCCTCGCCCGGGTGGCAACCGGCGACATGGACGCGTTCGCGCAGTTCTACGACGCGACGTGCGACCGGGTCTACGGCATGACGCTGCGGGTCCTCCGCGATCCGGGCTACAGCGAGGAAGCCACCCAGGAGACGTTCCTGGCGGTCTGGCGCAATGCCGACGCCTACGATCCCGCGTCCGGCTCCGCACTGTCGTGGATTCTCACGCTCGCGCATCGTCGCGCGGTCGATCGCGTGCGCTCGGAGTCGGCGGCGACCCGCCGGACCGTCGCCTACGGCATCGCCGACACCGGCCGCGAGGTCGACGAGGTCAGCGAATCGGTGGAGCGACGCGAGATCGCCCGCCTGATCCACACCGGCCTGGAAACCCTCACCCCGCTGCAGCGCCAGGCGATCGAGCTCGCCTACTTCCATGGGCTCACCTACCGCGAGGTCGCCGAACATCTCGACGTCGCCCTGCCGACCGTCAAGTCCCGCATCCGGGACGGCCTGATCAGGCTCCGGCAGACCGTGCCGGTTCGCGTCGCCTGACACCACCCGCACCAAGCCCCACCGTCCCGACCGGCCCCGCTCGACGGCGATCACCCGCCACCGAGTGGGGTCGACTCATGTCGGCACCCCGGGCGAACCGACTGTGGCGTCGACCACACAAATTTTGGGACGCAGGCCAGGTCACAGCCGTTACCACCTGGCGTTCGACGCGAATCCACCGACCACGTCTCCCGCCGCCCGGCCCGGACAGGCAAAATCATGGGTGGATGTCACGCGAGTCCATCCCCGTCGTGATATCGGTAAAACCGGACCCACAAGGCCGAACACAAACGCGTCGACCAAGACAGAATCGAGAACACATCGCATGAGTGCCGAACAGCCGACCATCATCTATACGCTGACCGACGAGGCACCCATGCTCGCCACTCATGCGTTTCTGCCGGTCGTGCGCACGTTCGCCGGAGCGGCCGGGATCTCCGTCGAGACCAGCGACATCTCCGTCGCGGCTCGCATCCTCGCCGAGTTCTCCGACCTCCTGCCCGATGACCAGAAGGTCACCGACAACCTGGGTGAGCTCGGCAAGCTGACCCAGAAGTCCGACACCAACATCATCAAGCTCCCCAACATCTCCGCGTCGGTCCCCCAGCTGCTCGCCGCCATCAAGGAGCTGCAGGGCAAGGGTTACGACCTGCCCGACTTCCCGGGCAACCCGAAGACCGACGAGGAGCGCGCGATTCGCGACCGGTACACCAAGTGCCTCGGTAGCGCCGTGAACCCCGTTCTGCGCGAAGGAAACTCGGACCGTCGCGCACCGAAGGCGGTCAAGGAGTACGCCAAGAAGCACCCGCACAGCATGGGTGAATGGTCGATGGCATCGCGCACCCACGTCGCCCACATGCGCGAGGGCGACTTCTACCACGGCGAGAAGTCGATGACCGTCTCCGGTGACCGCAAGGTCAAGATGGAGCTGATCACCGACTCCGGCGAGACCCTTGTGCTCAAGCCGGAGGTGTCGCTGACCGACGGTGATGTCATCGACAGCATGTTCATGAGCAAGAAGGCCCTGATCAAGTTCTACGAGGAACAGATCGACGACGCCTACAAGACCGGCGTGATGTTCTCGCTGCACGTGAAGGCCACCATGATGCGGGTCTCGCACCCCATCGTCTTCGGGCACGCGGTCAAGGTCTTCTATCGCGAGGCCTTCGAGAAGCACGGCGAACTCTTCGACGAACTCGGCGTCAACGTCAACAACGGGCTGTCGGATCTCTACAGCAAGATCGAGTCGCTGCCCAGCGCGCAGCGCGAGGAGATCATCGACGACCTGCACAAGTGCCACGAGCATCGCCCCGAGCTGGCGATGGTCGACTCGGCCCGCGGCATCACCAACTTCCACTCCCCCAGCGACGTCATCGTCGACGCCTCGATGCCGGCCATGATCCGCGCGGGCGGCAAGATGTACGGCGCCGACGGCCGACTCAAGGACACCAAGGCCGTCAACCCGGAGTCGACCTTCTCCCGCATCTATCAGGAGATGATCAACTTCTGTAAGACCAACGGGCAGTTCGATCCGACGACGATGGGCACGGTGCCCAACGTCGGCCTGATGGCGCAGAAGGCCGAGGAGTACGGCTCGCACGACAAGACCTTCGAGGTCCCCGCGGGCGGCACCGCCAACATCACCGATCTGGAGACCGGCGAGGTGCTGCTCACCCAGACCGTCGAGGAGGGCGACATCTGGCGTCTGTGCATCGTCAAGGACGCGCCCATCCAGGACTGGATCAAGCTGGCCGTGAACCGGTGCCGCGATTCCGGGATGCCGGTGCTCTTCTGGCTCGACCCGTATCGCCCGCACGAGAACGAGCTGATCAAGAAGGTCCACAAGTACCTGCCGGATCACGACACCGAGGGCCTCGACATCCAGATCATGTCGCAGGTCCGCGCCATGCGGTACACCCTCGAGCGCGTCGTCCGCGGCCTGGACACCATCTCGGCCACGGGCAACATCCTGCGCGACTACCTGACCGACCTGTTCCCGATCCTGGAACTCGGCACCAGCGCCAAGATGCTGTCGATCGTCCCGCTGATGGCCGGCGGCGGACTCTACGAGACCGGCGCGGGCGGCTCGGCGCCGAAGCACGTCAAGCAGCTCATCGAAGAGAACCACCTCCGCTGGGACTCGCTCGGCGAGTTCCTCGCGCTCGCGGTGAGCCTCGAGGACGTGGGCAAGAAGTTCGACGACAAGCGCGCCGTCATCCTGGCGAAGGCCCTCGACACCGCCACCGGCAAGCTGCTCGAGAACGACAAGGGGCCGTCGCGCAAGACCGGCGAACTCGACAACCGCGGCAGCCAGTTCTACCTGGCGCTCTACTGGGCGCAAGAACTCGCGGCGCAGACCGAGGACGAGGATCTCGCGAAGCACTTCTCGTCGCTGGCCGAGACCCTCGCGGCCAACGAGGACAAGATCGTCGAGGAGCTGAACGCGGTACAGGGCGAGCAGGTCGACATCGGCGGTTACTACTACCCCGACTGGGACAAGACCGCCGCCGTCATGCGTCCGAGCACGACGTTCAACGAGGCACTCGCGAGCGCGCAGCGCTGATCTGGAAGTCGGCGTGGGTCTCCAGTGAGGCCCACGCCGACTTGGTCCAGAAGCAGGCATATCTGACGCGCATTGGTCGATTCGTGTGCCGGCCAGCAAGGGCGGTCACCGCGTATCAGCGGACTTAGTACACGGAACGGGCCGCCTGATAACCAACAGCCACAGAGGCTAGAGCTCTTAACGCACCTAACACCGGAGACAACCGCCGAATGACTTCCAATGATGTAACGCTTCTTGCTGATATGGTGTCACGGTCACGCCAGGACACGGCGACTCTGTCAGCATCCGCCCAGGAAGCATACTTCGTCGCGAAGCACTATCTCCGCGAATACAAACCTGCGCACGATGACATCGTATCGGGGGTTGTCGATGGAATGCATGACGGCGGAATCGACGCCGTATACATCTTCGCTGACGGTTATCACGTCCGAGACGACTCAGCCATCCATAGCCTGGGCCGTCGGGCACACCTCGATCTAATATTCCTACAAGTCAAGAACTCGAAAAGTTTTAGCGAGTCATCCATCGACAAACTGATTGTGAACATTCCGAATCTGTTGGACTTCGAACGTGACGAGCCACAACTCGCCAAAACGTTCAACGCGAAAGTCATAGAGATTACGCGTAGATTTCTAAAGTCCTACCGTTCTCTGGAAATGCCCACGCTCTCGGTGTACTTCGCATTCGCTTCTTTGAAGGCGGACCACATTCACCCGAATCTTCACATCAGGACTGGAAAGCTCGAGAAGGCCTTTCGCACTTGCTTTGGCTCGGCGAGCGTCGCCGCAGACTTTCTAGATGCCGAGCGTGTGGCTGATCTTGCACGGCAGCGGCCGGTTACTAATCGCTCCCTAACTCTCACCGAGTTCCCACTGGCGACCGATCGCACTGGCGGTTACATCGGCGTAGTCAGCTTGACTCGGTATCAAGAATTCATCACGGATGAAACAGGGAAGCTCGATGCTTCACTGTTCGAAGCAAACGTTCGGGACTACGAGGGAGAGACCGCCGTCAATGCGAGCATTCGAACTACCCTAGAAAACCGGGAGCAAGATGTGGATTTCTGGTGGCTTAATAACGGTGTGACGATTGTTGCAGACAAGGTTCAGCAAGCAGGAAAAATACTCGAGCTAGCTTCTCCTCAGATTGTAAACGGACTTCAGACCTCCCACGAGGTTTACAAGCGGGCACGAGAGAATGCCACAGCTCCTGTCACGGACACTCGCGGAGTTCTAGTCAAGATTATCGAGGCGCAGGACGAGACTATTCGCGACCGTATAATTCGAGCGACAAATAGCCAAACAAACCTAGGAATTAGTGCAGTTCGCGCAACCGATAAGGTCCAACGACAAATCGAGGAGCATCTACGGAACCATGATCTTTACTACGAGCGTCGGAAGAATTTCTACCTTAATCAGGGCGTTTCGTCATCAAATCTGGTGACAATCGATCAGATGGGCCAGTCCGTTCTGAGTATATGCGTTCAACTACCGCATGTCGCCCGGGGAGAGTTGTCAAGGATCTTCGATGACGACGTTTATGAGTTGGTGTTCTCTTCCAACCATCCGATTGAGATGTATGCATATTCGATACGACTTCTAAGGGTCTGCGAAGAATACCTTCGTGCCCATCATCGGGAGCAGACCGACGATTTCCTCCTACATCTATCGATGATCGCTACCGTCGCCGTCACAAGGAAATTACGCCCCACAGCGGCCGAGATAGCCAGCACCGACCAGTTGCCGAATCAGTCGCTGTTATCTACGTTAGTGAAGCTAATCCAGAAGTCTTTCGCAACGGTTGCCAACAGGAGGGGCGATGTCTTGCTCGACAAAGTTGCGAAGGACGAGCTGACGACACGTGAGGTCGCAGATCATGCACAGCGATACCTCCGATCAACGCAGCGGAGATAGATTCCCGATTCGCCACCATCCTCAACGAACGCCACCGACTAGCGATGCGCATCGCCGTCCAGATGCGACCTGTCTCGAGGCACCTTTGCAGGGCCTAGATGCTCGCTAGGCGGATCGACCTGTTCAGAACAGGGCGCGATCACCCTCAGACAGTCCTGAGAACATCAAAGAGGCACGGCGGTATCGGTTTGACCCGCCGACAGAAGGGCCGACTAAGCTAGCACTGCAGCTCAGCGACTCGCTCGCGACCGCTTAGCCCCGCCTCACAGCGTCGTCTACCGTCGAGTCCATGGCCGACGTCAACTTCTACTTCGATCCCGTCTGTCCCTTCGCGTGGATGACGAGCAAATGGGTGCGAACGGTACAGGCCCAGCGGGACTACACGGTGGAATGGCGATTCATCTCGCTCCGTCTGCTGAACGCACACGTCGATTACGACGCGCAGTTCCCGCCGGAGTACGAGGCCGGGCACACCGCCGGACTCCGCCTTCTGCGCGCGGCGGCGAGCATCCGCCGCGAACACGGACCGGCCGCCATCGGCCCGCTCTACGAGGCGCTGGGTACACGAATCTTCGACGCGCACACCGGTTCCTACACCGTCGACGCCACCGACTTCCGCGGTACCGCGGAGTTCCTCGGACCCGTCCTGGACGAACTCGGGTTGCCCGCGCACCACCTGAACGCCCTCGACGACGACGAGTTCGACGCGGAGATCCAAACCGAGACCGACGAGGCCCTGTCCCTGACCGGTCGCGACGTGGGTACGCCGATCATCCACTTCCAGCCGCCCGAGGGAGTGGCCTTCTTCGGGCCCGTCATCAGCCGCCTACCCGGTGACGACGACGCGGTCGTCCTGTGGGACCACGTGATCGGCCTGGCGAGTTTCCCGGGTTTCGCCGAGCTCAAGCGGAGCCTGCGGGAGAAGCCACAACTGCGGGCCTTCGGAGTGACCGACGGCGAGGCGGGTGTCGAGGAGGACTGGCACGGCGGGAGTCGGCGCACCAAGAAATGAGCCGCCCCGGCGTCTACTTGAACGGATTGAGCGTCCGGCCGAGGAAGTACTGGATACCCGGCGGAATGGGACGCACGGCCGTCGTGACCAGCTTGTTCACCATGCCGGTCACGCACACCGCGTCGCCCTTCATCACCGCGCTCCATCCCTCGCGCACGACGTCCTCGGGCTCCTGCCACAGCACGCCGGGCAGGCGATCGGCGGTCTCGCGGGTCTCCGCCCCCATCGCATCGTGGAACTCACTCCTGGTGAAACCGGGACAGAGCGCCGTCACGTGGATGCCGTGCGGTTTCAGTTCCATGTCCAGGGACTGGGACATCAGCAGCACATACGACTTGATCGCGGAGTAGAGCAGGCCCTCCGCCGGAGGCAGCAGAGCCGTGATGGACGAGACGTTCACGATCCGCCCCCATCTGCGCTTCTTCATCCCCGGGAGCACGCGGTGGGACAGCTCGGTCAGCGAGGTCAGCATCAACTGCAGCTGACCTCCGACCTCCTCCCACGGGGTCTCGGCGAACTTGGTGCTCAGCGACATGCCGGCATTGTTGATCAGCACGTCGATGTCCAGCCCGAGTTCATCGGCGCGCTCGATGATCGCGGCCGGCGTGCCGGGTTCGGACAGATCCCCGGCGAACACCTCACAGCGAACGCCGTGCTCGCGATGTAGTCGCTCGGACAATTCGTCGAGGCGGTCGGCCCGACGAGCGACCAGCAGTAGGTCGTACCCCTTCGCGGCAAGATGTTCCGCGAACGTCTTGCCGATCCCGGCGGAGGCCCCGGTGATCAGGGCGGTGCGGTGGTCGAATGAATCGCGTCGATCCGAGGACATGCGCCGGCTTTCTGTCGATGGACGATGCCGCGAGTAGAACAGACCGCGCGTCCCTCGTCGGATCACGACAGGCGAGTTTGTTCCAACGGACAGGCTCAGGGAACGTGTCCGTACGGGTGCCAGCCGGACGGATTCCACTTGCCGCCGCGTTCCTGCCGGACCTCGCGCAGGCTGGTACCCACATATCGGGCCTCGAGTTCGGCGTCGGGTTTCCCGGTGTACACCCACCGCTTCGGATCCAGGTTTCCCGCGGCGTCGCGGTAGGACTCCCAGTAGTCGACACGGTGGACGGCCCGGACGAGGTCCTCGGCGAAGACCAGGACCGGCAGGTCCGGGACGGTGCGGTGCGGGCCCGCACGCCAAGCGCTGCGGGCGGATTCGTAGATCACGTCGGCGGTGACGTCGCTCCGGGCGGACTCGTCGACCTTCACCAGCACGCACGGATCCGGTAGCGGCGGCGACACCGGCGCCGCATGGCGCAGGATCAGCTCCTCGATGCGCCACGGCCCCTGTGCATCCGGCGTTTCCGGCAGTTTCGATCCGGTCAGAGCGACGACGTCGAGTGTCGTGCGTCGCAGCGAAAGAGCGTGCTCTGCAGCCGAATCGAGGGAACCGACGTCGTACCGCAGAATCCAGTGTTCGACGCCGAACCCGTCGGCGTCGATGTCGCGGATGCGCTCGGAGACGGCGGCCGCGACCTCGGCCGGGTCGTCGTCGCCGACGATGTCGGCGGGGTCGGGTGCGTCGCCCGCCAGCGCGGCGGCGGTGTGGCGGTACACGCGGTTCCCGCGGCCGGCGTCGATGTGGAACACCGTGGCGTCACGCGGATCGACCAGTGCATAGACGTAGCTACCGAGCACCGACTGCGCCTCGTAGGGAACGGGTTTCGGAGCACCGGGCGCAGGGACGCCGACTGGCCGCAGCAGGGCGAGCACCTCGTCGACCACCGAAGGGCGGACCCCGAGCCCCCCGGCGGTGATCCCGCCGAAGACGACCTCGCCGGCGCGCTCCCGGTCGACGAATCGTCGGCCGGCGAAACGGTCGACGGCGCGCACCACATCGGCGACCTCGGCGCGTCGGGCCGCCGCACTGCGGGAGGACGTGCGCTCGTCGTCCGGGTCGAGCATCTCCGCGAACGCCGACGACGACAAGAAGTCGCCGAGCGCCGTCCGGGGCAGCTCGACCGCATCGATCCTGTTCACCGCCATGGTCGCATGATGCCAGCACTCGACACGCAAACCCGCGAAGCGCTAGTGTACGTTTGTACATGTACATCCGTACATTAACTTGGAAGGGTAGTGATGACCGAGGCAGCGCCCCGCCGCCGACGAGATCCCGAGGAACGGCGACGCACCATTGTCGAGGCCGCCGCCACGCTCATCACCGAGGTGGGCTCCGAGGGGCTCACCCACCGGCTCGTCGCGAAACGTGCCGGTGTGCCGCTCGGTTCGACGACGCAGTACTTCGCCACGCTCGACGATCTGCGCGAGGCAGCGCTCGCCCGCCTGGCCGACGACATCGACTCCGGCCTGGCCGAGGTGGCCGAGACCCTCGCCGAACACGGCCCGGCCGCGGCGGTCTTCGCCGAGACGCTCCACGACTATCTGTCCGACGAGCGGTTGATCCGCGCCGACCTCGCGCTCGTGTCGGCCGCCGTCCTCGATCCTGCGCTCCGCCCGCTCGCGGTTCGCTGGCCCGACGGGCTGGTCGAGATCCTCATCCCGCACGTCGGGCAGACGGCCGCTCGCGCGATCGCCGCGTACACCGACGGCGTGGCCATGCACGCACTCCTCTACGGGACGCCGCTGTCCCTCGACGACCTGACCGCCACCCTGACGGCCCTGACCGGGCTGTCCTCCCCCGAGCACAACCGGAGCCGACGATGACCCAGCGATCCGCAACCGAGACCGCCGGCGCGCAAGGTCTGTCCTTCCGGCGCCGATGGGCGTCGGCAGCCGTGTTGTCGGCCAGCCTGCTGGTCATCACCGTCGACCTCACGATCCTCAACGTCGCGCTTCCCGACCTGGCCGGCGACCTGCGCCCGACCGCCGATCAGCAGCTGTGGATCATCGACGCCTACTCGCTCGTCCTGGCAGGCCTGTTGCTCTCCATGAGTTCACTGGCCGACCGGTGGGGCCGGAAACGGATGCTGGTCACCGGTTTCGCGGTGTTCGGCGGGGCCTCGGCACTGGTCCTGCTGGCCGAGTCACCCGAGGCAGTGATCGGGGTGCGGGTGCTGCTGGGCGTCGGCGGCGCGATGATCATGCCGACCACGTTGTCCCTGCTGCGCAGCATCTTCACCGACCCCGCCGAGCGTGCGACCGCCCTCGGGCTCTGGGCCGCGGTGTCGGGCCTCGGTGCGGCCGTCGGCCCGATCGTCGGCGGAGTTCTGCTCGAGTACTTCTCGTGGCGCGCCGCGTTCCTCGTCAACGTCCCGCTGATGGCGGTCGCCATCGTGGCCGCAGTGCTGATCCTGCCGGAGTCGAAGCACCCGCAGCCGGGCCGGTGGGACGCCGTCGGTGCGCTGATGTCGATCGCCGGCATGGTCGCCCTGGTCTGGGCCATCAAGCGGTTCGCCAAGGAGGAGAGCCTCCTCGCACCGGCCGCCTGGGTGGCCCTGCTCGGCGCGGTCCTCATCCTGGCCCTGTTCGTCCGCCGCTGCATGCGACGTACCGAGCCGCTGCTCGACGTCTCGTTGTTCCGCAGCCGACCGTTCAGTGCGGGCGTTCTCGCCGCGCTCGGCTCGATGTTCGGACTCGCGGCGGCACTGTTGCTGCTGGCCCAGTGGCTCCAGTTGGTCGAGGGCCACTCCCCGATCGCGGCCGGTGTGCGGCTGTTGCCGGTGGCGGGAGCGGCGTTCGTGTCCTCGATGATCGCCGCCCCGCTCTCCCGGATGATCGGCGCCCGAGCCGTCGTGGCCGGCGGCATCGGCATCGCCGGCGTAGGGATGGCGCTGATGTTCCTCGGCTCCGACGGGCTCTCCTACAGCACCGTCGCCACCGCTCAAGTGCTCGTCGGATTCGGCATCGGATCACTGGCCATCGCGTCGGCGATGATCATGGCCGGCACCCCGGATGCCAAGGCGGGCAACGCCGCCGCGCTGGAAGAGACCGCCTACGACCTGGGCAATGTGCTCGGTGTCGCGATCCTCGGCAGCGTTGCGTCGATCCTCTACCGGACCACGCTGACGGCCGAGCCCGTCCCCGGCGTACCCGCCGAGGTGACCGACGCGGCCGGCGAATCCCTCGGCGCCGCCATGGGTCTCGCCGAAGCCGCCGGGGCGCCCGGACTCGCGGAGCGGGCGGCGGCCGCATTCACCGACGCCATGCAGCAGACGAGCCTGGGCGGCGGGGTCACGCTCGTCGCCGTCGCCGTGGCCGTCTTCGCGCTCGTGCCGCGCGGCACGGATGTCACGGCCGCGCAGCACTGACGCCCGTCACGGGGCGGTGACCACCGCCTCGACGGACGGGAGGACTGCGTCCCGCACGCGGACCGGCCGCGGCAGCAGACCGTTGGCGTGCAGGAGGTCCGCGGCGCGCTGCTGCTCGTCGAGGAAGTCGTCTGTGACCGGCCCGATCCCGAAGGGCCGGTTGCGGATGGCGGCTTCCCAGGCGTCGAGGCTGGCGTCCCCGCCGCGATCGACGACGTCACGGACGAAGTACTCGGCGGCCTCGCGGGGATGGTCGACGATCCACTGATCCGACTCGCGCAGCGCGTCGACGATCGCGGCCAGTTCCGCAGGGTGCTGTTCGGCGAAGTCGCGTCGCGTGAACCACAGCGACGGGTGGCTGAACAGGCCCTCGGTGTCGATCAGGGTCCGGAGTTCGAGGTCGCGTTCGACGGCGGCCAGGCCGGGGTAGGCGCCGACCCAGGCGTCGATCGAGCCGTCGCGGAAGAGGTCTGCACCATCGGTGACCGAGGTGTTGACCGGCACGATGTCGCGCCACGTCAGTCCGACCGAGTCGAGCGCGAACAGCAGCAACGTCGTCTGCCAGGAGCCGTGGGCGATGCCCACGCGCTTGCCCTTCAGCGCGGCCACCGAGTCGATGTCGGAGTCGGCCTTCACGACGAGCCGCCCGTTCTCGGTGCGCGGCCCGGACACCCCGACGTACACGAGGTCACGGCCCTGCGCCAGGCCGGTGATCGGCGGCGTGAAACCCGTGCCGATGAAGTCGTACCCGCCCTCGGTGAACAGCCAGTCCGAGTGCAGGGTGGGCAGGCCCGTGGTCGGGTCCGGCTCCGGCGACGCGGGCAGGCTCCGCAGGTCGACCCATTCGACGTCGATGCGTTGTTCGAGGATGCCCCGGTGCCGGAGCACGAACAGGGAGTTGTTGTGCGGGAAGTAGCCGACTCGAATGGTCATGCGATCTCCTGGTGTGTGAGGTGGGTGGTCAGAGTTCGGGGATGAGGCCGCGTTCGCGTGCCTCGGGGAGAAGACCGCTGCGCTTCCACTGCACCGCGAGATTGGTGGGGTGGAATTCGGCCGAGCCGCCGAGTCCTTCGGCGATGGCCTGGAACTGGGCTCCCTCCTCCAGCAGGACGATGAACTTCGCGGTGTCGAGCAGACCCCGGCGTCCGATCACGTTGGACCCGCCGTTGGCCTCGAAGATGGCGGCGAGATGCGGATCCTCCTGGAGGCGTTCGAGGATGAACTCCGACGCCGGCTGGTGGCGGTTGATGTGCGGCGGGATCTCGCGGGACAGCGTGAGTCGCTGCGAGGCGGCGTACCGGATCGGGAGGGTCCGGTGGGTCTGTGCCCAGGCCCCGAGCCACGGCGTGTGGATGTGCACGACGGTCGTGATGTCCTCATGGGCCCGGAACACCGGGGCGTATGAGGTGACGAAACCCGCTGCGCCCGAACCGGACCGGATCTCGCCGTCGAAGGTCGCGACCACGGGGTGGACGGTCAGGTCGTCGGCCCAGGGGCCGGGGTCGTTCAGCGCGACGGCGATCTCACGACCGGGTACCCGCTCGACGAAGTTGGCGGTCCCGTTCGCCGACACCGTTCCGGTGGTCCGGAAGACGTCGAATGCCTTCTGCGCGTGCTCGGTCACCTCGGCGACGAAGTCGACGACCTCGCGGTCGAGTCCGGTTTCTACGGTGGTCATGTCTCTCCTTGCGATGAAATGGGTTGTCTGTCTTTGACGATGGGTGTGATGGCGGGCGTGGGCCCTCAGGCCACACCCAGGGCGGAACCGGTGGTGGTCTCGGCACGGCCGAGCCGGGATCGTCCCAGGAGCGGGAGGACCTCCTCGCCCACGCGGTAGGCCTCCTCGAGATGAGGGTTGCCCGCGAGGATGAAGGCGTCGACGCCGAGATCGATCAGTTCGTCGAGTCGTTCGGCGACCTGCTCGTAGCTGCCGACCAGTCCGAAGGCCGGACCACCGCGCATGAGGCTGAAGCCGCACCACACATTGGGCTGCACCTCGAGATCGGTGTAATCGGTGATGTTCTCGGGTACCCAGCCCTTGATCCGGCCGGCCCCGACGGAGTCACCCTGCGCCTGGCGGTTCGCCGCGGCGCGGTCGACGTGCTGCCAGCCCTCGGCGATCTCGGCCCACGCCGCCTCGGCGGTGTGCCGGGCGAGGATGTCGATGCGGACTGCGAAGCGCGGACGCCGTCCCAGCCGCGCGGCGTGCTCGCGCACCCCGTCGAATTTGGCCCGCAGGTCGGCGAAGGGTTCGAGCCAGGACAGGTAGTAGTCGGCGTGACTGCCCGCGGCGTTGACCGCCGCGCCGGACGACCCGGAGAAGTAGATCTCCGGGAAGGGCGTCTCGGCGAGTTGCGCTGGGAGAGAGGCGCCCTCGGTGGTGAAGAAGTCACCGTCGTAGTCGAACCGTTCACTCCCCCAGACCCCTTTCAGGACGTCCAGGAACTCACTGGTCCGACGGTAGCGGTCGTCGTGGGCGACCTTGTCTCCCCACCACAGCTGGGCCGGGCCACCACCCCCGCTGATGATGTTGTAGACGAGCCGCCCGCCGGTCGCCCGTTGCAGGCTGGCCGACATCCGGGCGGCCTGCAGCGGATGCAGGAATCCCGGCTGGAAGGCCACCATGAACCGGTAGGTGCTGGTCTCCCGGGCGAGCGCCGCAGCGGCCGCCCACGGATCGTCGGTCCCGGGGAACGACGGGAGCAGACCGCCGACGAAGCCGGCGCTCTCCGACGCCTTGGCCACGGCCGCCATGTGGTCGATGTAGGTGTACGAGTCACGTTCTCCCGCACGGATCGCCGGGGTCAGGTTGCCCGGCTGGACGCCGCGCCAGTCTCCCCGGTTGAGCCGTCGGGGCGTGCGCAGGGTGGCGTGGTCGCCACCCATTCCTATCCGCCAGTAGAAGTCGATGGTCATGGGTCTCCGCTCGTCTGTCAGGGATCGTCGGTCAGGCGAGGACGCGGTTGCGTTCGTCGGCCCGGAAGAGCAGGTGCTCGGTGTTGCGGTTGAGTTCCTCGATGTTCGGTATGCCCGACAGGACGAACCGCGCGAAACCCTGCTCGGCCAGATCGATGATCCGCTGCGCGACATCGTCATAGGAGCCGACCAGACCGATGGGGTGTCGGTGGCCGATCCGGTCGAACCCGGTGAAGGTGAGGTCGTCGACCCACAGATCGTCCGTCCGGGTGTCGGCGTCGGCACCGTAGGCATCCCGCCACTGACGGCGCAGGCGTTGCACCGCTTCGTCTTTCGTCGACCGGGCGATCACCGGTAGGTACAGGCCGGCCGCCACCGTCCGCCCGAGTGCCGCCGCACGGTCGACGAGCGGTGCGATAGCCGGCGCCGCACCGGTCGAGGACAACTCGAACAGGTGGATGTCGCCGTGCCGGGCCGACAGCGCGAGCGCCTCGTCGCTCTCCCCGGTCAGGCGGACGGTCGGGAAACGATGACCGTGCACCGACCGATCGAGCCCACCGTCGGTGACCTCGTAGAACTCGCCCACGTGGTTGAACTCGCCACCGTCGAACCCGCCCTGGCGGTTTCCGGCTCCATCCCACACGCCTTTGGCCACTGTCAGGAACTCGTCGGCCCGGCGGTAGCGCTCGGCATCGGTCAGCCGGTCTCCGCGGGCTCGGTTGTCCGCGGCGTCGGTCTCCACGCGCAACTGCCACTGCAGCCGGTCCGCGGAGTTCCGTTGCAGGGTCGCGGACACCTTCGCCGCGTAGACCGGCGTGCCGAAACCGGGGTGGAACTCGACGGCGACGCGCGCATGTCGCGTGCGCCGCAACGCAATGCCGGCGAGGATCCACGATTCCTCACCCGCCGGGTCGTACGGCGCTATCACCGTGTCGTAGCCGGCGGTGTCGATCGCGGTGATGACCTGCTCGGTCGGATCGAACGGATCCCACCGGCCACCCGCGCGGAGGTCGGTGGCCACCGCCGACCCGGGGGTCGGAGCCCAGCCGCCGCGGTGACGCGCGGCCGGACCGACGTGCCGGCTGTCGCCCCGGGTCGGCACCTCCCATTCGAAAGCAACCATCACGCTTCCCCGGTGATGTCGGCAATGGGTTTGGCCGCACCGATCTCGGCGCGCGCACGGCGCAGGGGCTCGGGATCGACCCAGCTCTCGAGATCGAAGTCGGCGGGCAGGAACCCGTAGGTGTAGAGGAACCGCTTCTGAACTCCCAGTAGATCCAGCCGTTCGTCGGACAGCGACGGGTGCAAGGACGTGTGGAAGCCGTCCCCGTACGCCGCCACAACACCTTCCGGTCCCGAGAACGTCTCCCGCGCGAGCACTTCGCGGACCGTACCCAGATTGCCCGCCGCCCAGTCCGCCGCACGCAGACTCGCGGCGAGGAACCCGACCACGACCTCGGGATGCTCCTGCAGCAGGGACTCGTGCACGGTGATCGGTCGCGGCGTGCCGTTGTTCACCCGCGACCGCTTCGACTCGGTCGCATCGAGATCGACGAGGACACGCAGACCGTGTTCGGCGGCGGCCTCGGCGGCCCTGGCGCCCTTCACATAGATGGCGTCGACGTCGCCGTCGAGCAGTTCGGGGAAACCGGACGGCACCGATCGCAACCGGTCCGCCTCCGCGGTGCGGACGCGCGGTTCCCAGTTGGCGGCCGTCTCGACCACGTTCACGTCGCCGAACGAGAGTCCGCCGAGAGCCAGCGCCGAGGCGAAGCCGTGCAACGACATCGCGCGGGGAAAGCTGCGGGCCTGGTCGACCGCCCACGCCGGAATCCCGATCCGCTTGCCGCGGAGCCCGGCAGCGTCGTCGATGTCGGAGTCGGGTCCGACCAGAACGGCCTGCGATTCGTCGATCCAGGTGAGTCCGATCAAGCGGGTCGGTGAACCCGACGCGCGGGCGACGATCGCCGGCACGTTGCCGCCTTCGCGGATCAATCCCGACAACTGATGGTCGAAGTGGCGCGGAGCGAGTTCGGGGCCGGCGTCCTGGAGGATCGAGAAGCCCAGTCCCGCTGCTGATGCCGGCTCACCGAGCCAGCCCAGGCTGTTGGCCAGACCGCTCGCGGTCGGGACCGGGCACCGGGTGTACCAGACGGTGTCGGCATCGGCAGACGCCGTGGTCGCGGTGTGGATGGTGGTCGCGGTATCGATGGTCATCGGGGATTCGTCCTCAACTCTCGGTGTCGGGATGTATGCGGCCGACGCCGAGTTCACGGAGGAACTCGGCTCGGTAGCGGAGCGATTCGGGGTCGGAGCGGTCACGCGGGCGGGGCAGGTCGATGTCCTCGTCGATGCCGAAGGTGCCGTCCGACAGGATGATCACGCGGTCGGCCAGCCGGACCGCCTCGTCGACGTCGTGGGTCACGAGCAGCACCGCGGGTTGGTGCCGCGCCACGAGATCGCCGACCAGATCCTGCATCTGGAGTCGCGTCAGGGCGTCCAGCGCGGCGAACGGCTCGTCGAGCAACAGCAGTTCCGGTTCGCGGACGAGGGCTCGGGCCAGTGCGACCCGTTGCGCCTCACCGCCGGACAGGGTGGCCGGCCAGGCGTCTGCCTTGTCCGCGAGGTTGACCTCCGCCAATGCCGCCCGTCCGCGGTCCTTTGTGGTCTTGCCGCCTCGCTGGCCGATCGTCACGTTGGCCAGCGTCCGCTTGGAGGGCACCAGTCGCGGCTCCTGATACACGGTCGTGCGTGCAGCGGGGACGAGGATCTCACCGGAGTCGGGCTCTTCGAGGCCGGTCAGCAGGCGCAGCAGCGTCGTCTTCCCGGTACCCGATGGGCCGAGCAGCACCACGAACTCGCCTCGCCGGATGGTCAGGTCGACCGACTGCAGGACCGTCTTCGGACCGAAGGTCTTGGTCACCCCGGTCAGCGAGACCGCGACCGGCCGGCCCGCACGGCGTTCGCGTGCGGTGACCTGCGTCGGCTGCCGCTCGAGGAGTGGGGGCAACGGGGCTTCGGGGCTCATCGGACGGTCACCCCCGCCCGCCACGGCATCGAGTACTTCTCCAGGATGCGGACGACGAGGTCGAAGATCAGGCCCAGGACGGCGTACAGCACGACACACAGGATCATGTAGTCGGTGCGGTTGTACTCCTGCGCCAGACTCACCAGGTAGCCGATGCCCTCACGGGTGCCGACCTGCTCGGCGGCGATCAGCCCGGTGATCGAGATGGACAGACAGATGCGCAGTGCCATCAGGATTCCGGGCAGCGCCGCCGGGATGATCACGCCGAGGATGAGGCGTCCCCCGCTGAGCCCGAAACCCTGTGCCGCCTCGATCATCTTGCGATCGACGTTGCGGACCCCGAGGTAGCTGTAGGCGTACATGGGCGACACGGTCGCGATGGCGATCAGCAGCACCTTGAAGGTGTTGTCGATGCCGAACCAGGCGATGAACAGGGGCACCAGCGCGAGGAACGGGATGGCCCGGTTGATCTGCATCGTCGAGTCGATGAGTTCCTCGCCGAGCGTGTACAGACCCGCGAGCACGCCGAGGATCAGCCCGACGCCGACGCCGAGACCGACACCGAGTGCGGCACGCTCCAGCGACGCCAGCGCGAAGTCGACGAGTTGCCCGGTGCGGTAGAGCTCGACGAACGCGTCGAACACGGCCCCGGGCGAGGCGAGGACCGCCGGCGAGATCGCGCCGGTGGCGGTGCCGATCCACCAGACCGCCACGATGACGCCCGGAACCAGGAACCGCAGCGGCAGCGAGAGCCACACCGGCCGGGCGCGCTGCCTGCGCGTACGTGGGGTCTCCAGACCGGTCGGTGAGACCGGTTGCGACGCAGTCCCTCCGGATGCGGTCTGGGCGATCGTGGTCGAGGTCATTTCTGTCCGCTCTCGTACTTCTGCAACTGTGCGGGCAGATCGAAGAAGATGTCCTCGGCCGTGACCGGCTTCTGGATCACGCCGGCTTCGACGAACAGCGCCGACACCGACTCGAGGTCCTCACCGTCTTCCGCCGTGGGGTAACGCGGGGTCGACGCGTCGGCGCCGAGTGCGAGGGCGCGGGTGAGCCGGTCTCCGCTGAGCGCGCGGGGACCCGCCTTCTCGAAGACGTTCTCGTAGTCGGCCGGATTCTCGCGCTGCGTGTCGGTCAACTGCTGCAACGCCTTCAGGTAGGCGTCGGCGACGTCGGGCCGCTCCTCGAGCACCTCGGTCCGGCAGGCGACGATGGTGTTGTCGACCGAGCCGATGCTCTCCTCGGTGGCGATCTCGACACCCCCGGCGGCCTTCGCCTCCTGGTACGGCTGGTTGAACGATGCCCAGCCATCGACCTGACCGGTGGAGAACGCCGAACCGGCCTCCGCCTGCTGGAGGGGCACCCGCTCGACCTTGTCGAACGGAATCCCCGCCTGCTGCAACGCCTTCAGCGTGATGTACTCGCCCTTGCCCGCCGGGTTGACCGCCACCCGCTTGCCGACGAGGCCGGCGACATCGGTGATGCCGGAGTCCTTGGTGACGAGGATGCCGTTCTGGTCCTTGCCGGCCGGGTCGGCCACCGCGATGATCTTGACGCCGACGTTCTTCGACAGTGCGCCGACGACCGGGCTGTAGGCACCACCGGACACATCGAGCTGGCCGGTGTTGAACAGCTTGAGGTTCGAGGAGAACCCGGGTGTCGAATTGACCCATTCGATCTTCGCGCCCAGCGGGGCCAGCGCCTCGTCGAAGGTCCCGTCGCGCTTGCCGACCGCCAGCGGTCCGGCGTTGCCTGGGTCGGTCACCTTGAGCACATACTGTTCGCCGCCGGCACTGCTACCGTCCGAGTCACCCGACGCGCACCCGGTGGCGACGGTGAACAGCGCTGCCGCCGCAACCGCGGCGGCGGCGAGGCGGAATCGTGGGGTTGCGGGCATGACGGGCTCCTGTTCGACAGGTGGAGGCCGTGTTCGGACGAACACGAGGATTCGGATACCGCAGACGTTAGGTGGACGGAGACAGTCCGCACACCTCTGCGTTTCCATCAGTTGGAAAGCTTGACAACTCCGCTCAGAGCTGGGTCGGTCGGCGCGTAGCTCTGCCACAAGTCGCGGTAGGGCCCGGGCGCCGACACCAGATCCGCGTGCCGTCCGGACTGGACGGCCCGACCGTCGGCCATCACGACGACCCGGTCCGCCCAAGCCGCGGTGGTGAGGCGATGCGCCACGAGAACCGTTGTGCGCCTGCGCGCTACGGCCTGCAACGCGGCCAAGACCTCCGCTTCGGTACCCGGGTCGATGTCCGAGGTCGCCTCGTCGAGGATCAGCAGATCCGGTTCGACGAGCTCGGCGCGGGCCAGGCAGATCAATTGCTGCTGGCCCGCGGACAGCGTCGCCCGGCCCGGCCCCACCGGCGTCTGATAGCCCAGCGGCAGCGACGCTATGCTGCCGTGAGCGCCGACCGACCTCGCCGCCCGTTCGATCTCGGCCTGCCCGGCGTCGGGCCGGCCGAACGCGATGTTCGACGCCACCGTGCCGGCGAACAGATAGGGATCCTGTGGCACGTAGGCGATTCGGGGACCGCGGCCCCCCGGACTCACGTGGCGCAGGTCGACGCCGCCGACCCGCACGACGCCGCGGTCGGGCGAGTAAAACCGCAGCAGCAGCTTCATCACGGTGCTCTTGCCCGCCCCGGTCGTGCCGACGACGGCCGCGGTCTCACCGTCGGGGATGACCAGGTCGAGCCCGTCGAGCGCGGGCCGACCACGCGTCCGCGTCGCCGCCGGATAACCGAAGACCACCTCGTCGAATTCGACTGTGGCATCGATTGGTTCAACGATCTCGCTGCCTCTTGGCCGCGAACCCTCGTCGATCGGGGTGTCGAGGAAGCCGCGCATCCGCTGGGTGCCGACCCGAGCCTGAATCCAGAGGTCGAGCACGATCGACAACTGCTGGAGCGGGGTGAAGAACAGATCGACGTAGAGGAGCGCGGCGACCAGCACACCGGTGGTGAGGGAGCCCGCATCCATGAGCTGTGCGCCGACGATCAGGATGAGCGCCTTGGCCGCCACCGCAAGCAGATTCAGGAAGGGAAAGAACACCGAGATGTACAACATCGAACGACGGCGCGCATCTCGGTAGCGTCGCGAGTGCCCGTCGAAAGCACCCGTCGTCCACTCCTCGGCGTTGTGCGCCTGGGTGATCCGCACCCGCCCCAGATGTTCGGAGAGGAGCGCGGTGACGGTCGCGATACGCGAACGCGCCTGCAAGTAGGCCCGATTCGAACCCCGGACGAAGATCCACGATTCCACCGCGAGCAACGGGATGGTGGCGAGCATCGCGGCCGCCAGCCGGATGTCGAGCAAGGCCAGGACCACCAGGATCCCGGCACAGGTGCACACGTTGACGATCGCATTGACCATGCCCTGCGTCATCAGTTGCCCGACCGCGTCCACGTCGCTGGTGAGCCGGGTGACGATGCGGCCCGACTGCCGTGTGTCGAAGTAGTCGATGCGCAGGTGCTGGAGGTGCCCGAACAGCCGGAGCCGCAACGCGAAGAGCACGCGCTCGAAGACCCGCGCCGCCCGCAACGCCAGCACCCACGAGTTGAGCCAGGACACCAGCGCGATCACCAGGACGATCGCGCACGTTCCCCAGAACACGGTCGCCGCATCCGCCCCGACACCGTTGTCGATGCCATGCCGGAAAAGGGCAGGGATGGCCAGCGTCGTCGCCGCGTCGACGACGACCAGGACCACGCACAGCGCGACGGGCCACCAGAACGGCCGCAGGGACCCGGTCAGACCGAAAACCCTGGTACGGGTCGACTTCGGAGGCGGACGGTCGTCTCCCGGCGCGGGGACGTCGGTCAGCGGAGGGAGCGCCAGCAGTGCCTCGCGTAGGTGCGAGTCCACCTGCTGGACCTGTTTTCCGCTCTCGTCGGCGTCGAGCCCCAGGCGGGCCCGGACCAGCGGATCGGAGCCCGCCTCGTCGACTTCCGGCCAGCTCTCGGGAGTCGGCATCGAGCTGTCCGGCACCGTCGAACGCTCGGTCTCGTGCGCCTTCCGCACGCCACCGGCCAGGAGAGCCGCGACGCGCGGGTCGGCGAGCACCTCCGACGGCGGACCGTCGTGCGTGATGCAGCCCGCCTCGAGGACGATGACCTGGTCGGCGAGTTCGGTCGTCGCCGGCCGGCGGGCGATCAGGATCGTGGTCCGGCCGACCATCAGCCCGGCCAGCCTCGCCAACACCGTCCGCTCGGTGGTCGGGTCGAGCGCCGATGTCGTGTCGTCGAGGATCAGGACCGCCGGGTCGGCGAAGAAGGCGCGGGCGAGCGCAATCCGCTGACGTTGTCCGCCCGACAGCGAGACGCCGCCCGGTCCGACCACGGTGTCGTAACCCGCGGGCAGCCTGTCGATGAACTCATCGGCCGCGGCGGCGCGGGCGGCGGCGACGATTCCCGCGTCGTCGGCCGGGGACCCCATTGCGATGTTCTCGCGGAGGGTGCCCGAGAACAGCAGGCTCTCGTCGAACACCATCATCACCGCCGACCTCACCGAGCGCGGCGACACGGCACGCAGGTCGGTGCCACCGATCCGCACCGATCCCCGGTCGGGGTCGAACTGGCGGGCGATGAGCGACCCGAGCGTCGTCTTGCCCGCGCCGGACGGACCGATGATCGCCACGCGGCTACCGGGAGCGATCGAAGTCGTCACCCCACGGAGGACGGGGTGGCCGCCGAGCGCGAGGTCGACGCCGGTCACCTCGATCGTGCCGCGCGGCGACGGGAGATCCGGACCGGTGGGGTCCATCGCCGGCACCGTGTCCAGCAGCGCGAACACCCGGCGCGCCCCCGATCGCGCGAGCTGCATCGTCGTCACCATGGCCGCGAGCAGCCTTGCCGGAGGCGCGAACTGCAGCACGTACGAGGCGAAGGCGAGGAAAACACCCACCGAGACGTGTTCGTTCATGGCCAGCCACCCGCCGACAACCAGCACGCCGAGCTGGGTGAACACCGGGATCGCGACCATCGCCGCGCTCCAGCGGGCCGAGATCCGCGCACTGCGCAACCGCGAGGCGAACAGGCGGGTCGCGCGGTCGCGGAAACGGTTGCGTCGCACATCTTCCTGGCCGAACGCGCGGATCAGTTCGACCCCGGCGATCTCCTCGTCGACCGCCGCGGCAACCTGGCCCAGCAGCACCTGGTCGCCGAACGAGGCTGGATACAGTTCGCGGCGGAGCCGGCGCGTGACCCAGAACAGGACCGGAACGCTCGCCGCCACGACCACGAACAGCGGCGGCGACAGGACGAACATGACGACCAGGCCGACCGCGAGCAGTGTCAGGTTGGCGACGAACAACGGCACCTGCGAGATGAACATCTGGATCAGGTTCAGATCCGACGTCCCCCGCGAGATGACATCGCCCGCCGCGAGTTCCGCCCGACGCCGTGCGTCAAGCGCATGCAGGTGCCGATGGACCGCGACGCGCAGATCGTGCTGAACGTCGACCGCGCAGCGGCTGCCGATGTACCGGCGCAGCGCGTGGGAGACGAAGCTCAGGACGCCGATGGAGCAGAGGACGATGATCCAGAACGCGAGGGAGTGCGTCGGGTCGAGCAGGACGTCGTCGACGATGATCTGCTGGACCAGCGGCACCAACGCCAGCAATCCCTGCCCCACGACGGCGAGCACGAGCGCCACGGACACCCGGCCCCGGTAGGGGCGCAACCACTGCCAGAGCCGTCGTAGCCAACCCGGTTCACTCTCGTCGGCCACTCGTCTCCTCGTCCGGTCGCACGGTCTCGAACCGCGCTGATCCTGATATCGACGGCCCCCGTCGCGAGGAGTATCTTCCGGATAGTGGAAAGTGGCCAGTTCCTGAATCAGGCCGATTTCTACTCGGGACGCACGACCGGGAACGGACGGACGAATCCGGTTCACGGGAGTCGAGGAGGCGGAGCGAGGAAATGGCGGGATCGGGTGTGCAAACCGTGTCGAGGGCGCTTGCCGTCCTCGGCTGCTTCCGCGGTGGGGACGAACTCGGGGTCACCGATGTCGCCCGCGCGCAAGGCCTCGCGCTGAGCACGACTCACCGTCTGCTCACCGCTCTGGTCGACGCCGGGTTCCTCGAGAAGACCGCCGAGGCAAGCCGATACCGCCTCGGCGGGGCGTTGGCACAGTACGGCCAGATCGCCTATCGCCAGCATCGGATCTACCTCACCGAACCACATCTGGAACGCCTTGCCGCGACCACGGGCGCGTCGGCATCGGTCGCGATGCGGTACGGCAACGAAGTCGTCCTCCTCGGCACGAGCCGCTGGCGCGAAGCCGAGGGGCACGCACTCCAGGGCGTGTTGCTGCCGCTGCACGCCTCCGCACTCGGCAAGGCGCTGCTGGCGTTCTCGCACACCGGCCAGGACGAGCTCGAACGCCTCCCTTACGGAGACGGCACCGACCGTGCCGTCCGAAACGCCGACGAGCTCGCGAAGGAACTGGCCCTCACCCGGGAACGTGGCTACGGCTTCAACGACGAGGAGCTGGCGGCCGGCCACCGCACCATCGGACTTCCGATCTTCCCCGCCGACGGCAGCACCGATGTGCGCTTCGCCCTCGGCATCCGGGGTACCACCGATCTGATGAGTCCGGAACGCATCCCGTTCCTCGTCGATCTCGGGCGCTCCACCGCGCGCGACATCAGCGTGGCGCTGGCGCAGTGAGCGCGTCGCCGTCCGAGTCTCGTCCGGCGACTCCGACGGCGCCGGACCTGCGGCCCCGGACCACGAACGACAACACCGCGGCGAGCACGCACAGGGCGGCTCCGCCCCACCACGCGTAGGTGTACGCGCCGAACACGTCACGGATCAGGCCGGCTCCGAGGGCTGCTGCGGCAGCGCCGATCTGATGGGCCGCGAACACCCAGCCGAACACGATCGTCCCCCTGTCGCCGAAGATCTCACGGCACAGGACCGCGGTCGGCGGCACGGTGGCCACCCAGTCCAGCCCGTAGACGACGATGAACAGGATCATGCTCGGATGCACACTGTCGGCCAGCAACCACGGGAGCATGAGGAGTCCGACGCCACGGAAGGCGTAGTAGGCGACCAGCAACACCCGCGGATCGAATCGGTCGGTGAGCCAGCCCGACGCGACGGTGCCCGCGATGTCGAACACACCGACCACTGCCAGCAGTCCGGCCGCGGTGGTCGCCGGCATCCCGTGATCGTGTGCCGAGGGGATGAAGTGCACCCCGATCAGCCCGTTGGTGGTCGCGCCGCAGATCGCGAACGCGAGCGCCAGCGCCCAGAAAGACCTGTGCCGTGATGCGAACGCGAGTCCCTCGAGTGCCCGCCTCGTCGCACCCCCGCTGGGCACGGGCGCGGGAACATGGTCGGCGTCCGCCCCGTACGGCAGCACGCCACGGTCGCCGGGCCGGTCGCGGATCACCAGCCAGGCGACCGGAACGACGATCAGTGCGGCCGCGGCGATGACCAGAGAGGCCGATCGCCAGCCCACGTTCTCCGCCAGTGCCGCCACGGGCGGTAGGAAGACGAGTTGCCCGGTCGCGGACCCCGCGGTCAGGACGCCCATCACCAGTCCACGGCGCCGGACGAACCACCGATTGGCGATGGTCGCGGCGAACACGAGGGCCATCGAGCCCGTCCCGAGGCCGATCAGGAGGCCCCAGAACACGAGCAGCTGCCACGAGGCGCTCATCAGGGTGCTGCCGCCCGCACCCACCGCGACCAGCACCAACGCGGTCGCCACGACCTGCCGGATGCCGAACCGATCCATGAGCGCCGCGGCGAAGGGTGCCGTCAGCCCGTACAACAGCAGGTTGAGGCCGACCGCCAGGGACATCACGCTGGTCGACCACCCGAATTCGTGGTGGAGCGGCACCATCAGTGCTCCGGGGGCCGCCCGGAAGCCCGCCGCACCCATGAGGGCCAGGAACGCCACACCGGCCACCCACCACGCCGGATGCACCCGGCGAGCTGATCGTGTCATCGCACGGGCCCCTTCGTCGTCTGATGACTTTCTTGAAGAAAGTTATACTACGGGTACCGTGATTGCTGGTCTCGAGAAGGGATGTCCGATGCCGCTGCGATCCGACTGGTCCGACGAGATGTGTCCGATCCGGCGCTCGCTCGACGTCCTCGGGGACCCGTGGGTGTTGCTCATCATCCGGGACGTACTGCACGGGCGCGGACGGTTCGACGCCCTGAAGGCGAGCCTCGCGATCAGCGATGCCGTACTCAGCCGCCGGCTGCAGGCGATGGTCGAGGCCGGGTTGCTGACCCGGGTCGGGTATCACGACGGGCGTCGTGTCCGCCACGGCTACGCCGGCACCGACGCCGCCGCCGAATTGCTGCCGATCCTCCAGCAACTCGCGATCTGGGGAGAACGTCACACACCGATGCCGCCCGGCGGCGCGCACATGTCGATGGTCCACAACCGGTGCGGGAACGAGACCACGCGCGGTGAGGTGTGCAGCGCATGTGGAGCGGTTCTCGCCCCCGAGGACATGACCTGGGTGAAGCCATGGAAGAACGCGCGGGACCGCCTGGTTCCGAGTGGCACCGGGCCCGGGGACCGGCCCGTCGAGCCACGGCAGGTCTAGACTCGAATCCGTGCCAGCCTTCAGCCCCCTCGAATGGCCGGTGTTCCGCCAGTTGCGGTCGGGCGACGTCTTCGGGCGCGGACCGGCGGTCACCTCGGCCAGGACACGCGACATCGAGCCGCGCACCGCCACCGCGGACCGTGTGGTCCAGAGCGTGTGCCCGTTCTGCGCGGTGGGTTGCGGGCAGAAGGTGTACGTCAAGGACGAGCGGGTGGTCCAGATCGAGGGCGACCCGGACTCCCCCATCTCCCGCGGGCGGCTCTGTCCCAAGGGCGCGTCGAGCGAGCAGTTGGTCAACAACCCGATGCGGCAGACCTCCATCCGCTATCGGGCCCCGTACGCGACCGAATGGCAGGACCTGGATCGCGACACCGCGATCGACATGATCGCCGACCGTTTCCTCGAGGCCCGACGCCGTGGCTGGCAGGACCGCGACGACGAGGGCCGGCTGCTCCGGCGGACCACCGGTGTCGCCTCGCTCGGCGGTGCCACCCTCGACAACGAAGAGAACTATCTGATCAAGAAGCTCTTCACCGCGGCGGGCGCGATCCAGATCGAGAACCAGGCCCGCATATGACACTCCGCCACGGTTCCCGGTCTGGGGGCCTCGTTCGGACGCGGCGGCGCAACGCAATCACTGCAGGACATGGCCAACGCCGATTGCATCGTCCTCATGGGCGGCAACATGGCCGAAGCGCACCCGGTGGGTTTCCAGTGGGTGTCGGAGGCGAAGGCCAAGGGCGCGACGATCATTCACGTCGATCCGCGTTTCACCCGTACCTCTGCGGTGGCCGACCGGCACATCTCCATCCGGGCCGGCTCTGACGTCGTCCTGCTCGGTGCGCTCATCAACTACGCCATCACGCACGAGAAGTACTTCCGCGAGTACGTCGTCGCGTACACGAACGCCGCCACCCTGATCGCCGAGGACTTCCGCGACACCGAGGATCTCGACGGCCTGTTCTCCGGCTTCGACGCGGAGACCGGCGAATACGACGCCACCAGTTGGGCTTACGAGGAACCGTCCGCCCACTCCGACGACGGTGGCCGCGACAGCGAGGACGGCAAGGTCGAGTCGCCCGGCCACCCGGACGACGGGCCGCGGGTGAAGGACCGCGCGGTTGGGCACGAGCACGGCTCCGGCGGGCCGCCGCTGGAGCACGGGGCGACCGTGCGCGATGACACCCTGGAACACCCGCGCAGCGTGTTCCAGATCGTCAAGCGTCACTACTCGCGCTACACACCCGAGATGGTGCGCGACATGTGCGGGATCTCGATGCGCGACTTCGAGTATCTGGCCCGGGCCGTCACCGACAACTCCGGCCGCGAGCGCACCACGTGCTTCGGGTACGCGACCGGCTGGACCCAGCACACCTTCGGCGCGCAGTTCATCCGCGCCGCGTCGGTCCTGCAACTCCTGCTCGGCAACGTCGGGCGCCCCGGCGGCGGCATCATGGCCCTCCGCGGACACGCGAGCATCCAGGGGTCCACCGACATCCCGACGCTGTTCAACCTGCTGCCCGGGTATCTGCCGATGCCCTCGGCGGGCAAGCACGACACTTTCGCCGACTACATCGACGCGATCACGTCGAAGGCCGAGAAGGGTTTCTGGGCCAACGCCGAGGACTACATGGTGAGTCTTCTCAAGGCGTGGTTCGGCGACGCCGCGACCGCCGAGAACGACTGGTGTTACGACTACCTGCCCCGGCTCACCGGGCCCGCCGGGACCTTCCAGACGACGGTCGACATGCTCGCCGACAAGGTCGACGGTTACTTCGTCCTCGGCCAGAATCCGGCGGTCGGATCGGCCAACGGGCGTCAGGCGCGGATGGCGATGTCGCATCTCAAGTGGCTCGTCGTCCGCGACCTCAACATGATCGAGACGGCCACCTGGTGGAAGGAGGGCCCGGAGATCGAGTCCGGCGAGCTGCGCACCGAGGACATCGCCACCGAGGTGTTCTTCCTCCCCGCGGCCACGCATGTGGAGAAGGCCGGCTCGTTCACGCAGACCCAACGCATGGTGCAGTGGCGCCACCAGGCGGTCGATCCACCGGGCCAGTGCCAGAGCGAGATGGACTTCTTCTACGAACTCGGGCGGCGCATCCGCGAACGCCTCGCCGGGTCGACCGACGAACGTGACCGCCCACTGCTGGACATCACCTGGGACTATCCCCTCGACGACCACGGGAACCCCGATCCCGAGTCCGTGCTGTCGGAGATCAACGGCTACCACGTGACCGGTGCCGACGCCGGCACGAACCTCACGTCCTACACCCAGATGAAGCGCGACGGCTCGACCGCGGGCGGCTGCTGGATCTACACCGGGGTCTACACCGGCGCGGACACCGACGGACCGCGAAACCTGGCCGCACGCCGGGTCCCGCAGGGCGGCGGCGGGGTCACCCAGCACGAGTGGGGCTGGGTGTGGCCGGCGGATCGTCGAATCCTCTACAACCGCGCGTCGGCCGACCCCGACGGCCGGCCGTGGAGCGAACGCAAGCGGTACATGGAATGGGACGCCGACGCCGGGCGGTGGGTCGGTCCCGACGTGCCCGACTTCCCGGTCGACCTGGCCCCCGACGCCGGCCCCGACCCGTCGGTCGGCGGCGTCGACGCCCTCTGCGGCGACGACCCGTTCGTCATGCAGGCCGACGGGAAGGGCTGGCTCTACGCCCCGCGCGGACTGGTCGACGGCCCGTTGCCGACGCACTACGAACCGCAGGAATCCCCGGTGGTGAACGCGCTGTACCCCCAGCAGCAGTCGCCATCGCGAGTCCTGTTCCCCCGCACGGACAATCTCGACGCACCCAGCGGCGAAAGCCCCGGTTCCGAGGTGTACCCGTTCGTGTTCACGACGTACCGCCTCACCGAGCACCACACTGCGGGTGGCATGAGCCGCTGGACGCCGTACCTGTCGGAACTGCAACCGGAGATGTTCTGCGAGGTCTCACCCGAACTCGCCGAAGAGCGGGGCCTCACCAACGAGGGCTGGGCGACGATCGTGTCGCCGCGCGCCGCGATCGAGGCGCGGGTGCTCGTGACCGACCGCATGATGCCGCTGACCATCAACGGCCGGCAGGTGCATCAGGTGGGGCTCCCCTATCACTGGGGCGTGGGTTCCGACGCCGTGGTCAGCGGCGACGCCGCCAACGACCTGATCGGGGTCACGCTGGATCCGAACGTGCAGATCCAGGAGTCCAAGGTGGGCTCGTGCGACGTCGTCGCCGGGCGCCGGCCGCAAGGCCGGGCACTGCTCGACCTGGTGCGTGCCTACCAGGAGCGGGCCTACCAGGAGCGGGCCTACCAGGAGCGGGCCGGGGTCACCGTCGAGACCGACAACCAGCACATCACCGGGAAGGCGGAGGAATAGATGGGACAGCTGTCCGGGCCATCCGATCCGAGCGCCGACGCGCATTGGAGCACCCACGAGGAGCGCAAGGGTTTCTTCACCGACACCTCGATCTGCATCGGCTGCAAGGCCTGCGAGGTGGCGTGCAAGGAATGGAACGGCAACCCGCGCGACGGCGACCTCGCGCTCACCGGGATGTCGTACGACAACACCGTCGCCCTCGGCGCGAGCACCTGGCGTCACGTCGCCTTCATCGAGCAGAACTCCGACCGCATCGCCGAGGCCCGCGAGTCCGGGCGTGCGCTCGTCGGACTGGGCATGCCCGCGATGCCCGACTCCCCGCCTGCTGACACCGCCTCCCAGCCGGCTGAGCACTCCTCCCCGGCCCCGCCCGACACCCCCGAGTTCCGCTGGCTGATGTCGTCGGACGTCTGCAAGCACTGCACCCACGCCGGGTGCCTCGACGTCTGCCCGACCGGCGCGCTGTTCCGCACCGAGTTCGGCACCGTCGTGATCCAGGACGACGTCTGCAACGGCTGCGGGACGTGCGTGGCCGGATGCCCGTTCGGCGTCGTCGAGCGTCGGGCCGACGGCACCGCCGCGCCGACGACCCGCTCCGGCGAGCGCAAGGGCGAGCAGCCCGAGGTGCCCAAACGCGGTGTCGCACAGAAGTGCACGCTCTGCTACGACCGGTTGCTCGACGACGAGACACCGGCCTGCGCGAAGACCTGCCCGACCACGTCGATCAAGTTCGGCGACCACGACGACCTCGTCGACGACGCGCACGCCCGCGTCCGGGCGCTGCACGAGCAGGGCATGACCGAGGCGCGGCTCTACGGCGCCAACCCGAACGACGGTGTCGGCGGTACCGGATCGGTGTTCCTGCTGCTCGACGAGCCGGAGGTCTACGGACTGCCGCCGGACCCGCGGGTGTGCACCGCGGATCTGCCGGCCATGTACAAACGCGCCGGGATCGCGGCGGCCGGAATGCTGGCCGCCGCCGCACTCTCGTTCCTGCGGGGCGGCCGATGACCTCGTCGGAGTTCGACTCCTTCCGCCCGCCGGAACCACCCCGGCGGCGCGGCCGGGGTTTCGGCCGTGGCGGAAAACGAAGGCCTGGTAGAGGTTTCGGGCAAGGCGAGGGCAACCGCGAGATGTCGATGGTGCCCGACGCCGAATTCACCTCGTATTACGGGCATCCCGTCGTCAAGCCGCCACCCTGGGACGAGAAGGTCGCCGCCTACCTGTTTCTCGGCGGTGTCGCCGGCGGCTCCGGCGTCCTGGCCGCCGGGGCCCAGCTCACCGGGCGGGACGCGTTGCGCCGCAACGCCCGCCTCGGCGGTCTGGGTGCCGTGGGTCTGGGCGGGATCGCGCTCGTCGCCGATCTCGGACGGCCGGACCGGTTCTACAACATGTTGCGCACGTTCAAGGTGACGTCGCCGATGAGCGTCGGTTCCTGGATCCTGTCGGCGTTCAGCGGGGCACTCGGCGTCGCGGCGGTCGCCGAAGTCGACCGGATGACCGGTGCGCGGCTGCCGCTCGGCCCGCTTCGTCCGGTGTTGCGCGCCGTCGAGGCCCCCGCCGGGCTGGCCGCCGGTCTGGCGGGTCCGCCGCTCGCGGTGTACACCGCGGTGCTGCTCTCCGACACCGCCGTGCCGACCTGGAACGCGATGCACCGGGACCTGCCGTTCGTGTTCGTCGGTTCCGCGAGCCTGGCGTCGAGCGGGCTGGCGCTGGTCACCACGCCGGTCGGTCAGGCCGGGCCGGCACGGACGCTCGCGGTGCTGGGGGTGGTCGGCGACCTCGCGGCGATGCGACTCACGGAGCGACGGATGGACCCGGTCGCCGCCGAACCGCTCCACCACGGGAAGGCCGGCACCCTGCTGCGCTGGAGCGAGCGACTCGCCGTCGCCGGCGGAGTGGGCGCGTTGCTCAGCGGTCGCTCCCGCCCCCTGGCGGTCGTCTCGGGACTCGCCCTGCTCGCCGCGTCGGCCTGCACGCGATTCGGCGTCTTCGACGCCGGCATCGAGTCGGCCAAGAACCCCCGCTACACGATCGAACCGCAGAAGCGCCGCCTCGCGGCCCGTCGCGCGGCCGGAATCACCGACGACTCGATCACCACCGGGCCGCCCGCGCCCTGAGCCCACCGCGCAAGCGCTACCCCTCCGCTCCCTGAACGCAAGCGCCACCCTCCGCTCCCTGAGGAGGCCGGAGCTTGCGGAGGGCAAGGCCCCCGCTCCCTGAGGAGGGCCCGGAGCTTGCGGAGGGCAAGGGCCCACCCCCGCTCCCTGAGGAGCGCCCGGAGCTTGCGGAGGGCGCGTCACGAAGGGTCTTCGCAACCGAGTCAGCGAACACGGATACCCGTCCCCGCCACCGTCTCGCCGATCACCGGATAGCCCGGGACCTCGCCGACCACGAGCAGCCCGCCTGAGGTCTGTGCGTCCGCGAGGAACAACAGGTCGTCCTCGGCGACACCGGAATCGACCGTGAGGTGCGGCCGTACCCAGTCCAGGTTGCGGCGGGTACCCCCCGACACGAACCCGTCGCGCAGGGCCTGCGCCGCGCCGTCGACCGCGGGCACCGCAGCGCGGTCGACTACGGCGCCGACGCCCGACGCGCGGCACAGTTTGTGCAGATGCCCGAGCAGACCGAAGCCGGTCACGTCGGTCGCCGCACGGACGCCGGCCGCGACCGCAGCAATCGACGCATCGCGATTGAGCGTCGTCATCAGGGCGATCGCCTCGTCGAACACCTCGCCGGTCTGCTTGTGCCGATTGTTCAACAGCCCGACGCCGATCGGCTTGGTCAGCGTGATGGGCAACCCCGGCTCGGCCGCGTCGTTGCGCAACAACCGGTCGGGTTCGGCCACCCCGGTCACCGCCATGCCGTACTTGGGTTCCGGATCGTCGATGGTGTGCCCGCCGATCACCGGACAGGCGGCCTGCGCCCCGACGTCGAGACCGCCGCGCAGCACCTCGGTCATCAGCTCCATCGGCAGCACCTCCCGCGGCCACCCGACCAGGTTGATCGCGACGACGGGGGTGCCGCCCATGGCGTAGATGTCCGACAGCGCGTTGGCCGCGGCGATGCGGCCCCAGTCGTACGGATCGTCGACGACCGGGGTGAAGAAGTCGGCGGTGGACAACACCGCGAGGTCGTCGCGGATACGCACCGCCGCGGCGTCGTCGCCGTCGTCGAGCCCGACGATGATGTCCTCTCCGACCTGGCCGGTGAGTCCCGCGACCGCCTGCTCGAGCTCACCCGGCGGGATCTTGCACGCGCATCCACCGCCGTGGGCGTAACCGGTCAGTCGGATGGCTGTCTCGCTTCGCACTGTCACCGTGTCGAGGGTAGCCCTCCGGCAATCGCCGATACGGCCCTCCGGCGATCGCTACCATCGGGCACATGAGGCAAGCAGACGGCGAGTACTACGTCACGGCCGGCGAGCTGCAGGCGTTCTGGGAATCCGGTCACGACTACTGGTACATGCGAGAGGACGGGTCGACCGACCTCTACGCCGACGAACTCGACATCACCCACGGCTGGCCGATCTTCCTGATGAAGCGCGATGAGGAGTGGTTCGCGAACTGGGACGGCGACTTTGAGCGCGCCGTCGACGACGATCTCAACCCGAAGCTGATCCGCCACTTCGAGGAACTCATCACCGAGGGCAACTGGCCACACCGGCAGGACTGACCCGGCCGCACGTCGGATAGGTTGGGACCGCATGGAGGCGTATGGGTCCTGGTGGGCTCCCCGGTCTTCAAAACCGAGGAGGTCGAGTATCTCGGCCTGGCGGGTTCGATTCCCGTCCGCCTCCGCCAGGGGTCGACCGTGACCCCCGCCGGCTCAGCCGGTGACGAGCGAAGCGAGGAGCCGTGTCGAAGCCCCCCGTCACCGATCCGCGCCGCCGGATCCCGCGGACCGACGCACTGTTGGCCCTGCCCGCGGTGTCCGCGGCGCGAGCACGACTGGGCGACAACGCGATTCGCCACATCATCCGACAGACTCAGGACGCGGCCCGCCGCGGCGAGACGCTACCGGATGACGTCGAGCGGATCGTCGTCGAGTCGGTGAGCGCGTCGTATGCGTCGTCGTCTCGCCCCGTGCTCAACGCCACCGGGGTCGTCGTGCACACGAACCTCGGGCGGGCACCGCTGTCGCCCGCGGCGCTCGACGCCGTCGGCGCAGCGTCGGGTTACGTCGACGTGGAACTCGATCTCGAGTCCGGCACCCGGTCGAAGCGCGGGGCGGCCACCCGCGCCGCTCTCCTACGAGCCTGTCCCGCAGCGGAAGACGCTCTGATGGTCAACAACGGTGCGGCCGCACTGGTACTGGCGACGACCGCGCTGGCGGCCGGGCGTGCAGTCGTCATCAGTCGTGGCGAGATGATCGAGATCGGCGCAGGTTTCCGGCTCACCGAACTGATCGCGTCGACAGGTGCCCGGCTGCATGAGGTCGGCACCACCAACCGCACCCACGCGCGCGACTACGCCGACGCACTCACCGATGACGACGACGTCGGAGCGATCCTCAAGGTGCATCCGAGCAACTTCCGGGTCGAGGGTTTCACCAGCGAGACCTCGCTGTCCGAGTTGCGCGACCTCGCCCGGGCGCACGGCGTGCCCGTCGTCGCCGACATCGGCAGCGGACTCCTGCAGCCCGACCCGCTGCTGCCCGACGAACCCGACGCCGCCACGTCACTCGAATCCGGTGCCGACCTCGTCATCGCCAGCGGCGACAAGCTCCTGGGCGGACCGCAGGCCGGACTTCTCCTCGGCGATGCGGCGCTGGTTCAGCGCCTCGCGAAACACCCTCTCGCACGGGCGGTTCGCGCGGACAAGCTGGCACTGGCCGCGATGGAGGCGACCGTGGGCGGCCCACGACCTCCCGTCTGGGAGTACCTCCACGCCGATTCCGACAGACTTCGCATGCGTACCGAATCCGTCGGCGCGGCAGTCGGATTCCCGGTCGTCGCCCATGACGGACGGGTGGGTGGCGGTGGCGCACCCGGCGTGCCGCTGCCCGGGTGGGCGGTGCGGCTCCCGGTCGCGACGGCCGCTCGTCTACGCCTCGGCGATCCGGCAGTCCTGCCCCGCGTTCACGACGATGCCTGTCTCGTGGACCTGCGCTGCGTTCCCGAGGCCGACGACGCGCAGGTACTCGCCGCGATCCGACAGGCTCTGGACGCGTCGTGAAGTCGTGCTCGTGAAGTACGTGGTGGCCACCGCCGGACACGTGGACCACGGGAAGTCCACACTGGTGCGTGCTCTGACCGGGATCGAGCCGGACCGATGGGAAGAGGAACGACGCCGCGGGCTGACGATCGACCTCGGCTTCGCCTGGACCACACTGCCTTCCGGTGCCGACGTGGCCTTCGTCGACGTCCCCGGCCACGAGCGGTTCATCCCGAACATGCTGGCCGGCCTGGGCCCGGCGCCCGTCGTCCTGTTCGTCGTCGCCGCGGACGAGGGATGGAGCGCCCAGTCCGACGACCATCGTGACGCCGTCGCCGGCCTCGGCATCGAGTACGGCCTACTGGTCATCACCCGAGCCGACCGGGCCTCGCCCGACCGCGTTCGCGAAGTGATCGATCTGTCGCGTGATCACCTCAGCCGCACAGGCCTTGCCGATGCGCCGGCGGTCGTGACATCGGCGACCGACGGCTCCGGTATCGACGAATTGCGCACCCGGCTCGACGCCGTCCTGGCCCGGACATCACCGCCGCCGACCGCGGGTCGTGTCCGGTTCTGGATCGACCGGGTCTTCACCCGAACCGGCGCCGGCACCGTCGTCACCGGCACCCTGGCCGCCGGGACCGTCGCGGTCGGCGACACCCTGGACCTGGTCACGGTTGACGGCCGCCGACGACTCGATGTCCGTGGACTGCAGAGCGAGGGTGCGACTCTCACCACCGCCGGCCCGGTCAGCCGAGTCGCGATCAATCTGCGCGGCGCCGGCGTCGACGACGTCTCGCGTGGCGACGCACTCGTGACGCCCGGAGCCTGGCACACCTCCGCAGTCGCCGATGTCCGGCGCGTGAGCGGCATGTCCTTCGAGGAGGCACCGGAACACCTCGTCGCGCACATCGGCACAGCGGCGCTACCGGTCCGGTTGCGCCCCTTCGACGGTGACCACGCGCGCGTGACGCTCGCGCGCGCCATGCCGATGTCACGGGGCGATCGGCTGGTCCTGCGCGATCCCGGCCGACGTATCGTCGGCGGCGGCGTCGTGTTGCACCCCGATCCCCCGGCACTGACCCGGCGCGGCGACGCAACACGACGCGCGGCCTCGCTGGCGGCCATGTCCGACGGCGCCGGGGCCGCCGAAGAAGTGCATCGGCGCGGCGCGATGCGCGTCACCGATCTGGCTCGCCTGGGCCTCGTCGACGACGCCGAGCCCACTCCCCACGGCGTACGAGTGATCGGCGAATGGTGGGTCGCCGAATCCTCCCTCGCGGCATGGGCCGAGCGTCTCCGCGCCGCCGTTGTCGATCTCCACGACCGAGATCCATTGTCGGCGGGGCTCTCCGCGTCCGGCGTACCTGCCCTGCTCGGCCTTCCGGACACGACGCTGCTGGCGACCGTAGTCTCGGACGCTGGGCTGTCGTCGTCCGACGGGCATCTGGCCGTTCCGGGTCACAAGCCCTCCCTGGGTGATGCAGACGACGCGGTCAGCGCACTGGAGCGCCGGCTCACCGACCACCCGTTCCGTGCACCCGAGGCCGATGACCTCACCGCACTCGGCCTGGGCGCCCGAGAGCTCGCCGCCGCCGAACGCACGGGCCGAATTCTCCGTTTGCGCGACGGCGTCGTGCTGTTGCCGACTGCCCCCGCCCTGGCGATGCGCACCCTCGCCTCGCTCGATCAGCCGTTCACCACCAGCACCGCCCGCCAAGCGCTCGGAACCACTCGGCGCGTGGTGATTCCGCTACTGGAGCACCTCGACGGCCGTCATTGGACCCGCCGCCTCGACGCCGGGCATCGCGAGGTCGTGCGCTGAGCCACGGGCGGTGGCCCTGTCGGACAGGTCGCCGCGTGAATCCAGGGAAGAGCTTCCGTCCGAGGCCCCTACCACACGACACCGACAAGTCGACATCAGCGAATAGCATTGCACAGCAGTATGTTTGGCCTTGTCATACGTCTGGATTGGTGTACACTCGAACCTACATTCGCAACACCGGTTTTCGGGGGAGGTGACCGTCATGCCCAGCACCACACCACTCGCCGACCACGGCGCGCCCGTGTCCCGCGCGGCCGAACTCGTCGCCGAACTACACGCGAACCTCGACGAACTACAGACCGTCGACTTGTCCTCGTGCACCGACGAAGAACTGATCGAAGTCACTTCTGCCACCGAACGCGCCATCGCGCGACTCACCGTTGCCGGTGACCGGCAGATCGATCAGGCCGTCGCCCGCGACCTGCCCCGCAAAGCGGGCTGCCGCACCCTCATGCAATTCATGACCCACCGGCTACGAGTCTCGAACCCGATGCGCCGCCGTAAGCAAATGGACGCCACCGCCCACCGCACCAGCCTCGGCGGCGAGGTCCTCCCACCCGAACACCCCTGCCTCGCTGAAGCTTTCGCACAAGGCGCGGTCGGTACCGCACACGTACAGGCCGCCCTCGACGTCCTCGACCGCATCCCGGCCGCCGTCGACCACGATGTGAAGGTCGCCGCCGAACGACAGATGGCCGACATCGCCGAAGCACACACCCCCGCCGACATCACCCAACTCGGTGCCCGCCTGCTCGCACACCTCGACCCCGACGGCACCCTGACCGACGACACCGACCAGAAACGACGCCGCGGCCTGTGGATCGGCCGACAACGAGCCGACGGCACCGCCAAAATCTCCGGCACACTGACCCCCGCACTCGCCGCCCGGCTGACCATGATGTTCGCCGTGTGGGGCAAACCCGGACTCAACAACCCCGACGACCCACAGTCGCCCCAAGGGCCGGCCGGCACCGCCGACCCCGACGCCCTGGCCTCGGCAGCCGACCGCGACGGCCGCACCCTCGCCCAGACCAATCACGACGCCCTCGACGCCGCACTGGCCGCCGGCTTCGCCGACGGAACACTGGGAACCTCGCACCGCGGACTACCCGTCCAACTGATCATCAAAGCCGACCTCAACGACCTGATCCGCGAAGCCGGACTGGCGACTACCGCCACCGGCACCCTGCTCCCCATCCCCGACCTCATCGCCATGGCCGCCGACATCCAGCCATGGCTGGCGATCTTCAAAGACGCCACCACCGTCCCGCTGTACTTCGGGCGGGGCAGACGCCTCGCCACCCGCGAACAACGACTCGTCTCCTTCGCCCGCCCCGACGGGGAAGTGTGCTCGGCACCCGGCTGCGACCAACCCGCCACCCACGTCGAACTCCATCACGCCCACAAGGACTGGGCCAAGGGCGGTCTCACCGACATCGACGACCTCGCACCCGCCTGTCCACGCCACAACCGCATGGTCGGCGACCAACCCGGCCAATACACCACCCGGGTGGTCCGCGACGGACCCGACGAAGGCCGCTGCGCCTGGCGACTCAACGCCGAACCCGGCGCGCCACCCAACCCCGAACACCTCAACCGCCGACCCGACATACCCCGGCGGTTCGCAGAACATCTGAACACCGTGCGCAACGAGATCCACGGACCGACCACCCGAGGGTTTGGCAGGCGCGGTCGCCGGACCCTTCGTGACGCGCCCTCCGCAAGCTCCGGGCACTCCTCAGGGAGCAGGGGGCCCGGCGATCAAGCGCGCCGATCGTGGTTGACAACCAGCCACGTCATCGACTACCGGCCACCACGACCCGGACCACGCACACCCCGGCCCTCCCTCGTCGAAGCGCACCTCATGGAGTTACTCGCCACCTGGTGAGGGTCCGCCTGCTCGTCCGCAGTGGTCAGCGCGTGAGGACCACCTTGCCGATCGCCCCTCCGGATTCGGAAACCTGGTGCGCTGTACGAAGATTGTCGATTGTGAAGCCAGCCAGTTCGCGGTTGACAGTGCTGCGAATCTTGCCGGCGTCGACGAGTTCGGCGACCCGGCCGAGGATCTGGTGTTGCGAGTCGTCTTCCGGTGCGAACAACGGCTTGGAGAACATCAACTCCCAGTGCCAGCTCTGGCTCTTGTCTTTCAGCGGGAGGGTATCGAGACCTTCCGGTTCGTCGATGGCGACGACCTGACCGTGTACGCCCATGATGTCGGCATAGGACTCGACATTCCCGTCCGAGTGGGGTGAGAAGATGTAATCCACTCCGCCCGGGGCGCACGACCGCACGTCCTCGCGCAGGCGTCTCGGGTCGACGACGTGGTGGGCCCCGAGCCCTCGCGCCCATTCCTGCGACTCAGGCCGTGAGGCGGTTGCGATCACGGTGAGATCAGTCAGGGTCCGGACCAACTGTATGACCATCGAGCCGACGCCCCCGGCACCCGCCACCACGACGATCGTTCCCGAGTCCGCGGAATCGACCCGCAGCTTCTCGAACAACGACTCCCAGGCAGTGATCGTGGTCAACGGCAGTGCGGCAGCCGCGCCGAAGTCGAGGGACGACGGTTTGCGTCCGACGATCCGCTCATCGACCAGGTGGAACTCGGCATTCGTTCCCGGCCGATCGATCGAACCGGCGTAGTAGACCTCGTCCCCAACGGCAAACCTCGACACCTCGTCGCCGATCCCGACGACAATTCCCGCCGCGTCGAATCCCAGAACCCTCGGGGGATCGGAGTCACGCAGGCCTGCACGCACTTTGGTGTCCACCGGGTTGACCGAGACCGCGCGGACCTCGACGAGGAGATCGTGCGGACGGGGGGTCGGCACCGGCATTGTCGTCTCGGCGAACGCGCTCGGGTCCTCGACGGAGTCCGCGGCGGCCACAACCAGGGCTGTCATCTCTCGGGTCATGGCGCTAAGGTATCTCGACGACCCCAGTTACCCACAAGGTGTCCTAGTATCCTTCGGAAAGCATAGAGGTTGACGCCATGTCGCTGCAGTCCCATCGCGGAGACGCCTACTCTGCATCGTGTCCCTGCCGAGGGATGCTCGATCTTCTCGCCGACAAGTGGAGCGCCCTCGTCATCGGCGCCCTACGCGATCGACCGATGCGGTTCGGAGAGCTCCGCGTGCGGCTGGACGGGATCAGCCCCAAAGTCCTCACGGCGACTCTGCGTCGGTTGGAGACAGCCGGGATGCTCACCCGTACCGTCTATCCGGCGGTCCCGCTGCACGTCGAATACGAACTGACGGAACTCGGGCTGGACGCCGCCGGGCCGCTGGACGCATTGCGCCTGTGGGTAGAGGACAACCTCGACCGCTTCCCACATCCGTAGCCGACGCAGACAAAGGGACCCATCCCGAAGGATGGGTCCCTTGTCATTCACTTGTCATTCACGAACTCAGCCGAGTACCAACGATTCGCCGTCAGCACTGACGTTGACCGGCACCACGTCCCCGTCGCGGATGTCTCCGGCGAGCAGTTGCTTGGCGAGCTGGTCACCGATGGCCTGCTGCACCAGCCGGCGCAGCGGGCGAGCACCGTACAGCGGGTCGAATCCGCGTGCGCCCAGCCATTCCTTGGCCTTGGTCGACACCTCGAGGTCGAGGCGACGCTGCGCCAGGCGCTTCTTGAGCTGGCCGAGCTGGATGTCGACGATCGACACCAGTTCCTCCGGGCTCAGGGCGTCGAAGATCACCACGTCGTCGAGACGGTTGATGAACTCTGGCTTGAACGCCGACCGCACCGCCATCATCACGTGATCCTTGTCGCCACCCGCACCGAGGTTCGAGGTGAGGATCAGGATGGTGTTGCGGAAGTCCACCGTCCGGCCCTGGCCGTCGGTCAGGCGACCTTCGTCCAGCACCTGCAGCAGCACGTCGAACACGTCCGGGTGGGCCTTCTCGATCTCGTCGAACAGGACCACCGTGTACGGACGACGCCGCACCGCCTCGGTCAGCTGACCGCCGGCCTCGTACCCGACGTAGCCGGGCGGAGCACCGACGAGCCGTGCCACGCTGTGCTTCTCGCCGTACTCGCTCATGTCGATGCGGACCATCGCCCGCTCGTCGTCGAACAGGAACTCGGCAAGCGCCTTGGCGAGTTCGGTCTTGCCGACGCCGGTGGGGCCGAGGAACATGAACGAGCCGAGCGGCCGGTTCGGGTCCGCGACGCCCGCGCGGGCACGACGCACCGCGTCGGACACCGCCTGCACCGCGTCCTTCTGGCCGATGACCCGTTGTCCCAGTTCCTCTTCCATGCGCAGCAGCTTGGCGGTCTCGCCTTCGAGCATGCGTCCGGCCGGGATTCCGGTCCACGCCGACACGACCTGGGCCACGTCGTCGGGTCCGACCTCCTCCTGCAGCATCACATCCTGAGACGGATCCGTGCCGGTCTTCTCGATCGCGGCCTCGAGTTCCTTCTCCAGTCCGGGGACGCGACCGTACCGCAGCTCGGCGGCGCGTCCGAGATCACCGTCGCGCTCCGCGCGATCAGCCTCGCCGCGAAGCCTTTCCAGCTCCTCCTTGAGGTCTCGGACCGCGTCGATCGCGGTCTTCTCCGACTGCCACCGGGCGGAGAGCTCGTTGAGCTTCTCCTTCTGGTCGGCGAGTTCGGCGCGCAGCTTCTCGAGCCGCTCCTTCGACGCCGCGTCGGTCTCCTTCTGCAAGGCGACCTCCTCGACTTCGAGACGGCGGACGATCCGCTCGACCTCGTCGATCTCGACGGGGCGCGAGTCGATCTCCATCCGCAACCGCGACGCGGCCTCGTCGACAAGGTCGATGGCCTTGTCCGGCAGGAACCGCGAGGTGATGTAGCGATCGGAAAGCGATGCGGCAGCGACCAATGCGGAGTCGGTGATGCGCACGCCGTGGTGCACCTCGTACCGGTCCTTGAGGCCGCGGAGGATACCGATGGCGTCTTCGACCGACGGCTCGCCGACGTACACCTGCTGGAAGCGACGCTCGAGAGCGGCGTCCTTCTCGATGTACTTGCGGTACTCCTCGAGGGTTGTGGCACCGACCAGCCGCAGCTCACCACGGGCGAGCATCGGCTTGATCATGTTGCCGGCGTCCATCGCGGAATCGCCTGTCGCACCGGCTCCGACGATCGTGTGCAGCTCGTCGATGAAGGTGATGACCTGTCCGGCCGAACCCTTGATCTCGTCGAGCACGGCCTTGAGCCGCTCCTCGAACTCGCCGCGGTACTTCGCACCGGCGACCATCGAACCCATGTCGAGGGAGATGACGGTCTTGTTGCGCAACGACTCCGGCACGTCGCCGGCGACGATGCGCTGGGCGAGGCCTTCGACGATGGCGGTCTTGCCGACGCCGGGCTCACCGATGAGGACCGGGTTGTTCTTGGTCCGCCGGCTGAGCACCTGCACGACGCGCCGGATCTCGGTGTCGCGACCGATGACCGGGTCGAGCTTGCCTTCGCGGGCGGCCGCGGTCAGGTCGGTCGAGTACTTCTCGAGAGCCTGGTAGGTCGATTCGGGGTCCTCGGAGGTGACCCGTGCGCTGCCGCGCACGGCGACGAAGGCCTCGCGCAGAGCCTGCGGAGTCGCACCGAGGTTGTGCAGCAGTTTGGCGACGTCGGAGTCACCGGTCGCCAGGCCGACGACGACGTGCTCGGTCGAGACGTACTCGTCGTCGAGTTCACCGGCCAGCTGCTGGGCTGCGGTGACGGCCGCGATCGATTCGCGGGATAGTTGAGGCGTCGAGCTGGCGCCGGACACCGTCGGCATGCGATCGACCAATGCCTGGGCCTGCGCACGAACGCTCGACGGGTCCACGCCCACTGCCTTGAGCAGCGGCGACGCGATGCCGTCGGACTGATCGAGCAGTGCCACGAGGATGTGGGCCGGTCGCACGTCGGGGTTGCCAGCACTGGCCGCCGCCTGCACAGCAGAACTCAATGCTTGCTGCGTCTTGGTGGTGGGGGTGAAGCTGTCCACTCGCGTGCACCTTTCTCTTAAGTCCAACAGGCTCAAGTATGAGCCATACGCGGTCTACAACGCCAACAGAGTTGAGTGCATTCCGCTCATGTCTGATGTTTTTGTGACATAGCCCACTCGCATCAGGATGTCGGAGGTTGGCGATCCGCCGCCCTCACAGCCGTCCAGGCTCGGGACCCGGCGCCACAGCCCCGACGGAACGCGACAAGAAGAAGCGGCGCGCCCAACGTAAGCGCAAACACGACTCCGGCAGTGGCAACCACTCCAACGTGGTATCGCTCTTCGGCACCGCAAGGCGACACGTTGCTCCCGAATCATTCAAGTCGTGGCTCCGCGATGAAGTCTTCCCCGGCGACGAGGAAGCTGTCACCCACATCGGGGCGTACGCGTTCATCGTGCTCGACGCCGTCGGGCAGACGAACCCCGGTTTCGATCCGCTCACCTGGACCACCGACGACGTCGACACCATGGTGTCGATGCTCAGCCACATCGAGTCGAACCAGCAGCAGGACGCCAAAGCGCTCGCCATCGCGATCGAGACGATGCGCCGCTACCTGGTCGAGACCGGCATGTGGCTCGGCACCGAAGCCGTATCGGGCTATGCGGCCGAGCAGTTTGCCCTTGTCTCCGGGCTCGAGTTGCGGACCACGAGAATCGAGGAGGTCGACGAGGCCACCGAACGCGCTGCCCTCATGGGCACACAGCCGGTCCGGCGGGTCACCGGACTGTTGGACTGGCTGGGTCCGCACCGCCCCACCACGCAGAGTCGGTGGCTGACACCGGCCGATGCCCGCGACCTCGCCCGCCGACTCGACATCGACTTCCCCGCTCACGTCAAGAGCATGAGCAACGTCGCGTCGTTACATGACCTGTGGGAGTTTGCCCAGGTCCTCGAGATCGTCGAAGTCAACACCTCGAGCGCACGTCCCGGGCGCGCGGCCCATCTGTGGCGGGAAGAGCCCCGGATCGACGTGCTGCGGGTGGGTCTCACCGCCTGGGTTCGGTCCGGCTTTCCTCGGGAATACAACCCCGACATCGACTTCTCGTCGTCGGTGATCGGCGTGGTCATAAGCGGACTCGGCGATTCACCGCTGAGTATCGTCGAGATCGACGCCTGGGTTCCCAAACTCGGACTCAGCGAGTTGCTCGTCGAGGCAATCCATCGTCGGCTCGAGTTGTACATCGACGAAGGCTGGCTGACGCTCGAGGGCGACAGGTACGTCGTTCCCGTCGCGTTACGCCCTGCCGTGGTGTCTGCGCTCCCCCTGCCAGGACCTTTCGCAGGACTAGATGTGGCCGGCGGCGCAGGATCCGCTGACATCCACAGTGCGGGATCGGTAACGGAATCCAGCACACATCCCGCACTCTGCACATCTGTTCGCGCAATATGGATTGGGTGACCACAGACAACTCCACCGGGCCGGTGACCTTCATCCTCTTCGGGTCGACCGGCGATCTCGCCAAGCGGATGGTCCTGCCATCGTTGTACGAACTCCACCGGCGAGACCTGCTCCCCGACGGATGGCAGCTCGTCGGCAACGGACGAGGCGACCGGACCGACGATGAATTCCGGCAACATGTGAAGGACGCGATCGAGGAATTCGGTCCGGACGGTTCGGTGTCATCGGACGAATGGGAAGCGTTCGCCGAGACCATCCGCTTCGCCGGCGGCGGGTTCACCGTCGACGACCCCGGCCGTCTGCCAGAGGTGATCGACGCGGCCCGTGACGCCGCCGGTGACGGTGCTCAACTGGTCCACTATCTGGCCCTCCCACCGACCACCTTCGTCGACTACACGAAAGCCATTGCCGCGCACGATCTCGCGGAGGGCTCTCGAGTGGTCTACGAGAAGCCGTTCGGTACGTCCCCCGACGGTTTCCAGGCCCTCGACGAGGCGGTCCACGAATCCCTGGACGAGAAGCAGATCTACCGGATCGACCACTTCCTGGGGAAGGAGAGCACCCAGAACCTGCACGTCCTCCGTTTCGCCAACGGGTTGTTCTCGGGGGTGTGGAACCGCGAACACGTGGCGGAAGTCCAGATCGACGTACCGGAGACCCTCGACATCGCCGACCGCGCCGCCTTCTACGACGCCACCGGCGCATTCCTGGACATGATCGTCACCCACCTGTTCCAGGTGGCGGCCGAAGTCGCGATGGAACCACCGGTCTCGCTCGGCGCCGACGACCTGCTCGACGCGCGGGAGTCGGTGATCGCGGCCTTCCGACCACTGGACCCCGCCGAGGTGGTCTTCGGCCAGTACGAGGGATACCGCGACACCGACGGCATCCCCGCGGACTCCACCACGGAGACATTCGCGGCCGTGCGTCTGTGGGTCGACACCGACCGCTGGCACGGCGTCCCGTTCCTGCTGCGGACCGGCAAGATGCTCGACCACAGCTCCCAGCGTCTCAGCCTCGTGTTCCGCTCCCCTGCCGACGGTCCGCTGACCGACACCCCGAAGGACGGCACCGTGCTGACCTTCGACCTGGCCGGCGACGGTGCCATCGACCTGGCGGTCACGATCAAGGAACCGGGGTCCGGCACCGACCTCTCCGTGGCGCACATGACCGAACAACTCGACGAGGTGGCCGACGGTCTGTCGCCCTATGCCCGACTCATCGTCGACGTGCTGCGCGGCGATCGGTCGCTGTTCACCCGACCCGACGGCCTCGCCCACGTGTGGGAGGTGGCCGCACCGGTGCTGGCGAATCCGCCCGCACCGCAACCGTATGCGGCGGGGTCCACGGGCCCCGCGGCCGCCGACGACCTGTGCGGCGGGTCCGGCTGGATCTGAACGCGCACATGAGATCCGGTTGCGGTTTGTCCCGGTCACCGGTACAAACCGCAACCGGATCCCGTGGCGCTCGGCTCAATCACCAAGCCGTCGGTCGAGATTGATGGCCGCGCTGATGAGTGCGAGGTGGGTGAATGCCTGCGGCATGTTGCCCAGTTGTTCCCCCGTCAGGCCCACTTGCTCGGCGTACAGGCCGAGGTGATTGGCGTGGGTGAACATCTTCTCCAGGGCCAGCCGGGCGTCGGCCAGGCGGCCGACGCGGGTGAGTGCTTCGACATACCAGAACGAGCACAGGGAGAACGTCCCCTCGGCACCGTCGAGCCCGTCGTGCCCGCCGTCGGTGTCGTACCGGAACACCAGGGAGTCGCTCACCAGTTCTTCCTCGATCCGCTCGAGCGTGCGGAGGAACCGATCATCGGTGGGCGACAACAACTTCACGGCGGGGATGAGCAACAGCGCGGCGTCGAGCCGATCGGAGTCGAGCGTCTGGACGAACGCCCCCACGTCATCGTTCCAGCCCCGCTCCATGATCTGCAGGAAGATGTCGTCGCGGGCCTTCATCCAACCGGCGACGTCGCCCGGTAGACCGCGCTGCCGACTCATCCGGATCATCCGCTCGAGGGCCACCCACGACATCACTCGCGAGTAGACGTAGTCCTGCGGCTTGCTCCGCACCTCCCAGATGCTCTGGTCCGGACGATCCCAGTTGTCGACGAGCCATCCCGCCACCGTGCACAGATGCGTCCAGGACCCGTAGGAGATCCCCGGTCCGTACTTGTTGTACAGGTACACCGAGTCGATGAGCTCGCCGTAGATGTCCAGCTGGAGCTGGTCGGCGGCGGCGTTTCCGACCAACACCGGCGAGGTCTGCCGGTAACCCTCCCAGTGGTCGAGTTCGGTCTCCTTCGGCGGCGGATCCCCGTCGACGGTGTACATCAACCGCAGCGGCCCCAGATCTCCGGATTCGTCGGCGCCGTCGTCGAATCGGCAGGTCAGCCAGTCCATGAAGGCGCCCGCCTCGTCGGTGAAACCCAGCCGCAACAGCGCGTAGAGCGTGAAGGCGGCATCGCGGATCCACACGTAGCGGTAATCCCAGTTCCGTTCGCCGCCGATCTCTTCGGGGAGCGCGGCGGTCACCGCGGACACCACCGCCCCTGACGGTTCGTGCGTGAGCAGTTTGAGCGTGAGCGCCGACCGGTGCACCATCTCCCGCCACCGGCCCGTGTAGGAGGAGCGCGAGACCCAGTCCTGCCAGAATGCGACCGTCGCGGCGACGACGGCGGGAGAACTGTCGTGGTCGAGCACTTCCGACCCGATGGGGTCGGGGGCGAGGACGAACGTCACGCACTGACCGGTCTCGACGGTGAAGTGGGCCTGTGCATCCCGGTCGTCGACGGTGTCGACATCGACCGTCGAGGCGAGATGCAGCACCAGGTCGTCGGTCTCGAAACGGAGACTGCGTTCGTTCTCGACGACGACGGTGTGCGCCTCGCGGCCGTAGTCGAACCGCGGCGCAACCGTCACGCGGAACTCCACGGAGCCGCGCACGCAGGAGACCCGACGGATGATCCGCGTGCGATGGTCGGGATCGTGCGGGCGCGCGATCGGCATGAGGTCCTGGACCTCGGCGACACCGTCCTCGCTCAGGAAGCGGGTGACGAGCACGTTGGAGTCGGGGAGGTAGAACTGCCGCGTGGTGACCTCTCCGTCGATGGGTTCCACAGTCCAGGCACCGCCGCGTCGGGCGTCGAGCAGCGAGCCGAACACACTCGGCGAGTCGAACCGCGGACAACAGAACCAGTCGATCCGACCGTCGACTCCCACGACGGCCGCGGTACGCAGGTCCCCGATGACGCCGTGGTCGGCGATCGGCAGGTACTCGCTGGTGGAGTCGGCGGTCGTCGCGCCGTCACAACGGGGCGACGCGGACGTGTCCTCGCCTGATTCGGCCTGGGCGCTCATGGTCTGCCATTCGGCACCCGATTCATCCCGGATTGGCGGTTCACCCCGTGCTGTTGTCACCCCCGTACTGCTGTCGCCCCCGCCCTCCCACGATCCGGCCGGGCCGTGACCTCGGCAATGACCGGTTCGGCCGCGACAGCGGTGAATGGGAGCGCCATCGGGAATTCCTCTGAGCGCGACTCCACATGGACCTCACGGATGATTGTTGCCAACGCGAGTACCGCCTCCAGCATCGCGAAGTGGTCTCCGATGCACGACCGACGGCCGGCGCCGAAAGGGAGGTAGCTCCACCGATCGATGCTCTTCATCGCAGTCGGTTCGAATCGATCAGGATCGAACGTCAGCGGATCCGGCCACAGATCGGTATCACGTTGGAGCGCATACACTCCCACGATGGCGATGTGGCCGGCCGACACCTGAAAACCGTCGACGACGAGGTCCTGGGTCACCATGCGGGCCAGAGCCGGCGCCGGGGGAAACAACCGCAGAGCCTCGTGCACGACCTGCGTCGTGTACGACAGCGCGCCGAGGTCGTCGGGGGTCGGTACGCCTCCCCCGATGCCGGACGCCTCCTGCCGCACCCGATCCTGAAAGTCCTGGTGCCTGCCGAGCTGCCAGAGGGCGTAGGCCAGGGTCGTCGCGGTCGTCTCGTGTCCGGCTCCGATGAAGATGACCAGTTCATCGACGATGGTGTCGTCGTCGAGCGGACGCCCGGTCGCCGGGTCACGCGCGTCGAGGAGGGCGTGCACCAGGCAAGCACCGGTGTCCGGGTGGTCGCGACACCGCTGGACGATCGCCCTTGCGCGGCCACGGAGTCGTTCAGCCGCAGCATGGGCGCGCCGATTGGCCGGCGTCGGCAGCCAGTAGGGCGGGTTCAAGGGCCGTGTCGATCGATCGGCGACCATCGTGATGAGAGTCCGCACCTCTCTGCCCACTTCATCCGGCTCGTCCAGCCCGGCACCCAGAACGGACCGGGCGAGCGCGTCGATGGTGATCATGCGCGACACGTGATCCAAGTCGACCTCTGCCGCCGTGCCCCATTTGGTGATCTCCGTCATCGCCGCCCCCGACATCTCGCCCGCGTAGTTCCGCACTCCTTGCTTGGTGAAGACCGGTTGGATCGCGCGTCGCCGTGGGAGCCAGGCGCGATCGTCGAGATCGAACAGGTTCGGACCGAGCACTTTTCGCGCCTGAACATGGGTCGGTGCAACCTTGTCCACCGCGCCGCGCCGTGCGCCCAGAACATCGTGCGCGCCCTGAGGCGACGATACCCAGACCGTCGGTGCCATCATCCAGGCCGGAGCCACTCGTACCGTGGCCACCGGCCCGACGGCGTCCCGGAACATCTCGGCTCCGCGATGGTACTGGCGAAATCCTTCAAGCCTCTGCCGTAGTGGCATAGACACAATCGGCGGTCTCGGATAGTTGATCGATCCGGTTGGCATGGACATGGAAACCACCTGTCGACGACTGATTCGGATCTCAGAGTAGGCGCGAATTGCGTTCTGCGATAGTGCTTTATATGTTAACCAACCAAACTACCGGTTTCCGCCACTCACTTGTGCATCCAGTGCCATTGCGAGGCAGTGCGTTTCGAGCAGAGAGGCAATCGCGGTCCATCGCGAGCGATTCTCGCTGCCCCGGTCCGCGACGCGGATGTCGTTCGAATGGCAGACCTGACGTCGGCGCCGGTTCGCGGTTCGGCCAGTCGTCGACGGCTCGAACATGTGGTGCGATCACTGCCGCGGCCGGAGCCGGCGGTCGTGGATCAGCCCGCGGCTCCACCGCAAAACCGTGGACCCTACCGGCGGTCGGACGCTGCTCACGTACGGGAGACAGGCGAAATACGGTCAGGTTCGTCATTCCGCCGATCTGGAACACGCCGATATCGGACACTCGACAGCGATCGCCCCTCGACGGAAGGACAACGGTGCCGACAAGCAGCGTGGACAAGAGCATGACCGACGACGCCGAGAACATCTTCGCTGACGCCAGGGCCTACACCGACGAGCCGCGACTGCACGCCGCAATGGCCCACTTGCGGGCACACAATCCGGTTCCGCGCGTCGACCACGGCCCCTACCGGCCGTTCTTCGCCATCACCAAGCACGCCGACATCATGGACATCGAGCGCGACAACAACCTGTGGCTCAGCGAGCCGCGTCCGGTGTTGACCACCGCGGCCGCCGACGATGTGGCACGTGCTCAGCTGGAGTCCGGTGCCGGACTGCGCACCCTGATCCACATGGACGACCCGCACCACCGCAAGGTCCGCGCCATCGGCGCCGACTGGTTCCGCCCGAAAGCCCTGCGCGACTTGCAGGCCCGCGTCGACGAGCTCGCGATGCGCTACGTCGACCGGATGCGCGACATCGGACCCGAGTGCGACTTCGTCGAAGAGGTCGCGGTCGGCTTCCCGCTGTACGTGATCCTGTCGCTGCTGGGCCTCCCCGAAGAGGACTTCCCGCGGATGCACCAACTGACGCAGGAGTTGTTCGGCGCCGACGACGTCGAATACCGGCGAGGGGCAACGCTCGAGGAACGGATGGCGACACTGCTGGACTTCTTCGCCTACTTCAACAAGCTGACCGCGTCCCGACGCGCTCACCCGACCGAGGACCTGGCCTCGGCCATCGCCAACGGCCTCATCGACGGCGAGCCCCTGTCCGACGTCGACACCGCGTCGTACTACGTGATCGTGGCCAGCGCCGGGCACGACACCACCAAGGACGCGATCTCCGGCGGCCTCCGGGCGCTGATCGAGAACCCCGGTGAACTCGAACGACTTCGACACGAGCCCGAACTCGTGGGGACCGCGGTCGAGGAGATGATCCGGTGGACCACACCGGTGAAGGAGTTCATGCGCACCGCTGCCGAGGACACCTCGGTGCGCGGTGTGCCCATCGCCAGGGGCGAATCCGTCTATCTCGCCTACACTTCGGGCAATCGGGACGAGGACGTCTTCGACGACCCGTTCACCTTCGACATCGGCCGGTTCCCCAACAAGCATCTGTCGTTCGGCTACGGCGTCCACTTCTGTCTCGGCGCCGCTCTGGCCCGGATGGAGATGCGGAGCTTCTTCGCCGAACTGATCCCGCGGCTCCACTCCATCGAACTGGCCGGCACGCCAGAACTGGCCGCGACCGTGTTCGTCGGCGGTCTCAAACACCTGCCGATCCGGTATTCGCTGCGCTGAGCTGCGCTCCGGCGCACGCACCGGACAAGCGTTGTGCCGGTGCGTCATTCCGACAGCCGACAGACCGCGGTCCCGGTCGGCCGACGGCGCGCCCGGTGGCGGCACCTCGCTTACCATCGGGGCTGTCCAGCCACCATCCCGAGGAGTCGTTGTGCACGAGCTCACCAAGGGCTCCAAGACCACCCTGAGCACGACCGCGCACCTCGTCGAGATCGCGAGCGCGTCGCCCGACGACGTCGACCTCATCGCCGTGCTCCTGACGGCGGGCGACAGGGTCCGCACCGACGACGACCTGATCTTCTTCAACAACCCGGCTTCCTCCGGAGTTCGGCTCCGAGGGTCGAGTTCGTGTGCGGTCGACCTGACGTCGGTACCCGCCGACGTCGAGCGGGTCGTCGTCGCGGCGAGTACCGAGGCGCAGCACAAGACATTCGAGCAGATCGGTTCGCTGACGGTGACCATCTCGGGTTCGGGCACGTGGACGTTCACTCCACCGGATCCCGGAACCGAGACGGTCCTGCAGCTGGTGGGGTTCTACCGCCGGAACGGACAGTGGAAGCTCGACGCGATCGGGCAGGGCTACAGCCAGGGGCTGGCGGCATTCGCCACCGACTTCGGGATCACCGTCGACGACGCACCGGAACAACCGCCCGAACGCGTCGCTTCGTCGGCAGGCGCCCCAGTGAACACTGGGCCACAGCAGGTTTCGGCAGCACCGCCGGCCAATCTGTCGAAGGTCAAGGTCTCCATCACGAAGGACTCCCGCGACAAGACCGCGTCGATCGACCTGCGCAAGGGGTCGTCGGACTGGGTTCTCACCGTGGGCCTCGAGTGGGATGGGCGGGGCGCGGAGTACGGGGCCGACGGTCGGGTGACGAAGTACGGCAAGGGTGACCTCGACGTGTACTTCTTCTGCCGTGACGAGGTCGCGCATCAGTATGTGGTCATCAGCGGCGAGAAGGGGCATCGTGGCGACCTGCGCAGTTGGCCCTTCATCGAGCACCATGGCGACAGCCGCGGTCCGGGGCGAGGAAAGAAGCCCGCCGTCGAGCAGGTCACGGTCCTGCCGAAGGAGAACGGCGATCTCCTCGTCAACGTCTACCAATCCGTCGACAACGGGGCCGGCGCCATCGACGAGTTCGGCAGGCCCAGAGTGGCGATCCGATACGGCAGACCGGGCAGGGACGGTCTGCCTGGGCCGGACAGCGACGAGATCCTCATCCATGTCGGCAACGGCAAGAACTCGTTCTGGGCGACGGTCGCACACATCGACGTCCAGGACGGTGTGTTGAAGGTCGATGGGACGACCCGCTACAGCAAGTTCTTCTCCGAGCGGATGCCCACCCTCGACCGCACCGGGAAGTGGGTGCGCAGCGCCAAGGAGGCGCCGACCGGACGCAACAAGAAGGCGAGCGGTTCCGGGCTGGACCGCTACGAGGGCGGACTCTGATCTCGATGAGATCGACTCTGCCTCGTGTTGATCACCTTTCGACAGTCAGATCGACCCGCTCGTCGTAGAAGCAGATGAGGTCCCGGACGGGCTCGGCGTCGGTCAGCGGATCGGTGTAGGTCCATGCGACATCGGGAACGACTTCATCGCCGACGACGGCCGACCAGTAGGTCGCATTGCCCTTGTACGCGCACACCGTGACGGTGTCCGACGGCACGAGCAGATCCATCCGGACGTCCTCGCGCGGCAGATAGTGTCGGGGCGGCAGGTGGGTTTCGAGCAGCAGGGTCGGGCGTCGGCTGTCCGCCAGGACCGATCCTCCCACCGATACCACCACATGTCTGACGGTGTCGAGGCAGTCGATGCGCTGAAACGGATCGTGCGGATGACCGATCGCCGTCTGCTCCTCTTCGCGCCACTCGTCGAAGGCCGCCCAGTCCAGCAGGACGTGGCCGGCGAGATCGGCATCCTCCGGACGGAACGCGGCGCCGGCCAGCGTCCGTTCGCCGGCCACGAGGTCGCAGGTCGTACCCGGCGTCGTGTGCACCTCGAACGGATCGACCGGTGTCAGGATCGGCCCGTGATCGTCGGCGGCGTCGACTGCCTGCGCATCGCTCAGCGGCGCAACGACATCGGAGACGGGCACCGCGTAGCATCCGACCACCCGGTAGGGCTCCCACACCTGGATGGCCCTCGCGGAGTCGACGACGACTTCTCCGTCGACCAACGCGCGCACCCGTCGCCGCATGTCCGCCCAGCGCAGTGATCCCAGCTGGGACATCGTGAACTCATCCATCGATGTGGCCATGGTCCGATCGTCCTCCGGTTACGCCGCGCGCGCCAGGCCACATCGGGTTGCTCGCAGTTCCACGGGACGTCGGCCGCGATCGACGTTCCCGACCGTCCGTCGTGGCAGTAACCGCTTCGAGACTCCACCGCACGGCTCGACGAGACCAACCGGTGCGACGATGAGCAGGTGACCAGTCCGCCGGACACCCACCGCACCGGACCCGGCGCCGACGACGCCGCGTGGAATCACGCCCAGCGCGACGAAACGGAAACCCAACGGCTGGATCGCAATTGGAATTCACTGCTGCAAGAGCTGCGGGTCGTGCAGACCGGCGTGCAGATCCTGACCGGGTTCCTGCTCACCCTCCCATTTCACGACGGCTTCGAGGAACTCGGCGGCACTCTGCGAGTGATCTACCTGATCACGGTGTCGTGCGCGGTGGGCGCCGCGATCCTCCTGGCGGCGCCCGTGGCGCTGCACCGGGCCCTGTTCCGTCAGCACCAGCTCGCGCTGATCGTCACCTGTGCGCACTACCTCTCGTTCGCCGGTCTCGGCCTGCTGGGACTCGCCCTGTCCGGTGCGGTCACCGTCGTCTTCGGGGCGACCGCCGGACCGGTTCCGTCGGCGGTCGCGGGCATCGTCACCCTCGTGACGTTCTCTCTCGCGTGGCTGATCGTGCCGCTGTGGCTTCGCGCGGTGACCGGCGCACGGGATGACTCCGTCGACGAACCCCGCCGTTGACAGCATTCCCACGCCGGGGTACGCAGTCGACGTGACCCTCGCACCGAGTTTCATCGAGAACCGCTACGACGAGGTGACCGTGCTCGCGTCATCGCGTGGCGGCGCGTTTCCCTACGGCAACACGGTCGTGGTCCGCGGCTCCGCCGGGACCCTGGTGGTCGATCCCTCCCTCGAGGTCGATCACGATCCCGTGCATCCCGACGCGGTGATGATCAGCCACGCCCACGAGGACCACATCGCCGGCCTCCGGCACTTCTCCGCGGACAAGTTCGCCCATCACGCCGACGTCGACGGCGTGCGATCCCTGCAGGTCCTCCTCGACAACTACGGCCTGACCGACGAGGAGAGGGCCGGCGTCGACGCCCAGATCGGCGACACCTTCCGGTTGACGTCCGGCTTCCCCGAGGCCGCCGGGGTCGAGGACGGACACGCCTTCGAACTCGGCGGGGTCACCGCGACGGTCGTCCACCTGCCCGGGCACACCGCCGGGCATTCCGGCATCCTCGTCGAACCCACGGGCTTTCTCTATCTCGCCGACATCGACCTCACCTCGTTCGGACCGATGTACGGTGACCTGGGGAGCAGCGTCGACGACTACCTCGCGTCGATCGCGCGAGTGCGCGACATCGACGCCCGCTGGTACGGCACCTTCCATCAGAAGGGCGTGGTCACCGGCGCCGACGAGTTCCGCTCCCGTCTCGCCGACTACGAGGCCGTCATCCATCGACGCGAGGAACGCCTGCTGGAGTTGCTGCGCCGCCCACTCACGGTCGAGGGGATCGCCACCGAGCGGCTGGTGTATCGCCCGCATGTCCAGCTGCCCTTCGTCGACGCGGTGGAGAAACGGACGGCCGAACTCCACCTCGAACGGCTCCTGCGCCACGGCCAGGTCACGCGTTCCGAGGACGGTTTCTACCACCGCTCGTAGGGCAACCGTTCCGCTCCGCGACGTTTACCGAATGTCCGGTTCGGACACCCTCGGTGTGTCAGCGACACAGTGAGAGTGAGGAGCGAGGAGTGCACACCGACACCACCTGCGCGGACACCTGGGATTTCGGTCTCGACAGCGCCATCCCGGACCTCGGTGACCCCGGCGACGTCGAGATCTCGTCGACGGATTTCAGCGACACGTACTACGACACCGAGGACCGGGACCTGCTCGCGCACGGCACCACGGTCGTCTACGTCGACGGGGACGACGGTGACGAGCGTCCGGCCGGCTGGCGGGTCGTGACCCCCTCCCCCGGTGAGGTCATCACCGAACGGATCGACGCCCCCTCGACGGCCGTTCCGCCGACGATCGCCGATGCCCTCTGGGGGCTGAGCGGCGGCAAACCGCTTCGCGTCGCGGCGATCGTCCACACGCACCGAACCCGCCACCGCCATCTCGACGCGAACGGTGAGACGGATTACGAGGTGATCGACGACACCGTCTCCGCAACCGCCACCGGCCCGGTCGCCACCGCCACGTCCTGGCGCGAGGTCGCGGTGCGCTCCGCGTCGTCGGATGCGGTGCCCAAGGGGGTACGCAAACGGATGGTCGGGGCCGGCGCGCGTCCGGCGTCGGCGTCGTCGACGTACGAGCGCGCCATCGGTCACGAGGCACCGCACCGCGCCGGTTCGGCGTCGCCGGCCGCTGCCGCCGCACTGGACTACATCCACGAGCAGATCGCGACCATCTTCGCCGGCGATGTCGCGCTGCGTCGCGGTGAGAACCCGGTGCACGGCGTTCGCGTCGCCATCCGCCGTCTCCGGAGCACGCTGCGGACCGCGGCACCGCTGTTCGAGCCGAGCGGCCTCGTGGGACTCGACGACGAACTTCGATGGTTCGCAGGGGTTCTCGGCGAGGTTCGCGACCGGGAGGTCCTGCGCGCACGATTCGCCACTGCCCTCGCCGAACTGCCCGACGAGCTCGTGCTCGGACCGGTTGCGGCGCGGATCGAGGAGGAACTCTCCGCTCAGCAGCATCACCATCGAGAGAACGTCGCCACCGAGATGACATCGGACCGGTATCGCCGGCTGCTGTCGACCCTCACGACCTGGAACGAGGCGGTCCCGCTCGTCGACGACCAGATCTCGAAGAAGCAGGTCCGTCAGATCGCCACCCGCGCGGCGCGCAAGGCGGACAAGCGATTGAGGCAAGCCCTCGCCTCCGGACACGAGGAGGATCTGCATCGGGCGCGCAAGGCGGCCAAACGGGCCCGTTACGCCGGCGAGCTGGCCACGCCCGTCGTCGGCTCGATCGGTCGCGCGCAGGCCAAGCGCTACAAGAAGATCCAGACCGTCCTGGGAGAACACCAGGATGCCGCCGTTGCCGCCCGCACCCTGCGGGAGCTGGGCGCTGCTGCGGGAATCCGCAAGGGAGAGAACGGTTTCACCTACGGAATCCTGTATCAGCGCGAGCTCCATGCGGCCGCCGCGGCCCGCGACGCCGTGCTGTCCGGCAAGAAGTGATCGCCCGTTCAGTCCGACGTGTCGAGGATCGCGCGCCGTAACTCGGTGTGATCGTCGAAGAACGACGTCTCGGTCCCGTACCTGCGGAAGGTGTCGCTGCCCCGGCCGGTGACCACGACCACGTCGCGGTCACCGGCCATGGACGTGGCCGTCGAGAATGCGCGCCGCCGGTCGGGTTCCTCGATGACGACCGCCGACGCACCCCGGTGCGCGCCGCGGAGCACACTGGCCCGGATCTCGCCGGGGTCCTCGTCCTCGGGGCTTTCGTCGGTGACGATCACGACGTCCGCGTAACGCGCCGCGACCTGCCCCAGGGGTTCTCGTTTCCCTGGATCTCGTCCACCGGTTGCCCCGACCACGACGATGAGACGCCCGTCGTCGGACAACGACCTCAGGTAGGGGAACATCGCGTGCTGTCCCGCTGTGTTGTGCATGTAGTCCACGATGGCGCGATAGGACTGTCCGGCATGCACGGGTTCGCAACGTCCGGCGATACCGGTCACCGAGGAGATGCCCTCGGTCGCAGCGGCGAGATCGACGCCGTCCGCCACCGCGGCGGTCAGTGCCAGTAGAGCGTTGCCGACCTGGTGAGGCCCCAGCACCTGCAGCCCGACCCGGGATCGCCCGTGTGGCGTGTGGACGGTGAACTCGGCGCCGAGACGCCCGGCCCGGATGTCCGTGGCGACGACGTCTGCGTCCGTGCGTCGAGTCGCGCACGTCCAGGTCTCCGTCGTGGTCCCGGCGGCCAGACGCACACCCCAGTGGTCGTCGATGTCGACCACTGCGATCTGCGTCCGCTCGGGCGTGAACATCGCGGCCTTGGTCGCGAAGTAGCCCTCCATCGACTCGTGGTAGTCGAGATGGTCGTCGGACAGGTTGGTGAACGCCATCACGCGGAACGCGGTGCCGTCGACCCTCCCCTGATCGATCGCATGCGAGGAGACCTCCATCGCGCAACAGGTGACGCCGTGGCGTCGGAAGGTCGCCAGAGTGCGCTGCAGCGTGGGCGCCTCCGGCGTCGTGCGGGCGGGGACGACGTCGTACCCGGGGCCCCGGATCCGCGCACCGGAGATGAGCCCGCCCGCCTCCCCCGTCGCCGCGAGGGCCGCATCGACGAAGTGGGTCGTGCTGGTCTTGCCGTTCGTGCCGGTGACACCGAAGATCCGCAGATCACGTGACGGTTCACCGTGAAACCACGAGGTCAGCGGCCCCATGATGCGGCGAGGTTCGTCGACGACCAGAGAAGGCAGGACCGACGACGGGCGGTCGCTGATCACCAGGACGGCACCGGCCGCGGCCACGTCCCGCTCGAAGTCGAGTCCGTGCCAGCGGCGGCCCGGGATGGCCAGATACGCGTCCCCGGGACGGATCGTGCGGGAATCGTCGTCGATGTCGCGGACCACGATCGACCCGGCTTCGATGTCGCCGACGACGGCGGTGCCGAGGTGCTCGGCGATCTGCGCGGCCGTCACGCCGGAACCCACGTCCGGGTCCGACCTGCGAACACTCCGCTCCGGGTCCATCGCGGCGAGGTACCCGTGGCGAGGGCGGATCCAAACGTCGACGTGCGGTGCGGCCGGGCCCGACGCAGGCCCGCTACCACACAAAGCTCGGCAAACGGTCATAGCGCGCGCCCTCATCGGCCGTTGTGACGCGCCTCACAATACGCAGAACCCGCTGTGGCCCAACAAGTTCGAGTCGGTGCGCCGGGTTGATTCACACCGGGGTGTTACATCTGCCCTCGTCGTGGCAACACTCGGGGTGTAGCTGATCCAACCCGTTCAAGAGGGGAGCAAGAACCGATGACCGTTTCCACCACAACCGTTCACCAGCAACTTCGCGCGATCCTCGCGCTGACGCACACCGAGATCCAGATCGCCGAGACCCGGCAGGCCCAGGCCCGCACCGACGCGATCCGTAAGGAACTGGCCCAGAACGCCGAGAACGCCCGCGAGCGCGCACTCACCATCGAGAACGCCCTGCGTGACCGCGGCGGACTCGTCGATGTCGTCCGGCCGGTACTCGGCCGTGTCGGTGCCGTGGCCAAGACGTTGGCCGAGCAGACCCAACCGCTCGACGAGGCCCTGCTCGACGACCTTGCACTAGAGCAGCGACTCGTGGCACGCGCCACATATCTCAAGGCCCTGGCCACCGGCCAGGAGGACCAAGCACTCGTCGGCCTGGCCGACAAGCTCATCGATGCCCACACGGCGACCGTCCACTGGCTCACGACGGTTCTCGCCGAGGAGGCGCTCGGCGGCCCGGCCGCCCTGCGTCGCGGCCCCTCGCAGTGGGCGAGCGGCCTCGCCGCGCACGCCTTGACCGCCCCGGCGCTCGGCGCATCCTGGGCTATCGACCGCACCGCCGAGTTCGCCCGCCAGCTCCCCGACCCTGTGGACACCCTGCGCAGCCGGTTCGGACGAGCAGTCGACGACGCGACCGAGACCGCCTCGCGAGCCGGTGACGCCGTCAGCAACGCCGGTGCCGCGGTGTCGAAGACCGTCGCCGCCGGCCGTGACGCCGCACTCGAGGCAGTCGAGGACAGCGCCCGTGACAGCGGCGCCGAGGGTGCCGCCGACGCGCTCCACCAGCTCCGCGAGATCACCGGAACCGTTGAGGCGGAAGACCTCCCGATCGAAGGCTACGTCGATCTCAACGTCACCGACGCGGTGGCCGCGGTCAAGGAGCTGACCAAGCCGTCCGACCTGCGGGTCACCCTCGCCTACGAAGAGGCACACAAGAACCGCCAGCGCGTGGTCTCCGCAGTCGAGATCCGATTCGCCGAGATCGCGAAGGACCTGGTCGGCATCGACAGCTGATCTGCCGGACCGACCGACCCCGACGGCCGCCATCGACCTGATGGCGGCCGTCGGCCTGTCGGAAGCGTCTGCAGATGTCGCGGAAGGTGGCGCCAGACGCAACGACACACGACAGCTGTGCCGGGCCCCACCCGCTCCCACACGAATTTGGATCAGATCCAGAAAAACCGTGCGAAGACGCGGTGACGCCCCTATGGTGGGGGACGTGGCATCGACATCGGACCATGCCCAGCAACTCCGGGCCGCAGATCTTCGTGTCACCCAGCCTCGGGTGACGGTGATGGCCGCCGTCGACAAGCACCCGCATGCCGACACGGACACCATCTATCACGCGGTACGCGAAACCCTGCCCACCGTCTCACGTCAGGCCGTCTACGATGTGTTGCACGCCCTGACCGAGCGCGGGCTCATCCGCCGCATCCAACCCTCGGGTTCGGTGTCGCGCTACGAGTTTCGCACCGGAGACAATCACCACCACGTCGTCTGCCGCGCCTGCGGTGTCATTGCCGACGTGGATTGTGCAATCGGGGAAGCCCCATGCCTGACCCCATCAGAAGACCACGGTTTCGCACTCGACGAGGCCGAGGTCATCTTCTGGGGTCTGTGCCCTGATTGCCTCAGCAAGGCCCCGACCTGATCACCTCCGGTGATCGCAGCCTGTCAGTCCCCTCGAAAGGAATGTCGTGACCTCCGACAGCCGCCCGCCCAACTCAGACGCCGACACCGCAAGTGCCAGCGAGAGCGAGAACCCGGCGATCCCCTCGCCGAAGCCGAAAGCGCATGCGCCGCTGACCAACAAGGACTGGTGGCCCGAGCAGATCGACCTCTCGATCCTGCACGCCCATTCCTCGCTGTCCAACCCGCTCGGCGAGGACTTCGACTACGCAACGGAATTCGAGAAGCTCGACGTCGAGGCCCTGAAGGCCGACCTGGTCTCGCTGATGACCACGTCCCAGGACTGGTGGCCCGCCGACTACGGCCACTACGGTGGCCTGTTCATCCGTATGAGCTGGCACGCCGCCGGTACCTACCGCATCTTCGACGGCCGCGGTGGCGGCGGCCAGGGCGCTCAGCGGTTCGCCCCGCTGAACAGCTGGCCGGACAATGCCAACCTGGACAAGGCCCGTCGCCTGCTCTGGCCCATCAAGCAGAAGTACGGCACCAAGCTGTCCTGGGCCGACCTGCTGGTGTTCGCGGGCAACGTCGCACTGGAGTCCATGGGCTTCAAGACCTTCGGCTTCGGCTTCGGCCGCGAGGACATCTGGGAGCCCGAGGAGGTGTTCTGGGGCCCGGAGGACGCCTGGCTCGGCACCGACAAGCGCTACTCCGGCGAACGTGAGCTCGCCCAGCCCCTCGGCGCCACCACGATGGGTCTCATCTACGTCAATCCCGAAGGTCCCGAAGGCAAGCCGGACCCGATCGCCGCCGCCGAGGACATCCGCGAGACCTTCGGTCGGATGGCGATGAACGACGAAGAGACGGCCGCCCTCATCATCGGCGGCCACAGCTTCGGCAAGACCCACGGCGCCGGCGACGCCGACCTCATCGGGCCCGAGCCCGAGGGCGCCCCGATCGAACAGCAGGGCCTGGGCTGGAAGTCGGGCTACGGCAAGGGCAAGGCCGAGGACACGATCACCAGTGGTCTCGAGGTCGTCTGGACGTCCACCCCGACCCAGTGGGGCAACGGATTCCTCCAGAACCTCTACGGTTACGAGTGGGAGCTCACCAAGAGCCCCGCCGGCGCCTGGCAGTACGTCGCGAAAGACGGTGCGGGAGCAGGGACGATCCCCGATCCGTTCGGCGGTCCCGGTCGCGCGCCCACCATGCTGGTGACCGACGTCGCGCTGCGCGAGTCCCCCATCTACGCCGACATCACCCGCCGGTGGCTCGACCATCCCGAGGAGCTCGCCGAGGCCTTCGCCAAGGCGTGGTACAAGCTGCTGCACCGAGACATGGGTCCGGTCAGCCGTTACCTCGGCCCGTGGGTTCCCGAGCCGCAGATCTGGCAGGACCCGGTGCCCGCGGTCGATCACGAACTGATCGACGCCGACGACATCGCCTCTCTCAAGGGCACGTTGCTCGATGCGCTGTCCCCGACGCAGCTCATCAAGACGGCCTGGGCGTCGGCGGCCAGCTTCCGCAGCACCGACAAGCGGGGCGGTGCCAACGGCGCCCGCATCCGTCTCGAGCCGCAGAAGAACTGGGAGATCAACGAACCCGGCGAGCTCGCCAAGGTACTGCCGGTTCTCGAGCAGGTCCAGAAGGACTTCAACGACTCGGCATCGGGCGGCAAGAAGGTCTCGCTGGCCGACATCATCATCCTCGGCGGTGCGGCGGCGATCGAAAAGGCCGCCGAGGCAGCCGGTTTCCCGGCCACCGTGCCGTTCAGCCCCGGCCGGACGGACGCCTCGCAGGAGAGCACCGACGTCGACTCGTTCGAGGTCCTCGAACCGCGCGCCGACGGGTTCCGCAACTTCAGCAAGGACGGCGAGAAGACTCCGCTGGAGTCGCTGCTCCTCGACCGTGCCTACATGCTGGACCTCACCGCGCCGGAGCTGACCGTCCTCGTCGGTGGTCTCCGCGTGCTCGACACCAATTACGGTGGCAGCAAGCACGGCGTGTTCACCGACCGGCCCGGCGTCCTGTCGACGGACTTCTTCCGCAACATCATCGACATGAACACCGAGTGGAAGAGCGGTTCCGACGAGAACGTCTACGAGGGAACCGACCGCGCCACCGGCGAGAAGAAGTGGACGGCAACGGCTGCCGACCTCGTGTTCGGCTCGCACTCGCAGCTGCGCGCACTCTCCGAGGTCTACGCGCAGGACGACTCGGCGGAGCGTTTCGTCAACGACTTCGTCAAGGCGTGGGTGAAGGTCTCGGACAACGATCGGTTCGATCTGGCCTGATCCGTCATCTCACGATCGAGAACACCCCGCGGGCACCTCGCCCGCGGGGTGTTCTGCTCTGCCGGTGAGGTTCTCGAATCACCGTTCCCGCAGGCACGCGACGACCTCGGCGAGCACCTGCTCGACCCGGGACGCCGCGAGCGCGGAGGCCGCGCCGGTCACCAGGACCTGCAGTTCCCCCTGTTCGGTCGGCGAGCCCTCGATCTGCAGCATCCATCGCGTGGTCCGCGGCGGGAACACGTAGAGGTGACCGCCCACGCTCGGGCGGGTGATCGTCGGGGTCCAGCCGAGAAGCACCGGCACCGGGAAGAGGCGCCCGTCGACGACCGGCCGGCCCAGTAGGTCCAGCACGTCCTCCATGGGCCCGGTCGCCGCGGCGATGCACCGACGGACCCGCTCGACCGAGCCGCGGACGTCCTCGCGGGCGTCGAGCGGCGTGACCGCAGCGACGACGAAGTCGCCCACGGTGTCCTCGGCACCCGCCGGTCGCGTCGACGCCGCGGTGGCCGCCATCACCCGGTCGTGTCCGGTCAGTCGCGCGAGCGCCTCCGACACCGATCTCCCGAATACCTCGAACGGGGTCATGCCCTGCTCGGACGCACCGGCACGGAACCGTGCGTAGACGTCGGCGTCGACGAGTGCCCGGCGACGAACCGCCGTGGACTGCGCACAGGAGACGGGGTCCAGCCCGTCCAGGGTGAAGGAGCGCGCGGGCGCGTTGCCGAGCAGTCGGTGCCACGACCGGCCGTCCATGTCGTCGTCAGTGCGTCGTACGGACGGCGAGATGGCTTGCACCGCCGGGACATCCACTCCGCGGGCGATCAGGTCCGCCTCCCGGGCCAGTGTTCCGAGCGAGTGACCGTCGACCGCGATGTGATGGAACACCGCGACAGCGGCCATCACACCGCCGTCGGCATCCGACACGATGCGGACGCAGAACGGCGGTGCGACCCGGACGTCGAGCGACGCCGACATCTGATCGGCGTGTGCGCGTAGGCTCTCGCGCCCGGGATTCTGGTTCGCGTCCGAAACCACCTGCACGCCAACGTCGACCGCGGCGTCGGTGCCGCCGGCCAGCGCCCGCTGGACCGGCCCGGCGGGGGTGTCCGGATAGCTCGACCGCAGGGCGGGATGCCGATCGACCAAGGCGCGGAGCAATTCTCGCAGTTCGGCAGCGGTGGGCCGCCCGGTCTCGGGTGGAACCCATCCGACGCGGACCAGCTGCCCGTGCGGGTGTCCCGGCGCGCGTTCGATCGTCCGTTCCGCCGACGTGAGCGGACGATCGACGTCCGATGCGGTCGGTCGCCGTACGGTGACGTCCGGGCGCACCGGCTCGACCATCCGCTCGGCCAGCGTCTCCAGGTCGGGCGCGGTGAGCACGTCGTCGGGCCCGATCTCGGAATGTCCTGCCGCGATCAGCGATCCGACGACCCGCATGACCGCCAGGGAGTCGCCGCCCTGCTCGAGGAAGCCGGCGAACAGATCGACCTCATCAGTGCCCAGCGCCTCGCCCACGACCCGAACCAGCAGGGTCTCGTGCGAGTCGGCGGGTCCGCGCGCCGACCGGCGACCGGGGAGCGGGTGGTCCGCGAGCTTTCCGACGTCGAGCTTGCCGTTGCCGGTACGGGGCAGCGCGTCGATGCCGACGATGAGCGCGGGCACCATGTACGACGGCAGGACACCGGCGACCGCGCGACGCAGCCCGGGTGCGTCGACATCCGTTCCGGTGCCCTGCGGCACGACGAATGACACCAGAGCGGTACGGCCCGACGGCAACTCGCGGAGAATCGTCGCGGAACTCCGCACGTCGGTACATCGTCCGAGCGCGGCGTCGATCTCGGTGAGTTCGATGCGCAAGCCCCGCAGGGTGATCTGTCCGTCGCGGCGTCCGAGCAGTCGGATCTCACCGGCCTCCGTCCACTGGGCCAGGTCGCCGGTCCGGTACATCACCTCCCCGGCCGGGAACGTGCTCTGCACGAAGGCCTCCGCCGTGGACGCCGGGTCGTCGAGATAGCCGTCGGCCAATTGCGGTCCCGCACAGTGGAGCGTGCCGATCGCCCCGGGAGGTTGTGGCCGGCCGAGTCGGTCCAGGACCGCCTCGTCGACTCCGACCATCGGCGGGCCGACGGTGATCGCCTCGCCCGGCGACAGCGGTGCGGAGATGTTGATGCTGCACCGGGCTTCGGTGGGCCCGTATGCATTTCGTAGCCGGACGCGACCCGACCAGCGGTCGACCACCCGCGGCGACGGCGGTTCGCCACCGACGATCACCTGCACCAGGTCGTCGGCCAGATCCAGGGGCAGGGTGTCGAGGACCGACGGCGTGACGATGAGGTGACTGACGCGATGCCGTCGGATCAGGTGCGCCAGGGCATCACCGCCGGGTGCCGACCGCGGCGCGACGACGACGGTCGCCCCGCCGACCACCCCGCACAGCATCTCGACGATCCCGGTGTCGAAGGTCGGGGACGACGCGTGCAGGATGCGTGACCCGGGTGCGAGCGCGTACGTCTGTCGGATCTCCGCGATCAGGGCGGGCAGGCCACGGTGGGGCATGATCACGCCTTTGGGCGTTCCGGTGGATCCGGACGTGAACAGCAGGTAGGCGGCATCGGCGGGTCCGCGTTCCAGGCCTGGCCACCGATCGGCGAGCGGGGAGTCGGGGTCGTCGTGTTCGAGGTCGAGCCACCGGATCGACCCGGGGCGTGGGGCGCCCCGCACGCACAATCCGACCGTCGCGCCGGAGCGCTCGAGCAGATTTCGCGTTCGCGCCTCCGGTGCGAACAGGTCACCGACCGGCACCCATACGCCGCCCGCACACAGCACCGACCAGAACGCGACGACGGAGGTCACCGACCGCTCGATGGACACCGCCACCCGGTCGCCCGCACCGACCCCGGCCGCCACGAGCAACCGGGTCCCGCGATCCACCCGGCGCGCGAACTCGCGTCGGGACACCGACACCTCACCGTCGATGATCGCGATGGCCTCCGGGTCCGACGACCAGTGGTCCTCGAGGTGGCTCACGGTCGGTGTGAATGGCGGTGCCGGCGGTCCGCTCCGGCACCGGAAGCGCTCCCACTCCCCCTCGACGAACACCGAATCGTCGGGAACCGTTGGACCGCCGTCCAGTTCGCGCAAGGTGGCGGTGAGGTGCCGGTCGAAACGGCGGGCGAGGGTGGCCAGCGCATCGGTGTCGACGACGGCGGCCGGGGCCTCCCAGGTCACCGCCCGGCGACCGTTCTGATCGGCGGGGTGCAGGGTGACCGCGACGTCGGAGATCGGTCCGGTCCGCATCACCTCCAGTCCCCAGAGCAAACCGTCGACAGCGGGCGGCTCGAAACCCGGCAAGAGGTTGACCACCGCGCCGAAGCCGTTGAGCCCGCGCTGGTTCCGCAGCATGTCCTCGCGATGGTAGCGCTGATGGCGCAGTGCCTCGACCAGGGCCGACGACACCTCGGCGAGGGCCTGCCGGGCGTCGCGGTCCCCGATTCCGTCGAGGCGCAACGGCACGACGTTCGAGACAGGCTGCACCGCCCGTAGACGTGCCGCCGAGGTTCGTGCCGCGACCGGGAGACTCAATCCAACGTCCGGAGTGTCGAGGAGCCGGGCGCACAGGCCAGCGAACGCGGCGACGAACTCGGCCGACGACGCGGTGCGCGGACTGGTCAGGGTTTCGGTGACGCGCGTGATCGACGACGTGAAACGCGGGACGGAACCGGCCAGCAGGGACGGCTCGAGGCCATCGAGTCGTTCCGCCCAGTGTTGTTCGTCGGTCCCGCGGCGTCGCGAGGCGCGGTACTTGTCCTCTTCGGCCTCGAGTTCGAGGTCGTCGGCGAGGGGCATCTCGTCCGGTCGCGCAGTACCCGCGTAGACAGCGGCGATGTGCGCCATGACCCGCAGGACGCCGGCGCCGTCGGTGAGTACGTGGTGTACCCGCACGATCCACCGGTGGGAGTCGGGAGCGAGGACGTGCAGTTCGCTGCGGAACAGCGGTAGTCCGAGGTCGGCGCCTGCGGGGTCGTCGAGGAAACGCTGCGCACGCGCCTCGCTCTCGGCTGCCGGGTCGGCACACGCGGACAGGTCCACGCACTCCACCGGGTCCAGTCCGGAACCGGCTGGTTGCAGGGGATGCGAATGACCGTCGGCCGGCGAACGATCAGGACTCAGACGTACGTCGCACCAGCCGACGTGGTCGAGCACGGCACCGGCCGTGCGGTGGAGTCGTCCGGCATCGAGCGGGCCGCTCAGGGTCAGGCCGAAGGCGACGACGTGCGAGACCCCGGGATGCAGCAGTTGCGAGAGCCACAGGCCCCGGCGGGTCACGGTCATCGCCGATCGCCTTTCCACTCCCGCGGCGTCACACCCCAAGCGCGCGGGCGAACATCGGCCAGGACTCATGCATCTGGTCCTCCCAGTACCCCCAGGAATGCGTCCCGCTCGCCGGGAGCCGGACGACGGCCGGGATGCGGAGCGCGGCGAGGCGATTTGCCATCGTCACCGTGCACGAACGTGCGGCAGCCTCGGCGAATCCACCGGCCGCGACCTGTTCGGCGAGCTCCCCCACGTTGCCGGCGATCCGCCGGTCGGACAGATTGTCGTGCACACCGGGCAATCCGGTCGCCGCACTGATCCACAGGGCGGGGGTTCGGCGAGCGAGCTTGTAGGCGCTGATCACCGGATCCTGGGCTGCCCACTGCGGGTCCCCGGGCGGGCCGAACATGTTGCTCGCGTCGGCGAGTCCAGGAACGAACACGACGTTGCGCAGCAGCAGCTGCCCGGTGGGTGACGCGGTGTCGGCACATCCAGAGTAGGAGCCCACCGCCCGGTAGAACCCGGGGTGGTTCTCAGCGATCCGCAGCACCGCCGTACCCGCCATCGAGATCCCCGCGACACCGCGCGAGCGTCCCGGGCCGGATCGTCCCCCGTGCGCGTTCTCGAAGGCCGCGGGCAACTCCGAGGTCAGGAAGGTCTCCCACCGCAGGGGCCGGGACGTCTTCACGCCGAAACGGAAGTTCGCGGCCGGGTCGACGCGCCGCCAGTCGGCGTAGTAGCTCGCCGCGCCCCCGATCGGGGCCACGGTCCACACGTTCTTGTTCGCATAGAACGCGTTGGCGTCGGTCGCGTGCGTCCAGTCGTCGCTGTCCTCGCCCCCGGACGATCCGCTGAGCAGGTACATCACCGGTGCGGCCTGGCTCCGGTTCGCGGGCGTCTGGACCAGCGACGGAACCTGGGTCCGCATCGACCGTGACCACACCGACACCACGAGATTGCGGGGCGACACCCAGGTCTCCCGGTATGGCGCGCCGGCCGTCGCCTTGGCGTATCGGACACCGGTGAGGGTGTCCGCCGCCGCTGTTCCCGCGGCGGGCACGAGCACACCCGCCACGCCCATCACCATGGACAGGACGGCGACGCCGACGACCACGACATTCGGCAAGCGAGACATCCGCGGCTCCTCGAGTTCGTACCGAATCATCGCCGACTCGGCCCCGTCATCGTATGCACACCGCTCTGTACCCAGGACCGTTCGGGTCAATCGTCCAGGACTGTTGCACAACAGAATCGGACGAATCGGGTATGAGGTGCGTCGGCCCGACGTACGGTCGGACGATGACACCACTCCTGCGCACCGCCGTCGCGACGCTCGCCGCCGCGGCCGCTCTCCTGACGCCGCTCGCGATGTCGTCGGGGACGGCGAATTCCACGCCCTCGTCCGGAATCTCGGCGGTCAGCCTGGCCAAGGCGGACATCCCGGCCGACCTCCTACCCTTCGTGCCCGACGGCGTCCACGTGGAGGTCCGGGAGATCACCATCGCCCCCGGCGGCACCACCGGGTGGCACTATCACGACGGCCCGCTCTACGGACTGGTCCGGCAGGGCACCCTCACCCACCCCGGCTCCGACTGCAAGCCGGTGGTGTACCGGACCGGCGAGATCATCGCCGAACCCGGGGGCAAGGCGAACACCCACGAGGGGACCAATCTCGGGACCACCCCGGTCGTGCTGGTCGTCCTGTACCTGATGCCACTGAACAAGCCGCTGTCCGAGGACGCACCCGCACCGCCGTGTGCGACGGCCACTTCCTGACGGCGGGCGCTCCTCAGGGAGCAAGCGTTGGCCTACGGGGCGGGACGTTGCCGCCGCGTCAGCAACGTACGGAGTTCGGCTGCGAGCGAACGTGAATCAGCGGTCACGAGTTCTCCGTCGCGTACCACCCACCCGCCGGCGACCATGACGTCGCGGGGTCGTCGGCCCGGGCCGGCCCACAGCAGGCCGTCGACCGGGTCGGTGACCCCGGCGTCGAAGACGTCCGAGCAGTCCCACACGCAGAGGTCGGCGGCGGCACCGGGTCGCAGGTGCCCCAACTCGCTCCGTCCGAGACCTGCCGCCGAGCCCTCGGTGGCCATCGCGAGAACCTCTCGGGCCGTGACGGATTCGCCGATCAATCCCGAGACCTGCACGGCCAGGCGGGCATCGGCGAGTAGGTGCCCGGCGTCGTTGCTCCCGCCGCCGCTGGTGCCGAGTCCCACCCGCACACCCGCGGACATGAGCGCCGCGACCCGCGCGACGCCCCATCCCATCGGCACGTCGCACCCGGGCGCGTGGGTCGCCGACGCTCCCGATCGCGCGACCAGAGTCACTTCGTCGTCGGTGATCTCGCACAGATGCGCCACCGTGACATCGTCGGCGAGCCAACCCCACTCGTCGAGCAACTCGAGGGGACGCCGCCCGTATCGTTCCGCGGCGACCTGCACATCGACCTGCTCGTTCGCCTGCGTACGACGACGCAGGCCGAGTCGGGATGCGACCTCGCCGAGCGTCGCGAAGGTCTCCGGCCCGTCGCTGTGCACGCCCGACGGGCCGACGGCCAGCTGAAGCATCCCGTCCGCGCTCGTGCCGGTTGCCCCCGCACCCAGATGGGTTCGGTGGATGTCCTCGACCGATGCGGCCGCGGCGTGCGGATCGTCGCGAGCAGTGCCCCGGACGAAGACCAATCGCGCACCGACCCGTGCGGCGGCATCGATGGTTCCGCCGGCCAACGCGACCGGGTCCTGACCACCGGGCCAGGTCAGATGATGGTCGGCGACCGTGGTCACACCGCACAGCAGGGACTCCGCGAGCCCGGCAGCCGCTGCCGCGGCGACGAGCTCGGGGTCGACACCGACCGATGAATAGCGTTGCGTCATCAGGCCGAGCCACTGCGGCATCGGTACCGACCGACTCTCCGGACGCGACCGGAACGCGGTCTGCAGCAGATGGTGGTGCGCGTTCACGAGACCGGGCGTGACGACGCACCCCGAGACGTCGACGACCTCGTCCGCAGCGGCCCGGCCGCCGACCGCGGCCCCGATACACCGGTCATCGACCACGACCGGATCGCGCGTGACCGTCGACGCGTCACGTAGGACCGCCACGGCGCCGGTGAGCACCGTGACGGTCACAGCTCGAGCACCAGACGACCGCTCGTACACCGCGACACGCAGATCATCATGGATTCGTTCTCGGACCGCTCCTCCGGCGACAGGATCGAGTCGCGGTGGTCCACCTCGCCGCTGACCACCCCCGTCTCACAGGTTCCGCAGACACCTTCGCGGCACGACGACGGCGCCACCACCCCACGTCCGTCCAGGACGTCGAGGATGGTGCGATCCTGCGGCACCGTCACCGTCACGCCCGAGAAGGCGAGGGAGAGTTCGAACTCCGCGTCAGCCGCGGACTGCGTCGTCGTGGCCGTGAACTTCTCGGCGAACGAGTCCACGGCCGGTTGCGGCTCACACACTTGCGCAACGGCTTCCAGCATCGACGGCGGCCCGCAGGTGTACACGGCGGTGCCGCGGGCGAGCCCGGCCAGGACGCCACCGAGATCCAGGCGGCCCGAGTGGGCCGACTCGTGAACCGTGACCAGTCCGGGGTACCTGGATTCGATCTCGTCGACGAAGGCCATCTCCGCCCGGGACCGTCCGACGTAGACGAGCCGCCACGGCCGCCCGGTACGGCGGGCCTCGTCGACGAGGGCGAGGACGGGGGTGATGCCGATACCACCGGCCACGAACACATAACCGAGTGCACGTGTCAGCGCGAAGTGATTGCGCGGCGGGCTGATCCACACCTCGCCGCCCACCTGGATGTCGTCGTGCACGGAGTCCGAACCGCCCCGGCTGTCGATCCGCCGTTCGACGGCGATCCGGTACGTACTCGTGTCGTCAGGGGAGGAACACAACGAATACTGCCTGACCGGGCCGGCCGGTGTGTGCAGATCGACGTGCGATCCAGCGGTCCAGGACGGCAGCGCGGCGACACCGACCGGCGCGAGGACGAATTCGTCCACCCGACGGGCGAGCCGGCGCCGTGACACCACACGGACACGAAGTCCATCTCGAAGGTCGTTCGCTGACAAAGACATCGGAGATCTCCTAGGTATTACGATCTCCGCCGGGATTCCCAGCCACGGGAACCACCCCCACCCTCGCGGATCTCCGACACCTGCGTTGACGCCTGGACAACGACGAGCCGAGCGGCCTCGGAACCGATGAGCCGCCACCGGTGGGGAATGCCGCCAGCGTAGTAAAGGCTGTCGCCTCTTCGCAATTCGAGGAGACTACCGTCGCCGAGGTCGACCTCGACCTCACCGTCGACGACATGCAACCACTCGTCCTGCTCGTGCTGGAAGTACTCGCCGTAGTCCCGCCGGTTCAACAACTGCTCCTGGGGGAAGAATGCGGCGTCTCCTCGAACGAGCAACCGGGCGTATCCGGCGTTGTCGCCGGCCTGCGGAAGGATCGCGCCCTCACCGGCACGCACCAGTTGCGTCCCGACGGGTGCCGGAGACGGGGCCCCCGCCACGTGCGCAGGGTCGGCGGCCAGCATCAGACTGACCTGGGTGGTGTCCAGCGCCCTGGCGATCCGTTCCAGGGTCGTCATGCTCGGGCGCGCGTATCCGCGCTCGAGCTGCGACAAGAACGGATGCGAGATACCGGCCTGCGCAGCCAGATTCGTCAACGTGAGGCCATGCTGCTTACGTCGTCGGCGGATCTCGGCACCCAGCGACACCTGCGCGACGTCCGGCTCGTCGAGCGCCATGTGGCTCACACCCTTCCTGCAGGACCGATGGTTACACGCCCGCAGCGCTGGTTAACGTCGTGGCAACAGCGCATTCCTATATTCGGTCGTGTTGACGTGATCAACAAGTATCACGAACCGCCCCACCCCCGCCGACCCCAGCCACAGCGGGACCACCGACCCAGTCGTGCACCGTCGCACGTCATTTCGATGTCCTCGAGGAAGTGTCATCAATGCCGACTCCGCAGACAGCGCCCGTGCCGGGCATCACCGGATCACTGGCCGACGGGTCAGTGGTCGATGTCGAGCTGTCCGCCGACGCCGCCGGTATCCACCGCGTCCGCGCCGTCTCACCGTGCTCTCCCGATGTCCCACATCCCGCCGACTGGCTGGATCTCCGCGACCACCTGCTGCTCCCGCCCGCCGCCGAACCCCACGCCCACCTGGACAAGGCCCTCTCGTGGCCGGAACTGTCACCGCCGAGCGGCGACCTCGACGCCGCGATCGCCTCCTGGCGGGCCGGCAGCGTCTCCCTCGATGAGCAGTCCTTCCGGACGCGCGCCCTCCGGGCGACCTCGTCCATGCTGCGCAACGGCATCACCGCGGTGCGCACCCACGCCGACGTGCTCTCGCACGACGACCCGCTGCGAGCCGTCCGCGTGCTCACCGAGGTCCGAGAGCACCTGCGCGGACTGATGGACATCCAGATAGCGGTCCTGGCGGGCCCACTCACGCCCACCGCGCACATCGAGGCCGCGCTCGACGCCGGCGTCGACCTCGTCGGCGGGGCCCCACACATCGCCGATGACCCCATCGCCGAGCTCACGAGACTGCTCGACCTCGCCGAAGCGCGCGGTATCGGCGCCGACCTGCACGTCGATGAATTCCTCGACGGCGACCACCTGACCATCGAGGCCTTCGCCGACCGCGTCGCCGAGTGGCCCGACGACCGGATCCGCACGGCCGGCCACTGTTGCCGCCTCGACACCCTGGCCGCCGACGACCTGCAGCGGGTCGCACGGGCGCTCGCGCGGGCCCGTGTCTCGGTCGTCGCACTGCCGGTGACGAACCTGTACCTCCAGGGCCGATCCGGACCGTCCGCAGGGCGACGAGGCATCACGCCGATCGACGTGCTGCGCGACCACGGCGTCCGCGTCGCCGGTGGTGCGGACAACATCCGCGACCCGTTCAATCCCGTGGGCCGGGCCGACTTCCTCGAAACCGCTGCTCTGCTGATCACCGCAGCACATCAAAACCCGGCGACTGCGACGGATCTCGTCACCTCCGAGGCACGTGCCGTGCTCGGACTGGAGCCCGCGGGCCCCGTCGTCGGAGCCCGCGCCGACCTCGTCGCCATCCGCGGCGCCGATCTCACCGAGGTCATCGCCACCGCGCCGGCCGACCGGGTCGTGATCGTGAACGGAGCCCCGGTCGCACGCACCGAGTCCACCACCTGGACGGCGTTCCCGTCGTTCCCGGTTCCGTCTCCGGCAGGAGCATCACCGGCCGGATTGTCCTCAGCCGCAGCATCACCGCTGGGCATGTCCCCCGTCGGTATGGAGAGATGATGAGTTCACCAGCAACGACCCCCAGACCGGCACTCGGTCACCCGCTCGTCGGCTTCGAACACGTGGAGCTCACCTATCCGGACGGCACCCACGCCCTCCGCGACGTGAACCTCAACGTGCGCGAGGGCGAGTTCGTCAGCGTCGTGGGCCCATCGGGTTGCGGCAAGTCGACCCTCCTGCGGTTGTCGTCGGGACTGGAGACGATCACCGACGGCTACCTGCAGAACGGTGCCGAACGGATCGGTTACGTGTTCCAGGACGCCACCCTGCTCCCGTGGCGGACCGTCGCCGACAACGTCGCACTGCTCGGTGAACTCGACGGTGCGCCGAAAGCCGAACGGCGCGAGCGAGTTCGCGCGGCTCTGGAGACGGTCGGGCTGACCGGGTTCGACAAGCACCTGCCGCACATGCTGTCCGGCGGCATGCGGATGCGGGTGTCGCTGGCCCGCTCGCTGACGCTCGATCCCGACCTGTTCCTGTTCGACGAGCCGTTCGCCGCACTCGACGAACTGACCCGCGAACGGCTCGGCACCGACCTGACCGAGCTGTTCGCCGTCAAACGCTTTGCCGGCCTGTTCATCACCCACTCGGTCGCCGAGGCGGCGTTCCTGTCCACGCGTGTCCTGGTGATGTCGGGACGGCCGGGAACCATCGTCGACGAGATCGAGGTCCCCTTCGACTATCCCCGGTCGCCCGACCTGCGTTTCGAGCCGGAGTTCGGCGCGATCGCCGGCCGGATCTCACGCGCACTCCGAGAGGCACATTCATGAGCGCCCCCGATACCGGCACCGAGACCGCCCCGGGCGTGCGGGCCCCGAGAACCGGCAAGGGCGGTACACCCGACCCTGGGTCCACCACCGAGCTCGCCGTGGCCGCGCGCACGGGTCGACGGGGCCGTTCCCGTTCGAAGATGGTCGGAGTCGCCGCACCGCTCGTCGTGCTGGCGCTGGTCATCGGCGCGTGGTACCTCGTCAGCTACGCGGTACTCGATCCCGGCCGTCGATTCCTGATGCCGCCCCCGCACCAGGTCGTCACCGACGGACTGCTGGGCGACTCCGCCCAGGAGATGTGGGAGGCCTTGAGCCGCACCGCCACCGTCGCGTTGACCGGCCTGGCGATCGCCGCGATCATCGGCATCGCCTGGGCGGTGATCATGTCGCAGTCGCGGCTGATGGAGAATGCCCTCTTCCCGTATGCCGTGGTCCTGCAGTGCGTCCCGATCCTGGCGCTCGTCCCCCTGGTCGGATTCTGGTTCGGATTCGGCTTCAGTGCACGGGTTTTCGTCTGTGTACTGATCTCGCTGTTCCCGATCGTCTCCAACACCCTGTTCGGTCTGCGATCGGTCGACCGGCAGATGCGGGATCTCTTCGCCCTGCACCACCCGAGCCGAGTGACCATCCTGCGCAAGCTGGAGTTCCCCGCCGCCATGCCGGCCATCTTCGCCGGTCTCCGCATCTCGGCGGGCCTGTCGGTGGTCGGCGCCATCGTGGGCGACTTCTTCTTCAAGCAGGGCAATCCCGGCATCGGCATCCTGATCGACAACTACCGGTCACGACTGCAGGCCGAGGAGCTGTTCGCCTCGATCGTGCTCGCCTCACTTCTCGGCGTGGTCGTCTTCTGGTTCTTCGGCTGGCTCGGCAACCGCATCGTCGGACGCTGGTACCAACGCTGACCCGCCCATGATCGTCGCACCGCCCTGATCGTCGCACCGCCACTGCTCGTCACTTCAGTCCACACCCCCGAAACTCCCTGGCCGAAAGAGGAACTCATGAACACACCCGTCTGGCGTCGCCTGTCCAAGACCACCGGTGTCGCCGTCGTCGCCGCCGCCCTCGCCTTCACCGCCGCATGCAGTTCCGGGGAGAGCACCGAATCCTCCGGCTACACCGGGGCGGTCGGTCCGGTCGACCTGAGCGCCAACTGTCCCGACAAGGTCGTCATCCAGACCGACTGGAACCCTGAGGCCGAACACGGCCACCTCTACCAACTCCTCGGCCCCGACCCCACGATCAATGCCGGCAACAAGCGCGTCGTCGGTCCGCTCTTCGACCGCGGCGAATACACCGGCGTCGACATCGAGATCCGGGCCGGCGGACCCGCCATCGGCTTCCAGTCGGTGACCTCGCAGATGTACTCCGACCCGGAGATCCTCCTCGGCTACGTCGACACCGATCAGGCCATCCAGAACTCGAAGGACAACCCGACGACGGCGGTCATGGCACCGCTCGACATCAGTCCGCAGATGATCATGTGGGATCCCGCCACCTATCCGCAGGTCCAGGGGATCGCCGACCTCAAGGCGGCGAACGCGCGCGTCCTCTACTTCGAGGGGGCCACCTACATGGACTACCTGACCGGCTCGGGTGTCCTCTCCCCCGCACAGGTCGACGGCAGTTACGACGGGTCGCCGGCCAACTTCGTCTCCGACGGCGGCAAGACCGCCCAGCAGGGGTTCGCCAGCTCCGAGCCGCAGGTCTACCAGGAAGAGGTCGAGGGCTGGCAGAAGCCGGTGAAGTACCAGCTGATCCACGACGTCGGCTTCCCGTCCTACAAGTCGTCGGTGGCGGTTCGCTCGGACGCACTGGAGGAGAACGCCGCCTGCCTCGAGCAGCTGGTGCCGGTGTTGCAGCGCGGTTCGGTCGATTACCTGGCGTCGCCGCAGGCGGCCGACGCGGTCATCCTCGACGCCGTCGAGCAGTACGACACGGGGTGGGTGTACTCCCAGCGGAACGCCGACTACGCGCGGGAGACGATGGCCGACCTCAACCTGGTGAGCAACGGCACCGACTCGACGATCGGCAACTTCGACACCGCGCGCGTCGCCCGGGTGATGGAGGTGACCGGGCCGATCTTCACCGAGCAGGGCACGCCCGCGGCCGACGGCCTGACGCCCGAGGCGATCGCGACCAACCGCTTCATCGACACCTCGGTGGGCCTGCCGTCATGACCGCTCCGGTGGTCGCGGTCGGTACCGACGAGGGACGGCCCGACTTCGGCCCCGAGGACGTCGATGCGCTGGCCGACGACCTGCTCGCGATCGTCGGCCCGCGTGGCATCAGTTCACTTCCCCGCGCGCTCGAACGGGCGGCCCGTGACGGCTCGGGGATGAGTCCGATCCTGTCGGCGCAGGATCTCGGCCGACCCGATCTCGTGTGCTACCCGCGCACGGCCGACGCGGTGCCCCACATCGTGCGCGCGGCGGTCGCCCGGGGCGTGCCGATCACCACGCGCGGTAAGGGAACCGGGAACTACGGCCAGGTCATCCCGCGCTTCGGCGGACTCGTCCTCGACATGACGTCGCTGACCGCGATCGGGGACGTCACCGACCGTTCGGTCACCGCCCAGGCGGGCGCGCGGATGATCAACCTGGAACAGACCGCATGGTCGCACGGCAGCCAGCTGTGGATGTACCCGTCGACCGTCCAGTCGACGCTCGGCGGGTTCCTGGCGGGAGGTTCGGCCGGTACCGGCACGATCGTGCACGGCCGCAACCATCAGGGATTCGTCGACGCACTGGATGTCGTCCATGCGACCGGCGACGCCGAGGTGGTCCATCTCGAGGGCGACGACGCGACCCCGTTCGTGCACACCTACGGGGTCGCCGGCATCATCGTCGGCGCCACCGTCCGGGTGGAACCACTGCAGGAATGGCGCTGCGTGTACGCGAGTTTCGGCTCCGCCCGCGAGGCGTTCGACGCGGCGCTCCGACTGGCGGCGGTCGAACCGAAGCCGCGTCTGCTGTCCGCGGACGGTCCCGTCATCACCGGGGCGCTGCCCGACGACCCCGCGCTCGTCCGCGGTCTCGCCAGCGTGCGCGGGATCATCGACGCCCGGGCATTGGCGGAGACCACCGACCTGGTCGTCGCCGCCGGCGGCCGCGTCGAAGCGATCCGCGAGGGCATCGCCGAGACGGTCAAGCTGTCGACGCTCTCCTACAACCACCCGACGTGGTGGCTACAGAAGTCGCAGCCGGACAAATGGTTCCACATGGAGGTACGCGGGGACGCACTCGTCACCCGGCTCGAGGAGGTGGAGAAGGTGTACGAGGGCGGCATGCTGCATCTCGAGGTCGGCCACGAGATGATGTTCGGGATGCTCAACGGGATCTACCGCAGTCCGCAGCAGGTCATCGACGGCGTCGCCGCACTCGAGGAACTCGGGGTCGGCGTCCACTCCCCGCACCAGTGGTACGTCGATCTCGACGCCGAGCGCGTCCGCGCGCTGGCGCACCAGACCGACCCGAAGGGTCTGCTCAATCCCGGAAGGTGGATGTGAACACGGTGACCACGAGGACGACGCGCCCGGCCGCGCATCGGCGTTATGCCGAGCTGACCACCGAACAGATCGGCACCGCCCTATCGACGGACTCGATCCTCGTACTACCCACGGGCGCAATCGAACCGCATGGTCCACACCTGCCGTTGGCCACCGATCTCATCGTCGCGGAGTCCGTCGCCGAGGCCGTCGTGGACCGCGGTGCCGCCGCGGGGCACGATGTCTGGCTCCTGCCGGCACTGGGTTACACCAAATCCGACGAGCACTCGCGGCTCCCGGGCACGATCTGGTTGCGGGCGAGCACCCTGTTCGAGACGATCGTCGACATCGGGGCGTCGCTCGCACAGACCCCAGCGCGTCGTGTGCTGTTCCTCAACGCGCACGGCGGCAACTCCGCACTGATCGAGGTCGCCGCGCGCGAACTCCGACGACGGTTCGACCTGCAGACCTTCTTCTCCTCCGGCCCGGGTCACCCCGGTCCCACCGAGCGCGGACTCGGTATCCACGCGGGCTGGGCGGAGACCTCGATGATGCTGCACCTCCGGCCGGATCTCGTGCACATGGACAAGGCGGTCGCGACGGTGGCGGACGCGGTCGCCGACGCCCGGCACGTCGGTTTCGCCGGCACCGTCCGATTCGGTTGGCTGTCCACCGATTTCGCCGAGTCGGGGGTGATCGGCGACCCCACCGGAGCCGATGCCTCGATCGGCGCGACACTGTTCGACGAGCGCGTCGAGCACCTGGTCGCCGCGCTGCCGGAGATCGCCACGTTCGACCCGGGCCGGGTGGGGCGTTGATCACCAGCGGTACCGGGTTCGGAACCGATTGCGCGAGCGCAGATCAGCTCTCGGTCCATCCGATGACGCTGCTGCGTGACTGGCTTCCGCCGCCGGACGAGCCACGGCCGTTGATGGCACTGGCGACGTGCGGCCGCGACGGTTATCCCCGGGTCCGACACGTGCTGATCACCGAGGCCGACGACACCGCGGTCTACTTCCACACCGACAGCCGGTCGGCCAAGGTGGCCGAACTCGCCGACAACCCCCGCGCCTCGATCGCGATCGCCTGGCCCTCCGTCGGCCGTCAGGTCGTCGCGCACGGTGACGTCCGGCGAGCGCCGGACGACGAACTGTCCGAGGCCTACTCGCGCCGTTCCCGGTACCTGCAACTCCTGGCATGGTTGAACGACGACGACCTCGCCGCATTGCCACCCGAGGAGCGGCGTCGGCGATGGTCCGACTACGACTCGGCCCACCCGCGACTGACCGCACCGCCCACCTGGACCGGGTTCGCCATCGACCTGCGGGAGATCACCTTCTGGCGCGGCGACCCGGACGGGCCGTCGCAGCGAGTACGGTTCACCGACAACGGAAATCATTGGACATCGGAGGTTCTACCGGGATGACCGGCACTTACCACAACGCACTCGTACTGCCGGTCAGCGGCGAGAAGCCCTGGTTCTGGGGATGGCTGTCGGTGGGCGAGGACGGCCGGATCTCCGGGATGGGCGAGGGCTCACCGCCGGCCGACGCACCGCTCCCCCGCCACGACCTCGACGGCGCCTTCCTCGCACCCGGTTTCGTCTCGGCGCACAGTCACATCTACACCGGTGGAATGCGCGGGGTGGCGCCCAACAGCCCACTCTACGAATGGGTCACGCTCAACAGCACGATGCTGCTCGGCGCCGAGGCGCAGGACCTGTACTGGATGACGCTGGCCGGCGGGCTCGATCACCTGTCCTCGGGAATCACCTCCGTGTACAACTTCACCCAGTCTCGCGTCCTGGCACTCTTCGACTACGAGGAGTCCGTCCTCAAAGCGGCTCGGGTGCATTCTCCGGAGTTCGTCACCGCCCAGGTGGACGGCCTGGCGGCCACCGGAATCCGGTTCGTCACCAGTGTGCGGCTCGACGACGAGCAACTCGGCGAGGACGCTGCCTTCGCCGGTTTCGACGAGGTGATGAACCACCTGACGACCGTCGACCGCGACCTCGACCTCGGCGGTTCGGTATACGGCTCGGTGCAGTGGTCGTCGTCGCAGGCGACCGCCGAACGCGAACGGGCATTGATGGACCGGTACGGGATCACCAATCAGGCGCACTTCGTCGAGACCGCCGAGCAGATCGAGATCCAGCAGTCGAAGTTCGACTGGTACGACGCCGCAGGCGTTCTGGGCCCCGGCTTCGCCTTCGGACACTTCGTGCACCCCACCGAGAACATGGTCACGCGTGTGCGCGACACCGGTTCGGCGGTGGTGTGGCAGCCGATGTCGAACGGTCGGCTCGGTTCCGGCATCGCCGACATCCCCCGCCTGCTACGGGATTCGGTGACCGTCGGCGTCGGTGTGGACGACCAGTCGTGCACCGACGTGTCCGACCCGTTCGAGAACATGCGCACCGGGCTGTTCCTGCAGCGCGGAAAGCACAGCGACGCCGCGATTCTCACCCCCGTCGACATGCTCACCCTGCACACGCTCGGGTCGGCGTCGGCGATGGGCGTGGCCGACAAGGTCGGTTCGCTGGAGGTCGGGAAGTTCGCGGACCTGCTCGTCGTCGACCCCCGGTCCCCCCACCTCGGCCCCATCTGGGACCCCGTCGCCACCTATGTGCTCGGTTGCGGACTGCGCAACCTACGCGAGGTCGTGGTGGGTGGCCGCACGGTATGGGACCGCGACGTCGCCGATCCGCTGCGCGCACAGGCCGATTCCGAACTCACCGAACGGATGATCGCGTCAGCGGCGCAGTCGGGGATTCATGCGGTGGTACCGGGTCCCCGGGGCCGGGACCGCACGAGCGTCGACGACCAGCGGTCGATGTAGTCGGCGATCCGTGAATCGGTGGTGTAGGTCTCGAGTATCGGTCCCGCCTATCGTGCCGCGGCAGGAGCGGGCACACCCGCCCGACGCCGCAGTACCGTGATCACGACCGTTGTCACGGCCAGCGCCACGATCGTCCCGATCGCGACGCCGACGACTGCCGTCGTCTCGCCCTTGGCGGCCACGATGATTCCGCCGAACGCCCAGACCAACGTGAGCGGGTACGCGACGAGCACCGACCCGACAGCAGCGGTGACGGCCAGCCCGGCGAGAGCACACGCCAGCAGGATGGTCAGCTGCCATCCCAGGGACCGAGGGTCGGCGACGTCGGCACCGATCGCGGCGGCCCAGTTCTGGAAGACCGCCGCGGTGGCCCATGCCGCGTAGACACCGACGAGGATGCGGGTCAGGACCGTGAGCCACCGGGGCGCCGCGTCGTCGGCCGGTCTCGCGGCGATACGGGCCGCGTCGAGCAGGACCACCGTCATGACCGTCAGCACGATCGGTGTCACCCACGTCCACTCCCCCGCCGACACCAGAATCCACAGCGCAGCGCCGGCGAACGCGACTTCGAGGTCGATGAGCAGACGCCGCGGGTCGTCGGTCCCGGTGGCACCTTTCCACACCACGGCGACGGCGAAGACGATCGACAGCAGGTAGATGAGACTCCAGATCGAGAACGTGTAGCCCGCCGGGGTGATCAACAGATCTGTGGTCGACTCGTTGGGCGAGGCGCCGAAGCCGGAGAACGGGACCACGGGGGCGACCACCTGCGCGACCGCCAGGAACACGGCAAGCCAGGTGATCGGACCGGAGATGCGTGTGGGTGTCATGTGATCCAAGGTAGGCACAAGTGTCCGGTTTGCGCCGCAAACTCTCTTGAGGTTGCGAGCGATACACCCCCGCCGCCTAGCGCCCGAAGCTTGCGGCGGGACGTCTCCCCGCTCCTGAGGAGCGCCCTGAGCTTTCGGAGGCGCGGGCCCACTGCTCCCCATGGAGCGTCGGGTATACGCCATTGCTCGTTACAGAATCCCGTTAAGCAGAAGGAGGTTTCACACTGTGGAGTTGTCAAGGGTCGTGTGGCGCCGGGGTCGACGCCGAAGGTCTCGTGAGCGGGTGCGGTTATACGAGGGCGTCGTCGAGTCGCATGGTGCGTCGGTTGTAGGCGGGTCGGGGTAGGCGTTTCGGGTCGATGTCGGCGGGCGGAATCAGCCGGGGGTGCCGGTCGGGACCCATCACCACCTGCCAGCCGTGGTGATGGACCTGGGTGTGACAGCGTTGGCACAACAGGCACCCGTTGTCCAGATCGGTCGGACCACCATCGACCCAGTGGACCAGATGATGGACCTGTGAATGCGCGGCTGGCGCCCCGCATTTCACACAACACCGATCGCGCACGATGATCGCCTGCCGCAGGTGATGGGGGAACAGTCGTTTCGTGGTGCCCATCCGCAACGGCACCCCCTCGTCGTCGAGGACGATCTCGGCCACCCCGCCATCACAGGACAGGCGCCGTGTCGTCGATTCTGACACCGCACCCATCCACGGAAGCCGTGCCGGATCAGCGCCGTCGGCGGGGATGGTCACCAGCAGTTGGGTGCGTGGTGCTCCGGCGGTGGTCATCGCCGCGCCGATCGCGGCTTGATCCAACAACAGTTCTAGTGCATCGGCGCGTCGCTCGGCGGCGCCTCGACGGTCGGCAGCGCCGTCGGGTTCGGGACGCGGACAGGACCGTTCGTCGATCATGGACACGAACTTCTCTCCGATCACCGCGGTCACATCTCCGGCGATCGCGACCCGCCCGTCGTCGGTGATGCGGGTGTGCACGGTGTTCAGCGACGCATCATCGGCCGCCGGCACGGCGGCGGGGTCGGTGGCGGCCAGACGAGTGGCGATCCCGCGGGCGTGGTCGTCGATCTCGCCGGGGGTGGCTCCGGAGAACGCCTGCGCGAGCAACTCGCTCTCGAACGTTGACCGGTCGTCGTCGGACAACGCTGACGCGGAACGCTTGTCCACCAGAGTGATCCCACGGATCACCGCGTCGACACACTCAGCAGACAGATAACCCTCGGCAGCGCAGTCGGCAACCTTCGGCACCAACCCCAACCCGCCGGCGATACGCACATGACGGTACGCGGCCGCGGGTGGCATGCCCATCTCGATCAACGCGTTCCGTGTGGTCGACCCCGCCCGTACTGCGGCACCCGTGGCGTCGAAAAGTGCTGTATGTACGGCGATCTGGTGATCGAGCACGTTGCGCAGCACCCGCAGCTCGTCGAGCCGCTCGTGCAGCGCGCGGCCACTACCGTCGTCGGGTGGTGACGGCAGTGAGATGAGGGTGTCACGGAGCTCGGTGATCGAGGGCATGACACCAAGCTACTCGCCAAAATGTGGCTCTTCTGACCTTGAAGTGGGCTCCTATCCGCGAGCCTAACGCACGCAACGCCCAGTCCCACTTAGGTTTTGAGTTGCGAAGATCAATACCTAAAGGAGTGGGCGTTGCGCACTGTCAGAGTACTGCAGAAGTTGCTTGGGATCGAGCGTGCCCGTGTC